>CAIQIR010000145.1 GCA_903871875.1 uncultured Schlesneria sp.
TAGCCACCGGAACCAGGAACGGGACTAGTTCGTCGATCACGGATTTCAGTGAAGTGGGCACGGCATCAAGTCTGGTTCTTCGAACAAAACCCTGCCATTGGGTTTGCTTCGAAGGGTCTCCACTAAACACCCTCGTTAGCGCAGTCGGAAGTGACACGATCGCTGTTTTTCGGCGGGCGAACGTCCTTCGAATAGCGATCGCCAAAGTTGCACCATCGAAATCGAACTGGCGAGACAGTACCCACAGGTCGTAGAAGTCCTTCATCCGACTGTTGAGTTGGCCAAGCTTTGTCATTGCCTCGAATTTCTCAGCCACAACGGTCTCACGCGGATAGCCCAGCAGTCGCGGGGCTGGGAAGTCCAAGAGAACGGGGTACTCCGCCACTATCGCTGTTGGCGTGACCACGTCGCCAAAGCCCATATCAATCTGCATTGACACGCGAGCGTTCTGGAGGGTCACGAGAAATGTGACCCGAACGCCAGAATAATCTGCATCCTCTGTTATCGCCGCACCGATCACGCTCGCAACATCGAAATCTAACCCGTCCGCTTCAACGACTTGCCCGCAGATATCACGCATTACCTCTATGACCGGTTCGACCGCGTTTTCCATTCGGGCGAGGAAGTCGATATCTTTCGTCGGCCGGGACGGCGGTCCGCCCCAGACCTTGAACATGACCGCCCCTTTCAGGATGAACTTGTCGGCGTGGCGCGATTGGGCCATGCGGTACAGGAACCGCTCCATCGCGAAGTATTGGAGAATTTCCTGAAACGGGCGCCCCGTTTCATTGGATTTATTCATCAGCCTCTGGCGGACCGAGGCGGGCAGGTTCTTGTTCACAGCAGCGACTCAAGGTACGGTCGCGCGACTCGGGCTACCCGGCAGATAGCAGCAAAGCGCAGGATCGTATCGACATCGACCCGGCCCTGGGCCTTGTACATCCGAACGGCTTCTAGCACGGTGTCGAGACCGACATCGCTACGGTGCTTGAAGCAGTCGACGAGCGCCTTCTCTCGGCTATAGACCTTTACCGGCACACCGTCGAGTTGATGCGTTTCGATCCCAGCCTCGTACGAAGCTTGGTTCAGCCGAACGGATCGAATCGGAGGGTTGTTGAGTCTTGGTGGTTCGCTATTGCGGGGGATGGCGATCCAAACCTCGTGCGGGATCTGGGTGGTCATCTCATGGAAGGCGAGCGCAGAGATGAGGCAGATGACCCCGTGCGGAACCTTCGCTGCAACAGTGACGAGGTCAGGATTACTGAGTGGAGGAGCGTCAGCCAGTCGATAGAGGCCCCGAGCGAGGACTTCGACCTGCCCTGCGTCACGCATTGAATACAGTGTCCGCCGAAGCACTCCAGCCCGCAGCGCATCAGCCATCCGCAGCATCCCACCGTGACGGCGAAACGCGGCTTTCGCCTTGCGCACATCCGAGGCGTCTCGCGTAGTAGCCTGTGTGGACATTTCAAAACACCTCCTGAAACACGAATGTGGCGGTATTATGTACCATGTTGGTGCCTCGGTCAATCGATTTTGGTAAGGAAATATTGGACGGGGATTTGCCGAGCGTGCAATCCAATACAGGAATGGGGAGGACAGGAGAAAGAGGAAATCGCCAACCCGCAAATTCTAGTTGCGGGATGGCATTCTTCACGGCCGCCAAGATCATGTCGCAGAGTTGATGAACGGTTCCACTTTTCCGTCCATCAACTCATGAGGCACTCCAATGACTGACACCCGCGAACAACAGATTCGCGCCAATCTGAAGCGACTGGCTGCAATCCAGGCTGTAACGATTTCCGCACATGAAGAATACGCTGCGATTCTTCAAGCCGAACTCGATGCACTTGGCCATCCGATGCAAAGTGCTCGCCCGCAGAACGAAAAAAGCATTGACCCCGACCACCCACTGATTGACCGCAATGTGATGTGTGTGGTGTACCGAGGTAAACAGTGCTTCCTCGGCAATACGCTGATGCTGAAGTTCATGGAACGTCTCGTTCACCGGGCCAATCAATACGTCAACTACAACCAACTGCTTAGCGAAGTGTGGAACGCCGTACGCGAACCCTCATCGGTTCGAAGCGTCGTCAAAGAGCTACGTGCAAAACTCCGTGCAGCAGGAATGGCTGGGCTTTCAGATGCGATTGATGGGCGTGTTTACGGTCACTATGGACTCATACTGAACCGCGCGAGGTAAACCATCCCACAGGAATCCCACAGCTTTCCGCCGCGCGTTCCCACAGACTTTTGGCAGAATGTTTTCATGTTTCGCACGGATGAACTTGGAATGGCACCGAGGCCGCACAATCGTCTTAACAGAAAGCCATACCTTGTCATCCCCACCCGATTCACACCGCATCCCGGCAGCACAGTACGTCCGCATGTCAACGGAACATCAACAATACTCAACATCCAATCAGGGAGACGTCATCCAAGACTATGCCGTGGCACGCGGCTATGAAATCGTCCGGACTTACGCGGACGAGGGAAAAAGCGGTCTTAGTATTGTCGGCAGGGAGTCATTGCGACAGATGATTGCTGATGTCCAGGCCGGTAAGCCTGGGTTCTCGGCGATTCTCGTCTATGACGTGAGTCGTTGGGGACGTTTCCAAGATGCAGACGAAAGTGCCTACTACGAATACCTGTGTAAACGAGCGGGTATTGAAGTCCATTACTGTGCGGAGCAATTCGAAAATGACGGCGGCCCGACGTCAACGATCATCAAGAGCGTGAAACGGGCAATGGCCGGAGAGTACAGCCGCGAATTGTCGTCGAA
>CAIQIR010000146.1 GCA_903871875.1 uncultured Schlesneria sp.
GCACGCCGGCGACCGCCGATGTGGCCGACGTGATGCTGCACGACAGTGCGCATATCCAGGAAGAAGATGCGCGCTACCTGAACCACAAGCATCCACCGGGCGCGCCGCGGATTCAACCTCTGTACGACGACGACCATGTCACCGCGGTGATGAAACGGTTTGAAGCGATTTCGTATGGCGAATGGCACGATCTGTCCAAAGATTTCCGACTCCGGTTCCAAGACGCCGGTCATATTCTGGGATCGGCCATTAGCGAGATGGAAATTCGCGAGAAGGGCGATTGGAGACGAGTGGTTTTCACGGGCGACCTTGGTCGTCGTGACACTCCGCTGCTGCGAGATCCGCAACGGGTCGAAGGTTGCGATGTGCTGATCACCGAATCGACTTATGGAAACCGGATTCATCCTCGGGCCGATGACATCAAGGCTCAGCTGAAGTTCATTCTGAACCGGGCCGCCGCGCGGGGAGCGCGGGTCATCATTCCCGCCTTCAGTCTGGGGCGGACGCAAACGTTCGTCTATTTTTTGAATCAACTTTATCAAGCGGGCGAACTGCCCTCGATCCCGGTGTTCGTCGACAGCCCGCTGTCCAAAGAGATTACGTCGGTCTACCGGAATCATCCGGAAGCGATGGATGTGGATGATCATCGTGGTCTGCAACATGGCCACGATCTGTTTAGTTTTCCTGGGCTGCGTTACATCGCCACGCAGTCGGAAAGCATGGAGTTGAACCACCGCAAGGGGGCATTCGTCGTGATCGCGGCCAGCGGGATGTGTGAAGCAGGGCGGGTCGTGCATCATCTGGTGCATGCGATTGGCGATCCGAACAACATCGTCGTGTTGATCGGATATCAGGCCGAAAACACACTCGGCCGCCGGATCCATGACCGCCTTCCCACGGTGCGGATTCTGGATCGGCAACTCGATTTACGGGCGGAAGTCGAATTGCTCGAAGGATTGTCGGCCCACGCCGACGCCGAAGATTTCAAATGGTGGTTTGAGGGACTGGCCGCGGTGCGCGGGGTCGGACGAGCGTTCGTCGTGCATGGCGAGCAGGCGTCGTCGCAGGCACTCGCCCAGTTGCTCGATCATGTCTGCGACGAACCGCCCACGCTGCCGCAGTATCGCCAGTCGTTTGAGGTGTAAGAGACGTGATGTGGGGCCGTCATTGCTGGCTCAAGTTTCGAAAGACTCGCTCGTCAAACCCGGTCACTGGTCAGATCTTCACTTTGAAGTGGGCAGAGATCGATCGGGGCATCGGTTGGCGGTGATCGCGATCTCACATGACTACGGGCAGCATTTTGCTTGTGGATTTCTGCCGCGGCAGGCCTTAAATTCAATGTTGTCGTAATCTCGATGTCGTTTTATGACCAGTGTCGTGAGTAATCTTATGGCCAGTGACCAGACGTTCCCCGTCAAGAATCCACCTCAGGACGGAGCCACAAGTGCGGTTGCCGTTGGCTCCAGCCCGCTTCCGACCGAAACGCATCCGGCCGGTCAGGGAACAAATGCGACAGGTCCCGGATCTTCCGCGACACCGGCGGCCGGTCACCCTGCGACCGGCAAGTCCAACGGAATGCTGCGTGCCGGGATCGTGGTCGTCGTGCTGGCGATCATCGCGTATTTCGCCGTTCCCACGATTCGACTCGCATTGAATACCGTGTCGACCGACGATGCCTACGTAAACAGTCACGTCACATTTGTGGCGCCGCGTGTTTCGGGCCAGGTCACCAAAGTTCTGGTGGATGACAACAATCGAGTTCGCAAGGGAGACCTCGTTGTCCAACTGGATCGCGAGCCTTACGAAGTCATGCTGAATATCAGACAAGCGGCGGTCGATTCGGCCAGTGCCGATTTACTGGCGGCCCGCGATCAGGTGCGGGCCATCGCCGCTCAAGCACGCAGCAATCGTTTTAAGCTGCAGCGGGCCATTGAAGATGTGAACAACAAAATCGCTCTGCTACGAGCGAACGTGGCCACCTGGGAAAGCAAGAAAGCGACATTGGCGCGAGCTCAGGCGGATCTCGATCGCAACAAACCTCTGGTCGGCAAAGGAGTCATCTCGCGTCAGGATTTCGATCGATTCGAGGAAAGCTTTCGCGTCGCGGAGGCGGATGTGAAACAGTCTCTGGAACAGATTTATCAAGTGCGCGTGGCCTTGGGACTGCTGCCGACTCCCGCGGAAGGAAGCGATCTCACGCAGGTTCCGCCTGATCTCGATCAAACGTTTTCGTCGGTTCGGCAAGCGGTCGGCGATTTGATGCAAAGCGTCGCGCCGTTGAGTGTCTTGCCCTCATCTTACGACGCGACTCCCAAGCAGCTTGTGGAAGATTTTTACAAGCGAGACCCCGATGGCAACATTGATCGCATTTACTCGGAATTGATCAAAGGTGCGCCGCTGATCAAGCAGGCGGAAGCCAAGCTGGCTCAAGCCAATCGAGATCTGGATCAGGCGAAATTGAATCTGCGTTACTGCGATGTCTTCGCCGAAATCGACGGAGTGGTCACTCGTCGAAATGTGAACCCCGGTAACAACGTCCAGGCCGGGCAGGGCCTGATGGCCATTCGTTCGCTGACCGAAGTCTGGATCGATGCCAACTTCAAGGAAACGCAATTGGCCAATTTGCGGATTGGTCAACGAGTCGAGTTGGAGGTGGACATGTACGGCCGTCATCGCAAGTTCGAAGGACGCATCACCGGTTTCACGATGGGGACAGGATCGACGCTGGCTTTGCTCCCCGCACAAAACGCCACGGGGAATTTCATCAAGGTCGTCCAGCGACTGCCCGTTCGCATTGAACCGACCCATTACACGCCGGACAGCGATCCGCTGTTCGTGGGGTTGTCGGTTGTTCCGCGCGTCTTCATTCGTGAGCCTGCGACGGGGCCTGATGCTGGCAAGGTGTTGCAGCCAAATCTCTTCACCACGCCGCTCCCCGCAAGTACTCGCGACGTCGCCAACGGCGGAGGGGCGACGCATGGCACGCCCACGAAAGAGGCGGCCAAGGAGACCGCGCCGTGAGCGTTGCCACTTCCGCGGCCGTGTCCCCCGTGGCGGCCCGCCGGGCGGTGAATCCCTGGCTGGTGGCTCTGGCCGTCGTCGTACCGACGTTCATGGAAGTGCTGGATACCACGATTGCCAACGTCGCGCTGCGCTATATCGCCGGCGGCTTGTCGGCAGCGGTCGTGGATGCCGAGTGGGTCATTACCAGTTATCTGGCCGCGAACGCCATCGTACTACCAGTTTCTGGTTGGTTGTCGGCTCATCTGGGACGCCGTAACTATTTTCTGGGATCGATCGCGCTGTTTACGATTGCCTCGGGACTGTGCGGCATGGCGACCAGTCTGGAAGAGATCATTCTGTTTCGAGTCCTGCAGGGGCTGGCCGGCGGCGGGTTGCAGCCTTGTACGCAGGGGGTGTTGTTGGACAGTTTTCCGCCCGAAAAGCAGGGGTCGGCGATGACGCTGTTCGGCATCGCAGCCTTGATCGCGCCGATTTTGGGGCCACCTTTGGGCGGCTGGATCACGGACAATTACTCGTGGCGCTGGATCTTCTATATCAATATTCCCGTGGGCTCCTTTGCGCTGCTGGTCTGTTACTGGTTGCTGGAAGATCCTGACTATCTGAAACGCGAACGGGCGGAACTGAAAAAGCATCCGACCCAATTCGATCTGCTGGGGCTGACACTTTTGGCCGTCGCCATGATCTGCTGGGAAATCGCACTGAGCAAAGGGCAGGAATGGGATTGGTTTGGAGATCCCGAATGGCGCGTGCAAACGCTGGTGTTCCTGTTCGTGACGTCATTGGGCGGACTGATCTATCGTGAACTGAAGATCGCGAACCCGGTGATCAATCTTCGGCCGCTGGGCGAGCGAAACTTCGCCTCATCCAGCATCATCATCTTTTGTGCCTATGGCGTGCTGTACGGATCGACGACGTCGCTGCCGGGCCTGTTGCAATCACTGTTCGGTTACGACGCCACCAGTTCGGGACTGGTCATGTCGCCGTCGGGATTCTTCTCGATTGCGACGTTACCGGTGGTCGGATACCTGCTCAGTCGAGGTATGGACGCGCGGCGTCTGATTTTTGTGGGTCTGGCGGTGATGGCGGTCGGCAGCTATTGGATGTCGCTGATGAATCTGGAGATCAGTCCCTTTCAGGTGATCTGGCCTCGCGCGGTCACGATCGTGGGATTGTCGCTGATTTTCGCTCCGTTGAACGTTGCCGCCTACATGTACACACCGCAGGCGCTGCGCGGGGCGGCAGTGGGTCTGTTCGCGCTGATTCGCAACGAGGGCGGTAGCGTGGGAACGTCGTTGGCTCAGACACTTCAGGTGCGACGAGTCCAGTTCCATACATTGCGGCTGAACGAGAATCTGGATCCCTTGAACCCGGCCGTGAACGCGTTCAACGAACAGACGCAAAACTTTTATTTGCAACAGACCGGTGATGCGGCGGCGTCGCAGCAAATGACGCTGCAATCGTTGTCGAACTTGCGTGATCAACAGGTCGCTTCGCTGGCCTATTTCGACGTGTTCCGCGTGCTGGCGATTCTCGCCGTGGTACTCGTGGTGCTCGTGGTGCTGATGAAACGTTCGGTGGCCGAGAAAGGAGCTCATCTGGCCGCCGAGTAAGCGGCATTATGGCGTCAGCAGCGGTCAATTTCAGCGGGCGGCACATTCGAGCGGCGGTGCCGTCGCCTGGCTGAGTGCGGTGTCCTCGCCGGATTCACCGTCAACCTCCTTGACGGCCCGACGAATTTCGCCGCGTGACGAGAGGTAATAAACGATACCGACGGCACCCAGGACGAGCATCGTCAGCCGGTACCCCAAAGCGGTCAAAACGCCGTTACCGAGGGCCGTTGCCAGTTGCTCTTTGGTGCTGTCGGGAACGGTCGACTGTTGATGCTGCTGGTAGAACCAGGCGACGGCTCCTTCCAACGCACCCACTCCGCCCGGGGTGGGCACGGCTGCACTGAGGGCTTCCGGCAGTGGCAATCCCACCACGTGATCAATGAATCCGGGAATCACCTGACCCTGATGCAAGGACAGCGCACAGAAGTAAAACGACGCCAGAAATCCAAAATGGCCGACCAGGCCCAGTCCGGCCGCTCCGAGGACCACTTGCGGCTTGCCCTGATAGAGCTGGATCGAGTCCATCAATTCCTTTACGATCCGACCGACAAACTTCCAGGTGGTCAGCCAGTGCATCAATCGCGAGTGAGTGAAGGCGGGCACGAACATCAGTCCGATTCCGATCAGTCCGACGGCTGCTCCGCCCCACAACGTCCAGACGGCCCACTGCAGCTCGGGACCCGGTTTCGTCCCGGCCGGGCTGAGTGAAGCGAACGCACCCAAAACAAACAGGGCCCACATCCCCAACACGCGATCAAGAAACACGGTGGCCAGAACCGAGGCCATCCGGTTGGTGTGATCTTTCGCCAGCAGTGCCGCTTTGACCAGATCGCCGCCGACCGCGCCAGGGCCCATCAGATTGCAGGCCTCGCCCAGCATCCCCAGGCGAAAAGTTTCGCGGAAGGAAAGTGGCAAGCCGATCCCTCGCACCAGCATTCGCCAGCGGGTGAAAGTGGCCATCAAGGAAACCAGACGAATGGCGAGCGCAACGGCAAACATGCTCCACAGAATCTGACGCTCTTTCAGCTTGGCCAGATTGTCGCCGCTCATGTGATACAGACCCGCCAGGATTCCCACGGCGAGCAGCCACTTGAGGACCATGATCAGCCGCTGACGAGAAGGATTGGGAAGAGCAGTTGTCACGTGGCGGGCTCGCTCATAACGGAACGGGAAAATCCGCAGTCGACCGATCTGTCGACGTCGCGGGGATGACGATACGACGGACCAGAACCGTCGACGTTGAACAGGGTTTTAACGTCCGGGGAAATTCAGAGGAATATCGATTTATGAATCTCGGTATGAGGGAATTACGATTTTTCGAACAGACGAATAATTTGCGGGATCAATCGTTCGAACGCTTTGGCACGATGGCTGATATGGCGTTTGACGGCCGGACTGAGCTGGCCGAACGTGTGATGGTATTCGGGGACCAGGAACAGTGGATCATAACCGAAGCCCTGTTCGCCACGAAATTCTGAAAGAATCAATCCGCCACAACGCCCTTCCGATGACAGACGCACCTGACCGGTGGGATCGGACAGCACGGCATAACAAACATAGTGGGCTGTCCGCTTTTCCGGGGGGATTGCGGCCAGATCCTGTAACAGTTTTTCGTTGTTCGCCCCGTCGGCACCCTGCGCCCCGGCATACCGAGCCGAATAGATCCCGGGGGCACCGCCCAGTGCGTCGACGCACAGTCCGCTGTCTTCGGCAATCACCCATTGATTCAGTTTTTTGGCGACTTCGGTCGCTTTTTTGGCAGCATTGGCGGCGAACGAATCACCGTCTTCTTCCACCTCCGGCACATCGGGGAATTGACTGACCCCGATCAGCTCGACGCCGTAGGGCGCGAACAGTTCCGCGATCTCGCCAATCTTTTTCTGATTGCGGCTGCTCAACACGATTTGCGGAAAGTGAGTCATTAATGGGGCCATGCTGAATCAATGGATTGAACGGGAAGCCCGATTCTGACCGAATTCCGCGCTCCGGGAAAGAGACGCGGTCTGCCTGCATTCGGATCACCGGCACCTGTCTTGTGAGGAACGGGCGTCGGGCCGAACTGCTCGTGCATTGCATTCAATCGGGCGGTGTCTTTAGTTTAGTGACAGATGGCTCGCGGGGATCGAGGTGCGCACGATGGACGATCAAGCTCTGTTGGTTCGGTTTGCAACGACACGGGATTCCGGTGCGTTCGAAGAATTGGCCCAACGCTATGCAGGGCTGGTCAAGTCGGCCAGTCTTCGCGTGTTGGGAAACTCCCACGATGCCGAAGAGGTCGCTCAGGAATGCTTTCTCGAGCTGGCGCGACATGCTGCCGAGATTCATTCTTCGGTCGCGGGCTGGTTGCACCGTGCGGCAACGTCGCGTTCCTTGAATCGACTGCGCAGCCGCCGGCGTCGGACAGTGCGGGAACGGGAAGTGGGGATGGGAGTCGGGGATGTCGCCCCGATCGACGATGTGGCGACGCAAGAACTTCTGCGAGTCATTGAGACTGCGGTCGTCGAGTTGCCGGACGACCTGCGTCTGCCGATGATGCGTCATTATTTTGACGGACAATCGCAACGCGAAGTGGCCGTGGAATTGGGTGTCAATCAGTCAACGATCAGTCGCCGCATGCGAGATGCCTTGCGGCAACTGCGAGAAAAACTGATCCAGGCGGGCTATGTGACGACGGCCCCGATCTTCGCGATTCTCGCACCGGATCGGCCGGTCCTGGCGGGCACCGGATCGTCTTCCATGAGAGCGGCCACGGCGAATGGCAAAGCGGCGGGAAGTGCGACACTAGTCAGTTCGGGAAAGGCTGCCGCCATGGCGGCTGTACCGTTGCTGAGTTTTCTGTTCTGGGGTGGTTGGATTTCGCTGATCGTTGCTGTCGGCCTGACGATGGTGGTGGCGAGATCTCGGCCGCTGTGGGTCAAAGATTTGTATTCGAGCCTGGGGCGGCCCGATCTCTATCACCGACCGACCTACTGCCTGAAACGTTGGGATTGGCAATCGCCTCCCGCGGGGTGGCGAGTTGAAGTGCTGTTTTCCCTGGTCTGGGCCGTCTTTTACGGTGGCTTATCGTATGCGTTTGCCTTGGGGGCTGATCCGGTCCCTGTAGGCATCGTCGTTCTCGGAACGGTGGTGGCGATCGCGTTTGGGTTTCATGCCCTCCGACTGCTGTCTCGAGTCCATCTTCATGGCGGCCTGATGATCGGTGGCAGCCGTACCGCGAAAGCCGCCGCGACTTCGGTGCCTGATCGGTCCCTCGCTGTTGAGGTCGAGGACAGGCTCGTTGGCTTGTCGACCAATGATCCGACATTGTCCTGGATGGATGCCGTTCAACTGATTGGAATCGGTCTGGCCGGTGTGGGGCTCACTTTGCAAACGATGGTTTTTCCTCCCGCCAGACCGGTGTGGCCTGCGGTGATGTTGGCGGGCACCGTCGGCACGGGAATGCTATTGAGCGGCGTCTGGATGTGCCGGCGACTTGTCTCTTGTTCTCGGATCGATCGGAGGACCACCGATGAATCGCACAGTGGGGAAGCCCGATCACCGGGAACACGGGCCGTGCTCGCGATCGGCGTGGCGATTGTCGTGGCCCTGTCGGTTTGGATTACCTGGAATCCGTCTGCCGTGCGCGGCCTATCGCTGTCGCTCGCAGCGGTACAGACCTCGATGTTGGGCTGGATGGTTTATCGTCTGGCCGCTTATTGCCGTGCGATCGAACTGAGTTTCATTCGGCGGGTGGCGTTGGTCTTGCTGGTGAGTTGCTTCGTCTTGAACTCCAGCGTGTGCCTGGCAAATTGGCTTCGGTAAATCAGTGACTGCTCCCGATGGCTGATGTTGAGCGAACGCCCCCGGCCGCAAACTGGCATCAGTTTTCGACCGCCGGTTGACTGCTCGGCGGTGCCTAGCGAGGGCTTTGAATCCGATACAGCGTGGTATCGGTTCTGAGAAACAATGATTCATCGGCGGCGGCGATCGTCGCGAGCGTGCGGCCGGGCAATTCGTTGACTGCCAGTTCGCGGTATTCGTCTTTGGTGGGGACGATGACGAATGTCTTGCCATTTTCATCGAGCATATAGATGCGATCATCGGCCAGCAGCAATGATGCCGAGAAATTGCCGCCCAGTCGTTTCTGCCAATGCGGTTCACCGGTCTTCGCATCCAGGCATGACGCGATCCCATTGTCGGCCACCAGATACAGTTCGTCGCCGATCAGCAGGGGTGAGGGATTCAATGGGGCACCGCGTTCGAGCTTCCAGACCATGTGCGTTTCGGTGATGTCGCCCGTGCCGTTCGGCCGAACCGCGTACAGCCAGGGTTTATCATAGCCCGAGCACAGGAACACAATTCCGTGTCCATAAACGGGGCGTGGCACGTTCGAGTACCCCGCGGGATAGCGGAATCGCCACAGTTCGTTGCCGGTGGCTGGTTCGTAGCCGATCGCCCATTCGCCGCCGGTGCTGACGACTTGGGTCTGGCCGTCGACTTTGATCAAGAGGGGCGTCGAGTAGGCCATTTTTCCATCGCGAGTCGTCTTCCAGACCTCTTCCCCCGTCCGTTTATTCAGGGCGGTCACGTATTGGACGTCGGTGCCGTCGCAGGCGAGGATCAACAGATTTCCGAAGAGAATCGGGCTGCCGCCGGGGCCGTGTCGATGGTTGTAGCTGAGTTCTTTTTTCCAGACGATATTCGCCTGACGATCGAGACAGACGGTTCCCAGCTTGCCGAAATGGGCGTAGACGTAATTGCCATCGATCAGGACGGACGGCGAGGCGTAGCTGTTTTTTCCGTGGATCGGCCCCGGATCGTCGTGATGGAAGACTTCGACGTCATGAAGGACTTTGCCGGTCTCTTCTTCCAGACAGATCACCCGCAAGGATTTGCCTTCGTCAATTGCGGTGGTGATCCAAACCTGTGATCCCCCGATAGTCGGTGTTGACCAGCCCAGTCCCTCGATTGCGGTTTTCCAGCGGATATTTTCCGACTCGTTCCAGGTCAGCGGCAGATGCTTTTCAGTGGAATGCCCTTCGCCATCTGGACCACGAAATTGAGGCGAGTCTCCGGCCAGCAAATCACCACACAGAACCAGGCCCATTGTCAGACAGAACAGATAACGCACGGCCAACTCTCCCTCGGTGTCGGACATCAATCGATCAGCAGAAGTTTATCGATTCGTCCGTCGATTGTCGCGACGTCGCGAACGTGAGGCGGGCCGGCCGGAGTTGTCCGCGGCGAATTGGGATCTTGGGGCCAGGGATCGACCGTGCGGTCGATCATCCGAATTGAAAGGGCTCACCCGCGACTTCGTAACCGGGGCGGGCGCCGATATTCAGCAGCAGTCCCAGGCCGATCGCGGTCATCAGCAAGCTCGATCCACCGGAACTCATCAACGGCAATGTGATGCCAACGACGGGCAGCAGGCCCACGGTCATCCCGGTATTGATGATCGTTTGGGTGCCCCAAAGCGTCACGATACCGACGGCGATCAATCGGCCGAACGGTTCGCGAGTGCGAGCGGCCAGTCGTAGTCCCAGTGTGAGAAAAACCACATACAGCAAGAGTGTCAGACTGGTACCCACCAATCCCCAGCGTTCGCCGATCAGGCAGAACACGAAATCGGATTGCGCCGCATACAGCCGATAGGCTTCTGCATCGTCGATTCGCATGCCCGAAAATTCACTGCCCCAAGGCCCGCCGAGAGCCAGCACGGCTTTCGACTGATGCTGGTGCCAATGATCTTCACCGGGATTTCGCCCGCCGTCGACCTGCGTAAACAAGACCCGGATACGCGACTGTTGTTCGGGACTCATTTTGAGCCAGAACAAAGGTGAAACCAGTAGTCCGAGAACGCCAATGTAAGCCAGATGTCGTAGCCGAATTCCCGCGGCGAACAACATGGCGAACAAGACTGGAACAAACAGCAAGGCTGAACCCAGATCCGGCTCGAGCAGGATCAAGGCCAGCGGAATGAGCGTAATGACAAAGGGAGCCACCAGGCCGGTTAGCCGTCGAAAGTTGTCGCGGTACATCAAGTATTGAGCCAGGACCAGGATGAACGTCAGTTTGACGATCTCCGACGGCTGCAGATCGAAGTAGCCAAATTGAATCCAGCAGCGGGCTCCCCCGCGTTTTTCCATGAAGAACACGACGATCAACAAGGGCAACGATCCGATGAACAGCAAGTGGCTGATCGGCTGCCAGGTTCGGTAGGGGATCGCCAGCGCCAACGCCAGGGCTGGCAGCGAAATCAAGGCCCAGGTGATTTGTTTGGCAAACAGATCGGGACCGTCATTCAATTCATCCGCGCGTGCGATTCCGGTCAATCCGATGGCCAGCAATGCGACCGCGCAGACCACGACGGACCATGGAATGCGCCGGAGTAACTCAATGGTCGACACGACGTCGTCTCCCCCTGTTCGAACGCGGGCCTGGCGGCGGTGAACCTGCTGATTCCACCGCGGTGACCAGCCAGCAGGGCACGTTGTCGCTCGGGAGGCAAGATGTGTCTAGATCAAGCCGCCAGCGGCCGTCAGGCGAACGGGCGATCATTCAGGGAACAGGCTTTCGACGAAGGTTCATCCCGAGATCGAATCGGGAGGCACTTTGCAGACTCCGCAGACTCAAACCGCCGATTCTGGTAAATCAGGGCCTGTGGCCGGTTCGGAAACCCCGGCTGATGGGCAGGCCTGATGCGGCTATAATCGTGTCAGGCGAACGAAGCGTCATTCAACGACCATGGGGAGAATTGCTTTGCGTTGGCTGCGTCTAGCACCGGTGACTGCCGAGTCGCTCATGATTTGTGCGGCGGTGTTCGTCAGCTGTTCGCTCCAGGCGATTTTGAATCATGAGCGGTTTGAGGACGTGCAACGCGAATGGGGCGCCATCCAGTCGCTGGATTTGATCGAAATCCATGATGGAATCCAGCGTGTCAAAGAGTTGGAACTGACCGGTCCCTTCGACGTCTGGGACGGTCAATGGTGGCGAATCCCGACGACCGTCTTTCATCATGGGGATCTGCTTCATCTGGTTCTGGTCGGCGGTGCGGTCTGGTATCTGGGGCGTCGGCTTGAATCGCGATGGGGCCGCTTGGGAATGGCCCTGTTCCTGCCGCCGGCGATCTGCCTTCCCGTGCTGGCGGAACTCAGTCTCGGCCAGGCGTCAATCGGTCTTTCCGGGCTGGCCTGTGCCATGTTGGGTGCATTAGTCGTGCTGCGACGTTTCGACAGCAAAGTGGCCGCGGAAGTGCCACGGGAAATCGCTCAGTTGGGCATGTTGGCGATCGTCGTGTGCTGGCTCGCGACCCTGTCAGGATACGGCTCATTGATGAATGCCGCTCATGCAACTGGGTTTAGCTATGGGGCGTTGATCGCCTGGACCTTCAATGGCCCTGGGAAGCGAGTGATGATGCGGCGTGGGGCCGTTGTTCTGGCTCATCTGGCCCTGCTGCCGGTCCTGTTCTCGGTCACGCGCCCCGTCTGGATCGGTCGGTACCATTGGTATCAGGCACTCTCGATACGCACCTCTCTGGCGTACGAAGACCTGGAAGCCTACGAACAAAGTCTGGACTGGGCCACTCGCTGTGATCCTTCGCTAATCGGGGCCTGGTTGCAGTGGTCGCTGGCCCTGGAATCGCACGAGAATTTGGCGGCCGCCTGGAAGCGCACGATTAACGGATTGGTCCTGAATCCTTCCAGCCAGCCGCTGATTGAAAATGCACGTCGTCTGTGGCGACATCTTGATTCCGAGCAACGCCGGGACGCGGAACGGATCCTCGCGCGATTTTTCGGAGCGCGCTCTGAAGTGTGGCTGAGTACCATCCGGGCCGGTGCGACCGTCTCCTCACAGGATTCTAACGAAGAAGTAAGAAAATTCGAAGACGCCCTTGATATCGGTGAATTCTCCCTCCATCAACAGGTGGAATTGCGATTGGAGAATGTATTTCCCGCTCAACCGAATCAGCAGGCACCGATGGATCCCGTGGATGGGAATGATGCGGTGGAAGGCGAAACGCTCTAATTCCAGAAACCTCGCCGGACGATATTCAGGGGCTGCGACAAGGCAGGGCCATCTGTCGTCGGGAAGCGGTTTAAGACCAGTCGAAATAAGGAAAGATGCCACTTCCTTCTCATGAACTGGGCTGGCTTCGGTCGAATCGACGGCGATTGTCCTTTTGTTTCAGGCATGGTGTTCGCGGCCAGCGGCTTCGACTTCTGGCAATTATCGAGAAACATCAAATTTCGGAAAATACGGCAGCGAATTGATCCTGGAAAAGCGATCAGACTCAGTCTGATCATTGTTCGAAATGGCGAAACTTTTTTAGCTGCCTGATGTTGCACACGGTTTCGGGTCCAGGAAGACGATTGAAAAGGTTGCATTCAGCAGGGTAGACTTTGACGTCATCAAGGACGAGGGTTCCGAACGCGCACAACTGACGTGTGCTCCTCTGTAGTCTCAGCGGAATATCCCCATATGAGTTATCATTTGTTGACCGGGGCCACAGGCCTGCTCGGCAACTACTTGTTACGCGACCTTTTGCTCCAAAATATCCCTGTTGCCGTTTTGGTCAGGCCAAATCGCAAGCAAACGGCCCGCCAACGGATCGAAGCGGCTTTGTGCGCCTGGGAGATCGAGCTAGGCAAATCGTTGCCTCGACCGGTCGTTCTGGAAGGTGACATTGCGCAGCCAGACCTTGGTTTGGACGCGGTGAATATCCGTTGGGCAGCAGAATACTGCTCGGCGGTGATTCACAACGCTGCCAGCTTGACCTTTCATTCGACCAGCCGAGAGGGCGAGCCCTGGCGATCGAATATCGGTGGCACCCAGAATGTCCTGGATTTCTGCCGAAATACGGGCATTCGTAAGTTCCATCACGTGTCGACCGCTTATGTGGCGGGGCTGCGACAAGGGCGCGTGCTGGAATCGGAACTCGACGTCGGCCAACGATTCTCGAATGATTACGAGTGTAGTAAGCTGCAGGCGGAGACGCTGGTTCGCGAAGCCGACTTTCTGGATGAGCCCACTGTTTTTCGTCCGGCCATCATTATTGGCGATTCCCAGACCGGGATGACGACGACGTATCACGGTTATTACGCCGCGTTGCAACTGGTTCACACACTGGTTCGCGCCTTGCCGACGAACGAGACCGGATTGGTCGGCGGAGAGAAGACGCGCCTGACGCTGACTGGAAACGAAACCAAGCATCTGGTTCCCGTCGACTGGGTCTCGGCCGTGATGGCACATGTCATCACCCACGCCAAGTGGCACGGAAAGACCTATCACCTGACGCCAAAGCACCCGGTCACCGTGCGGCTGATTCGCGATGTTTTGGAGCAGTCTGCGGGCTTCTACGGCGCCAGTTTCTGTGGCAGTGGACAGCGACCCGATGATCCTTCCGAATCGGAAATGCTGTTCTACGAACACATTCGCGTTTACAACTCGTATTGGAAGATGGACCCCGAATTCGACATGACGAATACGGAATTGGCGGCTCCCAACCTGCCTTGTCCGCACGTCAACCGTGATTTGCTGGTGAAGCTGTCGCGGATCGCGATCGATAGTGGTTTCCCCACACCCAGCAAAAAGCCGCTCGATCCCGAATTCGATGCGGAAGTCCATCTGCAACCCTTGATCGAACAAGCGGGGAATGTGTCGCTCGGCGAAGCGGACGAACGTCTGCTGGGACTGGAAATCGTCGGTCATGGTGGTGGTCAGTGGCAACTGGTCGTTCGCGGTGACGAACTGATTGGTGTCGAGACCGGCGTGCATGCCGATCGTCTGGCGACCTGTCAGCTGGATATCAGCACGTATGCCGCGTTGGCCAATGGGAAGACGACCTGGCAGCAGGCGTTTCTCAACGGGGCCGCTCAACTGAGCGGGAACGGTCGCAGCATGACGGAATATGCGACGATTCTGGAACAGCTTGTCGCGCAGCCGGTGAAATAGCCGGTTGGACCATGCGTTTTGGCTGGTCGCTTTTCGCTCGATCACGAGGAACGGCGGCTGGAGGCGACCGCCCTTGGGCGGCCACTTTCAGCCGCCGTTTGTTTTTCCCTTTCGTCCCCCGATTTGCCAATGACCGGCATTTTTTGCGGGTCGGCAATCGGCCCGGCCAGGAAATTCCCGTCATTCGAGAGGAAATCCGCATTTCACTCTCAAATTCCCTCGACGTGATCCCCCTCACGAAGACAATCCCGCCTCGAGAATTCGTCCAGGGAACAGAACGATGGCCAGTTCAATTGGTCCGTTTGAGCTCGCCGGACAAATTCGGTGTCACAGCTTGTGATCAGGGAGGAGCAAGAGATCATGCGGCCTATTGGCTTGTTGAAAGGTGCTGTCGTGGCGCTGGCCACACTCGGAATTGCGTTGCCCCAGACACGAATTCTGGCCAGCGAACAACCCTCGTCTCCCAAGCTGAAAATCAAGACGCTGGCGCCCAATACCATTCTCGATCTGACGCTCGGCGCAGATGGCGCGATCACCGGACGAACCATTAACGCGAATGGAAATCCCGTGGTCGGGACCACCGTTGTGGTCAAACAGGGCAAAACAGAAATCGGCCAGTCCCAAACCGACCAGCTGGGAAATTTCGCGATTCCTAAGGTGAAGACGGGTGTCTACGAAGTCAGTTCGGGCGCAACGGTGGGAACCTACCGCGTCTGGACGGAAAAAAATGCTCCGCCTTCTGCGAAACCACATTGCCTGCTGGTCGTCGGTGAAAACGGTGCTCGCGGACAGTACGGTCTGTCAGACACCATCGCAGAAGAAAACCTGGGTCTGATTCTGCTGGTGGCCACAACAGGGTTGGCGCTGGCCGGTCTCTTGGTCGCTCTGCATGCCGAACACATCGCCAAGTCGGCGGACAAAAGATCGCCCTGATTGAGAGTTTATACAGAAAAGACGGCGGGAAGCAGGACCGATTGAATGGCCCGGCTCAGTGCCTTCTCTCAGTGTCCTCCGTGACTCTCGGTGTTTCAGGCTCGATTGGTCTTGCTTCGGGGCGCATTTCGCCGTCACGGGCAAGTTGATTTCGAGCTGGTGGTCTGATCGCCAAGCCGATTTGACTACGGGGATGCTGCACCGGTTTCGGCTCACTTGTCGATCGAATCCGATTGGGCTCGAGCGGTTTCCGGAGGCAGGTGGCGACGTCCTTCCATGCGACCGACAATATGACCGGGGATTGCGCCGACGGCCGCTCCGATGGTTGTCGGAATCGAAGTGAACCAGACCAGATCACCACCCAGGTGGGCTCCGTAAGCCGGGTACAGCAGACGATACCCTTCTTGTTCCACGTCGGGTCGATCGCTGTGCAGATACTCGAAGGCATATCCCGTCGCGACGGTTTCGTGCCACATCGACACCAGCGGCAGTGAATTCACCGCTGCGTAAGTGCCTGGGTATTTCCGCGATCGCAGATCGCGGGCACGTCCCCCCTCTTTGATCGCAATGGCCGAGGTGTCGGAGTAAATGGAGATTGTGTTGGTATACGGATTGTAGTGGTCTGTGCCAAAGATGCGTCCGGGAAAGATCGCTTCGTCCAGCCACGTCCAAACGCCCAGGGTGTATCGCCAACCGGCACCGACGTTGTGGTTTGCCGTCAGACGTCGCCACTCGTCCCCAGGAGCGTACTGGTTCAGTCGGACTTTGGTCTCTTCCAGGCCCCGTTCATTCACGTACTGGGTGATCGTTGCTTCCGTTTCGGGCGAGATATTGTGGTTGTCGACGCGGCGATCCCAGAGAATGATCTTGGCCGGGATTCCGACGACCCAACCGATTCCGTCAATGATCGGTCGGCGTTGGCCTCGTTCGATTTGCGGACGGGTACATGACTCTTCGTCGACTTTCGTGACCGCATCCGGTCGGTTCCCACCGCCCAGGCCGCCCGCGCAACCGACTGCGGATAACAGGCAAGTTCCCCAAATCAGTTGGCGTATGAGAGTCATCATCGTTCGAGATTCCCTTCTCCAAGACGACCAACTGCTGGCGAACCGGACAGGTATTGTTTTGGATACCAACCCCTGTCTGATCGTCGTCACTCTTTTTCGCGAAGATCTCTATTTTCGGTCGTCGTCATCGGGCGATTCCGTTTGGTGATTGGTGACCTGAATCGTCGCTGAATCGTCATCGGATTCCTCCGCCAACAGCTCCGCGGATTCCGAACTCTGATCCATGGGTGAATCATTCATCCGTGCATTACGTTCTTTTCTTCGCTGGGCGAGTGCCACTCGTCCGGTGGCGTGTCCGGCCGTGGCCCCGGCGACAGAAAACAGGATTCCGTCCCAGAAGGGAACAATCAGCCCTGCGAAGCCGGTCGAGTGAATGCCCATCTGAGGGTAGACGACGCGATAGGTCTCGCTTTCGATGCTCCAATCGTCATTGATCTGGGCATAGCCCAGCACGTCATTGACACCCTTGGTGTGTCGCCACAGCGAAAGCAATGGGACTTCGTTCATCACGGCGTAGCTGCCAGGCAGCCGTCGGGAATGGATATCTTTGGCATAGGCGGCTTCGTGCAGTGCCACCGCAGAGAGGTCCGAATTGATGTACAGCGTGTTGGTGTAGGGGTTGTATTCATCGCCGCCGAATACGCGTCCGGGGATCAACGTGTAATGAGCCATGCTGAGCACGCCCACGGTGTACCTCCAGCCGGGGCCGATGCGACGGTTCTCCCGCAGCCGCCGCCATTCGCCCTTGGGATCGTATTGGTTCACACGAACCAGGACGTCGTTCAGATCGTTTTCATTCAGATAAACGAGCAGTTTTTCTTTGTTGTCTTCGGAAAGACCATGGACGTTCACTTCGGAATTCATCGAGAGCAGACGCGACCAGATGCCCGTGAACCAAGCGATGTTGTCCAGTGTTTTCTGAGGCTTCCCGTACTCGATGGCGACTTCCGTTGGCGGGTTTTCGTCCTGGGGATGGAAGCGTCCATACCGATAAGGCACATTCGCACAGCCCGACCCCGACAGCCAGCAGACAATGATCAGCCACGTCCAGAAATGGGTGGATCTCGACAGACCATGATGTGGCGTCGCTTCAGTCACAGTCTTTCTCGGTTCAGGCGGAAATCATTGAGGATGACAGTTTCATTGGGGTGACGTGCGTCGCCGAGTTAGCCAGGTTTTTGAGGAAAATAGGCGAGCAGGCAACAGCGGTCGAGCAAACGGCACTCTGCCTGTTGTCTGTCACAAAGTACTGATAGGGTTCGAGACGTCTGAGAAGCGATTTTGAAGGCCATCCGAAGTGCGCGTCTCATAGCGATTTAGTGCCATTTTGACAATTCCGACTTGGCTGCGCACGTTTGTTTTGTCGCTTTTTCGGTGCCGGGGACGGGGACGGCCGTTTATCGAATTCGGCACGAAATCCCCAGACATTTCTCATCGCCGTCGTCTCGTGGGAAGAATGAGATGGCCTGGGAATGTCGGGTCGAAAAATCGGCATCAGCCAGTTGGCGCAAGTTCAGTGCGGCGACAATTGCCGATCGGGGGCGGATCGACCGCCATGATCGCGGCCAACGCGAGTCACGCAGTGATTTGAAAAGTGATTTGAAAAGTGATTTGATGCGACGAGGGCAGGGAAGTTCAGACGGGAAAACCAGATGGCTCGACGCGTTGGCGGTGGTTTTCTCAGCCGCCAATCGACGGAAGTCAGCCGCGAGATCAGGGTCGTCGCCAGGCAGCAAACGGACCGACGTGGTTGGCATCAAACAACCGCTGAGAGACCTCTTCCGCTTCGTTGTTGCGGCTCTTTGCTCTGTTCGTCGATGCGATGGGCAAACCGACCACGGTCACGACGTGACTGAGCAGTTCCCAGCACGGTCATGAGGTCGCTGCGGGGAACTGCTCGTCAACTGGCCCGAATCGCCTACCGGCGAGCCACGGGATGCTTCAGCGGCAGCCAGGCTCCATTGTGATCGCTGCTGGCGACGCATTGCTGGATAAAGTACATCCCTTCCACCCCATCGTAGACGTTGGGGTAAATCGTGTTGCAGCGCTCGAACGACTGACCGGCCGCTCGCTTGGCCATATCGTCGTAGGCGAAGCGATAGACGTTGGCAAAGGCTTCGAAGAAGGCTTCCGGATGACCGCTTGGCAAACGGCAGGCGGCTTTGCCCGAGGCATTCATATACGAGGCATTAGGATCCCGCGTGTAAATCGCGTGCGGATGGCCGTTACGGCGGAAGATCATTTCATTGGGATTTTCCTGTCGCCAGGACAGCGCCCCCTTGGTGCCGTCGACTTCGATAAACAGGTCGTTTTCACGACCATGTGAAATCTGGCTGGCGGTCACCGATCCCAGGCCACCGTTCTCGAAGCGGACGACGGCATGACCGTAATCGTCCAGCCGGCGTCCCTGTTCAAACGTCTTCAGGTGACACGAGACATCGACTGGCAGCAATCCGGTGATGAAACGGGCCAAATTATACGCGTGGGTTCCAATGTCACCGAAACAGCCGGCGATACCCGATTTCGCAGGGTCCGTCCGCCAGGCCGCTTGCTTCTGGTCCGACGATTCCAATCTCGTTCGCAGCCAACCCTGAATGTAGTTGGAACGAATCGCCTGAATCTCGCCCAATTCGCCGCCCAGCACCATTTCGCGGGCCTGACGAACGAGTGGATAGCCGGTGTAGTTGTGGCTGACGGCGAATACCGCGCCCGATTTTTCCACCAGTTTGGCCAGTTCTTCCGCTTGCGCGAGATCGAATGTCATCGGCTTGTCGCAGATGACATTGAAGCCGGCCAGCAGGGCCGCTTTGGCGGCGGCAAAGTGCGTGTGATTCGGGGTCGCCACGGTGACGAAATCGATGCGCTTGTCGGCGGGAAGAGCCGCTTCTTTCTGACAAAGTTCATCGAACGAGCCATAGGCGCGATCATTCGCAATGTCATAAGCGGGGGCCGAGGATTTGGCTCGCGCGGGATCGGACGACAAGGCTCCGGCCACCAGCGCTGCGCGGTTGTCCAGCACGGCCGCCGTGGCATGCACGCGGCCGATGAATGCTCCCTGGCCTCCGCCAATCAATCCCATGCGTAGCTTGCGGTTCAACGAGCCGTTGGTCGTCTCCATGGTGTGTTCCTCAAGAATGTCGATATCGGAAGGCGAATCGCGTGGCGGCGTCGGGTCACCGGTCGACCCCAAAACGATCTGCGCACAGGCGGAATCGGAGCATATCGGCTCGATTCGGACTTTGCCATCGACCGTCAAGACGGAATAAAGGCGGCTTTATTGTTGGCCGATGCACCCTGAATTTCGTTTTCCGCCGTTGCGTCGTTGGCCGAATTTGTCAGGGCACAACGTCTGGCCAGCAGGCCCGTTGACCCGAACGGCAAAACTTGCGTTTCGGAAAGCGAATTCCGCACTCCTTTGGCTTCCCGCGCCGTGCCGATCCCCCTATGGTCAGCCGTGTTTTCGCCGTCGACGGCAGCGGGGCGAACTTCGACTTCGGTATTCACTTTCAAAGCAGTCTTCTCTCGTGCGCATCTTGATTTCCGAGTTTCTGGTGGGGGGCGCATCGGCCACGTCGTCGCCGATGCCCTTGTCGATGCGATGTGAAGGGCTGGCGATGTTGCAGGCTGTCATGGCGGATATCGCTCAACTGCCTGACCATTCCGTCGTGACGACGCTGGAGGCCGCTTTGTTGAATTCTTTCGACAACTCAGGCCACGGCGAAGTGATCGCGGTCGAATCGCCCGCGCAAGAAGCGATGGTGTTTCAGCAACTTTTGCAGCAGGTTGACGCCGCACTGATCATCGCACCGGAAACCGGTGGAATTCTGGCCGACCGCTGCCGACAGGTTCTGGCCGCCCGAGTCGCTTCCTGGAATTGCACGCCTGCCGCCATCGAATTGTGCGGTGACAAATGGCAATTGGCCAATCATTTGCGAACACGGGATCTTCCGACCATTCCCACGCGGCTTGCCGATCTTGACCGGCTACCCTCGGACGAATCCTGGCCGTTGGTTTTGAAACCGCGTGACGGCGCCGGATCGCACCTCATTTTTCTCGTTCGCAGTCCCGAGGAATGGCAACGGGCGGTGGAATCGATTCGCGCTGCGGAAGGGGTCGAGAAATGTCTGGTTCAGCCGTTTGTGGCGGGACGGGCCTTGTCGATCGGCGTGAACATCAGTCACGATGGTCGCCGAATCGTCTGCCTGCCGGTGGGCGAGCAGCGGTTGTCGGATGATGGCCGGTTTCATTACCTCGGCGGAATAATTCCCGCCAGCATCGCCCCGGTGGTGGCTCAATCGATCGAACGGCTGGTTCTCGAGGCTTGCCAGTCGATTCCCGGGCTTGTCGGCTACATTGGATTGGACTTGTTGCTGACGGCTGATGGCAATCTGTTGATCGTCGAAATCAACCCGCGATTGACGACGGCTTATGTCGGCTATCGCCAACTTTATGCGGCAATGCTGCCGAGGCTGTGGAATTCGGCGAACCCTTCTGATGTTTTGGGTGTTCAAAGGAGAATGGAAGTCGAGTTTGTCGTTTCTTGAAACTTCGAAAGTCAGCGGTTCTCGTACTCGACAGCCTATAAAATGACATCGGATTGAAACGACAAGGTTGATCGCTGGTCTGGTTTTTTCGACTGAGGATTCGTCCATGCCGCGACGCAGATCCGTGGTTTGGTTATTGGCGATGATCGCCGTGATCGGGTGGAGTTCGACCGCCTTCGTCAATCCGGCCCAGGCACAGGCCAAGCGAGCCAAAATTCGTAAGCGACCGGAATCACCGGCCCCCGTGCCTCACCGTCAGCAGCGTGTGGCTAAAATCGACGGCTCGACTCGAGCTGCGGCCATTGCGGCGGCAGCCAAGATCGATGCGCTGGTCGAATCCCATTACGACAAGTATCAGGCGAAACCGAATGCGACCACCACCGACGAACAGTTTGTGCGTCGAATTTATCTGGACATTGATGGCACGATTCCGACGCTGAAACAGGCGCGGGCCTTCCTCCAGAATTCCGATCCACTGAAACGCTCGAAGCTGATCGATACGTTGCTTAGCCAGGAAGGCTATGCCAGTAATTTCTACAACTACTGGTCCGATATCCTGCGTCTCAAAGATGGACAGCTGTCGAACAACGTACCGGGAAAACCGTACTGTGAATGGGTCAAGGAATGTTTGGAAACGAACAAACCTTACGATCGGTTCGTTTACGAGATGCTGACGGCCGAGGGAAAGATCTGGGACAATCCGGCGTCTGGTTACATCCTCCGAGACGTTGGGATGCCGCTGGATGCGATGAATAATACCATCCGCGTCTTTTTGGGAACGCAAATCGGTTGTGCCCAGTGCCACAATCATCCGTTCGATCGTTGGACTCAAAAAGAGTTTTACGAGATGGCGGCATTCACGTTTGGCACCAACGGTCGGCGCAATGGCGGGGACAAGAAATTCGGCGGGGGCAATGTCGTCAACAAACTGAAAGACGAATTGAAGACCGTCGACCACAAGTATGATGGCGGCGGGAAATACAATCGGCTGCTGATCGCCAATCTGATGGAAGTACATGATCGCCCGGCAAAACTGTTGCTGCCGCACGATTATCGTTACAGCGACGGGCAACCCAAACAACCCATCGAACCGAAGACGATTTTCGGTCCTCCTGCCCCGGTCGAAAAGAACGAGCCGCCGCGCGTGGCCTTTGCCAAATGGTTGACGTCCCCTGAAAATCCGCGATTCGCCAAGACCATCGCGAATCGGCTCTGGAAGAAGTCCTTCGGCGTCGGTCAGATCGAACCGATCGACGACATCAAGGACGACAGTCAGCCGGAAAACCCTGAACTGTTGGCATTTCTCACGTCGGAAATGATCCGCCTGAAGTTCGATCTGAAGGAATATCTGCGGATCATTTACAACACGAAGGCCTATCAACGCGAAGCGACCCACGCCGAGGTCACGCCCGGCGATGAATATCATTTTTCTGGTCCGTTATTACGTCGGATGACGGCCGAAGAGGTGTGGGACAGCTTCATTACGATGGCGGCCTTCAATGTCGACGAATACCAGGCGGAGCCGGCGTTTGTCGAAGCCAAGATTGTCAACATCGATCTCTCCAAGGCCACGGCGCAGCAGGTCTATCTGCGTGATAAAGAACTTCGATCGACCGAACTGAAAAAGTCGCGTGAAGCGCGCGATAAGGACCACACTTATAAAGGACTGTTACTGGTCCGCGCGTCGGAACTGCCTTCTCCACGTCCACCCGGTCACTTCCTGCGGCAGTTCGGTCAATCGGATCGCGATGCCATCGAAGTGTCATCGGTCGACGGCACGGTGCCGCAGGTTCTGCAAATGTTCAATGGGCCGATCACTCACATGCTGCTGGAACCTGAATCGGTGATGTACAAGAACGTCGTGATGGAGAAATCTCCTGAAGCGAGGATCGACGCCGTGTTTTTGTCGATTCTTGCTCGGAAAGCTTCGTTTGAAGAGCGACAAGCGGCCCTGGCCGAAGTCAGGGGGCACGGTGATGCCGGATATGGCAACGTCATTTGGGCCTTGGTCAATACGCGTGAGTTTCTGTTTATTCAATAGCGGCGCGAGTGAACGGGAAAGGCTCGTGCGGACGGTCAGGTCTCTGACGCCAGGTCGTGGTCGGATGAATTCGCTGTCGGCATGATCCAGAACGATCATTCCTCCAAAGGTATCTCGTCATGTTTGTCGAATTACAGAATTTTGCCTCTCGCCGTTTGTTCCTGGAACACGCCGCTCGCTCATTGCTGGGCGTCACGATTCTTCCCGGCAGTCTGCTGGCCGCCGATCAAAAAACGGCCAAGCCAGGCGACGGGAAATCCGGACCGGCGAGCAACGACCATCCGGAAGTAAAGGGCGGTCGCGCCAAGCATGTGATCTTTCTGTACATGAACGGAGCGATGACGCATCTCGACACTTTTGACTTAAAGCCCGGTCGAGAAACGCAGGGAGAAACCAAAGGCATTGCCACCAACGTCCCCGGCATGCAGTTCGGCCAGACATTGCCGGAACTGGCCAAGATCGCCAGCGAACTGGCCGTCATTCGATCGCTGCATACGGCGACCGGTGATCACGAGGGAGGGCGATATCTGCTGCGAACCAGTTACAAAGAGATCGCTTCGATTCGGCATCCCGGCATGGGGGCCTGGGCACTAAAGGTCCTCGGCCGACAAAACAAAACGCTGCCCGATAATGTGCTGATTGGCAGTGAAGCCCGCCATCCCGGTGCTGGTTTTCTCGAGCCGGCGTACACCCCGGTGCCAATCGGCGATCCCAACGCGGGATTGCAAAATACGGTGACCCCCAAGTACCTGACCGAAGCCACCTTCGAAAAGCGGCTGGAACTGATCAACAAGTTTGACACCGATTTCCGCAAGAAATTCCCGCAGAAGCAAGTCGAAGCCTACAACGAGTTCTATCGACAGGCGAATCAATTGATTCACAGCGACGAATTAAAAGCCTTCGATCTGAATCAGGAAAAGCCCGAAGTGCGCGACAAATATGGCCGGGATCAATTCGGTCAAGGTTGTCTGTTAGCGCGACGGTTGGTTGAACATGACGTCCGCTACATTGAAATCGGCCTGGGCGGTTGGGACATGCATACCGACATCTATCAAAGCGATAAGCTGCCGAACCACGCCGCCAATCTCGATCGCGCTGCATCGGTGCTGATCAACGATCTGAAGTCGCGTGGGTTGCTCGACAAAACGCTGGTTGTCCTGGGGACAGAATTCGGTCGCAGCCCTCATCTCAACGCCAATGGTGGTCGCGATCATCACCCCGGCGTTTATTCAGGTTTCTTCGCGGGAGGAGGCATCAAAGGAGGCCGGTTCTACGGGAAGTCGGACAAAGACGGTCACAATCCCGAGGAAGATGATGTGTCCGTACCCGATTTTAACGCGACGATCGCTTACGCCTTGGGATTGCCGCTGCAAAAGGAGTTCTTTTCGAAGTCGGGCCGTCCCTTCAAAGTGGCTCACGACGGCGATCCGCTGGTGAAATTGTTCTCGTAGGCAATGGTTCGCGCCGACCTGGGGCGGAGAACGCCCGGTCGATTAACGGCCGTCCGCTGGCACCCTTAGTCCATTTTCGGCCACAAAACGAGCCGCTTCAGCGACTGCTCAGGGCTTGTAGTGCCTCGGCCGCGACGCGGGCGACTTCGGTGTCTTCGTCCTGGCTCGCCGTTCGAAGTGCTGATGTCACGTCGTCGTTCGCCACGCCCGCGTGGCCCAGCGTATAAGCGATTTTCTCGCGGACGACCGGTTCGCTGTCGTCCAGCAGCGGCAGCAACCGATCGATGCACGCGGTCGCGAGGTGCGGCCATTTCGCGAAGACCTGCGAGACCGCTTCGCGGACCTCGGCTCGGTCGTGGTCCAGCAATCTCACAATTCGAGGCCCCAAATCGTCGTTCGCCGCTTGGGCGGTGATTTCGGCGTCCACCAGAGAGTTCAGCACCGCCGCTACCATCAACGCGTGGGTCTCGTCTTCGTCCAGAAATGTCAGCAGCACGGGTACGGCCAGGTGGGCCTGGGCCGATTTCTGGCGGATCAGCGCCCGGGCCGACTCAAACCGCACGTCGGGGTCGCTGTCGTTAAGTAACGATAACAGTTGGGGTTCTGTTTGTTTGGAATCGGCCGCGGCGACGTTTCCGGCGAGTTTTGCACCCAATGCTCTAATGGTCTCATCGGGATCGCGCAGTGCCAAAAGCGTCCAGGGAAGGGCGTCAGCCGGCGGACAGAGTGCACCAATCGCTTGCAGGGCGACGAGACGATCCTCGGCGGTTTTCGCTTGCTGGAATTGATTCATCCAGTCGGAGACCGATTGTTGGGAAAACGGACGAGGAATCGGGGGCATCCATTAACTTTCGATAAATTCACGGGGTGAGCGAAATCGAGGGACGATTTTGCAGAGCCATTTGAGGAGGGTCAGTTGAGTCGGCATCACAAAAGGCCGAAAATTGACAGTGCAATGCCGAAATTTGACCGCTCTTCATTGTTTTGAACCACACTCTACCCAATCGCGCGGGGCCTCGCATAGAATCCCCGGTCCGATGACCTGCTCTTAATGCTCAGCACGGATGCGACCTTGGCTAAAAAGTCCACTCGAAAACCTGCCGAAGACGAAACACCGACACCACCTGTGTCGAAATCGCCGACCAAAAAGAAAACGGTTGCCGCGCCAGCCGCTTCGTGGGATGACGAACAAGTCGAGGCCGAAACACAGCGTCTGGGAACTGACGTCTGGCAGCATCTCTCACGACGACGTCCGTCGATGTTTGAGCGGCGGTGGTGGGACGATCGCATTCTTGGCGCGGCGATGGCCGACGAATCGCTGAAAGTGCAAATGTTCCGCTTTGTCGACGTGCTTCCTCGTTTGAAGACGCACCGCGACGTGACGCGACATCTGCAAGAATACTTCCTGGAAGTCAAAGAACATCTGCCGCTGGCGATTGAGATGGTGCGGTTCGGCGTCGAGCACCTGTCGCCCGATTCGGTGCTTTCGCGAGCGTTGGCGTACAACGCGCGGGGGAATGCGGCGCGGATGGCGCGTCGGTTTATCGCCGGTTCGAACGTCAGCGAAGTCTTGACCGGCGTCACGTCACTCCGCAAACAGGGATTCGCCTTCACGCTGGATTTACTCGGCGAAGCGGTCATCAGCGAGTCGGAAGCCGAGGCGTACCAGAAGTCGTACCTTGAGCTGATCGATGGTCTTGCGCCGGTCGTGAACGCGTGGCCTGAAAATGCCCAGACCGATTTCGATCACGAAGACGCGATTCCTCGGGTCAATGTTTCGGTCAAGCTTTCGGCTCTGGTCAGCCATTTTCGCCCCGTGGATGCCGTCGGCACTGCGGCCGCGGTCAAAGAACGGCTGCGACCGCTCTTCCGAAAAGCGCGCGAGCAGAGTGCTTATGTGCATGTCGACATGGAGCAATACGCCTTCAAAGATTTGACGATCGAAATCTTCAAACAAACGCTGATGGAGGACGAATTCCGCGATTGGCCCGATGTGGGAATCGTCGTTCAGGCCTATTTGCCGGAAGCGGAAAGTGACCTGCAGGGCCTTTTGGAATGGTCTCGTGAGCGAGGCACTCCCGTCTGGGTTCGATTGGTCAAAGGTGCCTACTGGGACTACGAAACCGTCATCTCGCAAAGTCGCAATTGGCCGACGCCCGTGTTTGAAGAGAAGTGGCAATCGGATGACAACTACGAACGTCTGACGAAACTGCTGCTGGAAAACTATACGGTCTTAAGACCCGCGTTCGGCAGTCACAACCTGCGCAGCCTGTCTTATGCCATCGCCTGTGCCAAGCAATTGAATGTTCCCGAAGGGGCCTTCGAGTTGCAGATGCTGTACGGGATGGCCGAAGAGCAGGCGCGGGCCTTCAGTGAAATGGGCCATCGCGTTCGCATCTATACACCGTTTGGACAATTGATGCCGGGGATGGCCTATCTGGTCCGTCGGCTTTTGGAAAATACATCGAACGATTCGTTTCTGCGACACAGTTACGACGAGCAAGTGAAGATCGAGGATTTACTGATGAGCCCCGCCAAACTCGCCAAAAATGCCCCACCGAAGAAACAGCCCGTGCTGCCAGAATTTATCAACGAAGCGGTCGCCGATTTCTCTCGCAAAGAGGTCCGCGCCGCGATGGAAGCCGCGTTGGAAGCCGTCGGCGATGACCTGGGCGGAGAGTACCCCATCGTCATCGGTGGCAAGGCCATTCATGCCCGGGCGATGATGGTTTCGCGAAATCCATCGCACAAGCAGCAGATCATTGGTCGCATCGCATCCGCCACGCCTGACGACGCCATTCTCGCCATTGATACCGCCCGCCGCGCGTTTTCCGCCTGGTCGAAGACGGAAGTCCAATACCGCGCCGAATACCTGGAGCTCATGGCGAAAGACATGCGGGATCGTCGTTACGAACTGGCCGCCTGGCAAGTTTTGGAATGCGGTAAGCCCTGGGCCGAAGCCGATGCCGACGTGTGCGAAGCGATCGACTTTTGTGTCTACTATGCCCAGCAGATGCGCGGTCTCGAATCGCCCCGGCATGTTGATCTGCCGGGGGAAGAAAACAGTTACTTCTATCGACCGCGGGGAGTGGTCGTGGTCATCGCGCCGTGGAATTTCCCGCTGGCCATTCTCACCGGGATGACTGCTGCGGCACTGGTCACCGGAAACACGGTGATTTTGAAGCCGTCCGAGCAGGCGTCGGTTGTGGCGACCAAGTTCCTGGAAATCATTCAGACCTCGGGCATTCCCGACGGCGTTGTCAGCTTTCTGCCCGGCGTTGGTGAAGACGTGGGGCCGGAACTGGTGGGCAGTCCGAATGTCGATGTCATTGCCTTCACCGGTTCGCGACAGGTGGGTCTGGCGATCAACGAACAAGCCTCGGCGTCGCACATGTCGCAATTGGGCGTCAAGCACGTCATCGCCGAGATGGGTGGTAAGAACGCCATTATCGTCGACAGCGACGCTGATCTGGACGAAGCGGTCGTCGGCGTGGTGCAAAGTGCGTTCGGTTATGCCGGTCAAAAGTGTTCGGCCTGCTCACGCGTGATCGTGTTGGAAGACGCCTACGACGAATTCCTGGCTCGCCTGATCGAAGCGGCCAAATCGTTGAAGGTGGGCCCTGCCGAAGATCCCTCGACCGATATCGGGCCGGTCATCGATGAAGAAGCGGCCACGCGTATTCTGAAGTTCATCGAACAGGGTGAAACGGAAGGACGATTGGTTCTGGGCGGAGTCGACCCGAATCTGGTCGCCGAAGGCTTCTATGTCGGTCCGCACATTTTTGTCGACATGCTGCCGGACGCGAAGCTGGCCCAGCAAGAGATCTTTGGACCGGTGCTGGTCGTGTTCAAAGTCAAAGATCTCACGGAAGCCCTCGCGATCGCGAATGGAACGGACTACGCATTGACCGGCGGTTGCTACAGCCGCAGTCCTGCCAACTTGAAACGGGTTCGTCAAGAATTCGCCGTCGGGAACCTGTACCTCAATCGTCCCATCACCGGTGCTCTGGTGGCCCGTCAACCGTTCGGTGGCTTCAAGCTCAGTGGGATTGGCAGCAAGGCGGGTGGTCCCGACTACTTGAAGCACTTCCTGATCCCGATCAACGTGACCGAGAATACACTGCGACGCGGTTTTGCTCCGCCAGCCGAACAGGAATGAACGCGGTCTCGATCAAGGCCGATCAGGACGGACCGATCGGGCGATTTGCATCGCCTGGACGAACTCGCTGAAGCGGGCAACCGGGTTCAGTCCGCCCAGTGCACGACGGCAGAATTGATCGATCAGAATTTCGAGTTCCGTTCGTTCGTCCGTCAACGATTCGTCGGCCGAATCCGCAGCGGTTTGCCAGGTGATGTGGGTCCGATCCGACAATACGGCGCGGCCCCGTTCACATTCCAGTTCAATTCGTAGCGACGGTTTGTCGGCCGGCTGTTGTCGCAATCTCGCGATGCGTTTGACGGCGGGTGACGAGGCCGCGGACGGGGGGAACTCGAATTCGATTTGGGAAACCGCCGACGAGGAATTGGTGGTCGGTGCCCAGATCGTGGGGGTCTGCCCCATAATATCGGTGCACCAGTCGATGAGTGTCGCGGTGTCTTCGATGGACGACGCCAGGTCGCAATCGACTTCAATTCGTCGGGCGCGGCCCAGTTTTGTGGCCATCAGTTCGCGGAGACGACACGACGCCGGGGTAAATCGAAGTCCCAGTTCGGGCATCAACTGGTCGTTAGATTTGGAGGCCGGTCCCTTCAGGGCGGTGGGATCGGTGGGGACAGCGACGATCGATCGCCAGGCTTGTCGCAACACGGGGGCCGAAAGAAACGCGGGTTTGCCACACCGGGCAATCAGGTTCAACACGCCCGCTCCGCACCAGCCGGGATCGAGCACCAGCAATCCTTGCAGCGTGTGCCGCGTCAGAATTTGCCGCAGACTTCCGGCCGCCTCGGCTTCAAATTCGCCTGCCACCGACCGGGAACGAGCTTCGACCGGATCGTAGACCAGACGGATGGTCAACCGGCTTTGCAACCGGACGAGTGGGTCGCGGTAGACCTGTTCCCAAGCTGGCCCCAGGCCAATCAGGCCCAGTCCAACGCGACCACGACGCGACATCTCGACCATCCGTATTGTTCGCCGTGTAAGAGGACTCGTGGCTAGGGAATGTGACCCATCTTAAGGCCCGCCAAGGAGGATTGACAGTTCGGCCGCTTGATTCTTCTCGCCGTGGCGACGGAGCCAAGGCTGAAAAGAGGCTGCGGCGACGATTAAGACGGTTTGTCGAATGTCGTGATCCGGGCCAATAGTCCATCTCGACGAGGTTTGCAACACGGCGTAGAATCGCACAGAGCTTTTCACTCGACATGCGGGGTAACCGAAGGCATGGATATCGATACCGATTTTTCAAGTGACCCCGAGTTCTGCAAGTTGCTCGCGCGACGGCCAGACGTGGACGTCGTTCAGGCCGCTCTGGAATTGGCCCGCGACGCCCAGCCCAAACTCGATTTCGAACACACCCTGTCGTGGATTCGTAAACGAGCCGATGAACTGCGCAGCCACATTATGCGCGTGCGCGGCGATCGCGAGATGCTGCGTGAACTGGTGAGTTGCCTGGCCGGAACACATGGCCTGCATGGCGATAAACAAGCCTTTCAACGAGCCGAATGCAGCTACATCAACCGTGTGATTGAAACGGGCGTCGGTATTCCGATCAGTCTTTCCGTCGTCTATGTCGCCGTGGCGCAGGCGGCGGGACTGGATTTGGTCGGCGTGGCTGCCCCGATGCATTTTCTGACGCGGTTCGACACCGTGCAGGGACCGCTGTTCGTGGACGCGTTCCACGCGGGTCAGGTTCTCAATTACGACGACTGTCTCGATTGGCTGGTCTCGCTAAGCGGACTGGAGATTGAAGAAATCGAACTGTCACTCGAACCAGCCACACCACGAGAAATCCTCGTGCGGATGCTGAATAACCTCAAGGCGCTGCACGTTACTCAAGAATCCTGGGAGCAAGCCTGGCTCGTCCAGCGGCGGCTACTGGCACTGCATTCCCGGGCCTTCGATCACCGTCGCGATCTGGCACTGATTGCCATCAAATCGAACCGACCGGGTGTGGCGATCGATCTGCTCGAAACCTGCCTCAAAGACTGTTCTCCGAAAGATCGGCCGATGATCCAAAACCAGTTGTACGTGGCCGAGAATCAGTTGTCGAAATGGAATTGATCGCGGCCGATTCTCAAGACAGTTGTTGATGAGCGGCCGACCGGTCACAATCGGGTCTGGTTCATAGACTCAACAATTCTGTTTCGCGATTTGCCAAGGATCAAAGACTTTGTGCGTTCTGATTGCCATTGAAGGAATCGACGGATCGGGCAAGGGGACGCAGGCGGCTCGTTTGCACGCTCACCTGCAAGCCCAGGGCCGACGTGCCGCATTGCTTAGCTTTCCGCGTTATCAACAGACTGTATTCGGCCGCAAGATCGGCGATTTCCTGAACGGGAAATTTGGTGGCCTCGATGAGGTGCATCCGCTGCTGGTCTCGCTGTTATTCGCTGGCGATCGGTTCGAATCACGCGATCTGATCCAACAGACGATGGCCAGTCACGACGTCGTCATCTGTGATCGGTACGTCGCTTCGAACATGGCCCATCAGGGTGCCAAGTCCGCAGGACCCGATCGACAAGAGTTGCTCGACTGGATTCAGCACCTTGAGTTTTCGATCTACAAACTTCCCGCGGCGCGGCTGACGTTGTTCCTGGACATCCCCGTGAAACAGGCTCAACAATTGATTGCCGCCAAGTCGCGACGGTCATACACCGACAAGGCGGCTGACTTGCAGGAGGCTGATGGCGAGTATTTACAGCGAGTGCGTGACGTCTACCTGCAGCTGGCCAAGGGGCCGGACTGGAAGCGAATCGCATGTACCGCCAACGACCAGATCCGGTCGATCGACGACATTACTTCGGACATCATTGCGGCTGTGGAATCGGTCTGCGGCGGCGTCCAGAAATCGACGGTGTGATCGAGCGTTCGCCGTGAATCGCCCGACATGAATTGTGTTCTTCGCCGGAGTTGTCTTATGCTGATCAACGCAATCAACCCCGTCCTTACCCCGTTCAGGAGTTTCGCGGTGAATCAAACCGAATGGCGATGTCGTTTCTGGTGCGTGGTGGCGTCGGTCCTGACGATCGCGGCGATGGCCGAACGAGCGTGGGCCGAAGAGGCTCCGAAGACCACCGCCTCGACGCAGACAGTGGCTCGTTGCGGACAGGGTTGGCTGGAAACGATCGACGGCTATCCCGTGCTGCATCTCAAGGGCACGCCCTACGAAATGGGTTACCAGCATGGTGCGCTGCTGCGAGACCATTGCCGTCAGAATTCGAAAACCATCCTGGTCGATAACGCCGACGAGGTGAAGCTGATCGAAGTCGGTCCGCTGAAGGTCACGCCGCGCACGGCCATCAACATGATCATCGCCGCCCAGCAGCCCCACGTTGCGCCTCGCTACTTTGAGGAAATGGATGGACTGGCCGCCGGATCCGGTCAGCCTGTGGCCGATGTGCGAGCCGGCAATTTCATTCCGGAATTGTTCCACTGCAGCGGGTTCGCGCTGGCCAAATCGGCGACGAAAAACGGGAACATGCTGCACGGTCGCGTGCTCGATTATGCGATCGACTGGGGTCTGCAAGACCACGCCGTCGTGATCGTTTACGAACCCGAAGGCCGGTTGCCCTGGGTCAACATCAGCTACGCCGGTTTCATCGGTTCGGTCACCGGGATGAACTCGCAGCACATCTCGATCGGCGAGATGGGCGGTCAAGGTCTAGGCCACTGGAACGGTCGTCCGATGACGCTACTGGTGCGTGAAGCACTGGAGACGGCGAAATCGCTCGACGATGCCATCGCCACGTTTCGTGACGGCCCACGCACCTGTCAGTACTACTTCGTGGTCGCCGACGGCGAGACCAACGAGGCTGTTGGAATGGAGGCATCGTGGGATACGTTTACATTGATTCGGCCGGGCGAGTCCCATCCGATCCTGCCGACACCTGTCAAAGATTGCGTCCTGTTGTCGGCCGGCGATCGCTATAAAGAGCTGTCGAAACAGGCTGCCAGCGGCTTCGGCAAGTTCACCGTGGAATCGGCACTGCACTTGATGGATCGTCCCGTGGCGATGGATTCCAACTTGCACAACGTGCTGTTTGAACCCGCCACCAGCAAGTTCTGGGTGGCGAACGCCTCGTCCGACAAGAAGCCTGCCGCCGACCAGAAGTACTACTCGTTCCAGCTCTCGGAACTGCTCAAGCGTCAGCCGAATTTGGACAGTCCTGAGCTGCCCAAGCCACAACGAACGGCCCAGCGAGAATCCGTCAAAGGCGGCAACTGATTTTCGATCGCCTCAACGGGCATGGCCTCACATACAACGCCTCACGTCGCGCGTCAGGGCTGCGGCGTGAGGCGTTGTCGCATCAATGGTTCGCCGCTTCCCGTTTGATCGTCTGGTTGGGGCAGGGCTATTTGGCGGCTTGTCACAGCGTGGCCCAGCGGACGAAAGTAATGTTGTCTCGCGCCAACCAGGATCGGTATTCGACCGACATCGCCGTTAAGATTTCCGTCACGACCGGCCGCGTCCTCCAGCGGGACGCGGCATTCGTCCGCGCGAGTTCTACTTGCCCTTCTTCGGGGCTTTCTTCTCGGTCTCTTTCGGAGCCGCGGCACCGGGATCTTGAGGGTCCGATCCGTCGTCGAACACCTTCGACACCAACGTGCCATCTTCGGTGAAGACGATCTGGTATCGCAGTTCCTTACCACCCTGAGGAACAACAATGTCCATCATGAAGTCGGATCGTTTGCCGGCCGTGGTTCGTTCGATCGCTTCGACCTTGGCACCTTTGGAGTCATCCTGCAAGGCCTTTTGCACGGCGGGCGGACATTCTTCCAGCTTCACTTCGGCGATGATCGGGGCCAGAAACTTTTCGAGCATCAGGCCGGTTTCGCTGAAGCCGACGATGTAATCATGGCCACCGACGGGCACGGTCGCCCGGTACAACGCCATGTTGTTCTCGGTCTTGCCTTTCCCCAGCAATTCGATCTTGGCGTTCTTCGTTTCGGTATTGAAGGCCTTTTGGACCGCAGCCGGAGCCGCCGAGAACTTGATGGTCCCAGGGGCGGGGACATCACTGTCTTTCACCTTGGTCTTATCGTCGGCGGCACGCAGCGCCACCACCGTCGTCACCACCAAACCCAACATCAGCATCGACGTTCCAAGTGAACGGAAACTCATCGCAAATCCTTTCGTGATTTCCATGACCGGGTTCTGGATCGGGTCGCGCCCGCAGGCGGCCCATGGCATTCGCCCCCCGGCATCCGCCGATTGCAGCGGTTCGTGCAATCCCTTCCCGACCAATTATGTATCCGAAGACGATCCTGGCTGCAAAGGGTTTTTCCCCGGCGCTCAGGGCCGAACGAAAAATGGCCAGATCGCTTGTTCCCAGCAGGCCCGTCGAAAAACCTCACCCGACTTTGTCGAGCAGGGTGAGGTCATTCGTTTCCGGCCGTTTCAAACCCCCTGCGTCGCGGTCGACGCCCGTTGTCCGGATCACCTGTGGCCCTGCCAGACAGCGTCTTCCTCGCGGAGGTTCAGTCCCATTTCCTCGTTACTTCTTCGCCGCCGCCAGAGCCGCTTCGTAGTCGGGATGATTGGCGATTTCGCTGACGTATTCGACGTGCGTCAACTTACCGGCAGGGTTGATGACGAAAATGGCTCGAGCCAGGCAGCGATCGAGCGGTCCGCCGCTGATCAGTACGCCATAGTCATTGCCAAAATCATTGCAGCGATGCGAGCTCAGCGTTTTCACGGTTTCGACGCCTTCCGCGCCACACCAGCGCTTGGCACCAAACGGCAAATCCATCGAGACGACCAGCACTTCGGTGTTGGCCAGCTTCTTGGCTTCGTCGTTAAACCGCTTGGTTTCGGCGTGGCAGGTGGGGGTGTCGAGTGACGGAATCGTGGCAATGATTCGCGTCTTGCCGGCGCTCGAGGCCAGTGTGATCTCGGCCAGCGAATTGTCCTGCAGTTGGAAATCGGGAGCATCGTCGCCGACTCGCAGCGCGCGACCCTTCAGATCAACGGGATTCCCCTTCAGGGTTGTGGCACCAGGTCGTTTCATCGTATTTGTCCTCAATATCTGTGAGTAAATGTTTTCCCAACGCGCCTGAAGTATCTCAGCTCACCTCAGAGTTTCAAGCAACGTCCCTCGTTCCCTCAGAAATGATCGCCCAACCGGCAATCTCCGCGTCGAATCACGTCGTTCGAGCCGGCGAGTGAGCAGGGATACCCCTATTTTGGCAGGCAACTTGTTTTCAATCCCAAAACCCTCATAATTGAACCCACCCCGACATCGTCTGTCGAGATCTTGGTGCGTCGTCACCTCGAAATTTCTCGTCCAGACGTCGCACCGCACTGGCGGTTTGCCTGTCGGTCTCCGTTTGGTCTCATCGATTTGTTCCCGTAGCTCAATTGGATAGAGCGTCGGCCTCCGAAGCCGAAGGTTGCAGGTTCGACTCCTGCCGGGGACACTTGAAAAGCCCTTGTTTCACAAGGGTTTACGACAAGTCGAGAAAAACTCACTTATACGGAACGAATCACTTTTCACAGGATTTCACAAGAACCCTCCCGAACCGAATGAAAACGCCCCGAAGTGCCACACTTCGGGGCGTTCGTGTTTCTGAGTTTGATGCGGGCTAACCGCAGTTCATCTTGGCAAGCTCGGCTGACAGATCGGACAGAAGCTTCCAGTCTCCGACTTCCAATGCCTTCCTTGTCCCGACACAGCGGTTGGAGGGTGTCGATGCCCAAGCCATTTATCCGCAGGAATGTTTTTATCGAGCTTACAGGTACGCCACCGATCTTTGTCGTTTGGGAACGAAGGGGATCTGGCTTGTACATGGAGAGTGCGCGTTGTGCTTTGGTTGCCATGCGTGGGTCGAATTGCCCAATGGCTTGGTATTCGACGGAGTCTTTCAGCAGTTTTATCGGATCGAAGACTGGGAGAAATACATCCTTGCAAGGGCGTGGTACAAGTACACGCCACAGGCGACTCTTCGTATTTACGGCAACATGCCGAAGTTGGACAACGGCTTGCACAACTGGGGTGGTTGGCACATCAAGCTAAACCTGCCATTTGTATGGGTTGGGGACGAGCCGCTGGAGATTGATGATAATAAAGCAGAAGAACTCATTGTTCTCAATGGCCTTCGCGACGAAGCAAACAGGCAAGACGCCGAACTGAGATTGAGAAAACGAAGGCCCAAATGAAATGAATCGAATCAACAACGATCCATTGACTGCCCAAGATGCGTCGTGACAGGAATGGCATCTGCCTGCTGCCATACCACGGCTTTTCTTTTGGGGTCAGGGGCATTGAAATCAATCTTTCGTCGCGGTCAGGTGATGTCCGTACTCGGCAATTCTTCCTTCGGCAATTCTTCGGTACTTTGCGTTGGTGTCGATTCCATGATATCGCCGATCAAGTCGCGTCGCGGCAATTCCACATGGAGCGACTCCACAGAACGGTGATACCACTAACTCACCCGGTTCTGACAATGCGTGAATCAGCCAACTCATGACGGACACCGGCTTCTGACACGGATGCTGCTTCAAGTCCGATCCAGAGTAGACCGTTTGAGGAATTGGAGCGACGTGGCAATCCAGATTGTGCAGATGGGTGGACCATGACTTGTTCTTCGAGATGATCGACCGATTTGATTTGAGTTTCCGGTACAGGAAGATCGGCTCCCATGCCTGTTTCAACCACCGACGACTCTTCGGTGCGCCATTGTTGTTCAGGTGCCAGATCAACATTTGTTGAAACTCGTATCCCGCAAGCGACTCGTCAAACCATCGTCGCCCCTCCCACAATCTCTCTTGAGACCAGAAGATCGCAATAAAATCGGCACCGCACGATGACCATTTCTGGCACCACTGACGGGTGAAGGCTTCAATATCCTTGGGTTCCCACCGTTCCTTTGAGATTCCATAAGGGGGATCGGCAATCACCAGTTGGCACTGAATCACCTTTTGATCCCCGGTGATGGTCCATGTTCTTTTGCCATTTAGCTTGGCGCGGGACTTTTTCTCACCGGCAATTTGCAAATGATTCCGAATCGAAGTCTTTCGTTGTCGAATTTCTTTGGCGGCTTGAAGGATCGCTTTTTCATCAAGATTTAGGATCGCATCGAGTTCGTCTGAATCAGCATCGGCTAAAATCGAAGCGGCTGAGATACTGATTCGACCTTCATCCATCGATTGAATGAGTTTGGTTGTTCCATTCTGAACGACCTTTGCCGCTTGCCGATAGGTTTCGTGATTGCCAAAGCCTGCCTTGTCAGCGGCGAGATCACGAGTCTTTTTCCCACGAACAACTTGTGCAACTTTTTGCACAAGTGGGTTGTCGGTTCGCTGTCCACGTCGATTGCCGATCTGACGTTGGATTGCTGTGGCGATGGCAACTCGTTCGGATGGTGTGAAATCTTTTCTGACTTCGTTCTCGTCGTATTCACCGGCAATGATGCTTTTGACGTTCACGATCCGAGCCAGAATCGTTTTCTTCTTGAGAAGTTCCTTGGATGCGCGGAGCCGTCGTTCCCCAAAAACGAGTTCCATTTTTTCAGTGACGCCAATGGGTTGAAGCAATCCTTGTTGGCGAATACTGTCCGCCAAAGAGGCGAGATCACCCATGTCTTTTCGATGGCGGCTTCCAACTTTGATGTCGGCGATTTTCAGTTCTTTGAGCATAGAGCTTGCTTTCGTTGGCCGAATCATTCGAACCTGTCGTGTCCGACCACGTATGTCGCCGCCAAACTCCGCTACCCTCATTTTATCTTTTTTTCACTTTCTTTTCGTCGAAGTCCCATTCTGAGAAGGAATTGCTCTCAAAGATCGCTTTGGCTCGCTTCTCCGCATTAATTGCCTCCGTTTTTGCAGTGGCAAAGTCAATTAGTCCATATTCAACAGCGTTAGCGAGCATCAGCCATTCGCTCTTTTGGCTCGCACGAAGAATCATGCCTGCAAGAAATCTATTGGTGTGAACCGCGTCATTCGATCCTGATGATCGCCCAATCGAGTGCAGTCGAATTAGTCGACGAAGTGCGGACGCCCCCGACATTGCCGCAATGGTTTGAATGTGTTGTCCCTCGTCATCGACGAGTTCGATGACTGCATTTGAATGCAATGACTGAAACATCATCTGTCGGCGGATGGAATCGTATCCAAGAAGCTGTTGGCAGTCTTCGGTGAGTACGTTTGGAACATGTTGGTACTCAACAGCCATTGTTGTACGACCGTTTGTATGATCGAACACAACACGCTCGATTTTCTGCCGTTCATTGACGCCGTCCACAACTCCGATGATCGAAAGGAGTGCCGGTGAAAATGGGACATTAGGAGTCATTCGCTCCTGAATACAATTGCTGATTCTGCGAACGCCACTTCCATCAGTTCCAGTATCAAACATCAGTACCGAGCAACCCGCAGGTAAGGACTGCAACCAGCCAAACAGCAGGTCAGCTTCGCTTGAAGTCTCGCTCCATAACAAGCCCGGAAAAAGGTGAAATCGCTGACGCATTCGTTCGAAAAATGCTGGTTGTTCATCAACGTCATCGGGTCGGTCCCGCTCGTCAATTGCTTCGATTATGTGCAACAAGCCCGGAACGCCGCCCAAGGCTGTCGTCGCAACGAAATCATGACTATTCGAATGACGCACGAGGTCATCGTATACCGTGCGAAGGCCCATCACTTCTGAAACCGCCACCTTGAACATCGTCAGATGTTGAAGGCTCGGATGTTTTTTGGGAGTTTGGGTCTTGGTTTTTAGATGCATTGTGAACATGTATCGAAAACCACGAGTAACTTGAACTCGTAGCGCCGTCGCATCCGCCACATGGTCCTGCAATTTCGTTTTGACGGATTCCGCAACCTTTTGTTGTTCATCGACTGTTGGTCGTTCTGATACCACGACCTTTACGGAGCCGTTCTCAAGCCGAAGTTCAACGTGTCGCACATTTGGGCTGGCTTCGCAAGCTGCGTCGAATGCTAGTGGCAAAAGTCGGTCTTCGAGTTCGTGATACCACATGAAAAGCCCTTGAAATCAACTGTGACTTGGCTCGTTGAAACTGTGCCGGGACAATCACTTTAGAAAGTCCTGCCTCGCTATCCTTCGGAGTCGGCAAAAGGTGGGTATTTTGGCTCCGAACGGTAAAGGAAACAATTCAATCTTGCTTCAATCTCACTTCTGAGTATCATCTGCCGAGTCAATCGACCCAACCAAACCCAGCCGGTGCTGGCGGTGCCCGCAGACCAAACTGCGGTCTATTCTGAATTCGCAATTCAAGCGAATCCCCAAGTGCTCAAGGATAGCAGTTTCGTTTCTACTGGGTCGGCGTGCCGTCGCTGATGCGATGCCCGTAATCATGCCCCATGTTGGACTTTCTTAAATGTCCCATCGCACCTTGCTGCCCGGTCGTTCGTACCGATTTTTGTACCCGTCAATCAACTTCGGCTGCTTGATCAGCGGAATGGAAGAACGCAGGATTCTCGTTGAGCAGGTTCGTGATACTGAGTTGGAACCTGTGGACGAAGAGACATCGAATTCAAACCCATTTATCAAGCGGGGACGGTGGCTCGTGACCGGGGTGGATCTCGACAAGATGGAGGAACGGTCGTTTTACGTCGAGTCCATGATCGCAGTGATGGAGATCAGGAATTACGCGCCGGAACGGACTCAATCACGGGACTTTGAGTTTTGCGCCATCGATTGAAGTCGCTCGAAACCCCAATCATCAAATGACCGTCAAATAAGAATCGACTTCAGAGCCAATTCGTAGCCAATTGGTAGCAAAGGAGTTGCGAGTTTGTCGTCATTTCGGTTTGCTTACGGTTCATCGACTTCATCAAATGACCATCAAATAAGAATCCCCGACCGCTCAAGCCCAAAAAGGCAGGTAGC
>CAIQIR010000147.1 GCA_903871875.1 uncultured Schlesneria sp.
AAGGTTGCCAACCTTGCCAACAGACAATGTGGCTCAAACGCTATAAAACAGGGATGTTTGCCAACTTGGCCAACTTGGCCAAGCAAATTCGCGAAATGGTCCGGTGGCCGCGGGGCAACAACTCAGTCCTGTTTGGCCGCAGCCGGCCCTCCGCATCCGCCTCGACGATGGGGCTTTGTGGCCGCCAGACTCTACAAAACACGGATGTTGATCAATGTCGATCAAACTTGATCCGCGGGAAAAAGTGGGCCAAACGCTATCAAACAGGGATGTTGATCAACTTGATCAATGTTGATCATCCGATTCGGGAAAAACGCGTTCTTACCCAGTTTAACATTTGCCGGTGGTGATGGACTCGAAGAAGGGGCCAGGAAGTAAGAGGGAAATACGGAGCTTGAAACACAGAGCGAAGGAGGCCACAGAGAGAAAACTGAGGAAGAAATAAGGGGCTGGAAAGACGGTCCAACCAGATTCCGAAACGAAATTCATTTCGATTCGTGAGATCAGTCACTCGGACAGAATGATCGCTTCAAGAGCCCCACGCAGCAATGGCCGGCTTCACCAACAATCAATGCATTCTGGCCTCACCTCCTCTGACCTCTGTGCCCCCCCCGTCGCTCTGTGTTTCAAATCTGCGTTTGCGGTGTTTCAAATCGTCCTTTGTCTTGCTGGGGGCCATCGGCAACGCGCACCAAGCCAGCTTTGATCTCTGACAATTCTGATCTTTCACAATTTGGAGGAATGACCGACGAGCAAGCGCGAGTCGCGCCTCGGCCTCGCGTGGAAACATGGATTAAACGTCACGAATTGACGCTCGCGGGACGCCGCAATGATCGTGGAAGCGGGCTAACGTCCTCACTTTTCCCACCGGAAACGGGAGATCGCGGGTGAGAAATCGGAGCCGTTGCTGGAGTGGATGGTCTGGCCGAGGTAGCCTTATATAATTCACCATGTCGATTCCGATTGTTTTCACCTCGCCTCAGGAGAAATGTCATGGCATCCGCAACCGTCGCCGCTCCGAAAATTCGTCAAACCAACATGCTGATCGGTGGAAAATGGCAAGAGTCGCGCGGTGGCAAGCGATTTCCGACGATCAATCCCGTGAACGAGCAAGTGATTGCCGAGATTGCTGAAGGAAACGTGGCGGACGTTGACGCTGCGGTGAAAGCGGCCAGAACCGCCTTCGAATCGGGGCCCTGGCATCGGATGGATGCGCGTGACCGTGGTCGGCTGATCAACAAACTGGCCGATTTGATCGAAGCCAATCTGGATGAACTGGCCGCCCTCGAAACGCTGGACAATGGTAAGCCGATCAGCGATGCCAAAGCGGCGGATCTGCCGCTGGCGATCGATTGCCTGCGATATTATGCCGGCTGGGCCGATAAGCTGACCGGCGACACGATCCCCGTTCGTGGCAACTATTTTTGCTATACGCGGCGTGAGCCACTGGGCGTGGCCGGACAAATCATTCCCTGGAACTTTCCCATTTTGATGGCCGCCTGGAAGTGGGGCCCTGCGCTCGCTGCCGGCTGCACGATCGTGATGAAGCCCGCGGAACAAACGCCGCTCACCTGTTTGCGCATGGCGGAACTGGCTCAGGAAGCCGGTATTCCCGACGGGGTGATCAACGTCGTGACCGGTTACGGCGAAACAGGCGCGGCGATCGTCAAACACCCCGGTATCGACAAGATTGCCTTCACGGGACATTACGAAACCGCACAGAAGATCATGGTCGATGCCGCGAAAACACTGAAGCGGCTCACGTTCGAACTGGGTGGGAAAAGTCCGAACGTCGTCTTCGCCGATGCCGATCTCGACGCAGCGGTGGCCGGGGCCGAGTTCGGCCTATTCTTTAACCAGGGACAATGCTGCTGTGCCGGCTCGCGCGTGTTCGTCGAACAACCGGTCTACGACAAGTTTGTCGAAAAGGTTGTGGCTCGGGCCAAAACGCGGCAATTGGGCGACCCATTTGACCCGAAGACGACCCAAGGCCCCCAGGTCGATTCCGATCAGTTCAACAAGATCCTGGGCTATATCGACAAGGGCAAGTCGGAAGGCGCGCAATGCCTGACCGGCGGTAGTCGTTTTGGCAATAAAGGTTACTTCATCGAACCGACGGTGTTTGCCAACGTCACGGACAACATGGCGATCGCCCGCGACGAAATCTTTGGCCCGGTGATGAGTATTCTGCCGTTCAAGAATGCCGACGAGATCATCGAACGAGCCAACAGCACGTACTACGGTCTGGCCGCTGCCGTCTGGACGCGCGATGTCGCCAAGGCTCACCAGTTCGCCGCCAACGTTCGCGCCGGTACTGTCTGGATTAACTGCTACGACGTGTTCGACGCAGCCGCTCCATTCGGTGGCTTCAAAATGAGCGGCATGGGTCGCGAGTGCGGTGAAATCGCTTTGGCGAATTACACCGAATTGAAGACGGTCACGATGAGTCTCACGTAAGACTCGTCCAGATCGCCTCGGAGAGATCTCACGCCGCGACAGCCCTTAATTTCGATCGAGATTGAGGGCTGTCGTCATGCATTGGGCGATTACGCTGCGGCGATTCGTGCTGGCAACTGGAAACGAAGATAGGCGAGTGTCAGAAACAGCCCAACAGAACCGAAGGCCGTTACCCCATAGGCTTGTAATCGGGGATCGATCTGTTCGCTGACAGCACAAAGGATCAACAGGCCGGAGAGACTCGCGCCGATTTTGACGTATCGATTTATCGGGGCCGGCAACAACGGATTGTCCTTCCAGAATCCAATGGCCGTCCAGGCCGGCAGCAACCAGCAAAAGAAATAGGTCCAGGCGAGCGGAGAACACAGTGGCACGAGTGTACACACCATCGCCATTTCCAGCCCTTCACACTGTGGTGAGGGAGCGAATTGGAAACGGCACGCCACCAGCAGAACCAGTCCCAAAAACAGACAAGCGGCATAGCCGATCAACTGAGCCACCTTGGGCGAGACATCCGCCAGATTGACATACAAAGGTCGCTGCGGTTCGTCGTCGGCATCCACATGTCGCAACAACCGATGGCTGCACGACAACAGTGACTGGTTGTGGCGCGTGAAGCCAATACTGGAACGGCCCGACATTTTCTCGCCGGATTGGTCGGCAATCATCAGCGATGCCCATTGCTGCAGCTCTTTGGTGTTGCGATCAAACCCGCGGACGAGTCCCGGAAAGAACCAGACTAATGCGCCAATGCTGACGATCGAGGCGACGACGGCGGTCCAGTTCCGCCGGACAATAAAATAGGCAATCGCGGGCAACGGAAAAGCCTTGAGCGCCACCGCCGTCCCAAACAGCGCGCCCGAGATTACTGGACGCCGATTTCGCAATGACACAAAGGCGCCCAGAATCAGAGCCAATAAGAGCAAGTTCGTCTGGCCCAACAGTTGAACGTCCCAGACGTATGGCGCGATCGCCAGTCCCGGCAAGATCGAACAGAGATACGAACGGTGGGTCCCGGTCCCGCCGATCAGTGTCGTGCAAGCCCAGACGGAATAAGCCCAGGCCAGAGCATTCAGCAGACAAAGCACCGCGACAAACAAGACCGGGGGAAGAGGTGACAACGGAGCATAAAACAGAACGGCCGCGGTGGGGGGATACATATATTCGGGTTCACCGTTCCGCACATCTGCATACAGAGGTTCCCCTTTTACGACAGACCATCCAATTTTTTGCCAGTGCGAATAATCCTTGTTGGGCTGCCAGTACTTGGCGGCGTTGACCACCGGAAAAATGGAAAACAGACAGCCCAGGACGAAGAAGAACAGCGGAATTTTCGAACGTTGATCGACACCGGCGTGACGGGCAGTCGACGCCGGCAGTTCTCCCTGATTCCGGTCAGGGCTCGCCTGCTCGGGAGGATCGGTCAGTGGCGACCGATCGTGACGATCCTTGGTGTCGTACATGGCCCGGACTTCCGCTTCAGGATGATTTCAGGTTGAAGACGGAGGTTATCGGTGTACAGAACAAAACGCGAGCCTGGCCAGAATCGAGTCAGATCGGCCATTCCGTTGTTAAAATAGGCTGTTTCCTGCCCAGATCTTGATCGTGACAGGAACGAAAATCGCCTGAACAATCAACAGACCAGCCCGATCGAGGGGCTTCCCTGTGGGAAGGGATTGATGGCAGCGAATCTGACCAAGTCTTGAATTGGCAGAGGCAATCGGATTTCGATGGGGCTGAAGCGCGACAGCGGACCGGTACTGCAAACGATTTCGATCTCGAATCACGGCTTCTGGTTATTTTTTACATCCCCGATGGTTGTTCGAACTGGTCCAATGGTCGTTCGAACTGGTTGAGGAGTTTGACAATCTCTTCGTGAATCCTTTGGGTCTGCCGAATGACCAGGGTATTCTTTAAAGTCCGGATCGTGCCTTTCAACGGATCGACAGCCGCGTTCTTTGCGCCCTGATCACCGGCGACCGCGCCGGTGACGAATTGCACGGGAATCAACCGGACGCTGGGAATCGCCGCCCCATTTTGACGGTCGTCTAATTTGATCTCCGGTTTTGGTCGTTGCGGAGCGGGTTCGTCGGTATTCCAGGAACCGGGCTCAACGGTGGCAATGATGACTTCCGCCAATTCTTTCGGCGTCACTTTCAGCCGATCGATGTTATAGACGCGGGTCTCAAACGTACTCGCGGCTTTACTTATGGTGGTGATCGTTAGCGCATCGTTTTGAATGATGTAGTCGAGTGAGAGCGGTTCCAAGAGGAGCCTGAGCACGCTCCTGAGACTGGTCCCCGCGAGGTTGAGCGTGACGGGTGTGTCCGTCGAAATTCCCTCGTCGTACAGCGACCTCGCGTCATTTAATATTTTAATGTGATGCGTTGACTCCACAAATCTCAGCGCATCGTTCAACGGAATATCATTGAAGGCCACTTCGGCCGGCGAAAGCAGTTCCTTTTCGATTTTCTGTTCCGGGGGACTCTTCGTATTAACAAACCAGCTCGACGATTCTGGACCGACCTGTTGGGCAACCGTCTTGGAATCGGGCGTTGGTGCCGGCGTCTCGGGACGTGCGATGTTACTTTTGACTTCGGGGTCGGCCGTGATGGCGGCCATTTCCATTCGCTGACTGGCCACTTGTCCTGTGGACAGCGTCGTCACGAGACCGGCAGCCTGAGCATTCTGGTGGGCAGGCCCGCTCAGCAGGTTGATCCCCCCGAGCCCCACGACCAGTCCTCCGACTGTCAGTCCGACGGCAAGTGCCGCTTTGGTCGATGTTGTCATCGCGATGATTTCCTTTCCCGCCAGTTCCACGGCTCGATTCGAGACGGAATTGGCCAATAATGTGTTGGAACCGAGGCCCCCCGCCAGGCCCACCTGAATAGTCGCTTCGATCAGGGCTTCTGTCCCCGCCGCCTGGACCGCCTGTTGGGTCAGTTGAAGAACAACGAGTGCCGCCCCGAGTCTGATCCCACGCTGCAAAAGCCGTCTGCGCAGTTCGTATTTTCCACGTTTCAACAGTCCGTCCACGGCCCCCACAGTCATCCCCAACTCGTCGGCGATTTCCTGGGGTGACTTTCCGGTCAGATACCGCAGCACCAGCGGCTGCCGATAGCGGTCGGGAAGTGCATTCAATTCTGCATCGAGCAGTTGTTCGTCATGCCTGCGGGCCAGTTCTTCGAAAATACCTTCGCCAACCGCCGTCTGATCCAACAGCACTGCTTCCCGTCGACACCGCTTTTGCCGAGCAACCCGCAGCGAAAGTCGGTAAGCGACGCCATACAACCAACTGGCCAATGATCGTCGCTTGCGGACTCGTGCCGCATCCCGGACAAAAACGAGAAAGGTCGCCTGAAACACGTCATCCACGTCGTTGGCATCGTGCAGAACTCGGCGGCCCACCCCCAGCACCGTCTGGCTGTGTCGACGCACCAGCTCCGCGAACGCCGTTTGATCGCGGGCGACGAGAAATCGCTCGACCAATTCGGCATCACCCGGTGCGGGTAAATCAGTGACCAGAACGGCGTTAGACAGGGCTGCACTCATTGTTCTGCGAGTATAGTGCGACGAGATTGCCTTTTCCGGCGCGAAATCTTCTCGATTTGTCTGATTTTGAAATGAACGTGGGCAGCGACCGGGCGGGTTGGCCGGCTGCCGTCCGCGTCTTCGTGATCGGAAAACTCTTCCTGCGCGTTCCCCGCAAAGCTGTCCGGCGGAAATTGCCGTTTATGCACGAAGCAGATTGTTTGACTTCGGCAAGTCCAGCCGATTTCCCCTGTAACGAGAACAGCACAACACTCGTTCAAGAGGTCAGGGTGGGCCGCTTAGGACGGTTCGGATTTGCTCGAAAGTAGTTTTCCATGCTCCCCTTTCTCAAGACACAACGATTCGCCGCGGTCGCGTCGGTTGTCACGAGCCTGATGCTCGTCTCTGGATGCCGCAGCGCCGCTGTCGATTCCGGTTCCAGTCTCAATTCGTCCCCCACTCCCGTCGGCGTGCCCCCGTTCTACCGGTCTTTTGAACGATCCACGCCCGCATACAATGACGGCGATCCGAATCAAATGGTTCCCAATGCGCCGCCGGCAATCCTGCCGGTACCGGGATATTCCGAGCCAGGTTTTCCGCCAGAACCGACAGTCGTACCACCAGCTCCTTCCGTCCAGAAATCGAAGTGGAACCGGCTGCCGTCCGGTTTGAAGTTCCCTTCTTGGAATCGCCCGCACAACGAAGTCCGTCAGACCGCAGCGAAGCCTGACAACTTGGGGTCTTCAGCGAATTCAGGAAAAACAGCTGCGGTCGCCACTGCACCAACGCCGCCAGAAGCGGACGACGCGGTCGTGGAAGAACCATTTGCTCGGCCCCGGCTGTCCCCCAGAATTCGTCGCCGCGTGACGCCGTCGACGGGTTCCGAAGCCATGACCGGTGCCGACCGATCGGCTCCCAAATCGAATACAGGTGACATGATTGCTCCTCCGCAAACTGCCCCTAACTTGTCCAGTCCCACAGATGGGACACCGCTTTTATTGCCCCCCGGGCTTTGATAACAACGTCCCGATCGTGGTTGCTGAGTGAATCTGGCGGGAGGAGCTCGGCGTTCAAACCACGATCGCCCGAAACCGCAGCCACGGAACCGTGGCTGCGGTTTTTCTTGTTTCCCGAACAGGGTCATCAGAGGCCAAATCGGGAGTCTTCAGGTGGCGATTTCCGACCAGATGCCCCTCTTTTGGCCAAAAAAATTCCCTGATTTCCCCTGAAATTGGTGGCGTTCTCAGCCAGAATCGGCAGCGACTCAACGATCTGTCGCTTTATTTTGGGCGAAAATGGGGCCTCTGTACCGACGTAAGGCATTTGATCGCCCCAAGGAGCAACATTCATTTCAAATTCAAGGCCGGAATCGCCAGCTTTCGAGACTGAAAGGTTTGCCCTTTTTCGGTCGGTGGCATGGGTCGACACCCACCACTATCCTGTCGACCTCCTCGGGAACTCGGGCGGCGATAAAGATGGGCCGTGAGCCAAACGAGCGGAGGAGCATGGACGACTTGTGAACCGATTGGTTCGGCCCAGGAGGTTGGTATGCGAAAATTGCGATTCGAGCATGCTCTCTGCAAGAGCCTGGTCATCGTGGCTTTGACGGTCATGTCCGTCCAAGCCGAAGATTACGGAGGGTCCGACAATGCCCCATCGATTCAATGGAAGACATCCTATCGTCGGGCAACAGATGAAGCGGTTCGGGAAGGTAAACCGGTCTTGGTCCGCGTGACGGCGAGTTGGTGTGGTCCCTGTCAGCAGATGAAGCAACTGACGTTCACCGATTCGCGGGTTGTCGAATTGGTGCAGTCGAACTTTGTGCCGCTGTTGATCGACGCGGATGAGCATCCCGAACTGGTGTCGAGTTTCAAGGTGGAAGCCTATCCGACCACGATTGTCATTTCGCCCGAATTGACGATTGTGAAGCGGTTGACGGGCTTCCAATCCGCTTCCAGTCTGATCGCTTCATTGCTGCCTCTTTCCAAGAGTCAGCCACCGATTGAGGAGGGTGACGCCGTTTCGGCCATCGATCCGGAAAATGCCGTCAAGTTTGGGTTTGGTGGCTTTTGTCTGGTGAGTCTGTTGGAAGAAACCCGTGTCCGGAAAGGGTCTCCGGAATTCGTGGCGGAACATCGTGGTCAGACGATTTGTTTCCAATCCGAAGAACAACGGCAGAAATTCCTGCAGGATCCGGAAAAGTATTGGCCGGTGGCCAATGGTCAGTGTTTGGTCAGTTCACGCGAAGGATCGATGAGTGGACCGGGAGATCCTCGTCTGGCGGTGACTTGGCGCGGACGGATCTGGCTGTTCAGCGATCGGGAACGTCAACGGCGTTTCATTCAGACGCCATTCTACTATGCGAACGAGATGTAAATCTCAGCGCTGTCAATGATTGCGGTTATTGGGCTGGGGACTGCGAAGCCTCTAGCCTCGGTTGCTCGAAAGTGGGTTGAGCAGCCGAGGCACGTTTCGCATCGATGATCGCAAATGACAAGCCGTTCAGTCTTTCTCGCCGGGCGATATTTCGTCGCAACTCTTTCCGGCCAAATGACAAGCTCGCTTAACGAATCAAACAAATCGAGTCCGCCGGTTTTCTTCGGCCGTCGCGATGGATACATTCTCGCGTTCTGTCCAACAATCGTCCGTGGATCGACGTAGGGTCCGCCGAGTCGTTTCTGTTGCGCTGTCACGAGTTTGGTGTTTTTGTTCGTACGAGGTTGTTCATGCTGACGCCGTCGCTTTGGTCCTGTTGCGTTCTGGCTGCCGAAAATATCACTCCTGGTGCGTCGATCAATTGGGTTCCTACGATCGTCGTCGCCTTGCTGTTACTGGTCGGATTGGTCTGCTTTTCGTATCTGACCAAAGCGGGCATCATCGCCCGGGCCACGACGAAAGAGGCGATTCGCCAACCGATTTTCCTGCTGTGCCTGTCGTTGGCGGTGGTCGTGCTGCTGGTCAACTTCGTGGTGCCGTTCTTCACTTTGGGTGAAGACGTCAAGATGGTGAAAGACTGCGGCTTGGCCACGATTCTGATCACCGGCCTCTTGATTGCCGTTTGGACGGCCAGCACCAGCGTGGCGGAAGAAATCGAAGGTAAGACGGCGATGACGCTGTTGTCCAAACCGATTAATCGTCGCCAGTTCGTCCTGGGCAAGTACATCGGAATTCTCCAGGCCATTTTGTGGTACATGCTGCCTGTCGTGACCGTGTTCCTGGTTTTGATCTTCTTCAAGGTCAGCTATGACGCGAAAGAAGGCTCGAAAGATATGCCCACCTACGCCGAACGCATTCAAGAGGTGTATCAAGTCATCCCGGGTGTGGGCCTGCTGTTGATGGAGATTGCGGTCATGACGGCCGTCAGCGTGGCCATTTCGACCCGCCTGCCGATGGTCGTGAACTTGACCAGCTGCTTTGCCATTTTTGTGGTGGGACACCTGACGGGCCTGTTGGTTCAAGCGGGTGTTTTGAAACTGGAGTTTGTGCAATTTATGGCGCGTTTGATCGCCACGCTGTTGCCGTCGCTGGATTTGTTCAACATCAGTGCGGCGGTGGCCACCGGGGCGAACATTCCTCCGGACTATCTGGGTTACTCGGCGATCTATTGTGCCGCCTACTGCACCGCTGCGATTCTAATGGCCTACATCCTGTTCGAAGATCGCGATTTGGCCTAACGGCCTTTGCGGGAATGCCTTTACTGGGAAATCAGTGCAGCAGCATCCGGCGTGACAGGACGTCCAAATGAGGGCCGTAAACCCGGGCGAAGCTGCCCGTCGTAGAAGTCGATGACGGCGCATTTCGAACCCGAGTTCCCACGGCCCAATTCGAATCAGCACGCCGGCGACGCTTGGTGGACGACGCGTTTGCCGGCAGTGTGTGATGGCGTAATTGGGGTCAAGAACTGCTGGCAACCATCCGGTTTGGCCGTTGTTCTCCGCAAAATCGTTGCCAAACCTGCTCGAGCCGAAATTTCTGCCAGTTGGTCGCTTCCCTTCGGGATCCTCCGAAGACCACAATAATAAAGACGAGGCAAGGGGTTCCTTTCGTGAAAAGCGGTTTCATCTGGCTTCAAATCCAGAGACGATGGCTGGCTTGGTGAAACTGTCAGATTTCGGTAGGCACGGTGCTCGGATGCCGCGGCAATTTCTCTCGCAAATCGGCAACTCTTGTGGATGCGGCTCCCTCAAATACCGTTGAACGAATTCTCTCGCGGCGAAGTCTGGTTCGCGGCGGCGTGCGCATCGCAGGCCTGTGGTCGATCACGGCAACAGGCTTGTTATTGCTGCTGTTGCTGGATGTGAACTTGCTGTTGGGATTGCTGGTTGATCGCGGCCGAGTTGATCTGGTGCTGCGTCCGGCCGATGTTCCCCAATTTGAAAAACTGACCGGTCTGCACGTTCCCATCGCCCCGTTGGCGAAGGGCGAAGCGACCGATGAAGAGGAAGTGGAAGCCGCACCCGTGCCGATCTTCTTTGAAGAACACGGTATTCTTCCCGCCGTCTGGCAAACTCGTGACGTCTGGTGGGGTCGGACCATCGCCTTTCTGTTTCGGCGAGTGGGTTGGCTGCAATCGAATATCCTCGCGCTGATCTGGCTGCTGTCGGCGGGCGTGCTGTTGATCGTGTTCCGAGATTTTTGTCTGCGTCAGATTCGCGACCGCAGCAACCGCAGCGCGATCGATGCGGTCACCGCCACGCGGCGAAACCTTCATCGTCAGGTGCTGCGACTCGGCCCCGAAGACTTGGATGGGGCCGGACACGAGATTGCGATTCGCCTGTTTACAGCCGACGTTGAAGTGATTCGCCGCGGACTGTACGAGTCCATTTCGCGGATCATCCGCTATCCGCTCGAACTTTTGGGTCTGTCGATCGTTTTATTGAGTCTCGACTGGCGACTGGCTTTGCAATGGATTGCCCCGACGACGCTGGTGATTTTGCTGGTGGACGGGGTTCGCAAGATGGCCGTCCACAACCAGCGATTGGCAGAGGACCACGGACGCGAGGAAGAACAGCGGCTATTGTCCAGCCTGAGGAACTCGCGGCTGACGCGAGGCTTAGGACTGGAAGAGAGCGAGTACGAACAGTTTCAAAAACATTTGGACCGCTATCACACGCAATTGAGGAAGGCGGCTCGAGCCACCGATGTCGTCAATTTTCCGCAATCGAAAATCGTCATCTCGTGTGTCGCTTTACTGGGATTTTTGATGTTCCTGGTGGGGGGTAACGTTCTGACGGTTGGAAAACTGACTTCGACGCATGGCATGACGGCGGCCGAAGCATTGACCTTTATCATCGCCGTGGCCATGGCGATTCCCGGTGTCGAAGCGCTAAAAACGCTGTCCGAGTTTCGCCATGACCTGAAACTGGCCGCGAGCCGGATCCATCGTTACCTGGAACAAATTCCCTCGGTCAGCCAGGCCGTCGGTGCCAAATTCCTGCAGCCGATGAGTAAGACACTGCACTTCGAAAACGTGAAGTATCAGACCCCCGAAGGGCGAAAGATCCTTGACGGTGTCGATTTCAAATTGCAGGTGGATAAGACGTTTGCCATCGTCTCGGTCGACCCGCTGGAGGCGAAAGCCATCGCGTTGATGCTGCCACGTTTCATCGAACCGCGGGAAGGTCGGGTGATGATCGATGGGGAAGACATCGCCTGGGTGACGCTCGAATCGTTGCGGGCCGAAACCGTTTTGGTCACGGCGAACGATCCGCCGCTGGATGGGACGGTGTTCGACAATATTCGGGGGGGCCATCAGGAACTATCCCTGCAGCAGGTGACCGAAGCCGCCAAGATGACGCACGCCCACAATTTTATTGTGAAGCTGTTCAATGGTTACGAAACGATGCTGGCCAGCCACGGCGATTCACTTGATGCTGGCCAGTTGTTCCGGCTGAATCTCGCTCGAGCCATTGCCTGCGATCCGGCGCTGTTGATCATCGAAGAACCAACTGCGACTCTCGACGAAGATACGAAGACCCTGCTGATCGACGCCTATGACCGCATTTGTCGAGGACGAACGGTGATTTTCCTGCCAGCACGGATGTCGACTGTGCGTCGAACGGACCAGATCGTCGTGCTTTACGAAGGAAAAGTGGCCGCACTGGGGCCGCATGCCAAATTGGTCACTCAATCGGCCGTCTATCGCCATTGGGAATATCTCCGTTTCAACGAATTCCGCCACGATTCGCACGACGGCCAGGCCTGACTTTAATCGGAGCCGTCTGTTGAAGAGCTGCGGCTTGGTTGACAATTTCCAGGTCAACCGCGCTACTTGCTGGTAAGGATGGAGCCAATCTTCCATCCGCAGATTACCATTCCGCAGAGAGGAACGTGATGGGGCGAATTTTGACGGCTTTTCGAGTTTTTTTCGCAGCACTCTTCAGCGGTGCCGTGGCAACTCGCCTCCAACAGGCGTTGACTGAATCGGAGTTGCCCGCAACGAAAATTCAGCCCGCCGCGCCCCAAGCGATCGCCACGTCGATCCCCGCGCCCCGCCCGTCCAAGCAAAATGCCGCCGTGACGCTGCTCGCAACGTTGCAACGCGAATCGCGATTGGTCGATTTCATTCAGGAAGATCTGAGCGGCTACTCTGACGATCAAGTCGGTGCAGCCGTCCGGGAAATCCATCGTGAAAGCGGTGCCGTTCTGAAACGTCTGTTCGAGATTAGTCCGATCCTGACGGACGCAGAAGGCGCCACCGTCGCCGTTCCAGCGGGATTCGACGCCGCCCGTTATCGCCTGACGGGTACATTGATTGGCAACGCTCCCTTTCAGGGGACGTTACGACACCACGGCTGGGAGATCACCCGGTGCGAAATTCCCGAGTTCATCGGTGGTGATTCGGCCGCAACGACGATCATGCCCGCGGAAGTCGAGGTTCACTAGCGATTCGGACTATACGGCCACTGGGGCACGGAGCTGTTCGACGAAGCCGGCGCCGCGTTGTTCTGGTTAGGCAAAGTCGCCCCACCTCCGCTTTGCGGGTTGATCGTCAAAGTATCCTGATTGTCGAGTCCACGCCCGTTGGCTGGACTATTCGAATTGGGTCGCGCTGGCAATGCGTTGGCATTCGGCCAAGCTCCGTTGTACGGCTTCGCGCCATCAGTACCGGTTCGAGGACGAGCCGACAAATTCGTGTTGGAACCGGGCGTATCAAAACTCTCGACGCGCTGGTCAGAGTTTTGCGGTCGCATCAATTGCCCCGCGCCCGAGTCGATCCCTGACCCTGCAGCCCCTGAATTGGGTAGGTCGCTGGACCAAGTCGGTGAACCGGAGGAATTGCCCTGCCAGTTGAGAGAGCCTGCCGTCGGCGACGACCAATTGCTGGTCGGAGTCGCGGGACCAATGGAGGGAAGCCCCTCAATTTGTGGGCTATTGTTCCGAGCCGCTGACGACTGAGCGTTGGGGTTTCCCGACCAATTTTGTGGGTTCTGATAAGCGGGCGGCTGCTGAAATTCCCCGCCCATTCGACTGTCATAGGCGGAAGGTTGTCCGACGGATCCCAGACCATCGTTGGCGGACGCCGGGACAATCGGGAACAGACTGCCTGGACCGGCATTCATCGCCAGCTGAGTCGCCATTTGACTGGCATTGTAGGCGTCATTGGCTGCCTGGGCATTGCTGCCCAACGCGACGGGCTTTTGCTGCGACTGTTGGAATTGGGACTGCTGAATCTGAGGCTCGATCGGAAGACCGGTCTGAATTCCTGGCTGCAATTGCACCGCCCCCCCTCGGAACGTCTCGAAACCTCCCGTGGATTTCGCGGCAGCGGCCTGAGACTGATTCTGTGGGTTGAAGCCAGGTGAGAAGTTCGCCGCGGCAGGTCGTTGGGACATTTCCATCGCCGGTGAATTGCCGGGATTCGCCCAATTGTCAGTTCCCTGTGGACCGACGACGCTGATGGCTCCTCCCGTTGAAATTCCTTGCTGAAAGCCCTGATTCGCCGGAGGCATTTGCATTGGAACTTGTTGTACCGATCCGTCGCCGGCCGCGAAGTTGCGGGCTTGAGCAATTTCTCGCTGATCCGCTTCGGCTCGACGTCGTTTGGCATCTTGTGCTCGACGAGCCATTTCGCCCTGAATCTGTTCGAAACTCAATTTGCTCAGATCGGGAGTACTCTCAGGTGTTACGGCCGCCATCGCGGGACCACTTGGTGAGTTCGCCCAGTCAGGTGCGGCTCCGTTTCCGGGACGATCCTGAGGAAATAGTCGAGCATAATATTGCTGGGCTTCGGCCTCAGTTCCACCGGATCGGAACATGGCCATCGCTTCGGACCGGCGATTTTGTTGAGCGTAGAGTAGCCCCATATTCGCCATCGCACCTTTGTGAGTGCGGTCGATATCGAGGGCCAGTTTCAGCGTTTGTTCCGCCTGTTGCGTGTTACCACGCAGGGAATAGGAATAACCGAGATCGCTGAGCAGATTGACGTCTCGCGGACGGACACGAAGCGCGGCCTGATAATATTCGTCGGCCGTCGAATACTGATGCTGCTTGTCAGCAATGACCGCCAGGCGATGGTTCACATCGGGATTTTCAGGCGATAATCGTAATGCCTTGGTGTAAACCAGCCGGGCGTCTTCCAATTGTCCATTTTTCCGTAGCTGATCGCCTTCGCGGATAAAGTCGGTCAATTGCGTGTCACGTTTGTTTTGGTCGGTCTTACTGGCCAGTTTTGACTTCAATTGGCCGGGAAGTTCGCCCATCTTCGGTTTGGTTTTGTCCGATTTATACGGCCAATACGTCACCTTTTCGTTATTCTCCAACCCCTTGAACTGAGGTTTGGGTTTCTGTTCTTTCCAAGCTATCCAGCGATTGTTGGAAGTCTGGCAGCCTGAAACGACGAACGCGACGAGCAATGTCGCCGCCAGGCAATTCATATTGGAAATGCGAATCATTCAACCGTCCCTGGTTGAAAGAGGATGTGGACTTCGCTTGACTCAATTCAACATCGAACCCGGCTGCTACAGAACTCAACAGGGGATTGAGATGCTAGAATTCAAAAGACAGGAAAACTCGACGGGAAGGCAAGCCCGAAAAATCTAGACATTTACCGGAAGTGTGTCGAGACGAGGTTGCCCACCACCACCCAACCCAGTCATCCAGCCCACCCCAGTCACTGCATTTTCCAAAGAAATTCCTGTTTGGTGCCGCTTTTCTTCGGTGAATGGAGACGAACTGCATGCCTGAAGCTCTCGCATTCGCCACGATCCCGGAGTTAGGACGATGCCTGCGCTCGCGGGAAGTCACCGCCGTCGCACTGGCCGAATTGTTCCTGGACCGGCTGACTCGACTGGGGCCGGATTATCACTCCGTGGTCCTGGTCACGCGCGAAGTTGCTTTGCAGCAAGCCCGGCGAGCCGACCAGGAACTGAGCGAGAGCCGGGATCGCGGACCGCTCCACGGAGTTCCCTTCGGCGTGAAAGACCTGCTGGCGACCAAAGGCATCGCGACCTCGTGGGGCGCAGCACCGCTCAAGGAGCAAATGATCGACGACGATGCCACGATCATCGTTCGCCTACGCGAAGCCGGCGCCGTGTTGTGCGCCAAACTGGCGATGGTCGAGCTGGCCGGTGGATTTGGCTATCGACAGGCGAATGCCAGCTTCACCGGACCGGGACTGAATCCCTGGGACAAGTCTTGCTGGTCTGGCGGATCTTCGTCCGGTTCGGGATCGGCCGTCGGTGCGGGGTTGGTCCCATTTGCCATCGGATCCGAAACCTTGGGTTCCATCATGACTCCCGCCGGTTATTGCGGAGTCGCCGGTCTTCGGCCAACCTATGGACGTGTCAGCCGTCACGGCGCCATGACGCTCAGCTGGACCATGGACAAACTTGGTCCACTGTGCCGGACGGCCGAAGACTGCGGCCTGGTACTGAATGCCATCGCCGGTCCCGATCCTGTGGACACGACGAGCGTGGAATCGTCTTGGACTGTTGAACAAGCTGCACACGATCGAAGATTTCGGTTTGGCATCTTGTCCCTGGACGGCAATCGAATTCAGCAGGAGGTTCTGACCAACTACAAAGACTCGCTGAATGTCCTGCGGAGTCTGGGGACCGTCGAACGAGTTGAGCTGCCCGATTTCCCCTACTCAGTCGTGGCTTCGACGATTATCTCGGCCGAAATGTCGGCCGCGTTCGAAACGTTCATCAGCAGCGGAGATGTGTGGGAACTGTCTGCTCCCGAAGATCGTTGGGGGGCTTTTTCGAACCTGGTCATTCCGGCCAAGGACTATATCAACGCTCTGCGGATTCGCACCAAGATTCAGCACGCGCTGGATCGACTATTCGTGAACTATGATGCGCTCGTGACACCGACGCTCAGCACAGAAGCGGGTCCGATCACCCAGCGCTTTTCCGAATGGTCGCAGGGGTTCGTCTGTTCGGAACTGAGCGCCGCCGCAAACCTGTCTGGGCTGCCGGCGATCACCGTTCCCAATGGGTTTGGGACTCGCGGCCTGCCCACCGGCCTCGAATTCACCGGTCGAGCATTTGACGAAAACGTCTTGCTGTCCGCGGCACGTGCTTATCAGTCCGTTACGGACTGGCACAAAAAGCATCCCCCTGTCACGTAGGGCAACCGATGTCGCCGTCGGTTGCCCCACTGCGCAAGAGTTCGGCTATTTGCTACCAGAACCCAGGAAGCTGAACAGGCTCTTTCTGACCGGCTTACGTTCTTCGGCCGCTTCTTCGGACTCGGTGGGTTGATCGAGATTGTGTGCCAGTTGAATGATGCTCTTCGTCAGGCGAGCTTTGGGCGCTTGCGTAATGAGCGGAACGCCGTTGTTACGCGCTTCGACCATGGTTCCGTATTCATTGGGGATCTGAGCGAACACATCGTGCCCCAGCACTTCCAGAGCTTTGCTGAGACTAATGGAACTGTCTTCCAGCCCCATACGGTTCACCACGATTTTCACTTTCTCAAACAACCCCGCCTGTCGTTTGAAATATTGCATCAGACGATTGGCGTTACGCAGCGACGGCAGATCCAATTGCGTCACAATCAAGATGACGTCCGACGCCGCCATGGCCGCCTGGTCGAGAACCCCATAGCTCTTGCTGAGATCGATGACCAGATGCGTGAACGTGGCTTTGAGCAAGGCGATCATGCGTCGCATTTCATCGCCGCCGATTTGCGTTTTGTCTTCCATCTCGACCGGACGCGGCAGTAGAAAGGCTCCGCACTCATGTTTGGTCAGTGATCGACGTAGCAAAGAATAATCGAGTCGGGCAATGTTCTCGGCCACATCCTGAATCGTGTAATCGGGAATGATATCCAGCCAGACATCCGCATCACCCAGGGCCAGATCCAGATCGATAATCGAAACGCTTCGCCCGGGATGTTGTGCCAGACAGCACCCCAGATTGATCGCCAGCGATGTGCACCCAATACCACCCGATACCCCGGCAACCGAAATGACCTGGCTCGCGCGAACCTGTCCGTCCCCCTGAGCCTTACCCATCAGATGCCGGATTCGTTCGAGCGCGGCGAGGAAATCATCGAGCTTTAGCGGACTTGCCAGAAACTCTTTGGCCCCGTTTCGCATGGCCTGAAGGATCAGCGTTCCTTCTTGTGAACTACTCAGGACGAGAATATTGCAGGAGGGATAGTTCTGGTGAATGTGAGCGACCACATCCAACCCACTTTGTGGGTTGGAATCAATGGCGACCAGCGCGATGTCTGGCTGCGTCTGCTTCAACACGTCGGGGAAAAACTCGTAACGGGAACATTCGGCTTCCAGCCAGACTGCGTCGATTCCGAGCAGCAATGGCTTCAGCGTGTTCCGCGAGGCATCGTTCGGATCAACGAGCGCAAGTCGGATGACGCTTTTCATGGAAAAACCCTAACACTTTCTTCTCGGATGGGAACTCAGACTAAGCCCGTGGGATTCTTGAGGCGCCTTGAAGGAAACGTGGTGGGCGTCGCAACATTCGCTGGGATTTTTCGATCAATTTGATCAGCTAACGCTGTGTCGAAAGAACCAGTTGTTCCTTCGCGGTGGTCTCTCCTATTTCTGGTCGTCGTTGCCCCTCTTGTCAGTGGATTGGTTGTCCGCTGGTCGCGCCGACTTAGGGGTCTTCTTAAAGCCAGCTGGTTGAATCGATGAGGAATTGCCCGATCCTTCACTCTCTTTCGATTTCGTCGAAGTCGCGGGACGTGATTTTGAAGGCCAGGATGAACCACTCGACGTTCGTCGCGAGGCACTGGGTTCGGCCATTGGCGGCGGTGGAACCGGTCCCGCAGGGCCAGCGCCCGATGGCGAGATCAACCCACCAGTGGTGGGGGCCGGGGTTGGCGTCATCACCGGAGCGGGATTAATCATCGGTGCCCCAGGACAGGCCGCCCCTTGGGGGTAACCACCCATATTTCGATTTGGGAAGTTCCCCTGACATTCGGGTCCGCAGTTCGGACCATACCGGGGAACTTCAATCAAACCATCTCGATACAGTTCACGATCGGTAGGAGCAACCGTCGACATACCCGGCCCCCCTGGCGGTACCTGATCAGGAGTCAGGCTGGCGCCGAATTCGGGAACAATCAAAATAATCAATTCCGTTTCCGTCTGTTGATACTGCACCTTTCGGAATAGGGCTCCGACCAGGGGCAATTCTCCCAAAAACGGCGTCTTTAACGTGTTGGCCTGATCACGTGTCGAAATCATGCCGGCAATCACCATCGTGTCGCCAAAATTCATGTCGACGGTCGATTGAACTTTTCGTGATGTGATGCCAGGCACCGTGGTCCCCAGCAACGTAATCGAATTCGCGGCGTCCTTATCGCTGACTTCCGCGGTGACTTGTACTTTGCACCGCGTTGGACTGATCACAATCGGTAGCGTTTCCAGAATCACACCGAATTCACGGAATTCGATCGTGACGGTTCCCAGTCCACCGGGAACGGGAATGGGGAACTGACCGCCATCCGACAGCCGGGCCGCTTCACCGCTGCGCGCTGTCAGAACCGGTTCCGACATCACCTTCAGCAACCCTTCCTCTTTGAGCAACTGAGCAAACATTTCGAAGGCGAAGTGACTGCCCGAGACGCCTACCGTCAACGACGCGGGATTCGCCGTACCCGGCGTCATTGTCGGCACAGGACTGCCACCAATCGGATTGATCAGATTGGTAAGCGGGGCAATACCGCTGGGAGTGCTGGCCACGACGGCACTTTGCGTCACAGCCGCCAGATCGATGCCGAACTGTCGCAGTTTCGAGCGTTGAACTTCCAGAACCTTGACTCGCAACTGCACTTCCTGCGGTCCACCGACTCGCATGTGGTTGATGACTTCTGGCGCATAAACACGAGCGACATCCATGATTTGAGTAATCGTCTGGTTGTCGGTCACATAGCCGGTTAGCAAAATACTGCCGTTCAGCAAGGCATTGCATTCGATAGCCGAACCGGGAAATCGTCGTTTCAACACCGATTGCAGCAGGCGAGCGTCGCCACCCACGTACACTTCGATGATGTACTTCAGATTGCTCGCCCCGGTGATCACCATGGTTGTGACACCCTGTTGCAAGCCGCGAACTCGCAGACGAGTGGGATCTGGTGAATCGACACTGATGATCTTGTCATCGAACCGGTCGACTCGAACCAGTCGTTCGTTGAATTCAAAGTCTTTCGCGAACAGTTCCATCAGATCGACGCTTGTCTTCGGCGCAACGATCTTGACCGCTTCATACGAACGATCGTCGTCGGCCGCTCGGCGCACATTGTCGGATGAGGGTGCTTCGGCAGCATCCTGGGCGAATGTCGAATGGGCATCGCCAGCCAACATCAAAGCCGCGATCACACCTCCGCACTTCAGCCAAGTTCGGTCGGCAAGTATTCGGGCCAAACGCGCTGACAGGGCGGTGTGACAACTTACCGTTTCGGTTCCCTGAACGACCGCATCCGCTGGGCGAAAGGACAAGCCGCACCAGGCGCCAATCGGCGTAAACCAATCGGCGAACGTGCGGCGTGATGGTTGAATCGTTGACATCCCTGTTCCTCGATTCTGAACAAATTTTGAAGTCACGAAGGGAAATCGGTTCCACCGACACTCTGCGTGCGTTCTTCGATAATTCCTGCTCGTTACTGCTAATTCGCAGAAAGATTTGAGGATCTTGCTGCACTTTTCTCACTTGGACGATCGGTTCGCATGTCATCCGCGGGCGTTGACTGCGTTTCCTGAATTTCCTGTTTCGAAGATCGCTTGCGGGAAAAGAACTTCATCAACGGCGCGGTCCATTGCTCACTGACATCAGGTGATTTGGTCGGGGCCGCGACAGGTTCTTCCGGCAGTTCGTGCTCGTGAACTTCTTTCTTGCTGCCACTATAGATCTCGACTCGCCAGGTCGGGCGTGAAGGGTTCTTACCCAATTCGGCGACTTGAGGAGCCACGGGCTGTTGCTTCAGATACTCAGAAAAACTGGACCCCGTCGGTCGTACTTTCGAGACAGGTTCGGGCTTGGCGATATTCAACGGATTTTCCAGCAGTTCCGACCCCTTGTCGCCAAACAGTTCGTTGGTTCGCTTGGCAAGCGAAGCTTCGTCCAGATCCTGAGTGTCATCGACAGACTTGTCTTCTTCACCGAGCATCGCAAACTGCATGCGGCCGTTGCTGACCACCTTGGCAAGATTCAGCAACATGGCCTGGCGTGGATAGGTCACGAACGAAATGTTTTCGACTTTGACGGCGTTCGCTTCCTTCGTCGCAACGTCGGTCCCGGCGATTTTGTCACCAACGGCAATCACCTTGACTCGCTTCAAAACGGTTTTGATCGAACTCGCCACTCGCCCTTCACGTCCTGGACGATCAACCACACAGGAAACGGTCACGTAGCTTCCCGCCCTTAACAGGCCACTGTGCGTCTGTGTTGAATCAACAGGGAGTGTTACCAACGTCATTCCTTTCGGAATCATGCTCGAGATCCCAACCTGCCCCTTGGGTCCGAGATACGGAAGCAAAACGGGCATATTGGGCGATACACGAATCTTTAATGCGTGTTCGGCAAATTCCTCTTTCCTCGTGATGCACCCTTCTGGAGCATTCTCCTTGGGCCACTCGCGGAATCCGACATTGGAATCGTCGAGCGGAATCCCGGGATCAATGTCCAGTTTGGCAACCAGAATCTTGACCATTTCCTGCTCCGGAGGCCGATTTCCGGACAAAATCTGTTGGGCTCCGATCATGGCGACAAGTCCACAGCCGATGGCGACTGCAAACAGCATCATTTGTTTTGGTTTCATAATGAAGTCTCCGCCGCGAATGAGGTCAAAAGGTTCCCGCAGGTGGTCTGGCTGTTCAAATAGACATCTGAAGTTCAGCCGATTGATCGCATGACGAAAACCTGACTTTGAATGTCATTCATGGCGAGCGACGGATAGAAAATCCGTCGACTCAAGGTCATGATCGTCAATCAACAGTCTGATCCTTCACGCGATCAGTGACGAAAGGGAGGGAAAGAAGGCATAGAACAGACCGCTGTCGTCATACTTTCCACTCTCAGTCCTCAGAGCAAACCTAGCTCAAGTTTTGTCGTGGTGCGGACGACAATGTCACTTTTTGTGAAAATGTCAAAATAATGCAGCCCGCAAGAAAAACCTGCGGGCCGTGTCAAAAAAATCGTGATTTTAAATCAAGTGGATCCGACATCTTGCGGACAAGCCCAGCGGTCCCTGCCTGGCATCGATTCGCTCAATCTCATCCGGCGATTTACACAATTCCAGCACTGACGGCGTACACAAAGTACATGATCGATCCAATGCAAATCGGAATGCCGTAGGGCAACAGATGCATCGTCGGTTTGCGTTCCTTGGCGATTGCAAACAGTTTGTTCGGGTCACGAATCGTGACGATC
>CAIQIR010000148.1 GCA_903871875.1 uncultured Schlesneria sp.
AATTGTAAGCGATTCGTTTGCCGTTCTGCTGTACTGGCACTGAATGGGGTGCGATACCATCGTAGGTTTTGCCGTACCGGAAAAGCCGAGAATCAATTGCCTGTCCATTTTCAGACAATGGCTCATCCAAAAACCACCGATCTCCAAACCGCTTATCGTCTGCACGTACGTCAAAGAATTTCATCGCTCAACTTCCTGTAAGTAGCTTGTTAAGACGTGTTCCGATCGTCGATGCCTCGCCTGCGATGACTCCCAGTTCTTTCAACAAGGCTGTTTTGTAATCTGCACCTGACAGTCCGTCAGTCGCAGATTCCAGCCTAAGAAATATCTCTGTGTGATACGCCTCGGGATGGGGACCCGCATGACCGGGAATTCGAACCCACATGGCAGCTTTTCCCTTCCCCGTCGGGCGACGCATATGGTTTACGGGGGCTACCGTGCGCGGTATCTTGGACGTGTCCCAACTCCGTGCGTTGCAAACAAGACGAAGTATTCAGGCGTCACAACCCGCGGATCCGCGGCGCAGCCAAACTCGCTCAAAGCCCATGCGGTAGAACTCATGTCCGTCGATCTCAACGTATTTATTACACGATCGCAAATGCCGACCCCTTCGCAGTGGGCTCACGCCATTCGAGACGCGGGTTTCGATGTCCAGCTCGACACTGATTTCAATGTCGACACCTTTATGGGATTTCTCCCCTGCAAGTACAAGAATATCGATGCTGGGTTTGAATACTACAGCCGCACACTCGCCGACGAAGAGCGAGCCGAAATCGGTGTTGCGAAATGCTGTAATTATTCCGTAACTTTTGTCACTGGCAGCGATATGCATGAATTTATAACTTCATTGGTATCAGCTGGCGTCCTTTGCAAAATAAGCGGTGGAACCTTTTTTGATCCCCAATCCGGCGATGCGTATTCTGCTGATCAAATCCTCGATTGGGTACGAGCCCAAGTTCAAGAATGCGAGACGCACTTGTAACTCGGCGACCCGAAATGCGAGTGAACATCGCGTCTACCGGTGCTCCCACATGGCTGCCCTTCCGGTCCCTTACCCCTGAACGGAAGGCGGCGGTCCCTCTTGGCCCCTCACCTGCTTAAGCACGCAAAAGGCGAGATTCTTCGGAGAGCCGGATTTCATCTAAAAGAGATCTCACGTTTCCATTTTCGATCGCCTGCTGAAGAGCGTTTGCGGCGTTCACACGATCTTTCTCCCACTCTTCCAGATCCGATCGATCTTTCATCAGTCGCTTTAATGTTTCAATCCACTTTTTTGCCGAATCAATATTTCCCAGGTACGCATTTAACGCAGCAAGTGAGTGGGCATCGTTGAGACGCTCCCCGGCACGTTCTTCGCAAAGCCGACAAACTTCATTGGCATCCAGGGGCGAAATAATTGACGGTACGAATTGTTCTCGCATGGCATTGCAAACGCCCTCAAACTCCGCATCGTGTTCACGCGGAAGCACCTCTCGATGGCGAACATCGAGGAATTGATGCATCAGCGACGCACCCTTTGCCACGAGAATGGAGATCGCCGTAGCTGGCCGGTAAGCGCCAGACCGCAGATTTTCAAACCACACTTGCTGTGCGATTGGCCCCGAGATCCTCACAAATCCCTCTCCTCGGACTTCCGTCCAACCACTAAACAACCCACGGTATGCCTGGACATACCGTCGAAGTTCGGCTTTTGTTATGGGTTTGATCTTGATTGACACTATGGACTTACTCCAGAAACTGGAACATCAGGACCAAGGCCACCGACACGCCGGATTTGAATAATCCTTTCCGGAGTCAGGACGGCATTTCCAAACTTGTAGTCGTATACAGCTTTTGGACTTACGATAGGCCCGTCAACTACATCAAGTCGAACGGATCCTTTCAACGGGGCCCCGCTTGCCCAAGGGGTACCATTAACATATCGAACTTCAGTAGAGAGTCCACGATCACCATACATCTTTTGAAATCTCGTCAGCAATCGATCTGCGTACTGGTGCTTCAGCGTACCCTCCACGCTCCCTGTCGATGTCAGTCCTTTTCTGGCTCCCCACGCTTCGGCACGGTTTGCGATCTGTTGAACCAGCTGCGCATTAGTCGTCGTGGTCTTTCCAATGATTTGAACGCCAGTCGGTGCGTTTGTAGTAATAGTCGTCCAGCCGCCGCCAACCGGATCCCAGATCCGTTCGGGAGTGTATGGAATACGTCTAACTCCGAAGTCCGCTCCACTGCTGCCCACCGTTGCCGTGGAAGCGGCCGCCGCAGGCAACCCTCGAGCTGCCCTGATCGCCGCTAAGGCTTCCGCGCCCAAGGACACATCTGAGACAACTTCGCCCGACAAGAAGGTCACCGACCCCGAGGCCTCAAGGTTCGCAATCGTATTTTGTACCCCAGTTTTCGCAGGAGCGTACAAGATTTTGACGAGATCGCCGGTTCCCGTCGTCACATTGATGCTCAGGCTATTGCTTTCAATCAATTCCAGCTGCGAATTCAACAGTAACTGCGAGCGTTGATTTTCCAAGACGAAGTTCGCACCCTCGTCGGTGACCAGAGCCGTTCCAATCGCATCGCCATAAGTCAGTCCTCGTTCCCAAGCGCCAGGGAATGGGTTGAGAAAATTCAGAGAAGTATTCAGCGCGTTGATTTCGTGAGACGGAGTCGTCGATTCACTTGCGGGCAGCAGCGGAAACAGATCATGACCTTCACCACCGATAAATTGTTCGGCGAGTAGCGCCTGCGCCGCTGAGAGATCTCCCGTGGTGACCCCGTTGACGTTAGTGACCGTACTGGTGACGTTGGTCTGCTGCTGGGTGGACGCTCCCGTTGTGCCATCGGCATTCTGCGGCGTCGACGTGGATTGGAGACTGATAGTGATCGTATCCGAGTCACTTTCAGCGGAGGTCGGCAAGTCCGTCGTCGTACCGGAGGGGGAAATGACCACCGCGTCGCCCATCGTCGCCACTTCGTGGAACACTTCTCCGACGGAGTCGTTGATCACCTGCAACGTCGTAACACCTGTCGTGGGGTCGACCGTTGACAGGGTGCCAGTCAACAGCGTGCTATTTTGGATATCGGTCGTATCACTGTCTGCTGAAGCCGCTGTGACCGTTCCGTCGGGCGTCTGGGTGCTATTTCCCGTTGCGTTTAACGCCTCGTTGGAGTCGTGTGACGAGACTTCTTGCAAGCCGTACGAATTTCCTTGGGAATCGGTCCCCTGCAACGTGGTTGTCGTCGCGGAATGGATATGCTTGGCCTCCTGGGCCTCATATCCGACGTTTCCAGTCACGATGTCACTCGGGGATGCGCCCCCCGTATGAACGTCCGTCTGCGTGAAGGAAACGTGTTGCGTCGTATTGTCGGTTCCGTTCCCCACCGTTCCAACGCCCGTCTGCAGGCCCGTCGTCGGGTCGACTGAGTCGGCTGCGCTCTGCTGGAGGTTTGACTTGTCGTCGGTGGCGTCGGATGTGCCGCTCATCGTACTGGTGTCATGCTCGACGTCACTCGTTTGTTGACCGTTAGCGTCGCTTAAGTCCTCCTCGCCGTTATCCGAACTGTTCGCCGTCACGGAAGCCGTGGTGGTGGAATTGTCCGAGCGGCTGACGTTGTCTGAATTTCCGCTCCCCTCACCCGCTGACGTGACAATTGTCGCACTCGATGAGGTGCTTTCCATCGTCGTCGCTTGATCGGTTGCCCCGAACTGGTTGACTTCCGTGTCGTTCCCAGGCGATGTCGAATTGACAGCAACATTGTCATAGTCGCTGCCACTGCCAGTGCTCGTGGACTGCTGGTTGTAGTTGACGCTCGTTCCGGGCGCGACCTGCCCGGCAACGGCAATCGATTGACTGCTGTTGCCCGCAAAATTATCGGAGTGGCCAGATTGTTGGGCCTCTGACGTTGGGATCGTCGCTCCGGCGCTCGTGCCCCCCGTCGAATTGTCTGCGGCCTGATCACTGAAGTGATCCGTGGAATCATTTTCCGAGTGGATCCCTGTCGAGACTCCGGTGGTAGGATCGGAAATACTCGCGTCCAGACCGCCCTGTACCGACGTTGTTCCTTGATCGACGTTTGACACGTCGCTGACGTCCGTTTCCTGGGCCGATGTCGGGTCCGTGGAATTGCTACTGCCTGATTCATCATCCAGTTCATTGTACGTTCCCATCGCAACGGTACCAACGGCAGCACCAATTGAGGCGATACCTCCCGGTATCGGCGCAGTCGCGGCGACTGACATTGAGTCGTTGTTCTGGTACTGGTCTTGGAGGGTTGCTTGATCAGAGAACGTGTTGTTTTCGACACTGGATTGGATGTCGCCCGAGGAGTCAATTTGGGTGGCAATCATGTCATAAGAGTTAGTCGTGGCGGCGGCAGTGGTGGATTCCGCGTCATCGTCGTTAAACTGGCTGCCAATAATGGTCCCGTTTGCTTGAGTCTGCTGCGTATCGCCGACAAGCTGACCTGCGGTTTGCATCGCGTCTGAGCTGGTGGTCGTTTCTGTCACCGTATTCGATTTGGTGCCGCTACCGTCGGCTTCGTAGACCGCGCGACCAACATCGTCGTATTGATCCGTTGTATCCGATATGTCAGAGAGTCCGATCGATTCCGTCGCGTTCCCACCGTTGCCTGGCGCCGTCAGCATCGCCGCCGATGCGCTAAGCCGGTCAGTGTCAGTACTATGATCAGTCATATCGACGGAATCCCCGAAGTTGACGACCTCGTTCAAGGTAGTCCCGTCAGGCGCCAATATCTGTCCGTCTTCAATCGTAAGCGTCGATAGCACTTGTTCTCCATCCGTGGATGTGCTGTTCTCCGTCATCGAGGCCATCGCTTGGGCGGACGGCACCGTTGTCAGGCTCGTATTGTCGATCGCATTAGATTGGTTACGATCGTTGACGGTCCTACCGAAATTAATGGCCCCGCCATGAGTGCTGTCGAACAGCTCGACGTCGGATTCGGTATAGGTGTTTACTTCGTCGTACGTATCCAAAAACCCATCGTTTGCGTTGTCCACGCTCCCATCAGGTTGAGTCGTGGAGTCAGTGACTGCTCCTGAGTCATTGAGGGTGAGGTGTTCGTTTCCTTCAAACGAGTCGTCTTTTTGGTTAGTCGTCGACGTCGTTCCATCCAGGGCAACGGAGATCGTGCCAGAATTGCTTGAGTAGTAGTCGTCCAGGCCGTCGTCGGTTGTCACTAAAGTCTGATTGACGGTTGCGATGCCATTCTGGTTCGCTGGAACTGCCGTGGACGAATTGACGTCATAGCTAGAGAAGGTGTCCTGGCCCGAGGCAGTCTCAGCGTACGCTGATGTCGACGTCGACCGGCCGTCGGGAAGACCCATGCCGGAATTGCTGGATTGGCCACTCCAGGTGTCTTGTCCTATGACGCTGCTCGTCAGCACGTCAGTCGCGCTCTCATTGTGTTCGGCGTGGGTGTAGCCGTCCGAACCGGAAGTGCTTTCTGTGGCGTGGGTGATGATGGGAGCGGTGGTGCTGAACGCTCCGGAACTCGTGTTGATCGTCCGATCGTGTTCGACACTGATTTTGGCGACATCGTCGCCTGGACCTTGCGAACCGATGCCCAGTTCATCGTCACCAGTGAGATTGGAGGAAATGTCGGTGCTGCTGAAGGTCACCGCGCCGTTGATATCCTGGTTTTGGTAGGTGTAAAAATCGGTGGTACCGTTGACCTTCGTATAGCCGGTGCCGTTTGCCGCGATCAGTGTCAACGTGTCGAGGGTGCGAGTAAAGGTGGTCAGGTCCATGAACGATGACGCGCCACTGGTCAAGCTGTGGGTGCTGCCCTCGGTATAGGCGAAGGTCGTGATCGACTGATGCTGGGAGATTAGCACCGAACCATCCGGGTTCGTCGTGGTCGTGGTGGTGCCGACGTTCGTCGTTCCATGATCGACCGTGACATAGTTCCCGATATAAAACTGGAACAGCGGAAAGTCATTCAGGCCGCTGGTGGTGTGACCGTCTTCGGTCGTGACCGGCTGATTCGAAGGAATCGACGGGAACGTGAATGCCGGCCAGCCCGAAGGCAGATTGGAGTTCACCGTGGTTCCGTAGGAGGGACTGTCCGTGGAAGGAATCGAATAACCGCCGGTGGCCGATGAACCATTGGATGAGCCGCCGTTTGGTAACTGGGCTGCACCGGTCACACCGAATTGATCGGCGGATGCCGTTGCCGATGTTCCCGTGCCGGTCGTCACGCTGGCGTCGATCGTGCCTGTCAGGCCGCTGGGCACCACCGCCAGGATTGTGGTGGGGGATTCGACGGTGAAAGTCGCCGGTTGACCGCCCAGGGACACGGCTGTCGCTCCGTTGAAGTTGGATCCCTGGATCGTGATCAC
>CAIQIR010000149.1 GCA_903871875.1 uncultured Schlesneria sp.
CAATACATTTGTCTTTACAGCATTCGGTTCGTTTTGCAACTGGCCGAAAACCTTATTACACAAGGTTTACGCACGGCCAGCAACCGCATCAATACGACAAGACTGATTCTCAATTCTCTCCAACCGTGTTTTCAAAGATCAGGTCCCACTCGCGACTTGCGTGTGAGCGGGGAGGAGATTCTAACATCGTCAGTCTGAGAGTCAACCTTCAGCGATAAATTCTTCGAATTACCTCGCGGAATGTCGCTCCACCGTCCAAGACCAGCAGAAAATAGGAGGTTTGGGCTAAATCGCCCCCGCACCATCCTGATCAGCCGCCCCCGAAGATGGGCCAGGGCCTTAGGGATTGCCAAGTTGCTTGTCGGCAAAGTCCAAGAACGCGCCCCAGTCCTCCCGGGTCATCGAATGTCGACCGGGTCGGATGTAATAGCCCAGCCGGCTATTGACCAGCTTTTGCAATTCGGGTTGTTCCGTCGCCCCCAAACCTCCGACACCCAACAAGCGATAGACGGGATCGGCGGCCTTCAGCATCTCAAATTGACCATCGGGATTCGCCCACTGGTCCTCGACGGCATTCGACAGCAACACCGGACGAGGTGCACACAGCGCGATCAGACAGTGCTGATCGAACGGCAACTTCTCGGGCACTCGGTTAAACAAGGGAAAGTTATCACAAAACCAGTGTGGAAAATGTGTATTGATCCGCTCGATCGTCTCGACTTTCTTCGAGTCCAGCGGCACACGATCGGGAGCCGTACCACCGCAGCCGGCCTGATGCGGAATTGCCAGCCCAATCCGTTCGTCCATCGCCGCCGCAAGCAGCGCCGTCTTGCCGTTTCGCGAATGACCGATTGAGATAATCCTTTTTTCATCAATGGGTTGTGACTGCTGGACCAGCAAAAAATCGACAACCCGATGGAAACCCCAAGCCCAAGTGGCAATCGTGCCGGGATCATCGCCTTTCGGAGACGTCTGCCCCGGAGCATAAAACGCCGGCTCAATCCCGTCAGAGAATTCCGGAGTATCCGGATCGATCTCTCCGCTGCAGAAGCAGGCAAACCCATAACCCCGATCGATGATCAGATCCAGATTCCAATCGCCCGCCTGGGTACCGCGTCCCGCTTCGGTGGCATGATCATTCACCGATCCGCCACAACTTTTGTAGACCCAACTTTCCGGAACATGAATTTGAGGATGATTGGCGATCGCATGATTGCCACAAAAATTCATGGCAACGAACACCGGCACGGGACCAGACCGCTTGTTGGGAACGACCAACATGACATGCAGACGATGCTTCAAATCGGGCCCGAAAAACGCCAGTCGACTCTCGCTGATGGTGGCTTTCCCGTCGAGAAAACGGTCATCCGTAAACAGCACCTGCTCCACAACCATTTTTTGCGGTTTGGGCGGCAGAAACCCGTACATGTAATGCTGAAATAGCTGTTTGAGCTCTGGACGCCGCCGCGCGACCCAATCTTCCGCAGTCGTCACCTTTGTTCCGTCGAGCATCACCAGCGGATCGGGCAATTCAGGCCGCGATGGCAGCGCCGCCACATCAGGGAACTCGGTCGCCATTCCCAGTCGACCACCAAAAACAACGACGAGCAACAGAGACTGCCGAATGTTCATGAACATGAAATAGAGGTTCCTCAGACGCAAATATCAACGCTCTTCGCAACTCACGTGGGACGATACCATCACCAATCGGGCAGGCCTTACGGCAACGTCAATTCCACAATTTGCCCTTGCTTCTCTTGCAGCTTCTTGGCGGTATCCGGGTCGACGTAATCGCTGTGACACGAGGCCTTGTCGGCTTCGCTCGTCATCACCTTTTTCGTTTTGGCGGCCAGGCGGTGAATTTCCTCGGGACTTAGGACACCGCGTTTGGCGAGGATTTCTTGCTGTTCCGGGGTCAATGCCGCAGTCACTTTGGCCTTTTCCCACTTGTACGTCTCGTCTTTGCCCGAGGTGAATTCGACAATCTCTTTGCTGATGCGAACACTGCACCAGTCGTGTCCGCACATCGCACAGAAATCGGTATCCACATCCAGATCTTCGTCGTGATAGGCCCGCGCCGTATCGGGGTCAAAGCTCAATTCAAAATGCTTTTGCCAATTCAATGCGGCCCGTGCCTTCGTCAATTCGTCGTCACGATCTCGAGACCCCGGAATCCCCAACGCGACATCCGCCGCATGTGCCGCGATCTTGTAAGCGACGCAGCCCTGCTTCACGTCATCTTTCTTGGGCAATCCGAGATGTTCCTTGGGAGTGACATAACACAGCATCGCCGCCCCGTGATAACCCGCGGCGGTGGCTCCGATGCAACTGGTGATGTGGTCGTACCCCGGAAAAATGTCCGTGACCAGCGGGCCCAGCACATAAAACGGCGCCCCATGACACAACCGGCGCTGCAATTTCATATTGAATTCGATCTGATCGAAGGGCACGTGGCCAGGCCCTTCCACCATGACCTGAACGCCCTTCCGCCAGGCTCGTTCCGTCAATTCACCGAGCGTCACAAGCTCCGCCAGCTGGGCCTGATCGGTGGCGTCGGCCAGCCCCCCGGGCCGCAGACCATCGCCAATGGAGAACGTCACATCGTATTCTCGCATGACATCGCAAATCGCTTCCCAATGATCGTACATCGGATTCTGCTTACCGTGGACAATCATCCATTTCGCCAACAACGATCCGCCGCGACTGACAATTCCGATCAATCGCTGTTTGATAAACGGCAGATGCTCGCGCTGCACTCCCGCGTGAATTGTGAAGTAGTCAACCCCTTGTGCCGCTTGCTGTTTCAGCGATTCGAGAATCATCTCGGGCGTTAGATCCTCGATCCGGCGACCGATGATCATCGAATAGATTGGCACCGTGCCAATCGGCACCGTACTGTTGCGGACAATCGCTTCGCGACAGGCATCCAGATCCCCACCGGTCGACAAATCCATCACGGTGTCGGCACCCCAGCGTTCGGCCCATTTCAGTTTTTCCACTTCTTCGTCTGTGCTGGACGAGACGGGCGAAGCGCCCATGTTGGCGTTCACCTTGGTCTTCGAAGCGCGACCGATCGCCATCGGATCGAGCTGATATTGCAGGTGGACCTTGTTCGCGGGAATCACCATTCGCCCCGCCGCCACTTCGTCGCGCACTTGTTCCGGACTGAGATGCGGTTCCCGTTCCGCTACCCGCTTCATCTCGGCGGTGATGACGCCGACACGAGCAAACTCCAACTGAGTAATCGGTTGGAATTGAGCAGGCGGTTGCCAGGCCGCCGCTTGCTCGTGACTGAGCTCGCCCGCCCCCACTCCATATCCGGGGCGCAAAGTCCAGTCGGCCGGCAGGAAATCCCAGGCCGTTTTTTCCGATGGAGCAGGCATCCCCGGCGTATCGGGCGAAGCAAATGTCAGCGCCCCGGCACGCCCCGGATGCAAAGCGGGTCGCAGGGCAAAACTACCCGGCGTTGTCCCCTGAGCGGTCGAGGAAGGATTTTGCCCCAGCGGCGGCAGTTGATACGAGCGATCAGTCGTGGGAATTGGCATGAGTATCTCTCCGAAGGTACGCCGTGCGGTCGAACCTCGATGGTTATTTCTGAACGTTCGCGAGATCACCTAGTCGGTCGAGAGCGATCACAAAATCGACAGCCGACGAAGCGAACCTATCCTAGTCCATCGTGGCCCACTTTTCAAAATCGGACGCATTTCGCCGCTCGGGTCAGCCAGATCGCGCCCGACAAGCAAGCCAAATTGCACCGCCTGAGTAGACCCGTTCGCCCTCGCGCTCACAACTTTGTCCGCCACCGACGCAACGCTTTGCGTCGGTGGATCAGTGACCACGCCCGCCCGTTTCAGGGCGGAACTCAATCCGACGCGTTGTCGCGGGCATCAAACCGCCTGTCACCGGAAGACGGCAACGCACTGGGTCAGGGCGCGATGTCTTGCGACGGTTGTTCGTCATCGCGGCGGACCGGCGGACCGATAATCGCGGTGATTTCGCCGATGTCGAGTGATTCTTTTTCGACAAGCGCGACGGTCAGGGCATCGAGTTTCGATCGGTGCTCGGTCAATATCTGCACGGCGCGTTGATCACCTTGAATCAGGAACCGCTGCACTTCCGCATCGATGATCCGTGCGGTGTCATCGCTGTATTCTCGCGAGTCGCTCGCCATTTCCTTGCCAAGGAACGGATGTTCTTCGCCATCTCGGAACGCCACCGGACCGATCGCGGTGCTCATCCCCCACCGAGTGACCATCCGACGCGCGATCTGGGTCGCCCGCTTGAGATCGTCTTCGGCCCCGGCCGAGTACTCGTTGAAGACCAGTTTCTCGGCGGCTCGACCACCGAGCATAAAGGCCAGTTGCGAGTGCAGTCGCTTTTCGCCGATGTTGTAACGATCTTCGTCCGGCATCAACTGTGTGACGCCCAGCGCCCGTCCTCGTGGGATGACGGTCACTTTATGAACCGAATCGACCTCCGCCAGCAGCCATGCTAATAGCGCATGCCCCGCTTCGTGATAGGCCGTCATTTCTCGTTCTTTCGGACCGAGAACTTCTTCTCGCTTCGGCCCCATCAGAATCTTGTCGCGAGCCTGATCAAAGTCTTCCGAGGTGACGTTATCTCGATTATCGCGGGCGGCGTTTAGGGCCGCTTCGTTCACGAGATTTTTGAGTTCCGCACCGGAAAAGCCGATCGATCCCGCAGCCACTTTGTCCAAATTCACATCGTCGTTCAGAGGGACGCGACGGCTGTGGACCTTCAGGATCGCCGCTCGTCCGGTTTTCGTTGGGCGATCAACGGTCACATGCCGATCGAAACGCCCGGGACGCAGCAGAGCGGGGTCTAACACGTCGGGGCGATTGGTCGCGGCAATGACAATCACCGCTTCGGTCTGTTGAAAGCCATCCATTTCACTGAGAATCTGGTTGAGCGTCTGTTCTCGTTCGTCATGGCCACCGCCCAGCCCGGCACCACGGATGCGACCCACGGCATCAATTTCGTCGACGAACAGAATGCAGGGCGCATTTTCTTTGGCCGTGCGAAACATATCTCGCACCCGGCTGGCGCCGACACCCACAAACATCTGGATAAATTCGGATCCGTTGATGGCGTAGAACGGGACGCCAGCTTCGCCCGCCGTGGCTCGCGCCAGTAGTGTTTTTCCGGTTCCCGGCGGGCCCATCAGCAGCACACCCTTGGGGATTTGTGCCCCAAGTCGCTGGAACTTCGCCGGCGTTTTCAGAAATTCGACCACTTCCTGCAGGTCTTGTTTGGCGTGTTCCATCGCCGCGACATCATCAAACGTCGTCTGTTGATCACTGGGCTTAAACCGCTTCGCCGGACTTCGAATAAAACTTCCCAAGGGCCCCGAACCGAACGGATCACTGTTACGCCGCATCATGCCCCACAAAAACCACATCAGAAACGCCAACGGCAGAATCTGAATCAACAACCAGATGAAATCGCGAGAACTAAATGTCCCGTCAGCTGACGTGGCCTTGATAATGACCCCGTTGGTCCGAAAGTGATCCAGCAGTTCGTGATCCAGAGCCATGGGCAACACCATTTCGAAATCGTCGGTCAGCTTGGGCGTCTTGCTGTCCGGAGAGTCGGGAATGTGCTTCCAATGCCCTTTGATTTTGTCCCCCTGAAACTCCACGGATTCGATATTTTTCTCTTCGGCCTGCTTCCAGACGAAGACGTAGTCGACCGTCGAATTCTTGGTGGAGGACAGGCTGAATAGGAGCACGGCGATCAGCAAGCCGGCGGCAAATAACATGCTCCAAGATGCTGAAAACATCGAATTGCCCCCCTCACGACGGGGAGACGAAGAATCCGGGCCACGATCGGGCGAGTCATCAGTCATGCGAAAATCCGAGTAAAGTGACGCCTGTCAGGCGATGCCTGTTTGCAGGAGGTATTGCGAATTCAAAGTGGTCAGGCTTCGCCTGACTTACGGGCCAACGAAATGAGAATTTCACATTGGCCCCCGCTTCAGTCTTTCCACCAGTATCTGACGATGCACCAGAGAGCCTGAAATCCATCTTTCATTCCGATATGCTTACCTTCCTGGTAGGTACGACCATGGTAGCTGATTGCCATCTCGTACACGCGAAGTCGGCGGCGGGCAATTTTGGCCGTCAATTCCGGCTCAATTCCGAAACGGTTCTGTTTCAGCGTCGGCCAGATATCTGCCAAGGCTCCGCGAGTGAAGACCTTATAGCACGTCTCCATATCTGTCAGGTTCAAATTCGTGAACCCGTTGGAAAGCAGGGTCAGAACTTTATTACCAATGGAATGCCAGAAGTAGAGCACCCGGTGCTCTTGATCGCCCAGGAAACGGCTTCCGTAAACAACATCGGCCGCCCCCTCAATGATCGGACGCAAGAGTCGTGAATATTCGGACGGGTTGTATTCGAGATCGGCATCCTGAATGACAATCGCATCGCCTTTGGCTTTGGAAAAGCCGGTACGAACGGCCGCGCCTTTGCCTTTATTTACTTCGTGATAGGTGACACTAATCACATTCAATGGATCGGGATTCGCAATTGCCTCGGCTTCTAACTGCCGCAAGATGTCGCGAGTATTGTCTTTACTGCAATCTTCAACCAGCACCAGCTCTTTACGAATCGGAACAGCCCGCACCCGATCGATCAGTATTCGTAAGGTCCGCTCTTCATTATAGATCGGAATGACGACCGACAACAAAAAATCGTCGGGAATGGCATAGAGGCCCAATTGCCGACAGGCCGCTTCGCCTAATGTCGACCGCAGTGTTTCGAACCATGCCTCGGAGTAAGGTCGAACTTTGGCATCGAATTCCTCAGGCACCATGCGGACTCCACCTGTCTATCTGCGAACAAAGTTCACGGGAAAAACTCCGCTCGCGGTCATGAATCAAGATTTCTTGACAGTTCGTTCCCGCCTTCCACCCCTTCGCTGCCATTCGCCAAACCGTGGGCGACGGTTTGGCAAAACATCGTCTCTGCCGCCACGTGACCCCAATGCTAAGGAGGGAACGTCGCGAAGACCGAACCATTGTTGTACATTCTCGTCACGTTTCTGTCATCTGAGTTTGAACAGGCCTGAAATGAATTCAACAGCCTGCCGCGGTTCCGGCCATCCGTAACGGCCACTGACCGCCGTGCAGGCCCGTTCGACTCGGGGACCGGACTTCGCATGATCGTTTTCGATTGAGGCCGCCATGACGATTCAAACATTGGTTCTCACCGACGCCGATTCCGGCGTGCATCTCGATCACGGCGAACTTCGGCCGAACAGTCTCTTGGATCTGAACGGGTCTTCGAATTGGTCGATTCGCTGGCGGACGCTGCACGGCGGCGTGTCGGAAGGTGTCGACGTTGTGGAAATCGACAATGGCCATTTGTCGCTTTCCATCCTGCCTACCCGGGGCATGGGAATCTGGAAGGGCCGCTACCACGACCTGCCACTGGAATGGAAATCGCCCGTCGAACGGCCGGTCCATCCGATGTTCGTCAATCAACTCGATCGTGGCGGAATTGGATGGCTGCATGGGTTTAACGAACTGCTTTGTCGCTGCGGCTTGGCATTTCTGGGTCCCCCAGGAACTGACCAAGGGGAACAGCTGACACTGCACGGTCGCATTGCCAACCTTCCGGCGCATCGCGTGGAAGTTCGCGTCGATACCTCCGGCCCGGGATCGCTGGAGGTGATGGGAATTGTCGATGAATGTTCGATGTTTGGACCACGCTGGCGAATGACGTCCACCTTCCGGATGGAAGCCGGATCAAACCGGTGTTCCATCGTGGATGAAATCACCAATCTGGGCGGTCGGCCTGCAGAATTATCACTGCTATATCACATCAACATCGGCCGCCCGTTTCTCGAACCCTATGCGTCCTACTCCGTTCCCAGTATCGAAGTCGCGCCACGCGACTCACGGGCGGCGGAAGGCCTCGAAACTTACTCGGTTTATGGTGCCCCCGTGGCGGGGTTTGCCGAACAGGCCTATTTTCACACTCCGCTCGGTGGCGCCGACGGATGGTCGACGGCATTGTTAGCGAATGCCGGCGGCCATGCGGGGTTTGCCGTTCATTTTCAAACTCGTCAATTGCCCGCGTTTACGGTCTGGAAAAACACTGTGGCCGAAGCCGATGGGTACGTTACGGGCTTGGAACCGGGCAACGTCTTTCCCAATTTCCGGGGGTACGAACGACAACAAGGTCGTTTGCCTTCGATTCAGCCCGGGCACTCGTACAAAAGCGAATTGGCTCTGGAAGTCGCCGATACGCTCGAAGCCGTACGACTGATTCAGGATCGAATTCATCGATTGCAGGGAACGACGTCGCCGGTGATCCATCAATGGCCGATTGCTCGATTGTCACCGGCGGGGCAATAGCCTTTCACGGCCGTTGAGCACCGATGCGTAAACTTCGCGAATCCGTTCTGTCATCGTTTGATGGCGAAACTGGTCGGTAAATCGTTCGCGGCCCGCTTGCCCCAATCGTTGTCGCAGCGATGCGTCACCGGCCAGTTCGCACAGGGCCGCACTCAATTCGTCGATCGAACGCGGGGGCACCAGATAACCGGTCTGACCGGGAATCACGACTTCTTTCGCACCATCAATGTCGTAACTGACAACGGGTTTGCCGGCGATCAATCCCTGTGGCAGCACCCGCGCCAAACCTTCCCAGACACTCGTATGAACCACGATGTCCATCGCCTGAATCAGCTCAGGCACCTTCCCCGGAGGGACCAGGCCGGCGAAGACAAAATGGTCTCGCAGCCCCAGTGACGTCAATTGCTCCTCGATCTGAGATCGCAGAATGCCATCTCCCACCAGTAAAAAGCGAACTTGGGGACATTTTTCGATCACCGCCTTGGCGGCAGGGACGATGAATTCGTGTCCTTTTAACGGAAACAGGCGAGCGACCTTGCCAATCACCACATGTTCGGGCTTCAGCCCCAATTCCGTTCGAACTTGTTCGGGCGAACGCGGCGGTGACAAAAACGGTTCGACATCAAACCCGCTATAAACAGTGACGAATCGATCGCGCGGGGCGACCCCGGCCGCAACGTACTGATCCGTCATGGCATCGCAGACCGAAATGAACTTATCGGTTCGTTTGCCCGCCCACCGCTCAAGTCGTTGATAAAGCCCAAAGGCGAGCGGGTGCTGTCCATAGTGAAATGCGGCCCCATGAATCGTATGCACACAGGGCAGTCGCAATTGGGCCGCCGCGGCCCGGCCGATAATGCCCGCTTTGGACGAATGCGTGTGCAACAGATCCGGTTTGATTTCTCGCAGCAGCCCCAGCAATTCGCGATAAGTCCGCCAGTCGTGCCACGGGTGAATGGCACGCCGTGAAGCGCCAATCAAACGCAGATCCAGCCCGCCACTTCGGGCTCTTTCTTCGAGTGACCCTTCCGGCCCCAAGCCCGGCCCCGTGATCAACGTCACCTTGTCGCCAAACAGATGATGCTGGTCCTCGACTGTCAGCAAGGTGTTTTCTTGGGCACCGCCCACAATGAGTCGAGTGATGTAATGGACAATATTCATACGGATTTGATTTGTGGGTCGTTGAGAGAATTGATCTGAATCAGGCCGAATACGGAATGACATAGGAAGGAAGAGGTTTTAACACGAAAAGGACGAAAAGCACGCCAGAAGTGCGAAGAGTTGTCATGAGCGGGTGGAAACGAACCACGCGCGAGCGACTGCGGCAAGCGGCTCAATATTCCGGAATCTCTCATAATATTAACGACTCAACTCATTGCCTGCTGATTTTCTTCGTTGCCCTTTGGTGTGGCAAATCGTTCTCGTCTTTGTGTAAAGCCAATGTGTTGTCACACAACGGGTGTCAAAATTCTACTGGATTCGGTGTAAGATCGCGGCGGTTGCCGGAATAGACCTTGGGGAGTGCCTTTGATGGTGGAACCGACGACACGTCCGAGTTTGATGCTGCGATTACGCGAGGCGCGTGATCAGCAGGCTTGGCGTGAGTTCGTTTCCATCTATGAACCACTCCTCTTGCGATTGATGCGGCAACGCGGTTTGCAAGAGGCAGATGCTCGCGATGTCACTCAACAGGTCATCATCGCCGTGACTCAAGCGGTTGATCGATGGGAACCGGATGGGAAGGAGGCTTCCTTTCGGCGATGGCTGTTTGCGATCGCTCGAACGCTGGCGCTGAAGTTTGTTCAGCGCGGCCGAGCACCGCACATTGCCGCGGGTCGCGGAACGGGCGGGACCGACATGCTGCAAATACTCCACGGCCTTCCCGAACCGGAACGTCGTACTTCAACGGAATTCGATGACGAATATCGCACGGAAGTCTTTCGCCTGACGGCGCAACGGATTCGTGGCGAGTTTCGTGACACGACCTGGCAGGCATTCTGGAGGACGTGCGTCTTGAATGAACCGATTGCCGATGTGGCGGATTATTTGGGAATGTCGGCAGGAAGCGTCTATGTGGCTCGCAGTCGGGTGATCGGTCGCTTGCGGCAGTCCGTGGAAGAGTTCGAGGCGACAAATGAAACCGTGTAACAACAGCCACCGCGGGCAATTGCAACGATTGCTCAATGAAGGCTTGCCAGAGGCCGTCGAGAGCGACGTTGCCGATCACGTGGCTGCATGTCCGGCATGCCAGCGGGAACTCGAGTCGCTGGCGGCCGCTCAAAACTGGTGGACGGAAGCGAGTCAACGGCTAAGCAACAATGCGGCGGACGTGGGCTCGTTGCACATGGGTGCCATCGATCGAAATGCAGCGGGGCAGATCAAACCGCTGACAGATTGGACATCCGAAGACGAGCCATTGAGAAAAAACGCTCAGTCACTGGGTGGATCGAATGCGCCGAGCGACCTGTTCGACGATGTCTATGCCACCGATTTCGCCGTCGATTTTCTCGAACCGAGCGACGATCCCTCGGTACTCGGGCGATTGGGTGAGTATGAAATCGTTGAGGTGATCGGGCGGGGCGGCATGGGGATCGTTCTGAAGGGCTTTCAAAAGGAACTCCATCGGTTCGTGGCCGTCAAAGTCTTGTCACCGCACTTGTCGACGAGCGGAGCCGCACGCCGCCGATTCGCTCGTGAAGCTCAAGCCACTGCGGCCGTGGTGAATCCCCACGTCATGGCCATTCATTCGGTGCACGCCAATTCCAAGTTGCCGTATCTGGTGATGCCATTCGTCGCGTGTGAATCGCTGCAACAGCGACTTGACCGTCAGGGACCGCTGGACTTGAAAGACGTATTGAGGATTGGCACGCAAGCGGCGATCGGCCTGGCTGCCGCTCATGCGCAGGGACTGGTCCACCGCGATGTGAAACCGGCCAATATCTTGTTGGAAACGAATGTCGACCGCGTGATGTTGACTGATTTCGGCCTGGCCCGTGCTGTGGACGATGCGACGTTGACGCGAACGGGTGTGATTGCCGGGACGCCGCAGTATATGTCGCCCGAACAAGCGAACGGAGACGCGGTCGATCACCGTTCCGACTTGTTCAGTTTAGGAAGCGTGCTCTACGCGATGTGTACGGCTCGCCCGCCGTTTCGCGCGGAGACAACATTCGGAGTGCTGCGGCGAATTCGCGAGACCGATCCCCGGCCCATCCGCGAGATCAATCCCGACATCCCCGCTTGGCTCGAACAGATCACTTTCACACTGTTAGCGAAGAATCCGGAAAAACGCCTTTCCACAGCAACCGAAGTTGCGGCATTGATGGAGCAATGCCTTGCGCATGTGCAGCAACCGACGACGGTGCCGTTGCCTGTCACAGCGACATGCGCTCGTCCGGCCATCGAGATTCGCCATTCCATTTCCGCCCGGAATCTGCCGGCGAGATCGTATTGGGCGTTGCTCGTTGTTGCCGTCGTGGTCGTGATGGGAGCGTTGATGCGGTGGCCTCGCACGCAGCCGGAATCCGGCGAAATACGATCGCCCACATCCATGGGAACAACCAACGGCGTGGAAGCTGTTGGCAAATCAATTCCGGTGACGGACACGCTCGACCCCACGTTTGAATGGGATCAAACACAACTCGAACTTAACGGGGTCGATCGCACGCTGAAACAGTTGGAAATGAACGTGTTGTCAGAAATGGACGACGAAGACAAATCCGGTCGTTAACAAAAAAATGCTCAATCATTCCATTGGGAGAATGGCGATGGCCAAGAAATATCAAAGTGGTTCCTGGTGGATGGCCGCGCTGTCGATAGGCCTTTGTCTGGATGTCGCGTCTGGACAGCAGCCCGAATTTCCACGGCGATCGCCGTCAGCGTCGGAATCGCCGGGAGTTCCGATTCTCACCGCCGCACCTGGGCGCCCCGATGATGACGAACCGACAATACCATCCAGCGCAACTCAAGACGCAAAGGCAAAGGATGTCACTGATTCCGGCAAAACGCCGATACCGGATCGAGAACCGACGCTGAAAATCTTCGTTCTTGAAAATGCCGACGCCACTGACTGCGCGCGGATACTAAACGAACTTTCTTTTCGTTTCATCACAAAAATCGTCGCGGATCCCAGAAAAAATTCATTGATTGTCGAATCCTGGGAAACCCAGGAACTTCGCAAAATGGAGGCGATTCTGCAGATGCTAGATGAGACTCCCACGAAGGCAAGGCGAGTCACGGAACGAACGGAGTCGGACTCGCCTCCAACGAGCGCGAGATTATCGTCAGATACGGACCGTGGACAGAACGTCAACTCGTCGGTGATGGTCGACGTCGGCGACAAACGGGAAGCTCGAAAGCGGATCGAACAGCTCCTTCAAAAAGAGGCGAAGGCGGCGGAACTCGCAGAGCAGATCCGAATTCGTTCAAAAGAAGAAGGCATCGAACCGTCGCAGTTGGATCAGATTCGACGAGAGCTCCATGAGACGCTCACCGGCGCGATTGCCGTCAAATTCCAGCTCGAACAAATGCAGCTTAATGCCTTGGAAGAGCGGATTGTCCGTCTCAAAACACAGATCGCCCGCCGTACAGCCTCGGTCAAACAAATCGTCGAACGTCGCGCTCGTGAATTGATCGAAGGAGACGCTTCGCGATGGACTCCGAATGAACCCGATGCGACACAGACTTCCACGACGAAAGCGGCGGAAACGAAACAGTCAGCGGTCGTTGAACCTGCTGAGGCAAACACCGTTTCTCGTCAAGACTCCCCAGTGGCATCCAAGGGCCAACGAATGCCGGCAGACACAGAAGACCGTCATTCTGGCCTGTCTTCGGCTCAAGTCCCCTTCTCAAGTTATCAAGATTTTGCCTCAAAGCTATCGACGATGAATCGGGACGTGAGGCAAGCGGAAGAGCAACTGAGGCGGATGACATTAGCTGCTCAAGCCGGAGGGGCTACGAAGGTAGAACTGTTGAAAGCCAGTAACCATGTCGAAGACGCCATCCGCAATCGAAAGCTGATCCAAGAGGAATACGCCGCCACCATGAAAGACCTCGCATTGCAGGTCGAAGGTGCGCGAGCGGACCTGGAAAATGCGCAGGAATCGTATGATCGACTTGTTAAATCAGGTGTGGTTCCAGAACGGGCAATTATCGAGGCAAAATCAGCGTTGGTACGAGCGAAAACCCCTTTGGAACGTCTCAAGCTTCGATATGAACTCTATCAGAAAGCGGGCGACGGGCTGAAACCGAATGTGGGGTCGGAGGCTCCGCTGCCAAGCGACGACGGGCGGTAATAGGTCGCGTTGTCACGAGGCCCGATTCTGACGGCACACGGATCTCCCCTGATCAGCACTCATGACGACATGAAAAGTGATTGGCGAAAATCGGAGCGAATTCGTGTTCCAAATCGGGATTGGCCGAGAAATCGTGTTGAGACCTGCGTGGAATGATTTCTCGCCTGAGCGGATAGCAAAAACCCTGCTGGACAACGGCATCCGTCCTCGTGGATTTCGCGCGGCCTGACAGATGGCTTGCGGGGGCATTTCATGGTATGAATGACAGACTGAATTCATGAGGTGTCTGTCATGGTTCGATTTCGTTTTTGTGTTTTGGCGATGGCCGTCTGTTGGCCGGGAATTCTTCCGGCGGATGACGGTCCCTCTTTGCCACCCGCCGCCCAGATCGGAGTGGACTTCGTCCGCGATATTCAACCGATTTTTCGCGAGCATTGCCTCAAATGTCATGGTGCGACCAAGCAGCGTGGCGATCTGCGTCTCGATCTCCAATCCGCGGCGATGAAGGGGGGCGAGAGCTTTGCCCCGGCGATCATTCCCGGCAAAGGCGAAGAAAGTCCACTGGTTCGCGTCACGGCCGGACTGGTGGACGGCATGCAAATGCCGCCTGAAGGGGAAAACCGCCTTTCCGCTCAGGAAATCGGCTTGCTGCGTGCGTGGATCGATCAAGGAGCCAAATGGCCCGTCGACACGACCGAAGTGAGCGACAAGCCCCACTGGTCTTTTCTTCCGCTGAGTCGACCTGTGGTTCCTTCCGTTTCGGACGCTGGTTCCGGTTGGTCAAGAAATCAGGTTGACCACTTTATTACCGCAACCCTGGAAGAAGTCGAGCGGGCGAGTTCGAACGGAAACGCCTCTCCGCTTCACCCCTCCGAGGAAGCGACCCGCGCGATCTTGATTCGTCGCTTGATGTTCGACCTGATCGGGCTTCCGCCGACCCCAGAAGAGAAGACCGAATTCCTCGCCGATGCACGTCCCGATGCATTTGAACGTCTGGTCGATCGCCTGTTGGCATCCCCTCATTTTGGCGAGCGTTGGGCTCGACATTGGCTGGATGTCGTGAGGTTTGCCGAAAGCGATGGATTTGAGACCAATCAACCTCGACGAAATGCCTGGCCCTATCGCGACTATGTGATTTCCGCCTTCAACGACGACAAGCCGTTCGACAAGTTTTTGTTCGAACAACTGGCGGGCGACTCGATCGGCGTCGACGAGGCAACTGGATTCCTCGTGGGCGGTGCGGTGGATCGAGTGAAAAGTCCTGATCCCGTCCTCACCGCGCAACAACGCGCCGATGAGTTGCACGATATGGTCAGTACGACAGGCAGCGCGTTCTTTGGACTGACGGTCGGCTGTGCCCGCTGCCACAATCACAAATTCGATCCGATTTCGCAGACAGATTATTACTCGATAAAAGCGGTCCTTTCTGGTGTCCAGCACGGGGAACGACCGCTGAAGGCGGCCGATTTCGATCACCGTCAGCAACTGGCGGAGCAGCTGCGAGGCGAGTTGGAGCGGATTGATCGGGAACTGAGCCGATTTGAGCCGCTGGCCTCTGTGGCCGACGACGGCACATCAGAACGCCAACCCGATCCCGACCATCGCCCCCGATGGCGAGCTGCGGTTCACCGTCAGGCGAACGTCGAACGGATCCTTCCTACGCGGGCTCGCTACTTGAGATTCGTGATCGAAGCAACCACGGGCAGCGAACCGTGTCTCGACGAACTCGAAGTCTTTACGACGTCTGAAGGCCCGACATCCCCGTCCCGGAATGTGGCGCTCGCGAGCGTGGGGACCCGCGTGACTTCGTCATCGAACTTACCGGGACACGACATTCATCAGCTGAAATTCATCCACGACGGACGTTATGGCAATTCAGCCAGTTGGATTTCGAATGAGCCGGAGCGAGGCTGGATTCAACTGGAATTTGTGACCCCGGTCGAAATCGACCGCATCGTCTGGAGTCGCGATCGACCAGAAGAGGGTCAGTTTCAAGATCGAATTCCGACGAAATACCGGATCGAAGCCGGCATGACGTTGGATTCCCTGCGGCTGGTTGCCTCCTCAGCCGATCGCCGGCCCTTCGATCGAAATCGACCGCAGACTTCCGAGCCCAATTTTGAAGGTCTCGATCCCGATGAGCAACGACTTGTCGACCAACTTGTCATGCAACGCAAATCGTTGCGTGAACGACTAGAAAAGCGATCTGACGCACCGGTGGCCTATGCCGGAAGATTCGTCCAACCCGATCCGACGCATCGGCTGCATCGCGGCGACCCGCTGCAACCCAAAGAGCTGACACCGCCCGCGGCACTGAATGCGTTTGGCACAGCCTGGCAATTACCGTCCGATGCTCCCGAAGCGGAACGCCGTCGCTTGCTGGCCAACTGGATCAACGACTCACATCATCCGTTGACGGCGCGTGTCATGGCGAACCGGTTGTGGCATTTTCACTTTGGACAAGGGATCGTGACAACTCCCAGCGACTTCGGACGAAATGGGGCCGTGCCGTCGCATCAAGAATTGCTGGATTGGCTGGCCAGCGAATTGCGCGAGGGGGGCTCTCCCAAGCGTCTTCACCGATTGATCGTCACCTCAGCCGCCTATCGGCAGTCGAGCGAATCACGGGCCGAGGGATCGCAAGTCGATGCCGGAACGCGGTTATTATGGCGATTTCCACCGCGACGGCTGGAGGCGGAACCGATTCGTGATGCCATTCTGACGGTCAGTGGCAATCTGGACGATCGCATGTACGGGGCGGGATTCGATCTGTTTGAACCGAACACGAACTACGTCAAAGTCTATCAATCAAAACAGCAATGGGGACCGGCCGAATGGCGGCGGATGATCTATCAATCGAAGCCCCGGATGCAACTCGATGAAATCTTCGGTCAATTTGATTGCCCTGACGCGGGCCAAATATCGCCCAAACGAACGTCATCGATCACCGCGTTACAGGCACTGAACCTGTTGAACAGCGGATTCATGGTGCAGCAATCCACCCTCTTCGCAACCCGCCTGGCGACACAAGCGGGTGACGACGCGGCCCATCAAGTCCAGCTGGCGTTCTCGCTCGCTTTTCAACGGGAACCGTCCCCCAGTGAACTGGCCGCCGCGGTCGATTTGGTTCAGCAACATGGACTGCCCGCTTTTTGCCGGGCGCTCTTCAATGCCAACGAGTTCTTATTCGTGTTTTGAGGCTGACGCTTCGAGTTTCGATCACTCGGCGGTATTCTATCGGGAATCGCTCCCTTGCGGTTTGTCCCATGAAGAGGCTTTGTTCCAAGGATCGGTCGTTCGCAATGTCCCGCATTCACCAGCTTTCCACCAGCGTCATCAACAAGATTGCCGCGGGGGAAGTGATCGAGCGACCGGCCAGTGTTGTCAAAGAACTGCTGGAAAACAGCGTGGATGCTTTGTCGACCCGCATCGAAGTCGACATCGTAGCCGGGGGCAGTGAACTGATTCGGATCGTCGACGACGGCGAAGGGATTCATCCAGACGATTTACTACTCTCGGTCTCTTCGCACGCCACCAGCAAAATTCAAAATGCCGACGATTTGTTCGGCGTCCAAACCATGGGATTTCGCGGCGAGGCTCTGGCATCCGTTGCCGAAGTCAGTCGCGTGCGAATTCGGTCTCGCCAGGCAGGTGAACCGCACGGTCGTGAATTGGTCGTCAATCTCGGGGAACTGGTGCCTCCACGCGAATGCGGGTGCCCTCACGGGACACAGATCGAAGTTCGCAACCTTTTCGAAAACACACCGGTCCGCCGCAAGTTTTTGAAAACGATGTCGACCGAATTCGGGCATATCAGCGAACAGTTCACCCGAGTCGCGCTCGCGAACCCCCGTTTGCACATGGTGCTGCGACACAACGACAAACTAGTGATGGAACTGCCGGCCTCGGCCAAGCCGTTGGACCGATTGCAATTGTTCTTCGGAAACGACATTGCCGACGAACTGATTCCCGTGGAGTCGACGCAAGGAGGCGTCAGACTTTGGGGTTATGTCGGGCATCCGAATACGTCAAAAGCCACCCGCAAGATGCAGTACCTGTTCTTGAATGGGCGTTGGATCACCGATCGTTCGCTGCTGCACGCGCTCACGGAAGCTTATCGAGGCCTGTTAATGGTCGGGCGTCAGCCGGTGGCCTTTCTGTTTATTGAACTCCCGCCCGATCGAGTGGACGTCAACGTTCATCCGACGAAAGTGGAAGTGCGATTTCAGGACAGCCAGCAGTTGTTTCGCCAATTGTTGGGAATGATCCGTTCGAAGTTCTTGAGCATGGATCTGCAAAGCCAGCTGCGGCTGCCGACGGCGCCCGTACCGGCATTCGGCACGCTGACCGGATTCGCTCCGCCGCCATCCCGGCCGCTGGAAAAACAACGCGAATTGCAGGAAGAGTTCTCCAATTTTGCCGCAGATCGGATCGGTACGCGCGACTTCGACTCGTCCAGCAGTGGAACGACGCTGCTCGCGCCACCGCGAACCGCGGAACAGTCCTCGGTGTCCCTCGAGCCTTGGGAAATCGGGCAAGAAGTCCGTGATCATGAGTCTTCAGTCCTGAAAGAGACTCGCAGTGCCAATCCTGCTGCCGAGCTGGCAGCGGCCGCTGATTCGCATGATCAAATGACCAGTGCCACGAATGTGGTTTCTGAAACAGCAGAGACCACACTGCCCCCCCCAACGCAAAACGCTGGCAGTGCTTACCGAGCGATGCAAGTGCATGACTGCTATCTTATTGTGGAAACTACCGAAGGTGTGACGGTCATCGACCAACATGCTTTGCACGAACGGATCATGTACGAACACCTGAGGGCTCGGGTTCTGGCGGGCTCGGTGGAATCCCAGCGATTGCTGGTCCCTCAACCCATCGAAGTGACCTCGAAGGAAGCAGCAACATTACTGGAACAAAGTGAATCTTTGGAACGAGCAGGCTTGGGTGTCGAAGATTTCGGAAATGGGACATTGATTGTGACCCGCTATCCGGCCATGCTCAGGAAAGTCGATCTGCAAGAACTGGTTCGCGATCTGATCGAGAAGTTGGAAGGCGGCGGTTCGGCCGGAGTGCAAACCTCGGCCCGTCGAGATATCCTCGACGAACTGCTGCATATGATGTCTTGTAAAGCCGCCGTCAAAGCAGGCCAGCGACTGTCACAGGAAGAAATCGAAAGTTTGTTGATGCAGCGTCATCTTGTCGATGACGCGCATCATTGCCCCCACGGCCGTCCGACGGCCCTGTCGCTGAGCCGCATGGAGCTCGACAGACAATTTGGTCGTTTAGGATAGAACCGCGTTGACCGTTTTTCGTGTTCTAAAGAAACGAGAAATTCCCCACGGAAAGCGGAACGCTGAAAACTGAAAATTAATTTGTCATGATTTGTGTTTCCATTGCCCGCACTCGTCACCGAATGGTGATCGCCGAACACCATGCCCTGGCTGAACGCGGTGCCAAACTTGTCGAACTTCGCATCGATTGGCTGTCGCGCGAACCTGACGTTCCTCGTTTGCTGAAAGATCGCCCGACACCGGTCGTCCTGACATGTCGACGCGTCCAAGATGGCGGCCGATGGCGGGGCTCTGAAGAAGTTCGCTTGCGATTGCTGCGAACGGCAATTGTCTCGGGGGTCGACTATGTCGACTTGGAAGATGACATTGCGAATTCGATCCCTCGCTACGGTAAAACCAAACGAATCATCAGCCATCACGATTTCAATGGGACGCCAGATCACATTGAAGAAATCTGGGCTGAAATCGCCGAGATGAAGCCCGACATCATCAAGCTGGTGACGCTGGCCAACTCGCCCAGCGATTGTGTCCGCGTATTGAGGCTGGTGGAAAATGCCAGAATCCCGACGATTGCCTTTTGCATGGGTGAATTTGGCGTTTGGAGTCGCGTCGTTTGTGCGAAGCTGGGTGCCCCCTTCACTTATGCGGCATTCAGTCCTGATCGCGAAGTGGCGCCAGGACAGTTGTCATTTCAGGAAATGAAGGACGTTTATCACTACGAATCGATCAACGCCGACACCCAATTGTTCGGAGTGATCGGCGATCCGATCGGACATAGCCTGAGTCCTCTGCTGCACAATCGGCTGATGCAAAGCATCGGATTCAACGGGGTCTACGTGCCGATTCGCGTCGCACGTGATCAATTGTCGCGCACCCTCAACGACCTCGGCTCGCTGGATTTTCGGGGCTTGAGTGTCACGATCCCGCACAAGGAAGCGGTGCTGGCGAAGTTTCCTCGCTGCGAAGAGTTTGTTCGCCAAATCGGCGCGGCCAATACGCTGTTCCGTGGGACAGACAATACCTGGCAGTCGTACAACACCGATTATCAAGCGGCATTGGATAGCGTGAAGCTGGGGCTTCCTTCTGGCGACACGCTGGAAGGAAAACGCGTCTTGCTGCTGGGAGCCGGTGGAGCGGCACGAGCAATCGGCATGGGAATCGCTCGCGCCGGGGGGGTGCTGGTCGTTTGTGGCCGAACTTCCGCTCGAGCCAAGGCACTCGCTGAAGAACTGCATTGCCGACACGTCACGTGGGAAAACCGGGGATCTGAGTTCGCCGATATCCTGATTAACTGCACGCCGGTGGGCATGTACCCCAACATGGATGAAACACCGTTCCACGAGAACTGGTTGCGGGATGGCATGATTGTGTTTGACACAATCTACACGCCAGAGAATACGTTGCTGATCAAGCATGCCAAGACGCGAGGTTGTGCCACCGTTTCGGGGGTGGAAATGTTCATTCGACAGGCGGCGGCCCAATTCGAGCGATTCACCGGAAAATCGGCTCCTTTGGACACCCTGCGCGAGACTCTGCGGCTGGGGATTTCCGCAGCCCGGCGGTAAGCGAAAAAACCCTGTTTTTCTTGGGGAATTCCCCCCTCTGAAACGGCTCGAGTCCGTTGAGAAACGACGGCCGTTCGGATATCCTTTCCGTTTCGTGAATTGCGGCCTCTGAGACTGCAAGACTGCTGTCCGAAATCCTTCACAGGACGTCAGTTCCGTTCAGCGTCGCTCGACCGAATCGAGCCTGTGCGGAACTGCTGATGTGCCTCCAAGGAGTCCTCGATTGGCTAATGGTGACGGAACTCCCGGCGGACCCAATATTCCGACCGGTTTGAGTGCTGGAAACAACGATAACGAGCGTGTCAAAGATATCGCGATCCAGGACGAGATGCGGACGAGCTACGTCACGTACGCCATGTCTGTCATTATCAGTCGCGCGTTGCCGGATGTTCGCGACGGTTTAAAGCCGTCCCAGCGGCGTATTCTCGTCGCGATGAACGACCTGAATCTGGGCCCCAATTCGGGCCGGGTGAAGTGCGCCAAGATTTGCGGTGACACCAGCGGTAACTACCACCCTCACGGTGACGGCTCGATTTACCCCACGCTCGTGCGCATGGCCCAGAACTGGAACGTGCGTGAAGTGCTGATCGACAAGCAAGGCAACTTCGGATCACTGGCCGGGATGCCTCCCGCCGCCATGCGATACACGGAAGCCCGGCTGTCCGCGGTCGCTTCCGAGATGCTGGACGATCTCAAGCGAGACACCGTCGATTATGTGCTGACGTACGACCAGCGAAACCGCGAACCGGTGGTCTTGCCCTCACGATTTCCCAACTTGATCGTCAACGGTTCCAACGGCATCGCCGTCGGGATGGCGACCAGTATCCCACCGCATAACCTGGGCGAAGTGTGCGACGCGACAATTCGTCTGATCGACGATCCTGAATCGACCTTGGACGATCTGATCGAATGTATTCCCGGCCCCGACTTCCCAACCGGGGGCACGATCTGCGGTCGTCTGGGTATTCGACAAGCCTATTTGACCGGTCGATCGACGATCATCCTGCGCGCACGAACGCGGTTTCTGACGGAAAAGAATACCGACATTATCGAAGTGACCGAGATTCCCTATCTCGAAACACGCGATCGCATCCGCGAGAAAATCGAGTTGTTGATTAAGGAAGAACGGGTCAAGGGAATTGCCCGCGTCACCGACCTGACCGACCGAACGTTGCCCGCCTGGCAGACTTGTTTGCATATCGCCGTGAAACGCGGTGAAGACAAAGAAGTCGTGCTGAACCAACTGTTCCAGTTCTCGCCGCTGCAGTCGACTGTCAGCATCATTCTGCTGGCGCTGGTAGGCAATCGTCCGCGATTGCTGTCGCTGAAAGAGATGCTGGCCGAATTCATCCGGCACCGCGTGACCGTCATCCGCCGACGAACCGAGTTCCTGCTGGGCGAAGCTCGCAAGCGGAAACACACGGTAGAAGGGTTGTTGATCTCGCAGATCAACCTGGATGAAGTCATTGCGACGATCCGAAATTCCGCCAGTCGCTCGGAAGCGAAGGACCGGCTGCAACAGATCCAAGTCCCCGCGCCACTCGTGAAGCGAGCGTTGGGTGATGATGGCTTTGCCATGTATCAAAGCGAAGTCGGCGAAAAGCCGACCTATTCGCTGTCGGCAAATCAGTCCGAAGCGATCGTATCGATGCAGCTCGGTTCGCTGGCCAACCTCGAGCGAGAAAAGCTGCACGACGAACATTCAAAACTACTGGTGGACATCCACGGCCACCTCTATCTGCTGTCGGATGAAGCCAATATTCGTGCCGTCGTTCGCGAGGACCTGGTCGCACTCAAAGTCAAGTATGCCAGCAAACGACGAACAGAAATCAACGACCTGGAACTGAGCGGCATCAATCAGGAAGATTTGATCGCTGAAGAGCCAATGGTCGTCACGTTGTCACAACGCGGCTATATCAAGCGAATGCCGCTGAACACGTATCAGGCTCAGAATCGAGGCGGGAAAGGTGTGATCGGCGCCAAAGCCGACGACGAAGACCCGATCGAGCACCTGTTCGTGGCCAGCACTCACGCCTGGCTGTTGTTCTTCACCGATAAAGGCAAGGTTTTGTGGGAAAAGGTTTACAACCTTCCGCTGCAGAACCGAACCAGCAAGGGACGGGCACTGGTTAATTTGCTGGCATTGCCGGATGGCGATCGGATCAGCAGTTGTGTGGCCGTCCGTGAATTCGACGACCAGCGGTTCTTGATCATGGCCACCAAAAACGGTGTGGTGAAGAAGACGCCGCTCTCGGCTTATCGGCGTCCGATGAAGGGCGGCATTATCGCGATCAATCTCCGTGACAATGATGCCTTGATCGAAACGATGATCGTCTCGCCAAACGACGATGTCCTGCTGGGAACCAAGGGCGGGATGGCAATCCGGTTTGCCGAAACCGATGCACGCAGCATGGGTCGCGACACAACCGGCGTTCGCGGCATCCGTCTTAAGAAAGACGATGTCGTCATCGGCATGATCCTGGCCGACCCCGCGATGAGTTTGTTGACCGTCTGCGAAAATGGTTATGGCAAACGGACGGCAATTGGCGTTGGCGGTGTCGCCGCCGACGAAGCGGCCGAAACCGGTGCCGAGATTGCCCCGGTGGAAGGCGCTGTCGACGATGAGGCAGTTGTTCCCGAAGATGACGCGGCGGACGACGACACCACTGCGGATGAGGTCGAATCCGAAGACGCCGAAGGCAGCGACGAAGTGGTCGGCTCTTCGAACCAATATCGCCGGCAGAAACGCGGCGGTAAGGGTGTGAAAGACATCAAGACTACTAAGCGAAATGGTAACGCGGTCAAAATTCTGGCCGTCACCGATCAAGACGAAGTGTTGATGGTCACCGCCAGTGGAAAGATCCAGCGGATTCGAGCCGGAGACATCAACGAAATCGGTCGCAACACTCAAGGTGTCCGAGTCATCCGCCTGGAAGAAGGCGATAAGTTGGTCAGCATGGCCTGCATCCCGGCCGACTTGGTTGTCGATGACGTTCCTTCGGCTGCAGAAACTCCACCGACCGTCGATCCTTCAGTTCCTCCTGCAACTCCCGAGACACCTGCCGACGAGTGATCGATGAACGCGACGCGGGCGGCAGACAAACACACGATGCATGAGAGTCGCCAACACGAAATCCAAACGGTGGTCGACTCGCCTTACACAACGTGAGCAGGCAACGGTCAGCCCGCAGATCGGGCCGATTGTCGTGTCAACAAATCGGCGGACAGACGCATGCCAACCGTGAATATCTCGGTGCATTTGAAGGAAATGGCGGAACGTCAACCGACCCAGTTGGCTGTGCTTTTTCCGATCTCGCGTGATCCTTCCACTGGCCGCAACAACTACGCCAGCTATACGTACAAACGACTCGATGAGGAAAGTGATTTTCTCGCCGCCGGGCTTGAGGAAATTGGAATCGGCCGGGGCGTGAAGACGGTCCTGATGGTGCCGCCTTCACTGGAGTTCTTTTCGCTGACGTTCGCCCTGTTCAAAGTGGGTGCGGTACCGGTACTGGTCGATCCCGGAATGGGGATCAAAAATCTGGGAAAGTGTCTGTCGGAAGCACGGCCCGATGCCTTCATTGGAGTGACGAAAGCTCATCTTGCGCGAATCCTCTTTGGTTGGGGTCGGTCGACGATCAAGCAACTGGTCACAGTGGGACGACGACTGGGTTGGAGCGGATTCAACCTGACAGATCTCATTCGCCAGGGTCAGATTCGTCAGACTCAAGCGACCCCGACGACAAGCCCCTGGCGAGCCGCCGAAACCGAATCGAACGAGACGGCGGCAATTCTGTTCACCAGCGGCAGCACCGGTGTCCCCAAAGGAGCCGTCTATTCACACGGCAATTTCGCGGCACAAGTGGCAGCACTCAAGCAGGCGTTTCAAATCGAGCCGGGCGAGATCGATCTTTGCACCTTCCCGCTGTTCGCTTTGTTTGCTCCAGCACTTGGCATGACGGCGGTCGTCCCTCGAATGGATTTTACCAAGCCAGCCCGCGTCGATCCTCGTGAAATTGAAGTACCGATCGAAACATTTGCCATCAACAACCTGTTCGGATCACCGGCACTGCTCAATCGGGTTGGACGAGCCTGGGAATCAGCGGCCTTGCCCACCGATCAAGTCGGCGTTCGTGACCAGAATCGGCCAAAAACATGGCCATCCATTCGACGCGTTCTCTCGGCCGGAGCGCCCGTCTCGCCTTTGATCCTCGAACGATTTTCCAGAAGACTTTCTGCCGACACGCAGATTTTTACGCCCTACGGAGCAACGGAATCGTTACCGGTCGCCGTCATCGGCAGCCACGAAATCCTGCGGGAGACACAGCACCTGACCGCAAAGGGAGCGGGAACCTGCGTCGGTCGCCCTGTCGACGGAATTGAAGTCCAAATTATCGGGATTAACGATGGACCGATCGCGGAATGGAGCGATGACCTTCGAGTTGCAAGGGGTGAAATTGGTGAGATTGTTGTCCATGGCCCCATGGTCACACAGACTTACTACAACCGGCCTGATCTGTCGGCATTGGCCAAGATTCTCGATCCAGCCACAGGTCGCATGCGTCACCGAATGGGAGATCTCGGATATTTCGACGATCAGGGACGACTCTGGTTTTGCGGACGCAAGTCTCACCGCGTCGTGACGTCCGATCGAACGTACTTTACGGAGCCGGTGGAAGGAGTCTTCAATACGCACCCTGCCATCTTTCGAACGGCTCTCGTGGGTGTGACACGGGGCGATGGAATCGAACCGGTGTTGTGCGTCGAACGAGAACGTGGACTGCCCCTCTCCAATCAGACGCTGACGAGAGAATTATTGGTCATCGGTGAAAGGTTCGAACATACGCGCACGATCCGAACCATCCTGTACCACTCCCGTTTTCCAGTCGACATCCGCCACAACTCGAAGATCTTTCGGGAAAAGTTGGCCTTCTGGGCGACCAAGCGACTTCGCTCGCATTGAATGGGCGCGATTTCACACGGCCGCAAATTCCACCGGTTCCGATCCGGTTCCGATCCGGTTCCAATCTTCGAAAACACCGCTCGACAGCTCCTCATCCAACCAGAGGGCTTGGCAACTGCGTCCAACACCTGACGCTAATTCGATGCGTCGTGAAACAACACGTTCAACGATAATGGTTGCAATGGAATTTCAGGCCCTTCATAGCGGATCGACAGAGTTTTATCGTCATCTGAAGGAAAGTAGATTTGGAATTGGAGCGGATGCATCCCTCGCTTGAGGGCGATCGCACCCACACGTTCGCAGCGCCGACCTTCGCTTTCAACAACCGGTCGATCATGCATCAGTAACTGACCTAACGGAGAACATCGCAGGTAAAAATGGTATACGCCATCGCGCGGAGCTTCGAACAATCCCTTGCAAAGCAGACCAAATTCCCCGTCTCGCCGACGAGGTGCCAGGCTGATTTGCGGCACGATTCCCGACGCGGTCACCTCGAGTTTCGAAAAGTCCGGAAAGCCCGTCCAGTCCGATTTTTCGTAATAGTCAAAGCAAAGACCGGGCAACACGAACATCGGAGCGATCGGTTCGTTCCATGTCAGTTGTTGGAAAGAGACGTTCTGAACATGACTTCGCTGTTCACCAGCGAACGCACACGTTCGTAGCGTTGCAGAGCGGTTGAGTTCCAGTGAGCCTTCATACCGCGGCGAGGACCGCTCAGGCAGACTGCCATCAAGCGTGTAATGAATCTCGGCGCCGTCCGACTGGGTAGCCAGAATCACGTGATTGGCCCCGACAAAATCCTCCCCGTTCTCCGCCCGAATGGTTGGAGGAAAGATCCAGAGGTCCTTTTCCTGTGGGTTTGTCCCGTTCAGAAATTCCTCTACATCCGCGTAGCCATCACCGTCACGATCGCTGTCTGAACCGTCGAATCGATTTGGATCGAGGTGGTATTTCAACTCCCATTCGTCGGACATGCCATCACCGTCGTGATCAGCCGGTGCGGTCCCCGCAGCAAGAACCGGCCAACTACCGACTTCGGATTGCGAATTAATAATCTGCCCGGTTCCCCCGCGAATTTGATTCACGACTCGGACATCAACATCGTCCCGCACCGGTAGCGTGGCACCTCCCTCGTTAAGGACTCGCAAAGTTGCTTGATCGGGAGAATCCGTCGTTACTTCGGAAGTGGCAAATGGGCGAGTGACTCGCAATTCATCGCGAGCCTGCTTCTCGGTCATTCCGTTAGGGGTGCGGATCAGGAACCAATCGTCCGCCGGTGCGGCTTCGGTGGCTTGGAGGCGGTTTTCGGCGAGGTAAATACGTGGATGTGGCCCACCTGGCAAAAAAGCCAATCGGGGCGATTTAGAATAAATCAAGGGCCGAAGATCATTCCCCACGTAGTTCATTCGCAATCGTTCGTCGCCGCAATAACCGGCGCGATCTCCCCAGCCATAGATCAGATTGTTTCGAAAGTCCAACAGGACGTCACCCGGCCGCGGATTGCGGCTGCGATGATAGGCATAGACGTTGTGGTGATAGCTGATCTCGCCGGGCCCGCTGATCAGCGATCCGTATCCATGTGAACCCTTGTGATGATACGACCGATTGAGACTCTCGGTGATCAAACACCATTGAACGGTGACATTCGCGGAATCACCGTTTGTCGAAAGGACTTCGTCAATGGCCCAACTCGTCGAGCAATGATCGATGATGACGTTTCGCCCGCTACAACTAACCGCATCACATTCCTTCTTTTCAACATCGCCCGGACGAATCCGCACGTGCCGCAGGACCACATCATGTGTTTCGATCCCCAACCCATAGTTGGTGAGGCAGATCCCACCTCCAGGAGCACTCTGACCCGCGATCGTCACAAACGGCTCTTGTATGACCAGGTCATGTTTTAAAGTGATATTTCCGGCCACTTGGAAGACAATGATTCGAGGCCCGGGCGTCGCTACAGCGGCTCGCAAGCTGCCTGCAATCGGCTTTTCCTTGCGGGGATCATAGTCGGTCAAATTTGTGACAAAAATCACTTTGCCACCTCGTCCGCCGCGCGTGTAGGCCCCTGCCCCCTCCGCTCCGGGAAACGCTGGGAACTTCGCTTCTCCGCCCATAGCGGTCTGATCAATCCCCAGGGTAATCACCATTACTGTTGCGATGACCGAAAAACAGTTCCCATAGAAACTCTGCATGACAATCCTCTGATTCGAGTTCTGCTCTTTGGGTAATGATTGGTGGGCTGTATGTCGGTGAGCTCTCTGGACGTTTCTGGGCAATTCAACCTCTGTGTATTCGGGCCAACTATAACCCCGCAAAGGCCCCTACGACATTCAACTCCGCTTTTTCCTCGGGCCGTTGTGACAGGGTTTTCTACAGTAAATCGGCCGCTGACAGTTCTACTCCGGTTATGTCTGAGTACACTGCCTCAGTCAGATCGTCATTCGAAATTGGCCCATGAGTAATCACGGTCAATTTTCGGGAATTGATCCAGCGAGTTCTCTCCAACGGTCAAAGGCAAATCGATGAGCAAGTTACAGCCACTAACACGTCGCGACATATTGCGAGCAGGACTGACCGCGTCGATCCTGCCTTGGCTGTACCAAGGCCAGTCCGCGGCGGACGAATTGGGGAAATCAAAAAAGCCGGGGGAGACGAAGCTGTTTCTCTTCGTCGACTGGTTTCATGTCAAGAAGGGAGATCTTCAAGTCACTTTGGATCCCCAACGGATCTCGGCCGAGGGCAAAACGCTGCTCGAAACGTATGCTCGAGATTTCAAAAAGACGTTCGACCAGTCTGGACATGGATTCAAACCGGTTGACGTTCCCTTCGGCATCCGCATCGTCCAGGAACAGGCCACGCGAAGTAAACCGTGGTTACTCGCCGACAAACCTTGGGAAAAAAGTGCCACCAGCCCGACAGTCCTCTATGACGAAGGCCGCTACCGCTGCTGGTACATCTCGCGTCTAAAAGGAGAACCGCAAAAGATGACCGCCGATCAAGAGCGGTTAATGGAAGTCAGCGGCAGCGCTTTAGCCTATGCGGAGAGCGAAGATGGAATCAATTGGACAAAACCAGTATGCGGTGTATTGAATTTCGAGGGTTCACGTGAAAACAACCTGGTCAGTCCCGACAACAACGGCGGATCCGTATTTCGTGATGATCACGGCCCCGCCGAAGAGCGTTACAAAGGATTTCATTTCGACGAATTGCCGAAAGAGGCCGCTGGCAGCGGCTCGATGGCGCGGTACGGACTATTCGGTGTTTCCTCGCCCGACGGCTACCACTGGAAGAAGAATCCCAAACCGCTCGTCCGCTATTTCAGCGACACCGTTAACATCGCCGGTTGGGACAATGAGATGGGGAAATATGTTGGCTACTTTCGACATCATCTCAGTGGCCGGACGATCTCGCGGGCGGAGACGACCGACTTCTGGGATTGGCCCGCACCACAGCCGCTGTTGTATGCTGGTCCGTTAGATGGACCGGCAGAAGACTATTACACGAACTGCTACACGACCTATCCTGGCGATCCTTCGTTGAGGCTGATGTTTCCCGCGATCTACCACCGCGATAGCGACTCGGTGGATGTCCGTCTGTCGGTCAGTCGCGATGGTCGTGCATTCCAATGGGTCTCATATAACCCGATTCTTAAGCTGGGAGCAGCCGGCGAGTGGGACGGGGGGTCGCTTTACGCTCACCCCAACTTGGTCCAACTTCCCGATGGCCGACTGGCGCTGCCTTACGACGCCTATAACACAACACACAACGAAGTCTTTTTTGAAAACTTTTACGGTGATTACAATTCCACATCGGGAATTGCCTGGGCCTTATGGGACGATGCTCGTTTGGCCGGAATCCAGGCGGATCAAATGGGACAGTTTACGATGAACGCAGCCATCTTCGAGGGCCAGCAGATCCAGTTGAACGCCCGCACGACCCAGGCTGGTCGCATCGATGTGGAATTGCGTGACCGCGGTAAAGCCATTCCGGGTTTCTCGTTCGACGACTGCGTGCCACTGAGCGGAAATCTGGTCTGGTCCCGTTGTCAGTGGAAAGGTCAGGAATCACTGGCCTCGCTCCGCGGCAAATACGTGGAACTCGCCATTCGCCTGCGAAGCGCTAAAATCTTCGCCTGCCGATTTGTGTGATGCGAACGTCGCGTCCTGAACCACAACCGCCGATTGTCTCTGTGAGGATTGCCAGCCATGCAGGCTTTGTTCGTCCACGGAATGGGAAGATCTCCTTTATCCGGCATGCCATTACTCTGGCGATTAAAGCGTCATGGAGTCACGGTCTCGTCATTCTTTTATACGGTGACCTTTCAAGACTTCAAATCGATTGAAGCAAGACTCTGTAAGAAGATCGTTCGAGTTGCCAATGCAGGAGAATACATTCTGGTCGGCCACTCGCTAGGCGGCGTTCTCATCCGTAGTGCGCTCGCGGCGCTCCCACCGGGAACCCGGTTGCCGAGTCGAATATTTGTGCTTGGGTCACCCGTTCGACCTTCGCGAATTGCGAAATACTTGAGTCGCAACTTGTTGTTTCGAATCGCCACTCGCGATTGCGGTCAGTTGCTATCGTCAGAAGAACGCATGCAACGCATTGCCCCCAGCCAGGTCCCGACAACAAGTTTCGTGGGCACTCATGGACTGTACGGAAAGATGAGTCCCTTTGGTGACGAAATCAATGACGGCGTGGTTTCCGCCTCTGAAGTCGCTGCAAACTGGATCACGGAAGAAGTGCAGGTTCCCGTTGTTCACTCGTGGATGCCGTCCAGTAAGCAGATTTCGCAACTGATTATCGAACGGTTACCAAACTCCGAATTGACTTCAAGCAACACGGATCCTGCTGATTCGCACCATTGAACCTTCGAATCTCACATCACCGAGAAGTAGTTGATAACGGCGAAATCAAATGATGCGGCAGTCATCTTCCGAGGTTGGCTTTTGTAAGTGCAGTAGTTCTTCACTTGCAGCAGAAGGTCTCGTGGTTGGCACGATCGGAAGGGGCGATTCACTTTTCGATAGTGCGTCTCGATCAAATAGTCGACCGCATCTGAGTCGTATTGGAAACCCATTTTTGGCGAAAGTCGGCGAAGAATCTCTCGAAATTCCTCGTCTGTCGGATCGGGAACCTGAATTTTGTATGGGATACGCCGCAGGAACGCCCCATCGACCAAGTCTTTCGGTTCCAAGTTGGTCGAAAAGATAATGAGCTGATCGAACGGCACCTGGATTTTCTTACCGCTAGGCAAATTGAGAAAGTCGTATCGCTTTTCCAACGGCACAATCCAGCGATTCAACAGTTCATCAACGGGCATTCGTTGTCGACCGAAGTCGTCAATCACCAGTGTGCCGCAATTGCTTTTCAATTGCAGTGGCGCTTCGCAAACCTTGGTTTGCTGATTCTGGCAGACTTCTAACTCGGACATCGTCAACTCGCCCCCGGCCACGACCGTCGGGCGCACGATCTGAACCCAACGTGGATCGACCCCGGACAAATCAAACAAGGCGTTCGTCGATTCTTGAGCCACCTCTTCGTGAACTCCAGGGTCGTAAAGACGAATAATATCGCCATCGATTCCCAGTGCCCGCGGAATCCAGATCGTGGACCCAAAACAGCTGGTGATCCGTTCGGCAATGCTGGTCTTGCCGTTCCCTGGTGCTCCGAACAGGAACATCCCGCGGCCAGAATTGATCGCCGGACCAAGTTGATCGAGCAGCCCAGGGTTGATCAGCAAATCAGCAAAAGCGTCTCGCAGATTCTGCTCGTTGACCGGCTGTTTGGCGATACTTTGCAGTTCCATCGACTTCAGATAATCGCGCAGCGACACCGGTGCCGAGCCATAATAAGTACACTCTTCCGAATACCGCCGAGCTCGTTCGCGCCCTTGCTCGGTAATCCCATATTCATAGTCCCCCATATCGGCCGAATTGACCAACGAAAGCAATTGATCAAATTTCAGGGCCTTCAAAATGGGATCGATAATGCCGAACGGCATGCGAATCTGATGGGCGATCGAACGACCAGTGGAACTCCCTTTCTGCAGCAGGTATTTCAAAACCAAGCGTTCGATCTCATCCGCAGTCAGTCCCGATTCGAACAATGTCTCCGGAACTTTCGGCAGAAATTTCTCTGAGTCGACCGATTGCTGAGCCCCCAGTAACGTTTGGACGCGGCTGAAGAGAGCGGACAAGTGAGAATCCGCCAACACCGCGTCGGGAATATGACGTTTGGGGATCCACGAAGTTGACGAAGAATCGAGATCGGCCGACGTCTCAGTTTCGCTGGACGGCGGAACCGATTCCTGCCCGGGCAACGTAGCAATGCCTCCTGCACCGTCTTGCATTTTCATCTCGTTCGTCGTCCGTTCTGAACTGCTGGCCGCGCGCGCCGTTAATGATGACAACGCTGCCTGGAGATTTGCGAGTTGCATGTTGGGGATTCCACTCAAGCCAGCACCGGCAATGATGCGAGTTCGATGGCGACCGCTTTCGCGAGTTCGTCAATTTCGCGCAATACGATTTCGATCCTGTCGTGGCTACGCTGGTCAGCCAGACGCTCCAATCGACTGGACGGAACGGTGAATTGCTCATAGCCCGCTGTGCCACCACTGCCTTTCAACCAATGAGCCAGTTCCACTAGCTGATTCCATTCTTCGGAGGCATAGGCGAGCTTCATTCGCTGGACCTGACACGACAGTTTCTCCGAAAACTCTTCCACGATCTCTCGAAACGTTTCGTCATCAAGCGGAAGTGCACATCGGACGCGGACTTTCGGGGCATCTTCGAAGTCCTTCGCGTTTTTCAAATCCAGGCATTCGATAGGTTCCGGTTGGCCGGAAAGCCCGTGAAATTCAAAAGAATCCAGCGTTTCATCACACGAAATCGACTTCAGCGACTTCGATTCACTATCGGCACGACTGGCCGCGTTCAACAACTCTGCGATTTTCGACAACAGACGCGCTTCCTGGATTGGCTTGGACAAATACTCCGAACAACCAGCTTTGCGACATTTTTCCGAGACGCCTGCCATCGCATGAGCCGTCAAAGCCACGATTGGAATCGTCAGTCCTTTGGCTCGCAGTTCTGTTGCTGCCGTGTAACCGTCCTTCACCGGCATCTGCATATCCATCAGAATCAGGTTGAATTCATGACTCATCGCCAGATCAACGCCGACCTGTCCGTTTGCGGCATCCATGACTTCGATCCCGCGACGTTCGAGCATTTTGTGGATCAGACGGCGATTCGTATCTCCGTCTTCGACCAAGAGTACTCGAGAACCACTGGGAATCGAACCGATTTGATCAAGCGATTCGGTTTCCGTGTGTGGAATCAGATCAGATACCGGAGCCGTTGCTCGCTGTTCAAGCTGACCGATGTCACCGGTCGGAATCGTTGCGGTAAACGTGCTGCCCGCGCCCGGTTCACTTTCCACCGTCAAGGAACCACCCAATTCTTCGGCGATCTTGCGGCTGATGCTAAGCCCCAGTCCGGTTCCTCCAAATCGACGAGTCATCGAAGCGTCGGCTTGGGAAAACGGAGTGAAGATCGTGTTTTGCTTGTCGGCAGGTATTCCAATGCCCGAATCGATCACCTGAATCTGCAAGCTACGCTGGTTCACGGCCAGACGTACAATCACGTGGACGCCGCCCCGTTCGGTGAATTTGATCGCATTGCCGATCAAGTTGATCAGCAATTGCCGTAACTTGGCAGGATCGGTCATGACTCGCTTGGGAACCGGACCAATCCAGTTGTAGTCCAGACCGAGCCCCTTGGCCAGCGCGTTGACGCGGGTGATCGAGACCACATCGGCCACCAATTGATGTGGCGAAACCGGGATATTTTCGATCGTCATGCAACCGGCTTCGATCTTCGACAGATCGAGAATATTGCTAATCAAACCCAGTAGATGTTCGCCGCTCGAGCAAATGGTGTTCAGGAATTCGACACGTTCGTCTTCGCTGTCGAAATTCCCGGACCGCAGCATGTTGGCAAATCCAATGATCGCATTCATTGGCGTGCGAATTTCATGACTCATATTGGCCAGGAACACCGATTTCGCGACCGAAGCGGCCGTCGCTTCTTTGGTCTTCTGCTCCAGTTCAAGCGTTCGTTCCCTGACCAGACTTTCCAGGTTTTGCTGATGCCGCTCCAATTCCTCGTCGCGGGCTTCAATCGTGCCCAGCATCTCATTGAATCGATCCACCAATTCGCCCAGTTCATCACCGGTTTCTTTTTCCGCGCGAACCGAAAAATCGCCGCTTGTGGTCACATGATGAGCTGTATCCACCAGGTGCAGCACCGGACCTGAAATGAATCGCTGCAAGCGAGCCGCCAAAGCCACGGCGATCAACAGACTGAGGCAGCACATGCAACTGGCAACCAACACCTGATCCCACCAGCGTGAGGCCAGTTTCTCCACGCTGATCCGCAAATAAAGATGACCGAACGTCGATTTGTCTCGACGAATTGGACGAAGAATGTGCAGAAATCCGTCGGCAGTAAACGTTCCGTTCATTTGCCGAGCCCAATCCAAAACGGGAACTTCGGCGGACTGACTTTGAATGGTCGCGTAGGCCACCCCGTCGCGATTGTAAAGACTTGCCACCGCCACCTGGCGATCTTTGCGAAGTGCGGCAAGCGCATGATTGGCATCATCGAGGTCAGAGAATTCCAGCGACGCCAGACAATTCTGTCCCAGAACGTCGGCCAGCGTGACATAACTCTCGACCATTGCCATTTGCGAGAGTTGACGATCAATCATGGACATCGCCGAAATCACGGCCACCATCGACAAGACTGTCGTCACGACGGCCAGCAGCGTCAACTTCCAACTGATCGATATGTCGCGAAATCTCATGATCACTCCAACCGGCAACGTCGTCCCGCATCAATTTGCTTGGCGGAACCTTGCGGTCACTCGACTACTCTTCTCCTTTTTTACTTAGTTCTCGGAAAAATGAGCGTGTTGAATTTCTGGAGGCATTCGGTAGAAACGCAGGCCTCTCGTAGCGGCCTGACTGTGATTGAGCTTTGTAGCGATCGTGAGGGTTACCTCAAAATCAGCAGGTTTGCGGGTGAGGCTTCGGCAGAAACGCTTTTGTATAGCGAGCACAAACTGACGTCCGCCGCGATTCGGCCCTCTTCCATCAGGGATTCGTTATGAGATCCCCTGCACACCAATGGTCAGAGTTCTGGAATCGCCGCTTTTAAAAAACTAAAAACTTAGCGGTCACTCGGTCTCACTTCCCGGGATTGTCGCTCTCGGCGATTTCCACTCTGCCGCACCCATCCGTTTGCTTCCATCCCTGACTCGACCTGACGGATTCCAACCCACGCATTTTCACGACTGCCTGGGTACCGCCTGACCCTCGCCCGAACTATCCAAATGTTAATTCACACGAATTTTGGGACGTCGCAGAAAATTCTGCGGCCGACGTGGCCCGATCAGAAATCAGATTTCCGGATCGACTGCGAACCTGTTCCTAACCTCAATACTCCTTGATAAAAATCAATCTCTGCCACGAGAGATCGGGTCAAGCTTCGAACTCCCGTCGAGGTTTGCTTGATTTCCAGTACGGACGTCCGATATCGTCCAGGCAAGGGAATTTCCCGGCGGGTCGCAGACGAAGACATTTTGACAAAGAAGGCAACGCTGGACGGCTGGCGAAAGGTGTTGGTTTCTCTCCGTTTCACCGTGGAGGCGCTCAATCGGCCTCTTTTTTTTAATGCGTGCCGCAGTGGTGAGGTATTGATGGCGAAGAAAAAAGTCTCGGGAGGACTTGAAGGTTCTCGCATCCGAGTGAAACCAGGAGTCAATTCACCGGAATTTCCTGAGATTTCATTGGCAGGCTGGACCGGCTCAATCGTTGAAACCTCGGGAAAACCACCGGAACAAAAGGTCATCATCGAATGGGACGCCCAAACGCTCTCCGGGATGCCGGCGGATTACATCTCGAAATGCGAATCGGGACAGCTTTACCATATGATGGCCAGCCTCGGCAGTGACGACGTCGAGACGGTGGTCTAGTGACCGCCAAAACGGCGAAATCGCACTTTATAAGATCGAGGATTTGAGAGATGTCGAATATTTTTAAGTTGGGTGTGAACGGCGCGACGGGACGAATGGGCCAACGCGTCGTGGCATTGGCAACGCAGGACAGCACTCTGCGAATTGCAGGAGCCTATGAGTCAGCGACCTCAGTCAAACTGGGGCAGGACGTCGGTGAACTAGCCGGCGTCGGGCATCTCGGAATTCCCGTAGAATCCACGATCGATCGCCCGGTTGATGTGATCATCGATTTTTCGACGCCCGAAGGTTGCCTACAGATTCTTTCCCGTTGTGAAGAACGTCGAATTCCACTCGTGATCGCCACAACAGGCCTCACGCCGCACCAAAAATCTCTGGTCGCGTCGGCCGCCCAGATGACCCCGATTCTGATGGCCCCGAGTATGAGTCTCGCGGTGAATATCGCGATGAAACTGGTGGCCGACGCGGGCCGGGCTCTGAAGGACCATTCCAGCGGAGTGGATGTTGAAATCATCGAACGCCATCATCGATACAAAGAGGATGCTCCGAGCGGTACGGCGCTCAAATTTGGAGAAATTGTCGCCAAAGAGATGGGCCAGACCAACCACATTCACGGCCGCGAGGGCCGGATTGGTCAACGACCGCGACAAGAAATTGGTTATCACGCGTTGCGAGTCGGCGACAATGTCGGCGAACATACGATTGTGTTCGGGATGCTGGGCGAAACGCTGGAAGTGACCGTCCGCGGGCAGTCACGGGACAGCTACGCTTTGGGGGCGCTGACTGCCGCCAAATTCCTCGTCACGCAGTCCGCGGGGCTCTACACGATGAACGACGCTCTTGGGCTGTCGGTATAATCGATTGTCCAGATCATCTCCGTCGATCAAGAGAAGATGTCTGATCGTCCCTTACCGGACTGAAAACTTCGCACGTATCTTTTTACGATCGTTGATCTTCCATGATTTCCGCACCGCAGCCAACGTTTGACGTTGAATCCGTTCGTCGCGATTTTCCGATCCTGTCACAATACCTGCCAAATGGTCGACCGCTTGTCTATCTTGATACGGCGGCCACGTCGCAAAAACCACGCGTCGTCATCGAAAAATTGACGGAATGTCTTGAACAATACAACTCGAACGTCCACCGGGGCATCCATCAACTGGGTGACCGGATGACGACCGAACTCGAAAACGCTCGCGAAAAAGTCCAACGGTTTCTGGGGGCAAAAGACGTCAACGAGATTGTGTTCACCTCGGGCACGACAATGTCGTTGAATTTGGTTGCGCACGGGTGGGCCAGAAAGTTCCTCAAGCCGGGTGACGAAATCCTCGTCAATGCCATGGAACATCATGCGAACCTGGTTCCCTGGCAATTGGCGGCCAAAGCCACCGGCGCCGTTCTCAAATATATTCCCCTCACCGGTGATGGCCGGCTCGATCTGTCGGAGCTGGACCTGTACCTGACATCGCGCACCAAACTTGTCGCGGTGACAGCAATGTCGAACGTTTTGGGCACGATCAATCCTATCGCCGACCTGGCCCGTCAAGCCCATGCTGTGGGAGCGTTGATTTGCGTCGACGCCGCTCAAAGCGTACCCCACAGTCCTACGGATGTGGTCGCCTCCAATATCGACTTTCTCGCTTTTTCAGGTCACAAACTTTATGCACCGACCGGCATCGGAGTTCTGTATGCTCGTCAGACGTTACTGGAGAACATGGATCCGTTTCTGGCCGGCGGCCATATGATTCGCGAAGTTCACGAACAATCGTCGACTTGGGCAGATCCGCCGGCGAAATTTGAAGCAGGAACGTGCCCCTTCGTCGAGGCGGTTGCGCTGGGCACGGCAATCGATTACATCGAAACACTTGGCCTGAACCGCATCGCAGAATATGAACATCAACTGTCGACTTACGCGCATCAACGACTGAGCCAGGTGCCCGGCATTCGTATTCTGGGGCCGGATGTGGCCCACAAAGGAGCCATCCTCAGTTTTGTCGTCGACGGGGTTCATCCGCACGACTTGTCGGATCTGCTTGATCGAGAGGGGGTCGCGATCCGCGCCGGCCACCACTGCACGATGCCACTTCATGATTTGCTGAACATCACGTCGTCGGCCCGCGCCAGTCTGGCGTTCTATAACACGACCGCCGAAGTCGACAAACTGGTCGAGGCCCTGCAGTCTGCCCGAAAGGTCTTCCGACTCAAGTAGCCGGGCAGCAGCGAACCCGATCACGCAGTCAGATCACCACATCTCTTCAATCTGCTGTTGATTGACGACGGCGCGACGGCCCACTCCAAACCGCTCGGGAGCTGTTGAAGTAATTCGCAGCCAGATTTGCTTATTGTCGCAAATGCCTTCAACAGCCAGATGCGCACCCAATTCGTCATCAGAGCCCAGCGATTGTGACTGCCAGGAAATCGTTCCGACTTCTGAAAAGCATTGCAGTATGCCGCTGATGTCGACATTGAATGAGGCATGGCAAGTGAGTCCGTCCTGCGGTCCACCGACAATCTCTGTCCGCGACGCGAAAACAGTCACTTCCCAAATGTCTTTCACTTGCTGGTAATGGCAACCTAACGGCGATAACACGTCATACGCATGAATGTTTGACGTGACCGAATCCACGAAATTCGACAACCAGCTCGGAGGGGACACCATGACACAACTTTCCTGTAATGTCAGCCGACGAAATCAATGTCAAAAATGATCAAGTACGGAAGACGTTACAGGCACATCTAATGCCATGTGGGCAAAAACAAAATCTTTTCTTGAGGATGATTTTGTATTCACGGCAGAAACGTTCGACATCGCATCATTTCAACATCGCTAGCGGTCGAATTTCCACCACTTAAGTTCATTCGAGGGCCTGTCGATTCAATCCGAGCGGCGTTCGATTCCCTCGGCCGTACTGATGCGTGATTAGTGTGCCCGAATGATCGCCTCAACCTCTGCATCCAGAATTCTCACAGAGCATCGGTTGATGCACCGCCAATTCGGAGAATGTGACCACGAGACAACAAAATGTTAAATCCCGTTAGCACGTATTCGTCCGGTGTATCGAACTAATTACATGTTACACATCTTGATCGCGGCCGGGCCGACCAGGACCACGAAGATACCGGGGAAGATAAATAGGATCATGGGAAACAACATTTGAACCGCTGTTTTCTGAGCTTTTTCTTCCGCCATCTGTCGGCGTTTGGTACGCATTGCTTCTGACTGAACTCGCAAGGCCTGCGCGATCGAAGAACCAAATCGTTCCGATTGAATCAGTGTCGCGACGAGTGCTTTCATGTCATCGCACCCGGTTCGCACCCCCAAATCGTGAAGTACGTCACGCCGCGTTCGTCCCATCTGTAATTGCATGTTCGCGAGGTTGAGTTCACTGCACAATTCGGGAGCGGTGTCACACAGCTCTTCTGCGATTCGTCGCATCCCGGCGTCAAGCCCCAGCCCAGCTTCCACGCAGACGACCAACAGGTCCAGGCAGTCGGGCATCGACAAAAAGATCTTTTGCTTTCGCGACGACGACAGAAACGCCACCGCCAGATCGGGAATGTAAAACAAAAATCCCGCCACGCACGCGATGGTCAAGTAACCGTTTTGAGTCGCACCGTAAGTCAACATGCCCACGCCACCGCCCAGGATTGCCCCCACTAAAAGGAGTAGCATCTTCAGGGCCAGATAGATTTGCGCCGCATTGGGCAAATTGTATCCCGCAGTGGCCAGTCGAACTCGCAGTTCGTTGCTTTCGAGTTCAGATTTAGGTTGCAAGGCTTTGGAAAGGGTCGGCGCCGCTCGCTCGAACAAGCTCATGCCATTTTTCCCTTTTCCTTTCCCCCCGCGCAACGTCGGATCGCGCATTTCATCCAACCGTTCGGTGGCGCGCGATTCGTCTTTGCTAAAAAGACTCAGTACGGCCCACACTCCGACGGCAAATGCGCCGAAAATCATCCAGGGTAATAGTGTTGCGATTGACATGATGGCCTCGAACGCTGGTCGAACTTTGATGCGAAAACTGATGGAGCAAATCAAACTTTGATATCGATGATCTTCTTAATGACGAACGCGCCGAAGATCTGCATGACGATGGCGAATCCGATCATCTTTTTTCCAAATTCAGTGGCAAACAGCAACATGACGTAGTCGCGATTGATGAAATAAACCGCGATGAACAGCCCGATGGGCAATGCCATCAACACGGCGCCACTTAGACGACCTTCGCCAGTCAACGCTTGAACCATCCCCAGGATTTTGAAACGTTCGCGAACGACTTCGCAGATCTTGTCGATGATTTCCGCCAGGTCACCACCGGTCTGTCGTTGGATCGATACTGCGGTCACAAAAAATTTCAAATCCAGATTGGGCAGCCGTTTCAGCATGCTTTTGAGGGCCGCCTCGATTGGAACTCCGAGATTCTGCTCTTCATAGGCTCGCATGAATTCCACGGAAATCGGCGCGGCCATTTCTTCGGCCACCATGTGCAGGCCGGCATTCAGACTGTGGCCCGAGCGCAGGGCTCGCGCGATCAGCCCCAAGGCATCGGGAATCTGCTTGCCAAATTTCGCAAACCGACGTTTTCGACGGAGGACCAACCACACTAGTGGCAACGGGCCCGTCAGAAACGCCAGTAACGGAAGCAGCGGTCCCGGCAGATTGGTGACGATTCCGACCACCGGCCCAACCAAGCCGCAACCCACCATCAATAGAACCAGTGTCTGCATGTCAATCGGTGAATTGGCTTGTTCCAGAAATGTTCCCCAGCCGCCCAGTCCTCCAAACACTTTTCCAAGTGCACTGACGGCCCCCGTGCCTAAGCTGGAAAAGTCTTGGCGCATGATGCCCCGACTGACTTCCGCGTCTTGGGATTTGGTTCCCGCCAACGCGTCCAGCCGATCCTCGGCCTTGGTTTTGGTAAATTCCTTGAACATCGACAGAATTCCTGCAGCCATGGCGGCCGCCGCCACAAATGCGGCAATCGAAATAATGACGACTGGACTCATTTCAACTCCTCCCCCATTCCCAATTCAATACGATGTTCGATACCCGACGATCTAACGTCCCAATGGACGCTGAGCGAACAAATTCGAAGGTAACTTCACACCGGCCGACTCCAAGCGAGGCATAAACGAGGGTCGGACACCCGTCGCTTCGAAATGGCCGAAAGCCCGGCCTGTTTCATCGATGCCATCCTGTTTGAACAAGAACAAATCCTGCATGACAACCTGGTCTTGCTCCATATTCAACACCTCCGTGATGTAGGTCAGTCGACGAGGGCCACCTTGCAATCGCTGAACTTGAATGATCAGGTCGACGGCAGCCGCAAATTGCTGTCGCAAGGCGCGAATCGGCAATTCCACTCCGCCCATCGAAATCATCGTTTCCAGTCGTGAAACCGCGTCGCGCGGAGTGTTCGCGTGAATGGTCGTCATCGAACCTTCGTGGCCAGTATTCATCGCTTGCAGCATGTCCAGCGATTCCGGACCGCGACACTCACCAATGATGATGCGGTCGGGTCGCATTCGCAGGGCGTTCTTCACCAGGTCCGTCGCGGTCACCCGCCCCTTGCCTTCGATGTTTGCTGGTCGCGTTTCCAATCGCAGGATGTGATCCTGCTGTAGCTGCAATTCGGCGGCATCTTCGATCGTAATGACGCGATGATCATTCTGAATAAAGCCCGACAACGTATTCAGCAGTGTCGTTTTTCCGGAACCCGTGCCCCCACTGATAATAATGTTCAGCCGGGCCTTAATCGCCCCTTCCAACACCAGTGCGATTTCCGGCGTGAACGCACCAAATCGAAGCAAGTCTTCCAAACCAAGTGGCTTAGAACCGAACCGTCGAATCGTCAACGACGGACCGTCCAGAGCCAGCGGCGGAATGATGGCATTCACACGTGAACCGTCTGGCAAACGAGCGTCGACCATGGGAGACGTTTCATCGATACGGCGACCGATACGAGAAACGATTCGATCGAGAATCTGCATCAAGTGAGCATTATCGCGGAAGGTCACTTCCGAACGTTGAATTCGTCCATTTTTTTCGATGAACACGTTCTTGGGACCGTTGATCATAATATCCGCGACTCCCTGCTCTTTCAGCAGGATCTCCAGCGGACCATAACCAAATGTCTCATCGAGAACCTCTTCAATCAATCGTTCCCGTTCGGCGCGATTGAGCAGCGCATTTTCGGTATCACACAGGTGTTCGATCACCAGTCGGATTTCGCGGCGAAGCGTCTCTCCCTGGAGGTCACCTAAGCGGGAAAGGTCAAGTTTTTCGACAAGCTTGCCGTGAATCAGTCGCTTGAGACTGTCAAAATCCATCTCAGTGGATGGTCCGCGACCGCGTGATGGCATTGTGGGGGGGGGAGCCATGATTCGAGGGAACTCCGTCTTTCGAAATGCGTGGGAAAGCAAAAGGTTGAGCCGGTAAAGACACAACTTGACTCATTTCGAAACCTAGCTCGAATTCCCGTAGGTTGCCAAAAAGAAACATGTAGAAACATGAAGATCAAACCGTTAATTCGTCACGACTTTGCCGAATATTCCGACAAATTCGGTCCGAGGTGAGAGCCAAAGGGCGTAAAACTGGCCGGCTACCACGGGAAGTGATCGGCGGATCTTGCCGATCTTCCGCCAAAAGCCTAGATCGCGGCGGCTAAGGCGAGACACGGAATTTCTCCAACCACAACTTCTCGGAATTCGCTGATTTGTGATACAAGGACGCTGGCGACGCCGTCGTGTCGGGAAAGATTTTCATTCGCGAGCAGGACATCGCGGAAAAAACGATTCGTCGCTCCGTATCATTCACCACAGATGAATCATCATCGCCGCAAGGATTGGGGCTTCTCGATTTGGGAGTGGTCTCGTCAATCCTGCGGCTGCGTGATGGTTCAGATTGTTCATCGATCTCATCGCCGCGGAGTGCTCATTCATGTGTGGAATCGTTGGATACGTCGGCCCCAAGCAAGCCTACAACTATCTCATCGAGGGACTCTTTCGACTTGAGTACCGGGGATATGACAGTGCCGGGATTGCACTGCAAGACGGAAACAAAATCGGAATACGGAAGAAAACCGGCCGGGTTTCTCAATTGGCGGAGCTGTTCAAGCAAGAACCGCTGAAAGGTTCGGTTGGCATTGGCCATACACGCTGGGCGACGCATGGTGAACCGAGTGACCTGAATTCTCACCCCCACACCGGCGGCAATGGCGAAGTTGTCCTCGTCCATAACGGCGTGATTGAGAACTATTCAATTCTACGGGACCGTTTGCGCGAGTTGGGCTACGTTTTTCACACCTCGACAGATACCGAAGTCGCCGCCCATCTGGTTGCGCACCATCTTGAAGAGGCGGTCAAACTGGGGGCTGACGCCATGAACCCTGACACCTGTGTTAGGGCACTTGAAACCGCCATCAAGCAAATTAAGGGAACCTACGGGTTGGCCGTGTTGTTCCGCGACGTTCCCGGCTTACTTGTCGCGACGCGATTGGGAAGCCCGCTCGTCGTGGGAATCGGACGTGGGGAATATTATCTGGCCAGCGACGCGGGGCCTCTTGTCGGCAACACAGAAGAGATCGTTTACATCAAAGATCACGAGACGGCGGTGATTACCGCAGATTCGTTCGTGCTTCGCCATCAGGACGGAAGTGAACCAACCGTCTCGATCCGCGCCCTCGAACAAACCACACAAGATACGGAACTGGGTGACTATGACCACTATATGCTGAAGGAAATCTTCGAGCAGCCTCAGACGATTGAAAACGCGATGCGCGGACGTCTGGAGGATGACGAAGCGACAGCCAAGTTCGGCGGATTGAACATGGATCCACAGTCGCTTCGGCGGATTGATCGGATCATTCTCACCGCCTGCGGGACGAGCTGGCATGCAGGCCTGGTCGGTGAATATCTGATCGAAGAATTTGCTCGCATTCCTGTGGAAGTCGAATACGCCAGCGAGCTTCGCTACCGCAATCCCCCGCTCAGCGACCGGACCATGATTTTCGCCATTACCCAAAGTGGCGAGACCGCGGACACGTTGGCCGCCATGCGCGAATGCAAACGAAAAGGGCATCAGTCCCTGGCCATCTGCAATACGGTGGGATCAACGATCGCCCGTGAAGCTGATGGTGGAATTTACCTTCATGCAGGTCCGGAAATCGGCGTCGCGTCGACCAAAGCGTTCACTTCACAGGTAACCGTGCTAACGCTGCTCGCACTGTTCCTCGGCCGCATGCGACATCTGTCCTATCCGGCGGGCAAACGGATCATCAGCCATCTGCGGGCAATGCCGGATAAGATCCGCCAGACATTGAATTGCTTCGATGCGGTCAAAGAAGTCGCGAGGAAGTACTACACCGCCGAAAACTTCCTCTACATGGGCCGGTTATACAATTTCCCGGTTGCCCTGGAAGGTGCGCTCAAGCTGAAAGAAATCAGCTACATTCACGCCGAAGGCTATCCGGCAGCTGAAATGAAGCACGGTCCGATTGCTCTGGTTGACGAATACACACCGAGCGTCTTTGTGGCCCCGCGATGCCAGATCTATCCTAAGGTGATGAGTAACCTGGAAGAGGTCAAAGCCCGCAAGGGACCAGTGATCGCAATTGCTTGCGAAGGCGATGACAAGATTGCCGAGCTCGCCGATGACGTCATTTACGTCCCAGATGTGGACGAGTACCTGCAGCCTCTGGTCACTTCTATCCCGCTACAACTGCTCGCCTACCAAATCGCCATCTTGCGAGGATGTAATGTTGATCGACCAAGAAATCTCGCGAAGAGCGTCACCGTCGAATGACACCGTCAATTTGACAGGCTAAACCCAAAAATACTTGTCTGAAACGAGCCACACTGGAAGATTTTCACCCAGTGTGGCAATTTTTCTTCCAAGTCATAGAAACTGGTCAATCTGTATAAATGAACAGAGATTTAGGCCCGAATCGGTCAATCATCTAGCTCATGCTGGAGGCGCCAACCGCCTCGCCGCTCCCGACGCACAGCTCTGCGCGTCGAATCGAAATGCTGTCTGGCGCTTCGATTCCCAAGCGAACACGTCCGCCTTTCACTTCCAGCACTGTCACCGTGACCATTCGGTCGCCAATTTCAATTTGCTGTTTCAGGCCACGAGTTAAGACTAACATGATCTCCTCCTTGATAGTTTGTCTGGATTCCCATCCCGCGATTGTCTATCCACTCGCAATTATTACACCCGAGTCAAGGTTTTCTTGATAAATTTCTCTTTTGACAGCGAATTTCATTCAGAAATGCTGATCAAGACGGATTTCCGGTCGAAAAAACCCGCCTTTTGGTCACTTGAGGGCAGCCGCGACGCCCCAATCTACCGAGTCCAGCTATTCAGTCCCGGCAGAATACTGTCCAACTGGACGACGTTTGTCTGCGATTATGCAACTGTCCGAACCACGCTGGTGCAAACCGAGACATCATTACGCGGCTATTCCGGAATTACGCGGCTTTTCCGGATCGAGCAATCACTTAGCCATTCTCTGATGCGACTACCGCCCAAGTGGAAAATTTCCGCCGGCTCTCGCGCCATGTCATCGTTTTTTTCCATGAGATTCGAATTTTCCCACAAGGAGTTCGAATTCCATTCGATTGATGGAAACGGAGATGGTTTGTCGAGCATTTATTGCCCCGAGATTTTTCTGAGTTGAGCCAAATCATCAGCTTGATTCGATTTCACTCGAGGTAGTTCGCCCTCAACAGCAAGTCCTTGACACTCCCCCACCGAAATCTTCGGAAACACGACTTCTAAGACACCCCCCCGCTCAACGAGCGTTCCATTCGAGCTATTCACCCACAACCTCGGAGCCTGCAGAAATGTTTGATTTCATTACTGGTCAAAATGCGTTCAAGAAGATGTGGGCCAATCTGACGGAATCGTCGCAAGGCCCTCGCAGCAAGCGACGTGGGGCTCAAAATCGCGATAAGCTGATTGTTCCCGCCTGCGTTGAAATGCTCGAAAAACGCGAGCTGTTGACGGCTGCCGCCGTCGTGGGAGTAACGTTCACCGCTGGAACAGGCGTGTTGGCCATCACCGGAACTTCCGGAGCAGATTCGATTACCGTCGTCGCCAGTGCCTCGAACACGAAAATCAGCGTCAACGGCGCGCTCTATCAGACCATTCAGACAGCCACGAACGCCAACCTCACTACCGTGAACTTCACCGGAGGCGGTGGAACAGATTCAATCGTCGTTTCCGGTACAACAGGAAACTTAACGTTGGGCCTGACGAACGTCGCTTCAGCCGGTGTCAGCGCCATTTCGGCAGGACAAAACGCGACGATCACCTCTAACGTTGCCCTGACTCTCACCGCATCGACGGTCGCCGGAAACCTCTCCGTCACGTCGACTTCGGGCGCAGTCACCAACACCGGTGCCCTTGCAGTAACCGGAACGACAACGATTAATGCCGGTGCAAACGACATTTCCCTGACCACCAAAACCAACGCCTTCACAGGGGCTCTGATCCTAACCGGTAAGAATGTGTCGGTTGTCGCCACCGGCGCGGTGAAACTGAATGCCACCACCGCCACGGGTAATCTGGCCGTCACGTCAACGGGAGCCATCACCGACGGCGGCGTCTGGACTGTGACCGGTACCACGACATTGAATGCCGGCGCGAATGCAATCACGCTCACCCAAAGTTCAGCGTTTACAGGAGCGATTGGCTTTACGGCCACGAACGCCGCCGTGAAGAATACGATTGCCACAGTCTTGGGCGCCTCAACGTTGACAGGCACACTGAACGTCTCCTCGACCGGGGGTGCGGTGACGGATACGGGAAAACTGACAATCGGTGGCACGACCACGATTGATGCGACCGGAAGTAACCTTAGCCTGAGCACACCCTCCAATGCCTTCACCGGCGCCCTGATTTTGAAGGGTGCTAATGTTACCGTAGATGCGACTGGCCCTGTGAAACTGGGACTGTCAACCGTCACTGGTAACCTGGCCGTGAAAACCAGTGGAGCGATTACTGATTCCGGTGTCTTGACTGTGACCGGAACAACCAGTTTGAACGCTGGCACGGCCGCAATCACGTTGGCGCAAGCCTCATCGTTCACGGGTGCGATCGGCTTCATTGGCTCGAACGCCACAGTGACGAACACCATTGCCACGGTGTTGGGGGCCTCCACATTGACCGGTAGTCTGGTCGTAACATCGACTGGCGGTGCCGTGACGGATACCGGAACACTCGTGATTGGTGGCACAACGACGATCAATTCTGGTGCAGGAAACAATCTGTCCGTGGGATCTGCCAGCAGCACGTTTGGCGGGGCACTCATCCTGACCGGCGACAATGTAACCATCACATCCAAATCGGCGACAAATTTGGGAGCGACCACTGCGGCCGGAACGTTGTCAGTGACCTCAACGGGGACGGTCTCCAATACGGGAACACTCACCATCACCGGAACGACAACGGTCAATGCGGGCAAGAATGACGTGATTTTGGGGCATGCGGGTAATGCCTTCACCGCGGCGTTGACGCTGTCGGGTAACAATGTGACGGTGAATGCCGCTGGTGCGGTGATTCTGAATACTGTCACTGCGACCAGCAACCTGTCGGTGACCACGACCGGAGCCATTACGAACACCGGTACACTGACCGTGACAGGAACCACAACGGTCAATGCCGGTGCCGGCAACAATGTGACTCTGGGAACTACGACCAATAAGTTCGGTGGTGCGGTGGCCATCATCGGTGACGTTATCGTTCTTAAGAACACGGGAGCAATCACCCTGGGTGCAATCTCCGCTGCTGGTACTTTCTCGCTGACTTCAACGGGCGTTGTCAGTAATACGGGCACACTCGCCATTACCGGAATCACAACCGTCAATGCGGGTACGGCTGACGTGACTCTGGGACATGCGGCCAACACGTTTGGGGCGGCCTTGGTTCTGACTGGCGCTAACGTGAGCGTGTCGGCCACGGGTGCAGTCCTACTGAACGCCACGACGGCCACGGGAAATCTGTCCGTGCTGGCGACGGGAGCGATCACTGACGGCGGTGTTTGGACCATCGGTGGAACCACAACGCTGAACGCGGGAGCGCACGCCATCACGCTGACGCAAAACTCTGCATTCACGGGAGCAATCAGCTTCATTGGTACCAATGTTGCGGTCAAGAACACGATTGCCACAGTGCTGGGGACCAGTACGTTGACTGGAACGTTGACAGTGACATCAACCGGCGGTGCCGTGACCAACACCGGTAAACTGAGCGTCGGTGGCGTGACGACGATCACCGCCACAGGGCAAAACGTCTCCTTGGGTACCGCATCGAACGTATTCACCGGGAATGTGATCGTGACCGGGGCTAACGTAACGATCGGAGCAACCGGTGCCGTGGTTCTGGGTGCCTCGACGTTGACCGGCAACCTGACAGTGAAATCCACCGGAGCGATTTCCGATGCCGGTGTTTTGACCGTCGCTGGCACGACGTCGTTGGACGCAGGAACAACCACCGTCACTCTGTCTCAGAGTGACGTGTTGACGGGAGCCATCTCGCTGATCGGTTCGAATGCCTCAATCAAGAACACCATTGCCACGAATCTGGGTGCCAGCACGTTGACCGGAACGCTGAACGTCTCTTCCACCAGTGGAAACGTGACAAATTCCGGCAAGCTGGTCATCAGCGGAACAACGACGATTGATGCCACCGGCAACAACTTGACGTTGAATACCGCAACGAACAGCTTCACGGGCGCGCTGATCCTGAAAGGGGTGAACGTGACCGTCGACGCCGCCAGTGCAGTAATCTTCGGTGCCTCGACCATTACCGGGACCTTCGCGGTGACCACGAAGGGTGCAATTACGAATACGGGTGCGATCGCGGTGACCGGCACCACAACGGTGAACGCGGGCACGAATAACATCACCCTGACGAACGCCGGTTCGACTTACACGGGAGCCGTCTCTCTCGTGGGCAACAATGTCGCGATCACGTCAACCGCCGCAATGAACTTCGGCACCACCACCACCACCGGATCGTTGACGGTGATTTCGGGTGGAGCCGTAACCGATACCGCCGGTGTCCTGACGATTAAGGGTGCCCTGACCATGACCGCCAACGGCGGTGCTGCTGCGATTACTTTGACTCACGCCGGTGATTCGTTCGGTGGTGCCTTGAACCTGGACGGAAACCCCGTCACCGTTTCCTAAATGACTTCCGTGACAAGGGTTTGATGGGCTGCCGCGATCTCGCGGAATCCCAGAACCTGAGTTGCAATCCGAAAGTATCAACCGAACTGGCGATCCTCGCCAGGAATCTGGAAAAACAGCCGAACCTCGCAATCACCGATTGCGAGGTTCGGTCTTTTTGTGACAACAACTTTACCGCCCCTGCCGCAGATCAGACGGGTTCCGACGAATTAGGCCAATCTTGATCGACATCGTCGTATCTCTGATAAGGACCGAATATAACTGGTCTGAACGAACATTCTTCTCACGAGATCCCATGAACCTGAAATTGTGGTGGAATCGATGAGTCAGCCAATCACGACCGACAATACGGAAGCTGGCGAACTGCAGGCGACGCTCAGCCAGGATCCCGACGAGATTCAGCGGTCTATGGAACTAAGCGGACTGGCGGGTGACGCGCCCTCAGTTGTTCCCGGTTATCGCATTCTGAAACCGATCGGCGAAGGAAAATACGGTTCTGTCTGGCTGGCACGGGAACAAAATACGGGCAAGCACGTCGCAATCAAGTTTTATACCCATCGCCGTGGCGTCGATTGGTCATTGCTGGGACGCGAAGTCGAAAAACTGGCGGTCCTGTACACGTCACGAAATATTGTCGGTTTACTCGCCGTAGGCTGGGACCACGATCCTCCCTACTACGTGATGGAGTATCTCGAAAACGGATCGCTGGCGGCGAAACTGTCAGCCGGTCCACTGCCGACAACCGAAGCCGTCCGCATCGCGACACGAATTTGCCAGGCCCTGGTTCACGCCCACGGCAGCGGAATTTTGCATTGCGATCTTAAACCGGCGAACATCTTGTTGGATCAGGACTTCGAACCTCGACTTTGTGACTTCGGCCAGTCGCGTTTGGCCGACGAGCACAGTCATTCGCTGGGAACCCTGTTCTATATGGCTCCAGAACAGGCCGACCTGAAAGCCGTTCCTGACGCTCGTTGGGATGTCTATGCACTCGGCGCGCTCATTTACAATATGTTAACCGGCGCACCTCCCTTCCGGACCAACGAGAACGAACAACGGCTGAGCGATGCCGGTTCGCTGGAAGACCGATTGACCCTCTATCGCCATATCGTCAGCGACGGCCCCAAGCCTTCAAAGCATCGCAGCGTTGCCCGCGTGGATCAGCAATTGGCCGAGATTGTCGATCGCTGTCTGGCCGCCGATCCTGCCAAGCGATTCCCCAATGCTCAAGCCGTGTACGACAAACTCCTGAGTCGTGAACGATTTCGGGCCAGGCGCCCTCTAATCGTGCTGGGATTGATCCTGCCGGTCCTGTTATTGCTTTTCATCGCCCCCTTGGCGATGGAAGCAATGAACGATGCCGTCAATACCACGCAGGAAAACCTCACGCGACGCGCCCTTGAAAGCGATGTCCTCTCGGTCAATTTGCTCGCGGACAGCATCAATCGCGAACTGGAAGATCGGCGACATGAGTTGGAAACGTTCGCCGCCGACAAATCCCTGAGAGAAGCGGTTGCCGAGTTTTCGACAAAACCGGTCCACGAAAGACTTCCTCTGGAACAGCAGCTCGATCAACTGAAGCGGGAAAATGATCAACGACTGAAGGAACTGGGCCGCGAACTCGACGCCAGTTGGTTTCTGCTCGATGCCTCCGGAATCCAACGCTGGCGATCTCCGGCCAGCCCCATTCCTGATCACAATTTCGCCTCGCGGGATTTCTTTCACGGCGGTGGATTCGACTATTCCGAAAACGATATCCCGCCAGACAATCATGCGACTCGAAATTGGATGATTTCCATTCCCTTTTGGTCCACGACCACAGAATTGTACGTCGTGGCCTTGTCTGTTCCGATCTTTGATCCACGGCAAGGCGAAGATGTGATCGGCCTGCTCTGTCGCACCTTGACCCTGGGTAGTCTGATCAAAGACTATCAACGAAATTGGCAAAAAAACGAAACGGATGGAGTCGATCGAAAGTTGGCAATCATCGATGGCCGAGATCTGGACGGGAAATATTACTGGCAGTTGCTCGCCCACAGTTGGATGGACGATTCCAAGCTCGGGCAGATTCCCGAAGCCGATTTCAAGAAACTCAGACTCGACGGGATCGTTGACGCGGATGTCGCGCATGATCTCGAACAGTTAATGCGACAGAGCAAGAAGGGTGACGAGACCAATCCCCAAGAAGGTGAGTTCGATCGGACGCGACGGTATATCGATCCGGTATTTCAATTCGACCCCGACACGTACAAGGGCGAATGGCTCGCGGCGTTCAGTCGCGTCGGAAAGACCAAATGGGTCGCCGTCGTTCAGGAACGTAAAGATGCGGCGCTCAAGCCGGTGAAGGAGCTTCAATCGCGGATGCTGACTTCGGCATTCGGCGGAGTGCTGGTGGTCTTCAGTCTGGTGGCCGGATCCTGGTGGTTAATCATTACGCTGCTGAATGATCGAGCCCCTCGTTGGCTGAAGTTTTGGCGAGGTCACACGGCATCGACGGCCGCGACCATGATGTCCATGACAGGCAAAGGACCGGAGAGCAGCTGAGCAGAAGACTTGAGCTATTTTCCGGCCACCCTTCGACTCCTATTCAGACTGCGCGATCGTTCCCGTCCAACGATTTGAAGAGATCGATCGTGTTCCTCAAGTCGGGCGGCTTAACCGACGATCAAAGTGTCAGACACCAGGGATGATCAGGTTGCTGGGCACGTCGCTTCGTGCCGCAACAAACTTTGAAAACGCCAAGGGACACTGCATGTCGCATGGGAATCACGACCAGTTTCGGTTGGGCTTCCTGACGGCGGTTGAGGACGCGGAACGAGGATTTGTCGGCGGCCTGCTGATTACCAATCGCTTTGGTCGGCCGCTCGAATTCCAATGCACGGCGCCCGTAAAACCGAACCGAACACAACAGATTCTGTACGGACCGACCTTAAAGCCCTACGTATTGGGGGAATTGATCGGCCGCACGTTGCTCGAAAAAGTCGGCGTCAAGCCGCACATCGTGCTGGTGGAATCACCTGACCTGCTCGAACTGAGAAATGCAACTTCGACACTCGTGGCCAGCCTGATTCCCGCCGAAAGCGGTTCCAGCAAGCGGAAATCGCCTGACGCGGAAAACCAGAAACTTGAGCAAATTTTACCCAATCGTTTGAAACTTGGTAACGAGACGATTGAGCTCAGTGCTTCGCACCACGAAGACCGAAGCGAGATCGAGAAATTCGCGAAACTGGTTCCCGCCGATGCCGATCTTCGCGAACCGTTCGAGCGAATTCGCGAGGCACTGGCCGAAACGATCCGCTTGAGCATGGCGCGGCCCGCTTGATCCTGATAAGTCGACAAGGCAACGAAGGAATCGTTTGGGTCGATCGATAATCAAGGATGATGTCATGGCCGACGTTCAGTCACATTCCGCCAAGGCCCAAACCGCCAGCGGACCGCTACAGGGTCCGCACTGGTCGCCGTTACAGGCACTCGATGCGCTGGAATTGGGGCGCCATACTCAGGATTCATTGGAGGAATTGCTGGGAGAAGTGACCGTCTTCCCCATTCCAATGACAATGCGCGCGGAAATTTTGTCATCAGGCCTGAACGTCGCCTTGCAACGTTGGCCGAAAATCTCCGTTGAACCACTCAATATGCCCAAATCTCCTGGGCTAATGCCAACGTGGAAACCAACTCGACAGAAGATCACCACCTTCGGGTTGCAGTTTCCCGAGGGAGCGTCCCTGATCGCCAAACAAGACGCGGACGCCAAGAAGGATCAGGCCGCGAATGCCCCGCCGTCCTCCGCCGCCCCGCCCATCGAAATCTTGCCGGACTACGAACCGCCGACAGTCGCCTCGTTGATCGATGGCCTTAACGAAGAACCGAAGAAAAAACAGGTCACACGCATCAAACCACCAGACGATGCGCTGGCCATCGAAGATCGACTGTTTTACCTGCTGCAGCCCCCGCTCCAATCATGGCTGGCTGGGCAGGAATTGATCATGCCCTTCGAACCATTCCCGTATCAGTACGAGGGAATCGGTTGGCTGTTTTCTAAATCGTCAGCTCTCTTGGCGGACGAAATGGGGCTGGGCAAGACGATGCAAACCATCACAGCGGTTCGGCTGCTTGTCCGTAGCGGACAAGTGCGTCGTGTCTTGCTGGTGTGTCCGAAGCCCTTGCTTCCCAACTGGCAGCGCGAATTTAGCACGTGGGCCGAAGAACTTCCCTTTGTGGTCGTTGAAGGAGATGGTGAACGTCGAAAACTGACGTGGACCATGCCCGGAGTTCCTGTCCTGATCGCCAACTATGAATCGTTAGTTCGCGACTTCGCGGCGTTTGGTGAGGGCGAATTCCCCAAGTTCGATCTGATCATTCTGGATGAAGCCCAGCGAATCAAAAACCGAACGTCGCGTACGGCCGTGACCGCCCGCGCCCTTCCCCGCCGTCGCAGTTGGGCCTTAACCGGGACACCCATCGAGAATCGACCGGAAGAACTGGGAGCCCTCTACGAATTCCTCGAAGTCGTTCCTCCGAATGCCACCCCGGACTTGCGACAACTGCAATCATTGGCCAAGCAGTTCATTCTACGGCGAACCAAAAATCTGGTGATGAAAGATATGCCACCGCGACTCGATCGCGATGCCTATCTCGAATTATTGCCGGCTCAACAATCCGCCTATGATATGGCCGAAAAAGAGGGGGTGATCCAACTCAATGAGTTGGGCGACTCGATTTCGGTCCAGCATGTCTTCGAACTGGTACTTCGTCTCAAGCAAATCACCAACTTTGACCCACTGACAGGTGAAAGCGCCAAACTGGATCGACTGGAAGCGGACATGGAAGAAATCGCGGCCAGTGGTGGCAAGGCGATTCTTTTCAGTCAATGGACCAAAGTCATCGACTGGCTCGCAAAACCGATGGCCAAATATGGCGCACTCGTCTATCACGGTGGCGTTCCGACAAAACAACGCGAACCGATCCTTGCCAGATTCAAAGAAGATCCCGACGCTCATATCCTGCTGATGAGCTACGGCACCGGCGCCGTCGGACTGAATCTGCAGTTTGCCGGTTATGTGTTTTTGTTCGATCGTTGGTGGAATCCTGCCATCGAGGATCAGGCGATCAACCGTGCCCATCGGATCGGCTGCAAGAGCCAGGTCATCGTCACGCGATTCATCTCGAAAGATACGATCGAAGAGCGAATCGACAGAGTCCTCACAGAAAAACGGGAACTGTTCGCGGCGATTCTCGGCGATGGAGACGACACGAATGTCTCCCTGAGTATGAACGCGGCAGAAATCTTCGGGCTGTTCGATCTGAAAGCACGCCACGGCAAGGGCACTCGCGCCATCGGACCAAAACCGGCTGCCTAGCGATTTCTGTCGCAACCTGATCTTGGTTTTGTGCCACAACTTCGCAGTCTTCGCGGAAGCGGCGCAATTCTACTCTCTATGTCAACGAGATGCGCACCGCTTGATCAAAAACGGTCAAGCAGTGGCCACTTCGGCGATCACCGTTTTCCTTTGCATTAAGCAGTCGTCCTGGTCTGCACTGAGGTCGGCCATCGCTCTTATTTGGGATCGCCCGTTTTCGATTCAAATTGAGCTCGAAGTGCCAAATTGGTTTCGAGCACATTCACCAGATCGACACCGACCAGGCCACACAAGTGGCTTCCGTGTGCTAACGCAAAATGCCTTCGATTTGTTGACGCACTTTGCTCACCTCAGTCGGCGTGATCTCGGCCCATTTTGCGGCCACACGATCGAATTGATACTGCGAGTTTTTCAGTGTGATGTGCGGATCCAAACCAGATGCCGAAGCCATCACCAGATCCGTAGCGACTGGCTCGAGGTTAGCGTCAACATGGTCCTGCCACCAGATGTCAAAGACGATCGATTGGATGTCGCTACCGATATTGACGGGTTCTATTTTCTTTTCAGTGGATCTCGCCAAGTGTTGGCCACATTGAGGCTCCGATCAGCAAACATGCCGTAAGCCGTACTAACCACTGGTGAACCAGATTTTCCAGTTTTTGAAGGTTTACATGGGTACTCCTGTCACCACAAGAAGGTGCGACTCAGTTTGTTTCCAACGAAACATTTCAATGGCCGAATGGCAAAGCCCCTACCGAATTGACGCGGGGTGACATAACTCATTGGCGAACAACCACAAACCAATTGTGAACGCGCAAATCAGCCACAGACCGCAGATTGCACTTCGCCTGACTAATCGTGCAAATTGCAATTAAAAGCCCCTGCAGCCCTGTGCTCGAAACGATCGAGAGAATCAAGAAACCGGCTCGAACACAGGGCATTCGGAACAGGAACGACCGAGTTAAAGTGTTCTGGCATGCAGAATGCCCGATTCCTGGTAACGTCAACTCCCGTCGGGAAATTGACCTGTCCATAAGTGATCGGCTTTGAAGCCATCTCGGACATTGGGGTATGCTTTGAACTGACGACCATCAGGTCGGTCTCGCGAAGCAGCCAAGATTCGATCGAGTGCGAATGAAATCAGGACGAGTGCGGAATTGAACTCCAACTCGTTTCAACTCGCCGCTGGCTCAAGTTCGGTTACCACGGCACTTTGCTGCCGTCGAGGAGAAGATGCCCGGTGAATATCCTGCTGATTGATGACGATCCAAACCTGCGTAAATCGATCCGGCTCGCGCTGGAAACGATGAAACATCAAGTGACGGAGGCGCGTGACGGCACGCAAGCACAAGAACTCCTGGCCCACGGCCTGTACGACATCGCATTTCTCGATCTGCGACTGGGCCAGGAAAAAGGTATGGACATCTTGTTGCAGCTTTTACGCTTGGCACCAGGCCTGGCTGTCGTCGTGATTACCGCCTATGCCACCATCGATATTGCGGTCGAAGCGATGCGGCGTGGTGCTGTCGATTTCTTGCCCAAGCCGTTTACCCCTGACGAAATCCGGATCGCATTAGATCGCGTCACTCGCCTGCGGCGGTTGCAGTCCCACGTCGAAGACCTGGAAGAACGAGTCCGCACGGTCGTCCCTGAAGTTGATTTAGAGACCCAAGACCAAACGATGCGCCACGCTTTGGACATCGCATTCCGCGCGGCGCCGACACTAGCCACCATTCTCTTACGCGGAGAGAGTGGGACCGGTAAAGGAGTTCTCGCCCGGGCTATTCACGCTCGCAGTCAGAGGGCCGCCGAACCATTTGTCACCATCCATTGTCCAAGCCTTTCCGCCGAACTGCTCGAAAGCGAATTATTCGGTCACGTCCGCGGAGCCTTTACCGGTGCGGTTCAAGATACGTTTGGAAAGGTTAGTGCGGCCGAAGGTGGCACACTGTTCCTCGACGAGATTGGCGACTTGCCTTCGGCACTGCAACCAAAACTACTGCGACTGCTGCAGGACAAACAGTACGAACGTGTGGGAGAAACTCGCACGCGTGCCTCTGACGTCCGCATCCTGGCAGCAACGAATCGTGATTTGCTAGCCGCCGTGGCGGCGGGCACGTTCCGCGAAGATCTACTCTATCGATTGAACATGTTCGAAATCGTGCTGCCACCTCTGCGACAACGACAGAGTGACTTGGAATCGCTCGTCGATCACCTGGTGCGATTCTTTGCTCGACAAAACGGGAAGACGGTTTCCGGTTTCACGACGGAAGCAAAGACAGCGCTGTTGAGATATCCCTGGCCGGGAAATGTTCGCGAATTGCGGAATGCCATCGAACGCGGCGTGATCTTGGCATCGGAATCAGCGGTGGGCCTGGCGGATTTGCCTGCTCAAATTGGCGAAGCGTTTCCCCCTGTTTCCATGCAACTCGGTGGCGCCGTCACATTGGAACAGTTGGAGGCCGAACATATCCGACGGGTACTGAGCAAGACGCCCGTTCTGGAAGATGCGGCAGCAATATTGGGCATCGATACCAGCACGCTGTATCGGAAACGAAAACGATACGGTTTGTAAGCCGTAACACGAACGGCCGTCACTCCTGCCACGAACTACGGACAAGAATCCCCTTCATGAACATGCCGATCACTCTGCGACAACGGATTCTGCTGACGCTGCTTCCCCTGCTGATCCTGTTGTGCATTCTGGGTAGCGCGGGCGTACTGCTGCTGCGACAACTGGGCGGCAGTATCGATGTCATCCTGCGCGAGAACTACCACAGCGTGATCGCGATGCAGGATCTGAAAGAAGCCTTGGAACGAATCGATTCCTCGTTCCAATTCATATTGGTCGCCCAAGGGCTACAGAACGACGACGAACGAGACGCTTTAACGCAGAATGCGGTCAAACAATTCGATGCCAACTGGGAAAACTATCAACATGCATTGGCAACCGAGCAAGCGAACGTGACGATTCATCCGACAGAAGATCAACTGGTCGATCGTTTGACCGAACTCACACAAAGCTATCGTCAGCAGGGAAAAAGCTTCTTTCAACACGCGTCGGCCAGAAGTCTGAAGCATCAAGACTACTATGGCAAAGACGGGCTCTACGACAAGTTCCTGCTCATCAAACAACATGCCGACGATATCCTGCAACTGAATCAGCAGGAGATGAAACAGGCCAGCCAAGCCGCCAGCCAGTCGGCAACGATGTCACTCATCTGGCTAAGTGTCGGATCCGCCGTCGCCGTGTTTCTCGCCGGACTTTCCGCCTGGCATACGATTCGTTCCACGTTACGGCCAATCCAGGCTGTCACCCAGGCGGCACTGGGAATCAGCGCTGGCGATTTGGATCAAGTCGTTCCCGTGTTTTCACGCGATGAACTGGGCCAATTGGCCCAGGCATTCAACGTGATGGCTCACCATCTGCGGGATTACCGTCATTCACAATCGACTCACCTGCTTCGCGCGCAACGCACCAGCCAGGCGGCAATCGACTCCTTTCCCGACGCAGTGCTGATGATCGATTCCGTCGGCCGGATCGAAATGGCGAACCCTGCCGCACGACGGCTACTGGAACTCGCCCCACGAGAAAGAGATCTTCCGCCGTCTGGATTGTGGCAGCCACCGGAACAGTTGCGAGCACCGCTGAACGAAGCACTGCTGGGACAGCGAGACTATCTTCCCGAAGGATTCGACCAAATCATCGTCTTGGGCAAAGATGGGGCGGAACGCGCCCTGTTGCCTCGCATCCTCACGATCCGTGATCCCCAGGGTCAGGCACTGGGTGCGGCCGTACTGCTACAGGATGTGACGCGTCTACGTCTGCTCGATCAGATGAAAGGCGATCTTGTCGCCACCGCCAGTCATGAGCTGAAAACGCCGCTCACCAGCGTCCGACTGGCCGTCCACCTGCTGCTGGAAGAATCGACAGGACCACTCTCGCCAAAACAAACCGAACTACTGCTCGATGCGCGAGAGAACAGCGAACGACTGCTGGGAATGATCAATAACCTGCTCGACCTCGCCCGTCTGGAACAAGGCTGGAGGCAGTTGGATGTCAGCGCCACATCGCCCATGGCGCTTTTACGCGAAGCGGCGGACAGCATTCAGGTCCGGGCACACGATAAGAAAGTCGACATCCAGATGAATGTGACGGATGGGCTGCCGCCCGTCGCCGCAGATAAAGGGCGGATTGGGCACGCCCTGCGAAATCTTCTCGATAACGCGCTCACCTACACAGACGCAGGGGGACGAATTTCCTTGGCCGCCAAACGGAGTGGAGAATTCATCGAGTTTTCGGTCACTGACACAGGTCTCGGCATTGCCCCCGAATATGTACCCCGAATCTTCGACAAGTTCTTTCGAGTGCCTGGTCAAAGCCGAGGCACGGGTACCGGCTTGGGATTGGCGATCGTTCATGAAATCGTGGTCGGACACGGCGGCACAATCGATTGCGAGAGCCAGCCCGGGGTCGGAACGACGTTTCACATCCGGATGCCGATTGCCGGCCCTGATATCGCCCCTCGTGATCATCAGGACGCCGCTATCGAATTGCCCGAATCGCTGAGTGGAGGACTGCGCCGTGAGTAACGACACAGGCTCAACCACGCCCGAACAATTCCTGACGTTGATTCGTCAACAGCGACGGGGCCGGCTGAAAATTTATCTCGGCTTCGCCGCCGGCGTCGGCAAAACCTATGAAATGCTGCAAGAAAGTCAGCGTCTGAAGGCGCGCGGCGTTGACGTGGTGATTGGTGTGGTCGAAACGCATGGCCGTGCCGATACCGCAGCCCAGATTCTCCAATTGGAGCAAGTCCCGCGTCGTAAAATTGAATATCGTGGCGTCGTCGTCGAAGAAATGGATCTGGACGCCATTCTGACCCGAAGCCCGGCGGTCGTACTCGTCGACGAATTGGCGCACACGAACGCCCCTGGCAGCCGTAACTCAAAACGTTATCAGGATGTCGAGGAATTGTTGCGAGCGGGGATCAATGTCATTAGCACGCTCAACATCCAACACCTGGAAAGCCTGTATGACATGGTCGAAAAGGCGACCGGAGTAAAGGTCAAAGAACGGATTCCCGACTACATCGTGGGGCTGGCCGATCAATTGATTAACGTGGATTTGTCGGCGGAAGATCTGCGCGAGCGGCTTTCGGCCGGAAAGATCTATCCTGCGGAACGAATCGATCGAGCATTGGAAAGCTTCTTCACTCAGGCCAACTTGACCCGGTTACGCGAATTCGCCCTGCACGAGATCGCCCATCGACTGGACCAACGACTGACTGACACAGAAACGACTCAACCCAGCACAAATCGCATCATGGTTTGCCTGAGCTCGCGCGGGCCCAATGTCGATCACCTGGTCCGTAAAACGGCCCGCATGGCCGATCGATTGAGCGCGCCGTGGTACGCCGTCTACATTCAAACCCCAAAGGAAGATGTGACCCGCATCCCTGCCGCACTGCAGCGTAAAATCAGCAATAACTTGGCGCTCGTCCAGCAACTCGGCGGAACTCAAATGACGTTTAAAGGAGCCGACGTGGTCAGCACGATGGCAGCCTTCGCTAAAGAATATAGTATTTCGCACATTGTGATCGGTCGGTCGCGGCAACCATGGTACCGACGCTGGTTCGGTCAATCCGTACAGTAACGGCTGATTCAAGCGGTGCCGGAAGTCGATGTCCTGGTCGCCGGAAATCCCTGACGGGGTTACTGCGACTCGCCAGGAATTCCATTGGTCGCAGTTCGACACGAAACAATTTACCCACCGCGCTCATCCGTGACGGTCCACTGCAAGCAACCACCTTCAAACGATTCTTGGTGATTGCTTCACGAACCGCCCCGATTTGGGCCCACGGTTAATTTGAGCGGCCCTTTCAAACAACCGTCGACGGATTTCGAATCCTCGCGAGACTTCTCGGACAAACCCGACGGCCATACCGATGGTGAATCCGATGGCCGCATAGTATCCGGCCATCGAAAGCAATTCCGAATGCGATAGCTGATTACGAGCCTGCGCGCCGAAACCACCAAGCACCGTCCCGTACAACATACCGCAAACCGCACACAGTACCGCATCAGCGAACGTGACACGAACGACGTGATTTCCTAACACGATCAACTTGCGGCACACCCGATTCGACAAAAAAACATTCATGGCATCTCCTCCCGTCCGAGACAATTGCGTGTGCCTAAAACCTTGCTTTTTTATTAGCAAACACCGGACCGAGAAGCCCTCACATGCCCTAAACGGTTTCTGGATCGAACGATAGACAATTGACTGGATTTCGAAGGAGTGAAGGGACACTGCAAGTTGCCTGAGCGTTCGTGCAAAATGCCCTCAGTTTTGGGAGAATTTCCCCGCCTTTCTGACAGCACAACAAGCAGCAGACTCCCCCTTGTTGGCGTGTGATTCGACCCGACGCGATTCCATCTGATCGATCAACGAAATTCTTAGAATCAACAAGTAACCCATTGTCGACACGGCAGACCTAGGTGTATTCTGTCCATCATCACAGACGCATTTTGGTACACCACAACCCGATTTCGGTCTCAATACAGATGATGTAAGTTTTCGGAGACTCCTCATGGTTGTCTCAGTTGCTGGCTTTCTCAAGCATCTCAGTGACAGCGGAATCCTGTCGTCCGACGATTTGTCGGCGTTAGAGTCCCGGTTGACGCGGGAAAACCGACGCCAGGACGCGCAGTATCTGGCTCGCGAGTTAGTTCTCTCAAAAAAGCTGACTCAATTTCAGGCCAACGCTCTTTACGATACGAACCCTTCGCCGCTGATCTTGGGCAATTACATCTTGCAGGAAGAGATCGGAACCGGCGGAATGGGCGTGGTCTACAAAGCACGCCATCGTCGGATGAAACGGGCGGTCGCCGTCAAAGTCCTGTCAGCCAAAGGAAGTCAATCGGCGAGTGTGGTCAAGCGATTTCTTCGCGAGGTCGAAGCGGCGGCCAAACTGATGCATCCGAATATTGTCGCCGCCTACGATGCTGACGAAATCAACGGAGTCCCCTTCCTGGCGATGGAATACGTCGAAGGGATCGATCTGGCGATCCACGTCAAAGAGAACGGTGCGATGCACTACAAGCAGGCACTGGATTGTTTGCTGCAAGCCGCCCGCGGACTTAAACATGCACATCAGCAGGGCATCATCCATCGCGACATCAAGCCGGCCAATATCCTTCTCGATAGGCACGGTACGATCAAAATTCTCGACATGGGTTTGGCTCGATTCCAAGAGGGCAATTCCCCCCTGTCGGCCGCCGAAACGGCGGATTCGCTGGAAAAATCCGCGATCACTCTCACCGGCAGCATTGTCGGAACCGTCGACTTTATGTCTCCCGAGCAGGCGATCGATTCCAACAATGCCGATCACCTGTCGGATATCTACAGCCTGGGAGCCACCTTTTATTTTCTCGTCACCGGAAAGCCGATGTTCGAGTTCAACAATTTGATGGACCGAATCCTGGCACACCGCGATTTACCGCGGCCTTCGATCTGCGCAACCAATCGCGAGATCCCGCCGCAAATCGACACGATCTTTCATCGAATGGTGGCGATACAGAAAGAAGATCGATACCCCTCAATGGGCAAAGTCATTCAGGATCTGACTAACTGGCGAAAAGTAAGAGCCACTCGCCCGACGTCACCAAAGCCCAAAAAATCGAACGTCAACACGAAGATCATTGATGCCATCTTCGAGGAAGATCACGACGATTGATGAATCGATCTTCGTCCGCAACCGGCAATGGCATCGGCCAGGTTTGGACGGTCGTGTGGCTCGCAAGCCGTTCGTCACGCGGGCGGCCGATCAAAGTCGGAGATTTACCCGCGATCAGCCAAGACAACGGCTCAAGTATCCGAATCGGCCGACGAAGAAAACTCCCTGGCTCGAAGTACGACAACCGCCGCGGCCACGAGAACGAACGTCAGACACACTAGTGTCACAATGTGATGCCAGGGCGGTTCGGTTCCGATCAATGCCATTGCGCCCGATTCACGGGTATTGAAGACATTCAAATCGCACCAATTCGCCGCCAGGGCTCGCAATCGATATTGAACGGTCATCTTGTTGATGACGGCGGGGATGAAACTGACCACCAATTCAAACACCAACGTATAGGCCACCGCCACGACCATCGCTCGCCGAGGGAAGATGACTCCCAACAGCAGATAAATTGCCGCGTAGGCGGGGCACGACAGAAACACTAATCCCGACAGAGCCCGCCAGACTCGCCAACTATCCCCTGTGCCCGTGAGCGGGACGGCAATCGTCAGGCCGACCAGCGCCGGCGGAATCACCCAGGTGACCGCCGCCAGATATTTGCCCAACAGCACTGCCGTCGCGCCATGGGGACGCACCGCCAGATAAACCCAACTTCGCCGCTCCAGTTCCGAGGAGATCGCCGGTGTCGTCCACAGCAGCGTTCCCAGCATCGCGACGAGCATCGGAACCAGGGCAAACAGCAACCAGGTCGACAGATGACGCCATAGCCCTTCGGGACCGTTTTCATGATTCACTGCGGTAAAACGAACCAACCCCGCGATGAAAACCGGAAATGCGGCCAGCACCAGCCACCAGGCTTTTCGCGGCAACGTCAGTGCTCGCTTCCATTCAAAGGAAAAGACCGCGACCACGCTTCCGATCACAGTTCACCTCGATGCATCTTCATCAATGAATTGAACAATGCCTGCAACGATTCATCCGCCGACCGCATCTCCGTCACCTTGACGTTCGACTCCGCCAGCCAAACCGGCAACTGCTCGTACAGTCGCTGCGGTTGCTGGGTCGCCACCGTCAGCAGGCCTTCTACGATTCGCACCGAATCGGCCACGCGTTCGCCCATCAAGCGCGAGGCCAGACAATACGGATCCGAACATTTTAATTCGATTTCGTTGGGCAGTCCGACCATCATCGTATGGACTTCTTCGGCCGTCCCCGATGCCAGCAACCGGCCACCACAAATCAACAGAAACGAGTGCGTGATCGATTCGATCTCGTGCAACAGATGACTGGCGAATAGCAGACTTTTCCCCTGTCCGATCCAATCCCGCAGGACGTTGGTCAATTCGTGCCGCCCGATCGGATCTAATCCATTAAACGGCTCATCCAAAATCAAAAACTCGGGATTGTGAGCAATCGCCTGAGCCAGCTTGGTTCGTTGCCGCATTCCTCGTGAATAACTGGAAATCGGACGATTCATCGCCGCTTCCATTCCTACGAGAGCCAGCGAGGACTTTGCCGCCGAATCGGCCTCATGGACGGTCATACCGTGCAGCCGCTGCAGGTAGCGAACCCAGTCGTATCCCGTCACATCGGAATACATCCCTTCGCCACCAGGACAATAACCCAGTTGCCGAAAAAGTCGCGCATTGTTGCGGGGAGAGCGGCCCAGAATCCGAACGGTTCCTAAGGTGGGGCGAAGTTGCCCCGTAATCAGGTTCAACAGCGTCGACTTCCCCGAACCATTCGGTCCCAATAACCCGTAAGCACCCGGTTCCAGCGTCAACGTGAAATCATTGACCCCAATGACCTTGCCATACAGCTTTGTGACATTTTTCAATTCAATCATTGAAATCAATGCTCATGTTGTTTCTCACGAAGAAAATCAATTCGATCGCCAACAGTTCGTTAAACTCGCATCGGAGCCGAGATTCGATGAAAGAGAACCGCCAGCGACGCCGTCGCGACGACGATCAAGATCGTGATCGACACCATCACATCCTGCAATTCCGAGAAACCAAACACCCAATTCTGCACGCGGCCCAAGGTGTGATACAGCGACAAATGTGTCCAGACGGATTCATGGTCAGAGATCACCTCACCATGCCGATGAAACTGCTGTTCCGCGTTAAACGCTTCCGCAGACGAGACCGCTCCATAAGTGAACCAACTTAGAATCCAAATGGCGAACCACGCAAAACCGGCATTGCGACTTTCCTGAGTCAGTGACGATAGGCACAGCGCCAGCGCCGACGTCGGAATCATCAACACGGCCGACGCCGCCAATATTCGGAAGGGAATATCCCACGTCGCAGCCACAACGCTTAAGTTAGGGGAAAGCAAAACCCCCAGGACATACAACATCAGCGAAGGCACCGTGGAAATCAACGCCAGATAGGCCCACAGCGTTGCCATCTTGCCCAGCAAGTATTCGCCGCGCGTTAATGGTCGCGAGAAGTATAGCAAAAAGGCACGCGATCGACTGTCCTGAGAAATCAACGGCGGAGCAATCAACCCGACAACCAGAACCATCAAGATCGGTTGCGAATACCTCACAAACGAATTGAGCAGCCAGGCCCAAACCGTATGACGGCTGTCGGCCAGATTGCCCAGCCGAACCGACTCTTTGATCTGTTCAAACACTGGAGTCGGAGGCAGGTTGAGAATCATCGGCTGCACCATTTGCCGCCATTCGGGATAGAGTGCCGCCTGTTCCCACAAGAAAAAGCCGATGCCAAACCAGACGGCTGGCAACCAAGCCAGAAAGAGCAGTCGTTTCAGCCACTGATTTTGCCAGGCACGACGCAATCCCACTTCGGAAATCACGATCCAACGAGTCCAACCTGGTGCGCGCAATCCCGACCAGCCACGATACCCCAATTGGTGAATACCTCGCCCCGAGGGATCTTCAGCCCCTTCCGGTACCGTCCGTTCGAAGTCGTTCTGAGAAACAATGTCAGTCACGTTGCGGCTCCGCGCGAACGGCGTTAAGAAAGATTTCTTCCAGTGAGTTACGCGACGGTGTCATCGAACGCACACCGATCCCGCACTCTTCGGCAACTCGCCAGACCGACGCAGCCAGTTCTTCGGGCGACCCTTGCAATACAAAGAATCCATTCTGGCCCGCAGTGGTAACAATTCCCTGCGCACCAAGCCGCTCCACAAATCGATCCCCATTGCCATGTAGCCGAACCTCGAGCGAAGGCGTGGCGGGGCGGCTCAACTGGGCCAAACCCTCCGACACCTGCACCCGACCACGGGCCAAGATGACGACGGAATCACTGATCGACTGCACATCGGGCAAAATATGTGTGCAAAGCAGTACCGCCTTCCCATGATCCCGCGCCAGAACTCGAATGCGATTGAGCATGATTTCCCGCTCCTCGGGATCCAAACCTGAGGTCGGTTCGTCGAGGATCAAGACCGGGGGATCATGCACGATGGCCTGAGCGAACCGCAGCTTTTGACGCATTCCCGTCGAATAGGTTTCCACGGTGCGATAGCGTTCCTGCGTCAGACCACAAAAATCGAGAATCTCATGCGCGCGCCGCAAGCCTTCCGTCGCCGGAAACTTCGACAACTGTGCCACAAATTGCACGGATTCAACACCCGTCATCCCATGCAGAAAGCAGTCATCTTCCGGCATATATCCCACACAAGCCCGAATCTCGCGGGATTGGCGTCCCAGTTCAAACTCCAGCAATCTCCCCCGTCCGCTGGTCAGTTTGACCAGTCCCAACAACACTTTAATCAACGTCGACTTGCCAGCTCCGTTGGGGCCAAGCAGTCCCGTGATTCCGGACTGAATTTGCAACGACACGCGATCCAAGGCGCGAAATTGGCCATAGTCCTTGGTGATTTCGTTGAGTTCAATCAAGACTGACATATGTCGAGAGATCATGCTCGCAGGAAGATCGGAATCGCCGGGAAGACCAAGACATCCTGTCAGTTCCAGGATCGGAGTGCAATCGAAACAAAAGTGCCCCGTGCATTTGCGAACAGCCGCCTCGCTACGACAAACACATGTCTTGACGACAGTCGTTTAAACAAGTATTGTCAGGCGATCGGCTGACCAAAGCCAACGGTCATCGGTGTCACATGACCAATTCGAATCCCCGGACCGCAATCAATCAGCATGTTATCTTCCACTAGCACCGCCCGAGGAACAGGTTGGCAAATTGTCGCCTATTTACTGCTGATTGCCGGCGCAGTAGCGGCGTTCTTGTTGATTCGACAATTCGGTCAAACTCTGACGGCTCCCCAGGTCGGTGCGTCGGCGGCTTCCGCCACTGTCACGAAACCGGCCCAAGTCGATGTCACCTTACATGTTCTCGCGACGCTCGCGGCAATCATTGGACTGGGAAATCTGCTCGCCTGGGTGTTCCGCTATCTCGGACAGCCGGCCGTGATTGGTGAGGTGGTCGCTGGAATTATCCTGGGCCCGTCGTTACTGGGTTCGCTTTTCCCAGACGCCATGCAGGTCTTGATTCCAGGTCCGGCCGTCGATCCTCAGGGACTAGTGGTCTCGTCACTCAAGACGATCGCTCAGCTGGGCGTCATCCTTTATATGTTCATTGTCGGCTTGGAACTCAATACTCGAAAGGTCGGTCGGCACGCCCAGGCGGCAATTGCGATTTCTCATGCGAGTATCGTTGTTCCCTTCGTTCTCGGAGCCGGTCTGGCCCTTTGGTTGTACCCCGTGCTTTCAACCAGCGAAGTCCCATTCACCAGTTTTGCCCTGTTCCTGGGTGTGGCGATGTCGATTACGGCGTTTCCGGTCCTCGCCCGGATTCTATCGGATCAGAATCGCGAACAGACGGATCTCGGCGTGATTGCGCTCAGCTGTGCCGCTACGGACGACGTCACCGCCTGGTGTCTGCTCGCATTCGTCGTTGGCGTGGCGAAAGCACAAGTCGAAAGTGCCGTCATGGTCGCCGTCTGGACGGCAGTCTATGTAGCGATCATGTTTCTTGTCGTCCGCCCGATTGCCGTGAAGTGGGTCGCCTGGGCCGAACCACGTGGAATTGACCGTCAAGCGACACCCCTCTTGTTCATCGCCGTGCTCTGTTCGGCGCTGATTACGGAAGGCATCGGCATTCACGCCGTGTTTGGCGCATTCCTGTTGGGGGCCGTGATTCCACACGACAGTCGAGTCGCACAGGATCTCAGCCGCAAACTACACGATGTCGTAACGATCTTGCTGCTTCCCGCGTTTTTCGCGATCACCGGAATGAACACACGAATCGGCCTGATCAACGGATTCGAAGGCTGGCTAATTTGCGGGGCCATTATCGTGGTGGCCACGCTGGGAAAATGCGGTGGTACGATCGCCGCCGCACGATTCGTCGGACTGGACTGGCCGACGTCAGGTGCCCTGGGCATCCTGATGAATACACGCGGGCTGATGGAATTGATCGTCCTCAATATCGGCCTGTCGCTGGGCGTCATTTCCCCGAAGTTGTTCGCCATGATGGTGATCATGGCCATCACGACCACGATCGCAACCGCTCCGATTCTGCGACGGCTTTTACCTGAGCAGCCAAAGCCTTCGCGAATGCTCCCGTGAACAACCCACATCAATCGCGGCAACGCGGATCGTCGGCCGACCTGATTGTGACGATCAAATCTGACTGGCCACCTCCCGTCACACGTCGATTTCACGCAAGAACTTCGCGGCCTCTTCAGGAAACACGGGGTTGATGTAGAAACCACTGCCCCATTCGAAACCTGCGACCCGAGTCAACCGAGGAAAGATTTCAATGTGCCATAGAAAATGAGGCAACTCGGCGTGATTGAACGGGGCGGTGTGAATGACGTAGTTGTAGGGCGGATCATCCAGGGCCAGTTCAAGTTTTCTCAAGATCGTTTTCAAAACTTGACCGAGTTCGTCCACCGCCTGTCGCTGAATGTTTTCGAAATGGCTGCCGGGTTGCTTCGGTAGAATCCACGTTTCAAAGGGAAACCGGCTGGCATACGGGCAAAACGCGATAAAGTTGGCCGTGTCGAGCACCACTCGTGTTCCCGTGGCTAGTTCCTGCTGGATCATATCCTCGAAGATTGACCGCCCGCGATAATTATAAAATTCGAGTGCTCCCGACATCTCTTCCCAGATCGTGATGGGAACGACGGGCGTGGCGATCATTTGCGAATGCGAATGTTGCAGCGAAGCTCCTGCCAGCATTCCTTTATTCTTGAAGATCAAGGCGTGGACCAGTCGGCGGTCTCGTTTCAAATCCACCAATCGATCGTGATAAACCCACAGAACTTCGCGAATATTCTCGACGCTCAGTCGCGACATGTTCGTTTCGCCATGCGGACACTCGATGATGACTTCATGAGCCCCCAGGCCGTTCATCATGTCGTAAATTCCATCACCCCGTTTGTCCAAATTCCCTTCCACCTGTAAGGCGGGAAATTTGTTCGGAACAACACGAACTCGCCAGCCCGGTCCGTTGGCCGTTGAACCATGTTCACGATAAGCCAGGATTTCTGGCGGCGTCGCATCCTCATTGCCCTCGGCAAACGGATCAAACTCCGAGTCGACGACCGTTGGCTCGTCGCGCAGATCGCTGGGACGCTTGGCTCGATCGGGAGCCATCACCACCCAGCGCTGAACAATCGGATCTTTACGGAGTTCGGGCATTTCAACAACTCAAGTTAAAGGTCTAAGCCAGCCACATGCGCAGTTCAAAGTCTTGCGTCGGAGTTGTCATGGACAACAGGCCTTCGCGGGGAACTCGGTCGAGGCATTTTCCTTCCGAGTAGATCGCGACCGAAAACTCGACGCGAGCCTCGTCCGCAAATCGCAGGTCATCCAAGTCGACGGCCAATTCCAAAATCTGGTCTGCTGCAAATTCAATCTGATTTAACACCACCAGTCGACCGTCCCGATCGAGTTGCCCCTGCGGTTCTTTCGCTGGCAATGCCGTCATTCGCAGCTCGAAATGATTGGGTTCTGCAAAGGTAATGCGAAGTTCATCGAATAGCTTCAGATCATCAATGGCCCGATTGGCGGTATCAATCCGCAGCAGAAATCGCGTTTGATCGAAGCCGAACAAGACTTCGCGAATCAAACCCTGCGTCACCATCGTCATCGTGCCGCGTTCACTGCCGCTGACATAACGCCCCGCATTGATCCACTCAAAGTATGATCGCCGACCATCCACTTTGACTTTCAGAAAGCTCTTCGGTTCCGTGTGGATTGCCTTTTGCCGGAAGCTGCCGATCGGGCGATCCAGCTGTGCCGGATAAGGCGTTCGCAACAGGATATAGACGTTCTTCAAATGCTTGCGAAACAACTGATCAAACAGGCCGTCTTGCGCGGACGAATGATCATCGCCATACCACCAGAACCAATCACTTCCTTCGGCGATATAGATTTCCTCCCAGGCGCGCCGCAGAGTGTCGACTTCGATTTTTCCGGCCGACTCCATCTGTTTGAGAAATTCTCGTGTCTGGTGTAACAGGTCCCAGGCAGTGCGATCTTCCTGATGACCAATCCAAATGCCAAAGTTGTGACTGATCCAACTTCCGGCAAACAACTGGGAAATGTGATCGTTCGCCGGATAATCTTCCAGGAACTCTCCGATTCGTACCGGCCGAATGGTGTCTCGTGCCACGCAGGATTGATACAGCGTCCTGAGAAACTGGACCCCGCCGTCACGGTAATACTCCCAGCAATTCTCCCCGTCGAGAATGATCGGAACGAGCGCCGGCCGGTGGCCATTGGCATGTTCCGTCGCTCGGCCAATCGATTCCACTTTTCCCAACAGATCGCCGACCGCTTGTTCGGCATTCATCCGCTGGTATTGAAAGCCAATCAAATCACTCAGCGCATGATCACGAAACACGATCTGCAACGACCGGCCTTGCTCGGCAAGTTTCCAAGGTCGATAAAGCAACTCAGGATTTCGCAGAAAGCCGTTGCTGTCACGAGCGATCCAGCCACTGGTCGATTCCGCGAGGATTTCCTCGTCGGTCGCGATCCACTCGATGCCCAAGTCAGCGATGGCCGGAATGATCTGTTGCGACACCGATCCCTCCGAGGGCCACATCCCTTTGGGCTTGGAACCAAACAGTTGGAAGTGCGAATCGATGGCCTGCCGTAACTGGGCAACGACATCTTCTTGATAGGACTCCAGATGCTTGGGCAGCACGCAACCAGGCATCGCCTGGCGCGCGCATTTCTTGTCCCAAAGCAGCGGCAGAATCGGGTGGTAGAACGGCGTTGTGGTCAGTTCCACTTGACCGCTCGCTGCTAACTCCCGATGGAGTGGAATGACTTGACGCAAGACTTCCATCTGCTTTTGCAGCAGCCATTGCTTCTCTGCTTCGGTCCAATTCTGGCCCTTTTGCAGGAACGCTTTCAGATCATGGTCAACGTCGAACAGAATCGGATGGAACCAGGTCAGATTGTGCCACACCTGCAAATCGCGCAGGTCTCGCTCAGAAAATCGCTTGAGCGCGCGATCCACTGGATCGACATTCGCCGCCCGCTTCTGCCATAACTCCAAATACCGGGCATAGGGACGAATCATGTTGTCCAGATTCGCCATGAAGAAATGGTCGAGCAGATACTGCCCGTCCGTTTGCCCCAGGCCATCCGCCGGAATGCGCGAGATATCCAAATGACGGTCGCTGGCTCCGTCCTCGGTATACGCCAGTAATTGTTTGAGCAGACTGGGAACCAGATTGATCGTACAGCGGAACTCGGGCACTTCTTTGATGTGCCAGGCCATGCCCCAATAATCTTTTGTGCCGTGCAACCGAACCCAGGGCATCAGATTTTCTCCCCCGATTCGATCGGGGTAGTACGGCTGATGCTGATGCCAGAAGAACGCCAGACTGACAGGTGGCATGAAGAAATCCTATTGGTGAGCCGGCCCCTCATCCTGGCGCTCATCGCCTTCGCACTCGGCTGGCGCAAGACATTTGGCGATGGCTCGTTCATAGACTCGAACGTATTCGTCGGCGCTGTGCTTCCAGGACCAGTCCCGCTTCATCCCGGCCCGCTGCAACCGGTGCCACTTCTGCTTGTCGGCAAATAACGATCGGGCGCGGCAGATATTCCAAAACAGGACATCACTGCGGAACTCGCAGAAACTGAATCCATTGGCCGTTCCATTCGCGACGTTTTCGTCGCTCGCATCAATGACCGAATCGGCCAGCCCGCCGACGGCTCGGACAATTGGAACCGTCCCATAGATCAGACTGTACATCTGGTTCAGCCCACACGGCTCGAATTCGCTGGGCATCAGAAACGCGTCGGCACCCGCCTCGATCTGATGAGAAAGTTCCTCGTCATAGCCGATGGTAGTGGCCACTTTTTCCGGATGGCTCTTCGCCATCTCAAGCAGCAGGTTTTCAAATCGAGGTTCGCCCGAGCCCAGAAAAACCAGTTGAATGTCCTGATCGAGCAACATGCTGGCGCACTGCTCAAGTAGTTGAAAGCCCTTCTGGTGGGTCATCCGCGAAATACTTCCCAGCAACATCACTGACGGACGCTCGGGCAGCCCCAGTCGCTTTTGCAGAGCCGCTTTGCAGACCGCTTTGCCGTCTTCTAGTGCTCCCAGTGAATAATTCTTGGCAATGTAGGTATCGGTCGCCGGGTTCCAAACCTCGGTATCAACACCGTTCAAGATGCCCTCGAGATCGCTTTGCCGCGCAGAGAGGGCTCCGTTCAATCCACAACCGAATTCGGGGGTCTGAATTTCGCGGGCATAAGTCGGGCTAACCGTCGTCACCAGATCGGCGAAGGAAATACCGGTCTTCAACAGATTCAAATGGCCGTAGCATTCCATTTGTCGCCAGTTGAAATACTTCCAATCCAACCCGGTCAGCAACATGTCCCAATGCCAGAATTGACCCTGGAAGGCCATGTTGTGGATCGTAAAAATCGAAGCGGTATGTTCGAACCCCGGCGTTCCTCGATATTCGATATTCACCAAAGCGGGTACCAGCGCCGTTTGCCAATCGTTCGCATGAACGATTTCGGGCTTCAGTCCCAACAGCCGTGTCGCTTCCATCACGGCCCGACTGAAGAAAACGAACCGTTCGCTGTTGTCGCGATAGTCTTGATCCTGTTCGACGTACAATCCGGGTCGGTCAAAGTAGATCGGCTGTTCGATCAGAAACACGTTGACGCGAGAACCGGGCAGCGTCGACTGCAACACCTGGCCTTCGATGAACTTGGGCCCGACTTGAACTCGAATCGAAATCCCCGTCCGCTTGATCGCCGGAATCTCAACACCGCTTCTTTTCAAGACTTGCGGATAGTACGGTGTGATCAGCGAAACATCGTGTCCAATTTGGGCCAGTGCCTTGGGCAGGGCCGTCGCGACATCCGCCAGTCCACCAGTCTTCGAAAATGGAACCGCTTCGGAACTGGCGAATACGATGCGCATGAACTGGCAGCCCCCTGAATCAAATTTTCGGCAATACCCGCCGAACACGCTGCGTCAATGGACGAATTCGGTCGCGACGCAGCCGTTTGCGCCGTCGCGACCGTCCCCCTATCGGCATGTTCGCTACGGTTGCTTCAGATTGACAGCCACTGTCGATCTAAACCACCGACCGCAATTATACTCGCGCCGGTCGCTGGCCGCGGCGAGGGTTGCCGAAGTGAGGAGGGATCTTGCCAAGTCCTCAAATCAAGGTTGGCACAGATGTTCCGATCCCAACAGTCCGCGCAGCAAGATTTCTCAACCAGCCCCCTGTCGGGGTGTTCAGCAGCTTGCATTTCCCCGCTGAGACACCAGCGGAGCAATATTGCTCACCAATTTTCGGACGTGTCATGGCTTCCCGGCACGTTATACTTCTTCCCATCCCGACCGAAACGGTCTGGCGCCTGCTCTTAGATAAACGTTTTTTTACGCAGAACAACCCGATGCGACTGACTGAATTGATTGACGAGTTGAATGAACTGGATCCTGCGGAAAAGCTGGAATGGCTGGTGGAATTTGCGGATCAACTCCCCAGCGTCGCCGCCGACAAACAAGGACAACATCTCCCGGAAATGTGCCGAATCCAGGAATGCCAAACTCCTGTCTATTTATGGGTTTCGGAACAGGATGGCAAAATTCATCTGGAAGCAGACGTTCCCCGAAAATCGCCCACGGTACGCGGTTTAGTCGCGTTAGTGGTCTGTGGGCTGGAGGGAGCGGCGGTGGGCGAAGCATTGGCGCTGCCCGATGATATGGTGGCCCACTTGGGCTTGGCGTCAGTGCTGGGGATGACTCGCCAACAAGGCTTTCGCGGCGTGATCACGCGGATCAAACGAGAATTGCGGGGGGCCGCGCAATGATTTCTTCGTGATCTCGAAAAAATTGGCGGATCGCTCTCCCCTTTTGTGAATGAATTGGTACTCTGTTAATAGACAGGGACTTACTGCCGTTTCGACCAATAAACAAAGTTGGTTCTGGCCCCAGGCTAACCTACCAGAAACGGGTCTTCAGTAACGGAAACCACGGAATCGGATGTCTTGCGACGTCCTGTTCTGGAAAATCGGCTCAATGGGGCATTTTGATTCCGTCTGAAACCCGATGCCGCACGTAAAGTCCCGTCGGTTGGATTGTCCCACCTCAAAATTTTTCACCCCCAAACAGGAGCCGTGCCGTATGACCGTTATCGATCGACGAGGACGTTCCGGACGGACTCCCGCTAATGCCAAGTCAAAGGACCGATTGATGATTACACCGCCAACTGAAGTCGCACCGCGCCTGCTTCCGTCGACGGATCTGCCTGGTTACACGTATGTTCCGGGAACGGACACGCCGCATCCCTATCGAGACGCCCGTGGTCACAGTTATCAACGAAAATCGCCGTCGCCTAAAATGCTGACGGCCGGAACCTGGGCCGAAAATCGCCACTACCTGCTGGCTCTCGATTACTTCAACCACGGCTACTACTGGGAATCGCACGAAGAGTGGGAGCGTCTGCTTCGCACAACGGGTGTTGATTCGCCCGTGGGCCGTTTCTTGAAGGGCCTTGTGAAGTTGTCAGCGGCCGGCGTGAAGGTGCGTGAAAACAGCATTCACGGCGTTCGACGACACGCCGCTTCGGCAGGCGAAGTGTTTGCCGACGTGGCCGCGGAAGTGGGAACCGAATACTTCTGCGGCCTGGAATTCACGACGCTGCAATTCGCCGCGGACCGTGCTGCCCAGATCTCTTACAAAGACAAAATTGGCTCGCCTCACCAACCGACACGCGTGTTTCCGTTTGTCCTGAACACCGAAACACTCCAAATGTCCTGACCGCCCTGGAGAGCAGCGATTTGAACAACGACAGCCCGGCTTATCCCAATGAGCCGGGTTGTTTTTTCTTACGTCCCAACCTGTTTTTGATTCAGTCCCTCGTCAAGACCCGCTAGATTTTACCTGCTTCCACCGAACCGCTACAGTGTGCCGGTATTGGCGTCCCCCTCGAGATCCGAAACGATTGATATTCACACCCCCGAAGAGTAACCATCAATGAGTCACCGCCCTGATCGTCGCGACTTTCTGAAGACCTCGACCGCCATGCTCGCCGGGGCCACCATGCCTTACTGGTTCACATCAACCAGCAACCTGGCCCTCGGGCGTCAAAGTGTCAACGATCGACCGGTACTGGGTTGCATTGGAACGGGCGATCGCTGGCGATCGGTCGGGGCGAACGCACTGGAATTTTCGGACTGCGTGGCCGTGTGTGACGTCGATCGCGAACATGTCGAGAAGGCTCGCGATCGGGTCAAAGACATCCAGGGCAAAAAGGGCAATTCGGCCGAACCCGAGATGTACGAAGACTACCGGAAACTGCTCGATCGCAAAGACATCCAGGTCGTCACGATTGTCACGACCGATCACTGGCATTCCAAGATCGCCATTGAAGCAATGCAAGCGGGCAAAGATGTCTACTGCGAAAAGCCGCTGACGCTGACCATCCTCGAAGGTAAGCAGATCATCAAGGTCTTGAACGAGACCAAACGAGTCTTCCAGGTCGGAACCCAGCAGCGTTCAGAAATGTCCGCCAACAACGGTGAGATCAAGAACCAATTCCTCAAAGCCGTCGCCATCGCCCGTAGCGGACGGCTGGGCACGATCAAGAAAGTGATTTGCGGAATCGGTGGCGCGCCCACCAGCGGTGAAATTCCGGTCGCTCCCGTACCCTCGCAACTCAATTGGGACATGTGGCTCGGCCAGGCCCCGATGACCGACTATCTGCTGGGCGGATTCGGCCAAAACAAGACCTATCCCGAATCGCGCACACACTACGAATTCCGCTGGTGGTACGAGTACTCCGGCGGCAAGATGACCGACTGGGGCGCACACCATGTCGATATCGGCATGTGGGCACTGGGTATGGACAATAGCGGTCCGATTTCCGTGGAAGGCACGGCCACGCATCCAGTTCCCCTTGAGAAGGGGATGCCAACCATTTCTAACCGCTACAACACGGCCACCGATTTCAACGTCCTGGCCAAGTTCGCCAACGGCGCGGAACTGGAAATTCGCAGCGAAGGCGATAATGGCGTGCTGATCGAAGGCACCGAAGGCCGCATTTTCGTGAGTCGCGGCAAGCTGTCCGGTGCTCCCGTCGAAGACCTGGCCAACAATCCGTTACCCGAATCGCTGCTGACAGAACTCTACAAGGGAAAAGATCCCAAGGGTGGCGGCAATGCTCACATGGAAAACTTCTTCGACTGCGTTAAAGACCGCGGCCTGCCCGTCAGCGACGTCTACTCGCACCATCGCGCGATGACGACCTGTCATTTGGCCAACATCGCCATCCGTCTCGGTCGCAAGATCGAGTGGGATCCGAAAACGGAACAGATCATCAACGACAAGGATGCGGCGACCTGGATCGGTCGCGAACAGCGAAAAGGCTACGAAATCAACGTCAGCGTTTGATGCCGTTCAATCGAGAAACAGGGTGTCATGTTCCGTTTTCCGTCTCAGCAGAACATCCATCGAAGCTGAGTATCGCCAGCGACTTTCGGACCTTCGATGATTGATGAACTGAAAATTGCGGTGACGGAACTGCTGGAAGGACGTCACCTTTCCGCCGAGGTGATGACATCGGCCGTCGGATCTTTGATGGACGGCCGATGTTCTGAGGTCGAGATTTCCGCGTTTTTGACGGCGTTACGATGCCGCGGGGAATCGGTCGGCCAATTGGTCGGTGCGGCCCGCGCCATGCGCGAACGCTCGACACCCATCGTTTGTCGCACCCAAGGTTTACTGGACACATGCGGAACCGGCGGAGATCTGCTGAACACGTTTAATATCAGCACCGCTGCCGCACTGGTTGCCGCCGCGGCGGGACAGCCCGTCGCCAAGCACGGTAACCGCAGTGCCACCAGCACCACCGGCTCGGCCGATGTGCTGGAAGCGATGGGAGTCAACCTGCAACTGTCCGCCAGTCAGGTGGCCGATTGCATTGACGAAGTCGGCATCGGATTCTGCTTTGCACCGCTGTTGCATGGGGCGATGAAGCACGTCGCGCCGGTTCGCAAACAACTCGGCTTTCGCACGATTTTCAATCTGCTGGGCCCGTTGACCAATCCCGCCAAGGCAACCTACCAGGTGATCGGCACCTCACGCACCGCCGTGGCCGAGTTACTGGCGATGGCACTCCATCAACTCGGCAGTCAGCGGGCACTGGTCGTCTGTGGAAACAACGAACTGGATGAAGTCAGCCTATGGGGCGAGACCGCCGTGTTTGAAGTCTCGGCGTCCGGCGTCAGCCGTCACTCGTGGAATGCAGCGATGCTCGGGTTCCCCGAATGTCGAGTCGAATCGCTACAGGTTAGCAATGCCGCCGAGAGTGCCGATGTGATCCGTCGCGCCTTCTCAGGAACTCGCGGACCAGTTCGCGATATGATTCTGGTCAACGCCGCAGCTGCGTTGTTCGCGGCCAACCGCGTTCCGTCAATTCAAGCGGCGGTCCCTGTCGCCACCGACGCGTTGGATTCGGGCGCGGCGATCACACTTTGCGAGAAACTGAAATCCTGGACGAACAGCCGATAAAGGCCTCTCCTTCGATCCCCCAATGGCCAACGTCGGATTCGACACGTCATCCCATTCCAATTTTCCGTGCTGAATTTGTCCCGGCAGGACTGACTCGATCGATATCGAGAACACACTCCGCTTGCTATTCCAGATCAAATCATGCAAATGAATGCTATGATCATTCATCCCCTCGCAAGACATCCGCACGATCTGGAAAGGTTCTTCGAGTTGGCGGACAATCGGTCCATACCCGACCGCGAAATCGAAGACCCGCTCCATGAGTAACTTCCGACGGCGGACGTCGCTCCGTGCAAACAAAAAGATCCTTGTGAAGAGGGCAAGACATCTCGAAAACACAAGTCGAATGCAGTCGCTTCTCAGACAACATCGCGCAGGCCACTGACAGCCCTTCTCCTCTGGAATCACCGACAATTCGGAAGCTCTCTTATGAAACTGCATACGGAAAACATCAACGGACTCACTTGCCATATTGTGGATAGCCTGGCAGCAGGCGTCACTCCACGGACCGTAGTCGTACTTTGCCACGGCTATGGCGCCCCCGGAACCGATCTGGTACCACTCGGTCAAATGTTATTGCGACAGCCCAAATTATCCGGCAGTGTTCAATTCCTGTTCCCCGAAGCGCCGCTCAGCCTGGAAGATTTGGGACTCTACGACGGACGAGCCTGGTGGCCGATTGATATGCGACGATTGCAAATGGCGGTCGCCCTGGGTTCGTTTCGTGACCTCCGCAAAGACTGTCCGCCTGAACTTCCTGCCGCGCGTGAAATGCTGCTCGGCCTGATCCGTAACTGGTCCGAACGAATGGGCGTGCCCCTCGATCGGTTTGTGCTGGGTGGCTTCTCGCAAGGAGCGATGCTGGCCACCGACGTGACGTTGCATCTCGACAAGAATCCCGCCGGCTTAGTGGTGCTGTCGGGAACCCTCTTGAATGAGGATGTCTGGCGCGAACGAATCGCGCATCACAAATCTCTGCGAGTCATCCAGTCGCATGGAACCGAAGATCAGATTCTGCCCTTCGACGCGGCTGGCCTGTTGCGAGACCTGCTGCATCAGTCGGGCGCCGATGTCGACTTTCTTCCATTCGCAGGTGGCCACGAAATTCCCACGGATGTCCTCAACCGTTTGGCCGTCTTCTTAAGAGAAACGACCGGCGACGGACGAAATCAGTTCTGAGGCAATCCGTTATAGACCAGCACCCCGACAACATCAGTTGATCCTCTGATCGAATTTCCCAAAGGGCTCCTGCGAAATGAGTGACCGAAAACCGTCGAGTTCAACTCGCGTCGAAACCCATTCCACTACGATTCTGGCCGTCCGCCATCAGGGGCAGGTGGCATTGGGCGGTGATGGACAGGTCACCTACGGCACGGCCATTTTGAAGGCAGACACACGCAAGATCCGCTGGATTCTCGATAAGAAAATGCTGGTCGGATTCGCCGGATCCACGGCCGACGCCTTCTCGCTATTGGAACGATTCGAAGCCAAAGCCAAAAATTTCCCGGGCAACCTTCCTCGCGCCGCCACCGAGCTTGCACGAGACTGGCGAAATGACCGCATCCTTCGCAAGTTGGAAGCCATGATGATCGTTGTCGACGCCGAACATAGCCTGCTGGTCACTGGCCAGGGTGACGTCGTTCAACCCGCCGACGGAATCCTTGGAATCGGATCCGGCGGCAACTACGCCGTGGCTGCGGCCCGTGCTTTGATTCGACATTCGTCACTGTCTGCCACCGAAATCGTTCGCGAATCCTTGAAGATCGCCTCGGAAATCGACATCTACACCAATGACAACATCGTCGTCGAAGAATTCCAGACGAACGAATAGAGGGTGCTGATCTGATCGCGTTCACGGCCCATCGCGATCGCGTCCTGCCGGAGTGCCCAATGCCTGCGCCACGGGATGCTTGCTCAACGAGACATCACCTTCAGCTGGCATCAATCGCTGATCAACGGCTCGTCACGACGGTCTCGCTTTCCTTCAGACTTGGCCATGAATCCGGGAAATCAGGAAAAATAGATCGGATATTCCGAATTTTGTGAGCCACCCCGAGTACAATACTTGAGTGGACCGGACCATGGACTGTTGGCGGTTCACCGGCGGGACCACTAAGTCCCGGCCAAGACAAAGGCATTCGACTCAAGGAGGAATCGATGCACCCGAGAGTGGGAAATCCGCCAGACAACGGCACAAATCATCATCTGCTGCTGGCCAAAGTCACCGACAGGAAGTTGGGTTTCAGCCGTCTGTTCATGCTGGTACAACCTCTTCAAGTTGAGGCCCGCGATACGGTGCAGCGGACGTTGATTTCGTCAGCGTTCTCGGCCCTCCCCAGGGAACGGTCAGGCGTGATGACAGAGGGCGGGTCTCGCCGCGAAAGCAAGCCCTGAAGAGCTTTCGCAACGAGCACAGACCGTTTGGCCGTCAGCATGGCGAATTCATCGGCGGGCCACGTTGACCACGGGTTAACGGACACGTCGCCAAGAGAAATCGCTCCTGTTTTTTTTATGGAATGAAGACGAATGCAAACATCGGATTGCGAATTATTGTGGCGGCAGATTCATGAACGGCTGACCACAGCGGCCATGACGATCAACGGTGAGCGATTTCCTGCCTTGTCGGCCCATGCAAGGGCCGAGGCGACAAGTTTTTCAGGACTGGCACTACCTGCCACCGGCCATGAAATGAACTTGCGGCGTGTCGCGGCCGGTTCCATGGTTGCTCGCTGGACGTCCGAATCGTCGCGAATGAAGTCAATTTAGGAGTCACTCGATCAAACTCATCTGATACCCTCAACTGTCCCCGGTGATCATTCTTCCCGGGACGATCGACCACCAGCGAGCGGTTCGGCTTCGGCCTGTTCACCGATCGGCACTGGTGGCCCAGTCTCATCGCACGCGTGGCCTGACAGCCATTGCAGTCCTGGAATCGTGAAGCGGCCCCTCGCAAGAGTGCGGCACGCCACATTTCTGCTCGTTGGCATCTCAATTGCCACGAACCCATTGTCTCTGAACACATTTGCTGTTTGATTTCACGTTTTGACCAAAGATACCAACGAATTATGACCACACTGTTCCTCAAAAACTTACCTTATCAGGCCTCGGAAGCCGAATTGCGTCGCGCCTTCGAGCGGTTCGGCCGCGTTTCCTCGGTTCGCATGCCTCTCAATCGACTGACGGGCCAACCCAGCGGATTCGCCTTCGTGGCAATGCCGAGCTATGACGACGCCGACGAAGCCATGACCCGCATGAACGGCGCCACCATGGGCGGCCGAACGTTGATCGTCAACGAAGCGCGAGCGCGAGACCGACTATCAACCGAAGCTCAACAACCAAACGTCTGGGACCAATTCTGATCTGAACGCACCGCTTGTTTCGTCGTAGGTCCGGACTTTGGCCGCCGTCGCGTCCTTGATGTGGATATTCAAGCGAGATTGAATATCTGATCGACATGTCGCCGCCTTCGGCTCGATTCCGAATTCGCTCGAGCAATCGCACCACAACATGAACAAACAGTTGATGCATGCGCTCCATCAGACCAACCGTTCCCACGGGTTGCCAGACTGGAACAATGGCATACTCCCACCGTCGCCGAGTTCACGATCTGCCACGAAGGTCTCGCCAATTGTGTCGACATTCAACGCGACAAATGGTGGACGACTTCGGGCGGAAAGATCTATGTGAACCTCTTCATCGACGATTTGAAGTACCGGCAACTTCCCCACGTCGATCAAAGCGAAGGACCGTATCTCGTCAGCCTGAGATTGGGGCAGCTTTTATTCCATTTCAATCGCTGGTTCGAGCACGCTACGTCGACATCGGCTGGATTGTCATGAGACCGACCTCGATGACCGATTACATTCGTCTGGCCACGGCCCCATTTTTCCTCCGATCCGTTGAGGTCAGCCGGCGTGGTTCGCATAATGAATTTTCTTCCGCGAAAATCCTTTATTCCAACCATGGGCGGTGGATCATGTCCTTCGTTTCCGCGCGAGGCATCGCGTTCTGTAGTCGTTTGATGATGTTCGCGGCAGGAGGTTTCTCGCTGCTAATGATTGCATCCGCCGCGGCGGATGATCCGATACGCATCCTGGTCTGGGACGAACAACAGCCCGCACAGAAACAAGTGTACGACGATTTTCTGGGTAACCAGATCGCCGGATATCTGAAACAACAGCCGGATCTGGCGGTGACATCGCGACGGCAGGACGATCGTGACCAGGGAATCTCGGACCAGAACCTCGACAATTGCGACGTGCTGATCTGGTGGGGGCACGTCAGGCAGCGAGACATCAAACCCGAATCAGGCCAACGCATCGTCGAACGAATCAAACGCGGGAAATTGTCACTTCTCGCCTTACACTCCGCGCACTGGTCAACTCCGTTCATCGAAGCGATGAACGAACGGGCCATTTCGGATGCACTGGCCCAACTGACCGACGCGGAACGCAAAACAGCTCGCGTCGAGCCAATCAGGCCCGAGAAATACGCGGCACCGGGCCGCAACGATCGGCTGACCCCTTCGGTCGAACGACGCACCGACGCCGACGGCACGATCGTGCTCAAAATCCAGTTACCAAACTGTTGTTTCCCCGCCTACCGCCCCGATGGCAAGCCCAGCCATGTCCGCGTGTTACTCCCCCAGCATCCGATCGCGAAGGGATTGCCCGAGCGATTCGATATCCCGCACACGGAAATGTATGACGAACCATTCCACGTCCCCGCTCCCGACGAAGTTGTTTTCGAAGAGCGGTGGAATCATGGCGAGCAATTTCGCAGCGGGTCGGTCTGGCGTTTGGGCAAAGGACGCGTCGTCTATTTCCGACCCGGTCACGAAACCTTCGATGTCTACAAGCAACCGGAAACTCTTCAAATCGTCGAAAACACGGCACGTTGGTTAGGCACCGAACAACAGTCGAGTGCTTCGGACAGATAAGACGAAGGGATCTTTCCCAACACCCGGGCTAACAATCGAACCCGAGACGACACAGAGACAACGGACCGCGCGTCTTCGTCTTCCTTTGGAAATTCACCGGGGCTGAGTGCAATTCCACAAGGGACCGCTCTTCCAATGGCCCCAGGGGTTACCGCTGCGGCGTCTTCGTCGCCGGACCAGGAACTCTTCAGAATTCAACGCGTTATCGACTGCTAGGACGATCGACCTTGTACTTCCTCAGCTTACGGTCCAACGTTGAACGTTCGATTCCCAGGATCTGGGCCGCTTGGGACTTATTCCATTTGGTCCATTCCAGCGTGGCCAGAATATGCTCCTGTTCCAGGATATCGATCGACATGGGGCGAAATCCGGTCATCGAAGCAGCCGCCACCGCGAGTCCCTCGTTTTTTCCGAGCGCCGACAACTCAATGTCGTTCGGGCCGATCGTGTTTCCGGAGCAAAGGATGACCGCACGCTCGATGGTATTTTGCAACTCGCGGACGTTGCCCGGCCAGCGATAGCTGACCAGGGTCGACAATGCTGCCGGCAAGATCGCGTTCACGGAACGATCACATTTCTTCGAGAACCGCTCCATGAAGTATTTCACCAGAATCGCGATGTCAGAAATTCGTTCGCGCAGCGGTTCGACAACCAATTCCATGACCTGCAGGCGGAAGTACAGATCCTTGCGGAACCCGCCCTGACCGACAGAATCTTCCAGATCGCGATTGGTGGCCGCCACGACGCGGACATCGACCCGAACTTCCGCTCCGCCACCCACGCGTTCGTAAGGATGCCCCTCAAGAACTCGCAAGAACTTGGCCTGCAGCGCGGGAGTCATTTCTCCGACTTCATCCAGGAAAATCGTCCCGCCATGCGCCTGTTCGAATTTCCCGATCTTGCGACTGACGGCGCCGGTGAACGAGCCCCGTTCATGGCCGAATAGTTCGCTTTCCAACAGGTTTTCGCTTAAAGCGGCACAGTTCATCGTCACAAAAGGGCCATTGGCCCGATGGCTATGTCGATGAATGGCTCGTGCCACCAGTTCCTTGCCGACACCGCTTTCACCACGAATCAAAACCGTGGCGCCGGTCGGAGCGATTCGCAGGATCTTTTCTCGCAGCCGACGGATCGAGTCGCTGTCACCAACCAGTTCGGTTTCGATCAGCAGTTGTTCGCGCAACGTTTTGTTTTCGGTCTCGGCCCGAGCCAGCCCCGCCGCCAACCGACTACGCACTTTCAAGTTGTCCAAAACACTGGCCAATTGATCCGCCACCGCCAGAGTGAACTCGGCATCGTCTGGTTCCAGCCGATTGTCGGGATTAGTGGAATAGAGCTGAATCAAACCGAGCAACCGGTCAGCCGAGCGAATCGGAGCACAGATGATGCTCTCAGCTCGCATGGCTCGCAGGCTGTCGCTGGACTTGAATTTATCGTCGGCGTTGACATCGTGGGCCACGACCGCAGCCCGTGATTCCAACGCGACACCCGAAACATAGTCGGATACGGGCTCGAACGGACGAGAATCCAGCGACTTATAAGCAATGAGCTCCAGCTTGCGATGATCTTGCAGAGCCAAATCGGCCTCTTTAAAGAGCAGTACGGCGCCGATATCGGCGGACGTCACGCCAAACAATCCCTCCAGCACGATTTCCGCCAGCCGACGAACGTTAGTTTCGGCCCCCATCTTCAGCCCCAGCCGCACCAGCCGCTGTGCTTCCTGGCCCGTACGATCTCGAGCGGACAATGCCTCGGCGTCGCTCGAGGTATAACGCGTCTTGGCGGTCAGATGAACGATTTCTGGACGTCCCTCGTAACTGGGACGAACCGCTGAACGGGCCGTGTCAAGCGGCGAGATCGCCATCGTGTCGTGACGATTTTTTTCGTCGCTTGTCACCTGCCTGCCGGGATCGTATGTAAAGCCGATGACGGTGTTCCCGATTTGGAATTGGCAGCCTTCGTTCAGCTCCAGATCGCCGGTAATCGGTTCGCCGTCAACCCGAGTTCCGTTCCGACTGCCCAGATCACGAAGCTTCCACACCTCGCCTTCGAAGAACACTTCGCAGTGATTGCGGCTGCAGACCTCGTCTGGAACGACCAGATGATTCGTGGCACCGCGCCCAATCGTCGTTACCTGTCCAGGATGCAATGGCACAGACGTTCCTGCCGACACCCCACTGCGGATCACCAAATGTGCCGTGGTGCCGTTGATCCGAGGATGAGATTCCGTAGTGGCAATCTTTTGCATCGAGCGATCCATATCAGTGAAATGACAATCAGAAACTTCCGGGATCAGCCCCTGACGAAATCGGGCCCCCGTCTCCACTTGAAGTGCGCCTCCCCACTTGAAGTCGGATCCCACTTTTTCAGAAAAACGGAATCAACTCATTGAGGCAACTTGCTCCACCCATTCGTTAAGTATCGCCTCAGGTTAGCGAATACGTAGTCGAATAAGACAGTTATCCATCGATTTTGTGGAAAGCCACGATTCACCAGTGGTTTTGCTAGGGATTTCCACTCCGCACAATTCGCACAAAGATTGACGTCGTACCTTGATCGTCGGCAGCTTCGACCGACATCAAGCGACATTGTCTTCACCCTTGATCCGACCAATTATCTTGCCCCTTCGTCCTCCTCGTTGAATAGCGATCAACAAAGCACATTCTTCTTCCGATCGACCGGGTCAACCGCTCCAACAGCCTCAAAGCTCGGACTGGTGTGAGTCAGAAAGGTCTGACGGACCAGTAATTCGCCTTCAATCGCATCCGCTAGCCCAACTTCGTCAGAAGTGTGAAAAAGTTGCCTTTTCCAAAAAATAAACGCCTTGTTTTTGTGGGACAGTTTCAAAAAACGCCTATGTTTTTTCTTCAGATGCGATGTAGTGAGAACAAGTGATCTGGTCGGTGAG
>CAIQIR010000150.1 GCA_903871875.1 uncultured Schlesneria sp.
CGGAGCGAGACGGCTACTTTGGTCGAGCCCAGAACGTGAATCGAGGGACACAAGACATCGCTGCTATGCTCATCTGAGCGTCACGCCGACGAGGAATTGAACGCATTTGGGCTTCATTGTAGCCCTTTCGCTCCCGCGAGAGGAAAGCCGCATTCTCTTCTCCCGTTTTCCTCTCTTCTCCTCCGCTCTCCGAATGGCAGCACTGCGCGAACAAACAAAACCAACCAGCGCTTCGCTGGCGAGTACGCTGCCCCGTGGCCTGACTTTGTCTGATGCACGTTTCGCTTTCGTCTCGACGGAGCGAGACGGCTACTTTGGTCGAGCAACAAATCCGCCGAAATACACAGGGCATCCCCGGCGCCGGCCGCCTGATTTCCAGCCGTTCGACTTTTTTTGGAATTATTTTTTATTTGACAAAACACCTTGACACATTTTGTCGCTTAACAATAATAACCTCATGCAGCCGACCTATAATGACTCCAGAAGGAGAAACAGATGAACCGTCAGGACAGAATTTCGTTGTGTGAAGGGCAATTGTCAGGGACTGCCATGATGCTTCTGATCAGAACCGACTCGGAACAGCCGTGTGATGAAACGCGAGATCTGGGGACTCGGCTGGGGGCGAAGCCCCGGGACGCCGCCGAATTGATCCCGCAGGCAGAACGTGGTCGTCGCACGCCGCCGGAATGGGCCGGCCGAGAGCGGTTGATCGGGCCGTCGAGTTTCCTGGCCGCGTGCAGTTGGTTTCTGTTCAGCTGGCTGCCGAGTCTGGGACGCTTGCTGATGGCCGGTGGTCCGACGACAAGGCAGCTCGCTCGTCAGGCGCGAACGACGCTCATGGGCTGCGTCCGGTTCGTAGGCCGCTGGTGGGCACCGGCCAATGTGGCGGCGCGGATTGATTCGACTTTGGGCCTGCGCCGCAAGAGTGCTCGCGCGGCAACGATTTGCCAAACGCTACGAAATAGGGAACTTGGCCAACTTTGCCAATTGGGAAAGTGGCTCAAACGCTACAAAACAGGGATGTTTGCCAACTTGGCCATGTTGGCCAACGTTTTTTCACAAAATCGGCCGCCCGCCGGGCCGCAACTGATCGCCGCGCCACCCATGTCCCCGAACGCCGGTCGCTCGGACGCCCGGCCTCAGCCGTCGGTGCGAAGCGGCAACTCGCCGCCACGTCGCCGTGTTATTTCGTTGCCGCTTGCGCGTCAGCCGCCGCTCGCTTTTCTTCCGCGGCACTCAGTCGCAGATAAAACGGCTGCGCCGTCCAGAAATTGGTGTCGTTTTCGGGCAGGCCCCCAAGTCCCGACATCATCCGTCGTTCACCGAGTTGGGCGATCGTAAAGGCTCGCGGCTGACAATACGCCGGATCGGTCAACCAGTTGGCGGGGATCGTGGAGGGATCCAGTTTCTTGAGGCCCGGTCCCGTCACGACATCTGTCGTAGATCGATCAACCAGGAATTCGGCGGCGGGAATGATGCGAATCGGCGAGACCTGCTCCCAGCCCGTCGACGGATGGCGGTGGTATTGTCCGACGAACAAGTCTTCTCGCTGGGCGTCTTCGATCACCAGGATTTGATCAAGCTCTTGAGGTCCGTTTTCGGCAATGGCAGCAAAGGTATCGATGGCAATGAACTGGCAGCCGGTGGCGTAGGCAAATGTTTTCGCGCAAACCATTCCCACTCGCAGACCGGTGAAACTGCCGGGGCCGCGGCTAACCGCCACGGTTTCGACATCGCAGGACACCAATCCGTGGGATTTCAGCAAGTCACCGATTTCCAGCACCAGCGACTGGGCATGACGACGCCCGGCTTGATTCAGACGTCGTTCGCCCAGGCAGGCCTGATCGCGGAACAGGGCGATTGAGCCTTCCAGGCCGCTGGTTTCGATTCCGAGCACTAACATCAGGTCGATTCACCACTCATAAAGGTTTTTTCACAATGATTCGCATTGAAGAAGGTTCAGAATAGCACGTTTCTCAATTCGGGAAACTCTGCCCCACCCCGACGGGCCAGTGATTCCGATGTTGCCGCCGACCGCTGCGGCAATGTCTCGAGGAATTCTCGCCATCCCGCTTTTCCAAAGCAGGCCGATTCCGACCCAATCGGGCAGGTCGTTTTGGGAGCAAACGTGGTGAATATTGATCTATTCAGCGGTATTAACAGGTCTGTATGAATTGCTGCGCCGGAAGTCGGTCCCTAGAATCCGACAGCCCTTTTTAAGACCCGTTTTGCCCGACGACAGTGAGGTTCACAATGATTCCCAAGTCCGAATTGATCGAAATGTTTGACGCGATCGCCGAACAAACCGACTGGGATATGAAGAGTGAAATGCTCTGGGGTTACTTTTTCACGGACGACAACGTGGAAAAACTGGAAGCCTGTTCGGAACGATTGACCGAATTGGGCTATCATGTCGTGGAGATTGCGGAAGGCGACGAAGTCGACGATCCCTGGACGCTGCATGTCGAGAAAATCGAAGTGCATTCGCCCGAAACGCTCGATCGTCGCAACCAGGAACTCGCCGCGCTAGCCGAAGAAATGGGTCTCAGCTCCTACGATGGGATGGACGTCGGGCCCGTCGATGGTGATGATGATGACGAAGAATACTTGGACGACGAAGAGGACGAGTGACCGGCCGACGGGCTCTGGTCATTCCCCAGCGGAAGCCTGAGATGAACGTGAACGACAGTTCGAGCCCCCTTACTCGTGCGAGTTTGATCGTCACGAGATGCTGCTTGATCTTGTCGTTGTGGCAGGCCCCGATTCCCTGGCTGCACTGCCACGGAACCAGCGTGGGCGAACGGGTGTCGTCGATCGCTTCCGCCAGGGACTTCAGCACGCATCTGGCCGTGTTCCATCCCGCCGTGGATTTGAATTCCGATCACGACTTTGGCTGGCATCTGCATTGGATTCTGCCGTCGTGGAGTCACGCGCTGGACGATACGCCGGATGACGAACCTCCGTCACAAGAACGGGTGGCCTTCGATCAGGCCACGATTTCGCCGAACGACCCGATTGGCTCGCCCAGTTTGTTCGTCGCGGCCATCCTGCCGATGTCGCGACAGCCAGCGACGCCGACGGTGGGCATACTTCAAGCCAGCGACCCTCTGCTCAGGCCCACTACGGCCTACAAGTCGTTCTCGGTCCTGCGCTGTTAACTCGCGACCAGCCCCTTCTGTCGCGTCCCACGTTTGACGACGTGGCATTCCTGACCTGGCCGTTTCGCCGTTCGATCTGGTGTGTGTTCTCAATCATTGATGCTCACTCGCCACGGCGCTGAATTGTAGAGTCCCCATTATGAACCGTCCTTCGCCCGCCTTTTCGCTCTCGTTTGTGTCGATGACGTCGCGGATTTCCTTCGTCGCCATCGTCATCGTGCTGATCGCTCTGGCGACGCTGCTGTTCAGAAACTCGTTGAATCACGCGGGCCCCGCGGCGAGTTCTGAACCGACGGATGCGACCGAACACAGCGATCACGTCGTACTGTCGCCGGAAAAGTTTGCGGCGGGCAACATCGTCGTGGCGGCAGCCGCCCCACGAGAATTGCGATCGATCCGCGTTGTTCCTGGTCGGATCGAATACAACGCCACACGTCACGTGGAAGTCAAATCGCCCTTCGATGGATTGATCCGACAAATCGACGTCAAAGTCGGCGATCAGGTGACAGAAGGGCAAGTCATCGGCATCGTCGACAGTCCCGATTTGGGTGAGCGGCGGGCTGACGTGCTGCTGCGAGAAACCGATTTGGAACAGGCGAAGAACGAACACACCTGGTGGCATACGGTGCAGGAAAACGTGGATGAACTGATCGCTCGGTTCAAGCGGCCTCAAGAGATCGCTCAACTGGAACGCGATTTCGGCGAGAAACCGCTGGGCGACTACCGGCAACAAATCCTGGGCGCGTATTCACGGATGCGGCTGTCGGAAAAAATCAGCACCAACGTCAAACCGGCCGCCGATTCCGGCGCCGTTTCCGGTCGATTGAAACTGGAAACCGATTCGAATCGTGATACCGAAGCGGCCAAGTTTATTGCGACCTGCGAACAGGCCACCTTCGACGTCAAACAAAAACACTTCAAAGCCGAATCGGCCATGAAAGATGCCGAGCAACGGTTCCTGCTGGCCAAACAACGTCTGGGTTTGCTGGCCAGTCAGCCCCAGGAATTGGTCCCCGATCCGACTCAGCGCGCCTCGCTTAGTACCTGGCCAGTCAAGGCCCCCTTCTCGGCAACGGTCGAGCAGGTGCTGGTGCCTCCGAAAGAACGGATCCAAACGGGGCAAGGGTTGTTTCAACTGGCAGACGCGAGCCGGCTGTGGGTACACGCCGACATTCGCGAACGGGACTGGTCGGCACTTAAGATTTCCGCCGGCCAAACCATCACTGTGCAGACTCCCGCTTTGCCGGGCCAAACGCTGGAAGCCACCGTGGCATTCGTCGGACGAACCGTCGAAGTCGAAACGCGCGCGGTGCCCCTGACGGCCGACATCGACAATCAGGCCGGCTTGCTGCGGCCCGGCATGTTTGTCCGAGTCTTTATCCCCGATGGCGAGCCCCGCGAATGCCTGACGGTGCCACAATCGGCAATCACCTCGAACGACGGACGGACATTCGTGTTCGTCGAAACCGGCTTACGTGATTTCCAACTCCGGGATGTAAAAACCGGATTAAGCGTCGATCCATGGGTCGAAATTACCTCCGGCTTGCAGGCAGGCGACCGCGTGGTGATTTCGGGAACCGCATTACTCAAGGCCGAACTGTTGTTGGAGCCCGAAGAATGAACGATTCGCGATTGGCAATTCTCCGCGACCCGGACCGCGCGAGACTCGCCAGGAGCGCATCGACTTACGACAATTGGCTCTCGCGAGAAACCGCGTAAGTCACCCGGCTGACCACAGGGATCAGTGGCCTCGACTCGCCCGGATCAAATTGGATTTTGTATGGGTAACAACTTGCTTCAGTCCCGTTCCGCAGAAACCGATCCTCAGTCGTCATCGGGCGGCCTCGCCGGCGACCACTCGCACGCCGCGGCTCCTACCGCAGCCACGGCGACGCCCGTTTGGGGTGGCCGAATCGTGAAGCTCGCCGTGCTGTTGCTGGTGTTTGGGGCCGGCTGGTTCGCGGCGAACGCTCGTCACGAGCATGCGCAGAAAGAATCATTGCCGCCGGGATCGTCGAGCGAAGCTCACAATCCCTCCACGGTGATTGTCACGGTCGAACCGGTGACTCGACGCTCGGTGCAGCGAACGGTCGAAGCACTGGGAACGTTGCACGGGTTTGAAGAAGTCTCGATTTCGGCGCGGATCGAAGGACGCATCCGCAAAGTCTTGCATGACGTCGCCGATCGCGTGAGGCCCGACGAATTGCTGCTCGAAATCGACCCCACGGATTATCAACTGTCGGTCCAGCAAGCGGATCGTGCCCTGCAAGTGGAACTGGCCAAACTGGGACTGAAGTCCGTCCCCGACGCGACGCTGGATCTGGGCAAGGTGCCGTCCGTCGTCAAAGCCAAATCGGTGATGGAACATGCGAAATCACGCCATGACCGGCTGAGCCGACTGGCGATCACCAAGAATGTCTCCGCCGAAGATTCTGAGAGTGCCGCCAGCGATTACCGAACGTCGCAAGCGGAATACGACAACCAGATGATTCAGGCCGAATCCGACCTGGCCACGATTCAGATGAAGCAGGTGGAATTACAGGTTGCTCGCGAACAACTGGCCAACACCAAGATCCTGGTCCCAACCCCGACCGCCGCAATCCCCGGGGCCGAAGACGTCGTCTATGTCGTGTCACAACGGTCGGTCTCTGAAGGAACGCTCGTCCGGCCGGGCACGGAAATCTTCCGGCTGGTGATCAGTCAGACATTGAAGCTGCGCGTTCCCGTTCCCGAGCGATACAGCGCCGAAGTTCAACTGAATCAGCCGGTGCAGGTCTTTGCTGCCACGTCTGCGAAGCCGTTTGCAGGGACCGTTACTCGCATCTATCCGATCGTCGAACCGACCACCCGCACGTTCCAGGTGGAAATCCAGGTGCCAAATCCGACCGGAGAATTGAAACCGGGCAGCTTCGCAAAAGCGTCGATTCTGACTCGTGTCGACAGTCAGGCCGTCACGGTGCCACTGGCCGCGTTGATCCAGTTCGCGGGGATCACCAAGATTTTCCTGGCGGAAGAGGGGCAGGCGAAAGAGGTCCCCGTCACTCTGGGAACCCAGACCACGGAATGGGTCGAGATCACCAAGCCCACCTTGCCCGACCAGGCCCAGGTCATCACCAGCGGCCAGACCGCGATTGCTAACGAGACCTCGATCATCATTCGCGAACCGGCTCCGCCAGCCACCGGCGCGACGTCCGCATCGTCGGCGGATTCCTCTGACAGTCCTGACGCGACGAAACACCCGACACGAGGTGTTCGCGAATGAACTTGTCCGAAATCTGTATTCGTCGTCCCGTGTTTACCTGGGTGCTGGTCGCGATCCCGGTCGTGCTGGGGATTGTGTCCTATTACAGCCTGGGGGTCGATTTGTTTCCCAAGGTCGATCTTTCCGCCGTTTCGATCTCGGCCCATCTGGCCGGGGCGAGTGCCGAAGAGATTGAAACGACCGTCACCAAGGTGATCGAAGAAGCGGTCAATCAAGTCTCGGGCATCGACGAATTGCGTTCGACGACGCGCGAAGGCATGGCCAACATCGCGATTCAGTTTCGATTGGACAAAGATGGCGATGTCGCCGCTCAAGAAGTGCGTGATAAGGTCTCGGCCATCCTCAATCAATTGCCGCAAGGGATGGAGCCGCCGGTCATCAATCGGTTTGACCTGGATGCCGCACCAATCATGACCGTTGGAGTTTCGGGCCGTCGCGATGTCCGCGAAGTGACCGAAATCGCCAAGCACCAGATCCAGGAGCAACTGCAAACCGTGCAGGGTGTCGGTGCCGTGTTCATGTCGGGCGGACGCAACCGAGCCATCAATGTGATCGTCAACACGGAATTACTGGCTTCATACGAATTGTCGATCGAAGACGTTCGCGTGGCGCTGGTCACTCAGAATCTGGAAGTGCCTGGCGGCATCGTGAATCAAAGTTCGCGCGAGCTGGTGCTGCGGACGCTGGGCCGCATGCAGACCGCGGCCCAGTTCAATGAATTGATCGTCGCCAACCGCCAGGGACACGCGATTCGCATCAAGGACATCGGTCGCGCGGATGACTCGATCGAGGAACCGCGTGGACTCAGTCGATTAGATGGGCAGAATGCCGTCAGCCTGTTCATTCAACGCCAATCCGGAACCAATACCGTCGCCATTTCGGACGCCGTGCAAGCCCGTCTCGAACGGATCAAGCAGACGCTGCCGGCCGACATGAAGGTCGAGGTCATTCAGGATCAGGCTCGGTTCATTCGCGAATCGATGGCGGAAGTGAACTTCCACCTGTTGCTGGCGGCCGTGCTGGTGTCGGCCACGATCCTGCTGTTTATTCGCGACTGGCGAACCACGGTGATCGCCACGCTGGCGATTCCCACCTCGATCGTGCCCACATTTCTGTTCATGCAATACATGGGCTTTACTCTGAATAACATCACGATGCTGGCGCTGATTCTGGCGATTGGGATCGTGATTGATGATGCGGTGGTCGTGCACGAAAACATCTTCCGACACATGGAAGAATTCGGTAAAGACGCACGCACGGCGGCGCGTGACGGGACGCGTGAGATCGCTCTGGCGGTGCTCGCAACCAGCCTGTCGCTGGTGGTGATCTTCGTGCCCGTAGCCTTCATGGGCGGCATCGTGGGGCGGTTCTTCAGCAGCTTCGGACTGACCGTGGCCTTTGCGATTATGATGAGTCTGTTTGTGTCGTTCACGCTGACGCCCATGCTGTGCGCCCACTTCCTGAAACTGGATCCCAGTGACGCCGGACATGCCAAGTCCAAAGGCGGGGCGATCTACCAGGCCATCGATCGGTTCTATGGGCAGGCACTCGCGTGGTCTCTGCGACATCGCATCATCATGATGACCATTTGCGTGCTGGTGTTTTTGTCGACCGTGCCGATTGCCGCGGGGTTGGGCGTCAACCTAGTCCCGCGCGATGATCAAAGCGAGTTCCAGGTGACATACATCACACCGGAAGGCTATACGCTGGAACGATCGAACCAGGTACTGAGTGAAATCGAAGAACGTCTAAGTCATCTGCCGGGGGTACTGCATCGGTTTACGATTATCGGCCAGAATACGGGCAGCGCCGGCAAAGGACAGGGCGATGTGACTCGCGGTTCGATCTACTTCCGCATCAAGGAAATTTCGGAACGACAGTACAGCCAGTTCGAGGTGATGGCGCAGGCGCGCGCGATTCTGCGTGATTATCCCGACCTTCGCACGGCCGTCTCGGATGTCTCCGCCATCGGTGTTTCCGGTCAGGATAGCCGGACGTTCCAACTGAGTATTCAAGGCCCCGATATCGACAAGCTGGCCAAGTTCTCGGCCGAATTCATGGCGAAGTTGCGATTGCTACCGGGACTGGTCGACGTCGATTCCACTCTGTCGCTGCGCAAGCCTGAAGTACAAGTGGCCATCGATCGCGACCGCGCCAGCGACTTGGGGATCCCCGTCCAAACGATCGCCAACAGTTTGAATGTGCTGGTGGGGGGCCAAATCGTCTCACGCTATAAGGAAGGCACCGAGCAATACGATGTGTGGCTGCGAGCCGACAAACCGTTCCGCGCCACGCCGCAAAGCCTGGAAAGCCTGACCATTCCCTCGCAGACGGCCGGACAAGTCCGCCTGTCGAGCTTAGCCACGCTGACCGAAGCTCGTGGCCCCAGTCAAATCGATCGCTTCAATCGTCAGCGAACGGTCACCCTGTTGGCTCATCCGGATGGTGTGTCGTTGAACGATGCCGTGCAGCGCGCTCGCGTGATCTTGAAAGAATTGAAATTACCGCCGGACTACGAAGTCACGTTCGGCGGACAGGCCAAGACGCTGGGTGAAACGGGCTACTACTTCATGGTGGCGCTCGTGCTGAGCATTCTGTTCATGTACTTGATTCTGGCCGCTCAATTCGAAAGCTGGTTCTATCCGGTCAGTATTCTGGCGGCCTTGCCCGTAACCATTCCGTTTGGCCTGCTGTCGCTGTTGATGTTCCGCACGCCGATGGATTTGTATGCCATGTTTGGCCTGTTCATGCTGATCGGCATCGTCAAGAAAAATGGCATTCTGCAAGTCGACAAAACGAACGAACTGCGGGCTGGTGGCTTGGAAAAAACGGCGGCCATCATGGAAGCCAATCACACACGACTGCGGCCGATCCTGATGACCACCGTGATGCTGATCGCGGCGATGGTTCCGATTGCCCTGGGCCGAGGCCCCGGCGCAGGTGCTCGAGCCAGCATGGCCAAAGTTATCATCGGCGGCCAATCGTTCAGCCTGCTGTTGGCGCTGCTGGTGACGCCCGTCACGTACTCGCTGATCGATAGCCTGATCCAGTGGATTCGTTCCGTCAGCACACGCCTCCGCGGAACATCGTCAGCACGAACAAGACCCGACGTACAGCCGGCAACCGTCCCTTAAGCCGTCTTGGTCGGACGACAATCGAGCTTTTTCAAACGGACTTTTCCAACACCCAAAGGAGTAACCCCTTGGCCAGATGCATCCGATTTTGAGCCTGCTGAAACACGATGCTTTGTGAACCGTCGATCACGTCGTCGGTCACTTCCAGGCCTCGCTTAGCCGGCAGGCAGTGCATGAACCGGCAACTCTTCGGCGCCAGCTTCATCAGTGACGAGTTCACTTGATACGGTCCGAAAATCGCCTGTCGCTCTTCGGCTTCCGCCTCTTGCCCCATGCTGGTCCAGACATCCGTATAGACGATCGCCGCGTCTTTCAGCGCCGACTTGAAGCTGCCGCTGCTGGCCTGTTCGACCTTGGCCGCGGGAAACTTCTTCGTCAGGGCATTGAGAAACTTTTCTTCCAGGCGGTAGTCTTCGGGGGCACAGACGGTCAAATGCATACCGCACAGTGCGGCGGCGATCGCTAGTGAACTTGCCACGTTATTGCCATCACCCACGAAGACACATTTCTTGCCCGTCAAGTCGCCGAAGACTTCCTGCATCGTGAAGACGTCGGTCAAGGCCTGGCACGGATGCCGTTCATCAGACAGCCCGTTAATGACCGCGACCCCGGAATATTCAATGAACGTATCGATCAGCTTTTGCGAGAAGGTCCGCAGCGCGATGACATCGCTATATCCACCGATCACGCGCGCGACATCTTCCACCGCTTCACGGCCGCCCAGACCGGCATCCTTGGCGTTCAGAAAAATACTGGAACCGCCCAGTTGCATCATCGCCGCGTCGAAGCTCAGCCGCGTACGTAGCGACGGCTTCTCGAACACTTGCGCCAGCACATGGCCGGAAAGAACTTGGGGACGTTCTCCCCGCTTTGAACGCTCTTTTAAAGATCGGGTCAACCCGAAAATGGTTTCCACTTCGATCGGCGTCAGATCCAACAATGAATTCAAGTGGCGCATGACAACTCAGGTTCCCAGCCGGTGCAAAACGTTTGTCAGCCATCAGCGTCCAATCGTCGATGGCGACGAAGGGACGCGGGTGGCTGACAGGACGAATCAAAAATGCGGACGAGGTCAGAAGTTTGGAGTTCTGACCTCGCCGTCGGTTTGTTTATGTTATCTTATCTTAAGCTTCCTGTGCCATAACTTCGAGTGTTTCGGCGATGACTTTGCAGCCCTCGTCGACTTGTTCCGCCGTGATATTCAAGGCCGGCAACAGCCTGACCACTGTATCGTGCGTCGCATTGATCAGCACCCCTCGATCCATACATTTCGCGACCGCCGGGGTGGCAGGAATGTTCAGCTCGACGCCAATCATCATTCCTCGGGCTCGAACGTCTTTAATAATCGGCAGTTTGGACTTCAGGGCCTGAAAATGCTGGCAGAATCGGTCGGACATTTTCCGGCAATTCTCCAGCAGCCCCTCTTCTTCGATCGTCATCATCGTCGCGATTCCGGCCGCCATGGCCAGTGGGTTACCGCCAAACGTACTGGCATGCATCCCCGGTCGCAAACTCGGTGCGATATGGTCCTGGCAGACGAATGCTCCACAGGCCACCCCGCCCGCCAACCCCTTGGCCAGCGTCATGATATCGGGCTGAATTCCCGTATTCTGATAGCCAAACCAGTCGCCGGTGCGGCCCATGCCTGTTTGAACTTCGTCGAAAATCAGCAGCATGTCCCGTTGATCACACAGTTCTCGCAGCCCCTTCAAGAACCCCTCGTCGGCGATATTGACGCCGCCTTCGCCCTGAACGGGTTCGAGCAGAATCGCGCAGGTTTCGTCGTCAACCAACGACTTGACGGCCTCCAGGTCGTTATAGGGGGCGTAGCGAAATCCGGGCAACAAGGGACCGAGTCCCTCGTGATATTTTGGCTGGGCGGTCGCGGTGACCGAACCGAATGTTCGTCCGTGGAAACCGTTGGCGAACGAAATCACGCGGTATTTGGAAGTACCGCCCGAGTTGTTCGCGTAATGCAAGCGAGCGAGCTTGATGGCTCCTTCGTTCGCTTCGGTGCCGCTGTTGGCGAAAAACACCTTGCCGAAACTGTGCTTGACGATTGCCTCGGCAAAGTCGCCCTGGGCCTCGGTGTACCACGTATTCGGAATATGAATCAGGTGCTGAACCTGGCGCTGAATGGCTTTCACGACCAGCGGCGGACAATGTCCCAGGATGTCACAGCCCCAGCCGGGAAAGAGGTCCAGGTAACGCTTGCCTTCGGCGTCCCAGACATAGCTGCCTTCGCCGTGAACCAGTGTCACGGGATAACGCTTGTAGTTGGGAATCACGTACTTCCCAAACTGGTCGATTGTTTGCTGACTGGATCGAGTCGCTGCCGGATGCATGGGGAATTCCTGAGTCTTCTGTCGAAAGGCGAGCCGTCGTGCTAAAGGACAATCTCAGTCCCGATACCTTCGTTGGAATAGATTTCGAGCAACACCGAATGGGGAATGCGGGCGTCAATAATATGCACTTTCTTCACACCGGCTGCGAGAGCTTCCAAGGCGGCTTCGACTTTGGGAACCATGCCCGCGTCGATCACGCCCTGTTGAATCAGTTCTCGACAACGAGCCGCGTTGAGGTGCGACTGCAACGTCGATGGATCTTTACGGTCGAGGAAAATGCCGGGGACGTCGCTGAGAAAAATCAGCTTTTCCGCCTGGATGAATCGCGACACCGCCGCCGCCGCCGTATCCGCATTAACATTCAATTTTCCTCCCTGCTCGTCCAGGGCCACGGACGGCAGCACGGGAATCTGTTCTTCGCGACATGTCATCAGCAACAAATCGCGGTCGATATCCACAACCTCACCGACACGCCCCAGGTCAATTGGTTCGCCCTGATCATTCGGCAGCATCAGTCGTTTGCCGATCAGACAGTTGACCGTCTGATAGCTGAGGCCTCGCGCATCGCCGCCCTGCCGAATGATTTCGTCGACCAGACTCTGACAGATTTCTCCCGCCAGAACCTGGGACACGATCTCCAATGTTTCATCATCGGTATACCGACGACCTTGCACAAATCGGGGAACGATGCCCGCCTTAGACATGGCCGCATTGATCGCCTTCCCGCCGCCATGCACCAGAATCGGCCGCATGCCGACAGACGACATGAAAATGACGTCGGTCAGAAAATGTTTGACCGCTTCCGTTTCTTCCATGGCGCTGCCACCAAGCTTGATGACAACATGGCGACCATGAAACTGGCGAATCCAGGCCAAGGCTTCGATTAAGACATCCGCCTTGTGTACGGCTTCATCAAAGTTTTGTGACATAAGAATTTGTGGCAACAATGAAACACGGCAAGTGGAAAAGGAACGATTCTAGGGATGCCCGACAAACAGTGTCAATTCGCCGCGTGGTCTGGTCCGGAAATCCGCGTGAAGCCCGATAAAACCGGCGGCACTGCCCCACTATTCAACCGAGAGCCAACCTCGGCAACAGAACAAACAAAAAACATAAAACACTACTACACAACAAGTTACGAACACAATACGCACTTCATCAGGATCCATCCCACTGTCGGTACCCATTGGCACACGATCTCTCGATTTCACGTTCAAATTCCGTGCATGGCAGGTGGTGATGACGCGAATTCGGCTCAAGGTTGCCCGGCGTTCCAAATCGTCGCTTCCAGCCCGCAATCAGTACTGTCAGGATCAGGGAACGGATACACGGTCACGATTTTCCCATCGGTCCGTATTGCGGAACGAGGATACCCGACGTCGTGCGTCTTGCCGTTTCCTCGAAGGACAAATGGCTCGCTCCAAGTCTTCCCCTGGTCGTTACTCATTCGCGATTCGATCCGGAATGGTTCGCCCCGAAAGCCGTAAGTCAAAACCAACCGTCCATCCTTCAGTCGCACCAAACTTGGCGGATTGCCTTCCCCAGTGTCAGGCGCGGGGGTCGAAAGAAATGACCAGGAAAGACCATTGTCCTGCGACGCATAGGCATCGATCCATCGCCGCGGGAAATCACGCATCCGTAGCGCCGTGACGAGATCCGTCGGGGAAACTCGTACGGTGGAAGGCGTCACGGCGTATCCATGCGGCTCTGGACCGATGTGGGCCACAAGGTTCCAACTGCGGCCTCCGTCGACCGTTCGAACGACGATTGGCCGACCTTCAGTTCCGTCGAATTTCGTCGCGGTCAGAAACAGCAGACAATCCTGGGCACCGTTCACAAGATAGTCAGTTCTGCCCATCACGGCTTTGTGTCCGAACAGTGGTAACAGGAACGGCCCCTGCCAACTCTTGCCGCGGTCATACGAAATCGAGAATCGTGACGCACCAGTCTGGTGACTTTCCATCCGCACGATCATCGCAAAATCGGGATGATCAAATCGAATCGGCTGATCGAATTCGATCGACCGTTCTTCAGCCACCCCCCGGGGAAACGCGGCATGTCGCATTCCTCGAGTTCCCACCAACGCGCCTGGTGGACCGGGTACCTCGACCGACCACGAAGCACCGCCGTCTCGACTGCGAGCCAGCAAGAAGTCCTCGCCCCGATCAGGATCGATTCGGTAATCGGTGCCGTTATCCTTCGCGAATCCATGACTGAAGCCGACCAGCACTTCGTCACCCCAAGACCAGATCCCGTGATTCGCCGGCCACCCCGCAAACCGCCCCGCTTCGGCATAAACCTTCACGTGTCGTTCGATGACCGGAGACCTTTCCGCCATGATCTTGCTTGTGAGCAACAGCCAGCAAAACAGGGGATAATTCCAATGAGTTCGTGACAACAACGGATGACCTCCCAGCTGACGGATTCTTGCCCAGCGTCGCGGCGAGTGCATGATCATAGTCACGGTTGCAGGGAATCCCCGGGGTGTCGAACCCCGCAGGCAGCCGCAAACAAACGGTCATGCGGAGCCCATTTTTTCGGACAGATCCTCTTGCTTGTCGATGTACAAGAGCGAGCCCAAATAGACAACGATCAGAATGTTTGTCACCAGCGTCACCAGCTTGAGTGTCGTGACGTGGAGGACGATTTCGTAGATCTCCAGAGGCACATAGACGCCGGCGGTGATCACGCCCAGCCACTTGGCCCACTGACGGTCGTACCACAGTCCATAGGCGGTCACACCCCGTAAGACGGCGTCGGTCAAAGCCAGCGAGGCAAACAACCATAAATGCACGTCCGTCACATGGTGAGCCGCATCCAAAAAGATACGCGGATACCTGTGGACCGGATTCAAATGCAGACGCCTGACAATCCACTCGGCCGTCGCTCCGACATCATGATTGATGAGCGACAGCAGGCCAAATCCCACGAGCACCACCAACCCCGACTTCAATGCTTCAAATATTGCGACGACGCGAATACCACTCATTGAGAATGATTTGACGGCCATTAATTTCGCCCCACCGATTTCCGTTCGTGGTTGATCTGGATCATCCGACTCAGCCGCACGGATGGTGGCACAAAGGTGATCTGCCCCATTCAATGCGGGCAGATCGGCCGACAACCGATCGCCTCGATACGACTCCGCAAACCGCAGGCCAAGCCCCAACGCAAATCGACCAGCAAGCAGGTGACGACCTTCCCGCTATCTAACCTTTTTCTTGCTGATAGATCGCCAGGATCACCTCTTCGACCGTTTTGAACTTCGTCTTGCCGGTCGTCACGGAATCGATCTTTTCGCGGGCGTCGACCGAGTTGAAGCCCAAGCTGATCAACGCTTCGAGCGCTTCGCCCAGCACGCCTTTTTCGGCAACCTGCGCGGCGGGAAATTCCTTGGCGATCATCAAAGCAAATTTGGCCATGCGACGACGCAGCTTGGCGACAATTCGTTCGCTCATCGCCGGGCCGATCCCCGGTAGCAAACTTAACTCTTTCACGTTCTGTTCTTCGATCGCTTCCGCGACTTCGCGCACGGGCCGGACCATGGAACGGAGCGTTTTTTTGACACCCATGCCATCGACGGAACAGACCAATTCGAAGAATTCCAACTCGGCTTCGCTCAGAAACCCGACCAGACGAGGCGTCAATCGCCCTTGTTGCGGGTTCCCTTCGATATACTGGATGGTCTTCAAGCTGACGTTTTCGCCGAGCGACGACTGAAGTTGTCGCCGAACGAATTCGGGAACGAACACTTCGTACTCGAACTCGCCCACGTCAATGCGAGCTTCCGCCTCACCCAACCGAACGAGTTTGCCTGTTATCCGAGTAATCACCGGGCGACCTCCCTGCACCTCGACTCTGAAAGAGTCCCGATCATAGAGCACGGCTCACGAATTGGCCAACGGGGATCTGCCCCGGAACCAACCAACATTAACATAGAGCACCGAATTGAACCGATAACGGCGACAACGTGTCTGAATGAATGCCCCCCCCGTAGAAACCGCGGAACGACGCCGTTCCCGGTCCAAAATTCGCGAATGGGATGGCACGGATCGAAACGGAACGGCGACGGAAGACCTCGTGTTATTTTGTCTTTCGCTTTCTGATTCCCTAGAGTTGCGGATACAACTTCTGTTTTAGTCGGCTGAAATGCCCGACCGGGATTTTTCGACTGCGGTGGTGTGAAGAAGGATTCGGAAGACGATGTTTCAAAAAGTCGGCGATGCGGAGTTTGTTCGTGGTGAGCACCAGGTTTTGAAACTCTGGACTGAACACTCGATCTTCGCGAAATTGCGCCAGAAAATGGCGGGAAAACCTCCGTGGAGTTTTCTCGACGGCCCCATCACGGCCAATAACCCCATGGGCGTTCATCATGCCTGGGGCCGAACTTATAAGGATACGTTCCAGCGATACTGGGCCATGAATGGCCGGGAACTACGCTACCAGAACGGATTCGACTGCCAGGGGTTATGGGTCGAGGTCGAAGTCGAAAAGCAGCTGGGTCTGGGCGCGAAGAGCCAGATCGAAGCCTATGGGATCGACAAGTTCGTCCACGCCTGCAAACAACGAGTTCTCAAATACGCCGCGATCCAGACGGAACAGTCAATTCGATTGGGTTACTGGATGGAATGGGACGATCCCGCGCAACTCCGCAAACTCGCGTCGGCAATCGGCACCGATCAGATCGTCACTTTTACGCCACCGAAATTGCCTGAACAATTGGTTGAAGGCCCTGCCGAAGCGATCGTCGCGAAACTGGGAAATCCTGATTGGGGCGGAAGCTATTTCACGTTCTCGACCGAAAACAACGAGACCATTTGGACGTTCCTGAAAAAATGCTTCGAACGGGGCAAAGTCTATCGCGGTCACGACGTCATGCCGTGGTCTGGTCGAGGCGGCAGCGCCTATAGCCAGATGGAAGTGGCCGACGGCCGCAGGCTGACGGTCCACCGAAGCTGCTTCGTGCGATTTCCGATTGTCCGTAGTGGTGATGTGGCGGCGAAATCGAACGAGTTCCTGCTGATCTGGACCACCACTCCCTGGACGCTGACCAGTAACGTCGCGGCGGCCGTGAATCCAGATTTGGATTACGTCAAGCTGAAGACCAAGCGTGACGGATCGATCTATTACTTCGCCAAGGACAACCTGGAATTCCAGCGGTTGGCCAAAGAGTTCAAGGAAGGCTTTGGCCGACCGGAATGGACGTGGCCGGCAGGTGTTCCCAAGCTGAAAACGATCGGCCAATTCTTCAAGGAAACAGGCGGCTTCGAAATCGAGGGCACGATCAAAGGTGCTGAGATGATCGGCTGGCAATATACTGGCCCCTTCGACGAATTGCCGGCCCAATCGGCGGCTGGCGGCGTTCCCAACGTTCCCGAGTTGGGCAACAAAACCGGTATCACGTGTCACCACGTGATTGATGGCGGGCGTGACTTCAAAGGCAATCCGAACGTCGTCGCCGGCGAAGGAACTGGCATCGTGCACATCGCTCCCGGTTGCGGTGATGTCGACCATCAACTGGGCGCGGCGGCAGGAATCGTCGGCATTGCGCCGCTGGGCGAAGACGGCCGATTTATCGAAGGTTTCGGCGATTTTACGGGCCGCGAAGCGACCGATCCGTCGACCGTCGATCTGGTCTTCACCAAGCTGAAAGAAAAGCACCTGCTGGTGGCTGACGAAAAGTATCCGCACATCTATCCGTTCTGCTGGCGAACGGGCGATGAACTGGTCTTTCGACTGGTTGACGAGTGGTTCATCAACATGGACTGGCGTGACGAGATCATGCAGGTCACCGATCGTATCCGCTGGCTGCCTGAAAGCATTCAGGGCGGCGAACGCGAACGCGAATGGCTGACGAACATGCGAGACTGGATGATTTCGAAGAAGCGTTTCTGGGGACTGGCACTGCCGATTTGGATCAATCCCGCCGATCCGACCGACTTCGATGTCATGGGATCGCTGGCCGAGCTCAAAGAGCGGGCAGTCGAAGGCTGGGGCGATTTCGAAGGCCACACGCCGCACAAGCCCTGGATCGATCAGGTCAAAATCAAGAGCGAGAAAACGGGCGCGGTGTTGACGCGAATTCCCGACGTCGGAAATCCGTGGCTGGATGCGGGCATCGTGTCCTTCAGTACGCTGGGCTTCAATACGCATCCCGACTACTGGCGGAAATGGTATCCGGCCGACCTGGTGACCGAATGTTTCCCCGGTCAATTCCGCAACTGGTTCTATTCGTTACTCTCGATGGGAACGATGATGAACTGGGATCGCACAGATGATCCCGAGGAAAAGAAGCCATTCAAAACACTGCTCGGACATCGCCTGGTAATGAACGAAGCAGGCAAACCGATGCACAAGTCGGATGGCACCGCGATCTGGTTTGAAGAAGCGGCGGAACAACTGGGCGTCGACACGATGCGCTGGATGTATCTGGCTCAAAACCCGGCGACGGACCTGCGATTCGGCACTCGTCATCCCGAGCAACCGGTCACACTGGAAACACCGACCGGTCCCACCGACCACACGATGGACGGCGTTAAGACACATTTGGTGACCAGCGTGCCCGCGGATGAAACGCGACGCATGGTGCTGATCCCGCTGTGGAATAGTTATGCCTTCTTCGTGAACTATGCGCGATTGGATGAGTTCGATCCGACAACAGCTGCGGTTCCTGTTGCCGAGCGGCCTGAAATCGATCGTTGGCTGCTGTCCAACTTGCAGGCGCTCACGACTGGGATGAGAAACGCTCTGGAAGATTACAGCTCGCCGGAAGCGGCTCGTCTGGCATCGGCATTCATCAATGACCTGTCGTCGTGGTACATCCGCCGCAACCGCAGGCGATTCTGGCGATCAAAGGATGCGGGCGATGCCGACAAGCTAGCCGCCTATCAAACGCTTTACGAAGTGCTCGTCACGTTGACGAAGCTGCTGGCTCCGATGATTCCTTTCTTATCCGAACGGATGTACCAGAATCTGGTGGTGAACTGGGGCTCGCACGATGGCAAACCGGCAACCGCGCCGGAATCGGTCCATCTGTGTGACTATCCGACGGCCGACTTCACGATTCTGGACCTTGATCTGAATGAAAGTATGGCCACGGCTCAGACCGTCGTCGCGCTGGGACACAAGCTGCGTGACGAAGCGGATCAGCGAGTCAGACAACCACTGCCGGAACTGCGTGTTTCGACCAGCAGTCCCGCTCAACGCCAGGCGATCGAGCGATTGAGTGACGTGATCCGTGAAGAGTTGAACGTCAAACAGATTACGGTTTGCGACAGTCTGGCGGACATCGTCAAATACGTTTACAAGGCGAATCTGAAGACGCTCGGACCCAAGTATGGCAAGTTGCTGAACCTGCTGCGTGAAAAGCTGCCGCAGGTCGACGCCAACTTGCTTGCCCCGATTCGAACGGGCACTTCGGTGACGATCACTCTCGACGGTCACCAGCTCGTACTGGCCCCGGAAGACGTGCAAGTGGGAACCGAACAAGCGACCGGCTGGGTTTGTGCCGACGATCGCGGAGTGCAGTTGGCTCTGTCGACCGAGTTGAGTCCCGAATTGTTGCGTGAAGGGATGGCGCGAGATTTCATCCGCCAGGTCCAACAGCTGCGGAAGGACGCCAATCTGGAGATCGAAAACCGGATCGAGGTCTTCTATTCAACCGGCGAAAGTCAGATCGGTGTCATGATTGGCGAGTGGTCGGAACTGATTCGTGGCGAAACGCTGGCCGACAGTTTGACTCCATTACCTGACGCACCCGCGGACTCATCCCCAGTCAATGTGGGCGACGCCAAAGTCTTCGTCTGGATTGAAAAAGTCTAACGTCACGTTGCAGTGACTTACGAAAGCGAGCCCCTTGTGATCGAGAATACCGTCGCGACTTCCCCAAATGTTCCGCGGCGCCGTATTCCCGTCGTGGGAATTGTGGGTGGGATCGGCTCGGGCAAAAGTGCCGTTGCCGAATGGATGGCCGCACACGCCAAGGTCACGGTGTTGAATGCCGACAAGCTGGGACACGAAGCCCTACAAGCAGATTCAGTGAAACAGGCTCTCTGTGAACAGTTCGGCCAGAGCATCCTGGATGCCGACGGCAGTATTGATCGTGCGACCATCGCCCGCCTGGTGTTTGGAGAGGACGCCGTTCATCTGGCGGCTCGACGCCAACTCGAACAGATCGTACATCCCGAGATTGGCCGCCGAATTGCCGACGGGATTGAAGCGGCAGCGGCCGAGGGCCTGGATGCCGTGTTACTCGACGCGGCGATTCTGTTGGAAACGGGCTGGCGGACGAAATGCGATCTGGTCGTTTTTATTGACACGCCCGACGCGGTTCGACTTGAGCGAGTTCACCAGCGTCGCGGATGGACGGCCGAGGAACTGCACAGACGGGAAGCGAGTCAGTGGAGCTTAACAGACAAACGTCGAGAGTCGGATCTGGTTGTCGAAAACGACGGCGAATTGGAGATTGCGGGATCCCGGTTGTTGCAATCACTTCGGCAGCGAGGCGTGATCCGTCACGACTGACGAGGATCAGCCATATTTCCAACGTGTGCCTCACGGCTTGGCCGGATTCGATTTGACCTCGAAAATCACCCCGGCAATTATTGGCCCCAATCGATCGAGTTCACGCATTCGACAAACTCAGCCAGGATTGTCCGACCCGTTTGCTCGGCACGCTCACAATGTCTCATTCGCGGCCAGCCAAGTTGGCACGATTGGCAATAACCCTCAGCCAGAATCGGCCGAAACCATTGAGAAGAGAATCCGCATTCTCGCGCATTGAAGTTTGCACGGAGGTTACGCCATGCGTCAATTGATTCTGGGACTGATTTTCGCCGGAGCGGTGACCAGCGGCAGCGATCGAGCGGTCTTCGCACAGCCCTCACGACGACCGATCACGATCGTATTTGATCAAGCTCCCGTATCAAAAGTGCAGTTTTCACCCGATTCGGGCAATTCCTTTGGTGGTTCGCCGAACGGAACAAATCCGTCGGGAAACGGAATGCCCGCTCAGTTGCCAGCGGCGGGAAATGTGCCTGACCCGTCTCAATCGAACAACTCGACGCAAGCCAATAACGGCAGTGGCATCGTGGACTACAGCCAACGACCGACAATGCAACAGATGCAAAATCCGGGTGGGGGGTTTCAACTGACTCACACGGGCTTTTCGCAGAATCAATACACCTCGGCGAACAATTACTTTGGCTCTCAATTCAATAGTTGGAGCAACCTTCGTCCGTTGCCGACGAATTTGAACATTTTCGAGTCATTCAATCGAAACCAGCCACCGCAGAACACGGGAGCTTACTACACCGGCACGAGCTATTACCTTGGACCGATGAATAACCAATGGAGCAACCTTTCTTACGGTAGCGTGTCGGCCAATTATTTAGGCAGCTGGATCTATCAAATACCGTAGGCCATGCGGCTAGCCCAACTTCGTCAGAAGTGTGAAAAAGTTGCCTTTTCCAAAAAATAAACGCCTTGTTTTTGTGGGACAGTTTCAAAAAACGCCTATGTTTTTTCTTCAGATGCGATGTAGTGAGAACAAGTGATCTGGTCGGTGAG
>CAIQIR010000151.1 GCA_903871875.1 uncultured Schlesneria sp.
AGACGTCCTATCCGGACAACAAGTCTTCCGTCTCGGGACGCCGATTGAAGATCTTCGAATTCGAAGTTGTGCCACTGCTTCTCGAAGCAGTGCTCTTCCTCCGAGGGCGAAAGAAGTCACGTACCAACAACGGAATCACCGAACACGAGATCAACCAGATCGACCGATGATCAAAGACCAAGACAAAGACTGGGACCAAGACACTGCTTCGAGAAGCAGTGGCACACAGAATTCCAGACAACCAGACGTCCTATCCGGACAACAAGTCTTCCGTCTCGGGACGCCGATTGAAGATCTTCGAATTCGAAGTTGTGCCACTGCTTCTCGAAGCAGTGCTCTTCCTCTGAGGGCAAAAGATGTCACGTACCAACAACGGAATCACCGAACACAAGATCAACCAGACCGACCGATGATCACAGGCCAAGACAAAGGCCAAGACACTGCTTCGAGAAGCAGTGGCACACAGAATTTCAGACACCCAGACGTCCTGTCCGGACAACAAGTCTTCCGTCTCGGGACGCCGGTTGAAGTTCGCCGAACGGAAAACTTCGCAGGACGCTGGCAATTTTGACGCGGGGACCGAAAATCAACCGCTCGACACAGACCGAAATATTTATCGCTTCAGGAGTCCGTCATGTCTCTTTCGCGCCGTGAACTGCTTCATTCCGCTGTGGCCGCTGGTGCCGCGGCCTCTGCCGGGGCGATCGCCCAGGGCTCGACGCTGCCTGCCCTCGAACGCGTCGCGGTGAATGGTCGTATCAAACATTCGGTCGTGTTCTGGTGCTTCAATGTCGGCGGCGACAAGTGGGATATCGACAAGACCTGTCAAATCTCGAAAGCCCTGGGCTGCGAATCGGTCGAAATCTGTGGCCCCGAGCACTTTCCCGTGCTGAAGAAGCATGGTCTGACCTGTGCGATTGCGGCCAACGGCATGCCAGGGGCTCCGTTCATGAAGGGGTTCAACAATCCGCGTTATCACGACGAAGTGATCGCCTGCACCAGCAAGATGATCGATGACTGCGCAGCGGCCCACGTGCCAAACGTGATCGCCTTCACGGGCTATAAATGGAATGACGCCGAAGATCCCACCAGCGGCGAAATCTCGCTCGAACAGGGAGCCGCGAACTGCATCGCCGGCTTGAAGAAGATTGCCGCTCACGCGGAAAAGAAAGGCGTCACGATCTGTGTCGAACATCTGAATACCCGCGATGGCTCGCACCCGATGAAGGGACATCCCGGCTATCAGGGAGACGACATCGATTATGTCTGTGACATTGTGCGCAAGGTCGGTTCACCCCGCGTCAAAGTCTTGTTCGACATTTATCATGTGCAGATCATGCACGGCGACATCATTCGCCGCATCGAACAATGCAAGGATGTGATCGGTCATATTCACACCGCGGGGAACCCCGGTCGTGGGGAACTGGACGATCATCAAGAAATCAATTTTCCGCCAATCATGCGCAAGCTGATCGAGATCGGCTACCAGGGTTATGTCGGTCACGAATTCATTCCGACTCGTGATCCTCTGACCGGACTGCGCGAAGCGATCAAGCTATGTGACGTGTGAGACCGTTGTGTCGATGAAAAAACGTCGACAGTGGCACTGCTTCGAGAACTTGTGCCACTGCTTCGAGAACTTGTGCCACTGCTTCTCGAAGCAGTGCTCTTCCTCTGAGCGCGGAAGAAGTCACGTACCAACACGTGAATCACCGAACACGAGATCGACAAGTCCGACCCATGGTCAAACACCAAGTCCAAGACACTGCTTCGAGAAGCAGTGCCACCCAGACAACAAGACATCCGGATCTGGACGCCGGTTGAAGATCTTCGAATTCGAAGTTGTGCCACTGCTTCTCGAAGCAGTGCTCTTCCTCTGAGCGCGGAAGAAGTGACGTACCAACACGTGAATCACCGAACACGAGATCGACAAGTCCGACCTATGGTCAAAGACAAAGACACTGCTTCGAGAAGCAGTGGCACACCAGAACACCAGAACACCAGAACACCAGAACACCAGAACATCAGAACATCAGAACATCAGCAGAAGTCGGACTCGGTTTCGGTTCGACACCATAAAAACATCAGTCGGGTCGCTGGGGCCGTTGGGGTGGTTCCGCGCCGTTCGGCCCGTCTCCATCAGCACCGCCAGGGCCTGCGCCCGGTCGGTCAGGTCCACCATGATGCTTGGCCAAGTCTTCAGCGAACTTCTGCAATTCGTCTTTACTCAGCTTGCCATCGTGATCGGCGTCAAATTCCATCGCGTGATTGACCATCCGTTCGGGATTGCGCGATGGTGGTCCGCCATCGGGACCACCTGCGGGACCTTGCCCCCCGGGGCCACCGGGACCACCTGGTCCTTGACCCCCGCCGCCACCAGGACGACCTTGACCTCCGGGGCCTCCCTGGCCACCAGGCCCGTTACGTCGACCCGGTCCATCGCCGCCTCGTCCGCCGGGACCGCCTGCGCCGCCAGGTCCGCCCTGACCACGACCGCCCGGCCCACCGGGTCCGAATTCGTTTTCAGTCAAGCGCCCATCGTTGTTCTTATCGAGGGTCAACAATGATGTCGTGGCGTTCTTCAATTCATCCGCCGAGATCACATGGTCGTGATCGGCATCCAGCACGTCGATCACCGGCATCGGGGGACGACCGCCGCGAGGCCCGCCGGGGCCGCCTCCACCGCCCGGTCCACCGCGACCGCCGGGTGGTTGTGCCATCACGGTTGCGACACTCGCGCAGATCACAATTCCCAGTGTCCAAGAAATTCGCTTCATGGAAAACTCCTCTCGTTCATGTGCGGTCAATGATCCCTGCGGTCACTTGTACCATGCAGGAGGGAAATCAATCTGTAGCAGTTTTTTATTCGTCTTCAGCAGCACGGTCGCCGCGACACCGGCCAGGGCCGGATTCAAATCGAATTCAGAAACTGAATCAGCAGTTGCTGCTGATCGGTGCTAAGCTTGAGATACCGGCCGGTCGTGGCTTTGGCTTCGCCATCATGCATCTTGATGGCGGTATCCACATCCGGAGCACGGCCGTCATGCAGATACGGGGCACTGGCTCGCAAGCCCCACAGCGGTGCGGTTTTCATTTCCGAGACACCGGCCGCGCCCTGGCCAATCCCATCGGCCAGCGTGCCCATGTCGTGCAGCAACAGGTCCGAGAACAGCATCACATATTGCGAGTTCAAGGCCGGCACACTGTTGGGTCCCGTGGACATCATCGGAGTGTGACAATTGGCACAGCCAACGGTCAGAAACAGTTTCGCTCCGACAGCCGTCGACGCCGTGATCGGCTGTGGAGGGGGAGGTCCCAGGTATCGCATGAAGTCGGCCAGTCGATCGATGCCCGCCTTGCCGGTGGACTTGTCGACGGTATCTTCCGGATCGGGAACGGTGTCCAATTTTTTCAGCAACGCCAGATTTCCGTTGGGCGCATTCTCGGTCGGGTACAGTCGGTTCGTGATGCCGATTTCGTTGACATAAGCATCACCGGCAAAGGCGAGCAGTGTGGCTTGCTGGGCCTTCCAGCCGAATCGCCCGACCAGGGTCTTGCCCGAGACGACATCCACCACCATCGCCGCGCGGCCCAAAATTCCATCAGAGGGCTCGGATCTGACCCCGGCCAGAATTGTGGCGTCGGGTATGGCTTCAATCAGGCCCAGACCAAACAGGGGCGTCGACTGCCGATGCGCCACGACGTTGGCCTGCGGCGGCACATGCTCCAAACCGATCGGATTGATCGCCTGGTCTTGCAGCAGCGATCCCCCCAGCGAAGTCAGCGGATCGAAGGTCTGACCGGCGGAATGTCCAAACCGCGTCACCAGAATATGACTGCTGCCGCCCAGCGCGGGCACCGAATGACAAGCCGCGCACGACTTGCCGTTGAAGATCGGTCCCAGTCCGCTGGGGACTGTTTCCATTTCTTGAAACTCGGTCTTGCCGTTGTTGAAGGCGGTCAGCTGTGTGCCACCCAGTCCCGGCAAAGGCAGACCAAATGACGAGCTATTCGCTGGCGGAGGAGGAGGCGGTGGCGAACCGGGGCCGGAACCCGAACCGGAACCCGACGGTGGTGGCGGTGGTGAGGCCGGCGGTGGAGGTTGATTGCCGGGCGGTGCCGCCGCCGCGATGGAGGTCATCAGCGATAAGGCGGCAACCGCCAGAACGAAACTCACACGTGTTCGGGGCCCATTGTTTTTTTGCAGGCGACTAATCAGTGACATTAAAATGACTCCTCTGATTCCGACAACGTGACGAAGCGATCCCGCGGTGCAACGTCTCTTGCAGCCGGGACGGCGATGGAATTGAAAAATTGGGTTGGTGTGCGATTGGCACAGGGAAGAGAAACGCGACGACAGGCGATGTCTCAACAGAGTTTTTTCAGGTTTTCGTGAGGAGACACGAAATGTTGGGTCCAAATTCTGGAAATCAGCGGGAAAACAAGATGTTCAGCTGGTGGAAGAATTCCCGGATTTCGCCAGACCGCGTTGATTGGCGGTCGCGTTTAGAACAGCGTCCGTACCCGCTTGACGGGCTCGATGCACTCGGGCGAATCGTTGCGAACACTGTTGACCAGCGAACTGACGGGCGTCATCTCGATCCAGTCGCTGGGCGAAGGCCGCAGCAGTTCGGCCAAGACTGCGGGGGCAATCTCGTGATGCTCCAACCACAGGTTCCAGTTTTCCTTCGCCAGAATGACCGGCATGCGGGTGTGAATTTCGGCCATGCGCTCATTGGCATCGGTCGTGATCATCGTGCACGATTCCAGAATGTCTCCATCAGGCGATTGCCAATGTTCCCACAAACCGGCCAGCACCAGCGGCTGACCATCGGCCCGAAAGATGTGCCACGGCTGCTTCAGCTTGCTGTTGATCTGCTGCCATTCATAGAAACCGTTGGCCGGAATCAGGCAGCGCTGCCGATGAATCAATTCGCGAAAGGCCGGCTTGATGGTCACGGTGTCGGACCGGGCGTTGAACATGTGCGAACCGACCGAAGGCTCTTTGGCCCAACGCGGCACCAGGCCCCACTGCAGCGATTCGGCAAGCCGAACACCGTCGGGTTTGATCCGCACCGCCAGGACTTGCTGCATCGGTCCGATGTTATAACGAGACGACCATTCCGGTTCGCGAAACAGTTCAAACATCTCGGTCAGGTCGGCCGGCGAGACCCACAAATTGATGCGCCCACACACCTTCGTCGTCCTTCCTCCAGAAAATGGGACGTTCTTGTTAGCATCCCTCCGGTAATCAGGGCCCGCATTGTGACCGAAACCACCCGACAACATTATACTCGCACCGCGTCGGGTGAATGTTCTCAAATTCCCAGTGACGCGGCCACCCGTCGGACGTTTGGACCTTTGTGGAATCCCACGCTCGCCAGAGCATCGTGACCAAGTTCAATTCCTTTGTCTTGCATTGTCAAAAGAATGCCGAAAGAACTTTTTCCCATCGATGTCGAAATCACGGTCGAATCCGACGTCGATCTGATCGATGTGCTGCGATTGAACCTGGTGCCGGGACTGGGTCCGCGGACCTATCAGTTATTGCTGGAACGATTCGGCTCGCCGCGAGGAATTCTGGAGGCGTCGCTGGCGCAGCTGCAACAGGTGCACAACGTTGGCCCCAAGCTGGCCATGTCGCTGGTCACGCATGGCACCGAAGCCGCGGCTCAGGAAGAATTGAAGCGAGTCCGCGCGGCGGGGGCGTCGCTGTTCATTCGCGGGACGCCCGGCTATCCCGCGGCATTGGGCCGCATTCCCGATCCTCCGACCGTCATCTATTGCAAAGGCACGCTGGTTGAGGCCGACGCACTGGCGATCGGTGTCGTGGGATCGCGGCATTGCACGGCGTACGGCCGGCAACAGGCGCGTCGACTGGCACAGGCGTTGGCTCGCACGGGCATCACGGTGGTCAGCGGTTTGGCTCGCGGCATCGATGCGGAGGCTCATCAAGGCGCGATCGAAGGCGGGGGGCGTACGATCGCCGTCTGTGCCACGGGCTTGAATACCGTCTATCCGCCCGAACACGTCGTGCTGGCGGAAACCGTGGCCCAGCAGGGCTGCCTCTTGACCGAATCGCCCATGGATCAATCGCCGAAATCAGGGCTGTTTCCGCAGCGAAACCGCATTATTAGTGGGCTATCACTGGGAGTCGTTTTGATCGAGGCGGGACGTAGCAGCGGGGCGTTGCACACGGCTCGGCACGCGATGGAACAAAATCGAGAAGTGTTCGCGATGCCCGGTCGAGTCGATTCGGCTGCCAGCCTGGGATGTCTGGATCTGATTCGCGATGGGGCCACCTTGATCCGCGACGTGGATGACGTGCTGAGTGCCCTCGGGCCGCTGGTTGCTCCCGTGCAGAGGACGCCGACCGAAACCGTGCGGCAACCGGCCGAGCTGACCCTTTCGGACCAGGAGCGAACGATTCTGAATTTCGTTTCGGCCGAGTCGGTCGCGATCGACGAAGTGATTCGCGCGGCCAAGATCGAAGCCTCACGCGTCTTGTCGACGCTGACTGTGCTGGAGATGAAACGACTGGTACGACGCTTGCCAGGAGGTTTCGTCGTGCGCTATTAGGATTGGGGGACGGCCGAAGATCGACGCCAGCGGACCGATGGGCGTTCAAGCCATCTTCGACCAGGACGATGACCAGCTGTGGCAATGGAACGATGCCGTGACGAAGACCGAACACAACGACCCGCCTGCGAATGCCGGTGAGATCCATTAAAGGACTGTTGATGACCAACGAATCCTCTGCCGAAGCCCAGGGACGCGGGCTGCCGCTGCATACGAAAATCCTGATCGGCCTGATCGTCGGGATCGTCGCGGGGTTGGTGGCGAATATGCTGGGCGCCACGACCAAGGGAGCCGGTGGCGACGCCAATAACAACGGCCTGCATGACTGGCTCGACACGATCATTTACTGGGCCGAGCCGGTGGGCAAAATCTTTTTGCGGCTGATGTTCATGGTCGTGGTGCCGATGGTCTTTTCGGCATTGGCCCTGGCCGTGGTCGAGATTGGCGATGTCCGAAAACTCGGCCGGTTGGGCCTGAAAACGCTGGGTTTCACGGCCATTCTGTCGAGTTCCGCCGTATTGATTGGCGTGGGACTGGTCGGCATCATGCGACCCGGGCATTCGCTGGGTGAAGGACAACGTCAAAAACTGCTCGATCAATACGCGAGCGGCGCGAATGACAAGATCAATAAAGCCAAAGAGGCCAAGCCGGTCAAAGACACGCTGGTGGATCTATTGCCTGAAAATCCGTTGCAAGAAATGGTCGGCGCCGTCGACGGCAGCTCCAAAGGGAATGGGATGCTGGCGGTGATGGTGTTTGCTCTGATCTGCGGGATCGCGATCACCACCAAGCCGGAGGAAACCAAAACCTTTGTCGGCTGGCTGGAAGGGTTATACGAGATCGCGATGGCGGTCATCGGGTTTGCGATGAAGCTGGCCCCTTATGGCGCGGGGTGCCTGGTGTTCACCCTGGCGGCTCAATTGGGATTCGAGATTCTCAAGACGTTGTTCTGGTTCGTGGTCACGGCGCTCTTGGGGCTCAGTCTGCAACTGTTTGTGGTCTATTCGATCGTGGTCATGGTGTTCGCGCGGATGTCTCCGTGGACCTTCTTTTCACAAGTATCGGAAGCGATGCTGGTGGCGTTTGGAACCTCGTCATCCAGTGCCACTCTGCCGACCGCCATGAAGGTCGCTCATGACGAACTGAAGCTTCCGCCGCGGGTGTCGAACTTCGTATTAACCGTGGGGGCGACCGGCAACCAGAATGGGACGGCTCTGTACGAAGGGGTGGTGGTGCTGTTTCTGGCACAGGTCATGGGCGTGGAACTGACCGCCAGTCAGCAGTTCACCGTGGTGTTGATGTCGATTCTCGCCGGTGTGGGCACAGCCGGAGTTCCGGGCGGTTCACTGCCCTTGATCGTCGTCGTGATGCAATCGGTCGGCGTGCCGGGTGCGGCGATCGGGATCGTCTTGGGCGTCGATCGCATCCTGGATATGTGCCGAACGGTGGTCAACGTCACGGGCGATCTGGCGATCGCCGCTTGCGTGGCCAAAACAGAACCGGTTGACATGCTGATCGCCGGATCCGAACCTGCCCCCGTCACCTGAACCAGACACGCAGAATCAGGCTCCTGCTTCACAGACCGATTGTGTGAGCAGGTTCGAATCGTCTCATTTTTTCCGCTCGAATGGTTAACCGATCATGCCCGAAGATTTCGTTCACGCCGAGTTCACGTTAGGGACGCTCGATCTGCCGGATCTGGATGCGAGTCCCATCCAGCAGTTCGACAAGTGGTATGGCGAAGTGCAAACCGCGGGGATTACCGAATACCCGGCGATGACGCTGGCGACCTGCGCGGTCGATGGAAGGCCGTCGGCGCGGATCGTCTATCTGCGCGGATTCGACGCACGCGGCTTTGCGTTCTACACGAATTACAACAGCCGCAAAGGCGAAGAACTGGCGGGGAATCCGCTGGCGGCACTCTGCTTTTATTGGAAAGAACTGGAACGCCAGATCCGGATTGAGGGCCGCGTGGAACAGGTGTCTGCAGCCGAATCCGACGCTTATTTCGCCGGGCGGCCGATCAATAACCAGCTGGGCGCGTGGGCGTCGTCACAAAGCGGAACACTGGAATCGGCCGCCGTGCTGGCGGCACGCGTGGAAGAATTTCGGGCCAAGTTTGCGCAGGGCCCGATCCCGCGACCAGCACATTGGGGCGGATATCGCCTGGTCCCGGATCGGATCGAATTCTGGCAAGGCCGTCCCAGCCGCTTACATGACCGGTTTGCGTATACGCTCGACGGCGCGGGCCAATGGACCGTGGCGCGACTCAACCCTTGACCGATAAGAGTGTCGAGAAACAAAAAGAGGAACTAACGCAGGATCGATGCCCGGGTATCACGGGCTCACGTATAACGCACTTCGCGATGCTGTTCTTCGAAGTATTCGGGCAGCAGCGTATCGGCCTGCAGCAGCCCTTTGCGGGTGAGGGCAATCTCGTCGCCGTTCACGGTCAAATAACCTTTGGCCTGCTGGGCCGCGAGCGGTTTGGCGAATTCGTCGAGGATGTTGACGCCAAACTTGCGGCGGAACGGTTCGGCCGAAATATGACCTTCCTTCATCTGCAGAATCATCTCGCGAATCAGCCGTTGATGAGCGGTGGGACGCAGAGCGCGATTGATGGGCAATACGCCCGATTCGACCGTGGTCAGGTAGTCTTCCAGCTGATCCAGATTTTGATAATGCACGCCTTGGAAGTGACCAAAGGACGAAACACCGGCGGCCAGCAAATCGCAGCCGCGCCACACATTGTCACGGTAAATGAAATGATCTGTCGCCGGATTCTTGACCAGTTCGTTACCACTCGAAACGTGATAGCCGTCGGCCATGAAGGCGTTCATCGCTTCGTCGACCCAACGACGTTTGGTCGCCCAATTGGCAACGGGCGACGCGGTGCCGTGTTCTTTCATCTCTTTCGAGATCAGCGTGTTGAACGGCAGTTCCATCTGATAGATGGTCAGATTGTCGGGCTTCATCGCTCGCGCTCGTTCGATGCAGTCGGCCCAGTTCTGATCGGTTTCGCCAACCATGCCGGCGATCAGATCGATGTTGACCTGGGGGAAGCCGACTTTTTGGATCCAGTCATAAGCGCGCATGATTTCGGGCGACAGGTGGGCTCGTCCGTTTTCTTCCAGGATCGTGTCGTTGAAGTTCTCGACCCCCAGCGAAATACGGGTGATGCCGATGTCTTTCAGCGTTTGCAGTTTTTCCAGGTTCAGCGTGCCGGGTTCGCATTCGAAGGTGACTTCGTCGGCATGATCCCAGGACACCGATCGGCTGAGTTCGTCTCGCAGAAAGCGCAGTTGCCGCGAACTGAGATACGAAGGGGTGCCTCCGCCAAAGTAGACAAATTTCAGTGGGCGGCCGGGGACCGCCGGTTCCTGGCCGAGCAGTTCGACTTCTTTGGCCAGGGCCTCGACATATCGTGAAATGGCGTCGGCATTTTGGTTCGTGTAGACACGGAAATAACAGAACTTGCAGCGTTTGCGGCAAAACGGAATGTGCAGATACAGACCCATCGGAACCGATTGATCGGGCTGGCCCTGGAAGGCGGCCCGGATTTCGGTGACATCGTCGCGATTCCAGAGCGAAAATGGCGGATAGTTCGAGATAAAATAGCTGCCCACCTCGGTGGTGGCGGGTGCAATTTCAATGGGGGCCATGGATTCGGTGGACATCGAGGTTATTTCCATCGCGGGTGGGAACGGGCGTGGGTTCGTTTGGCGCTCGAACCGAATCGCCGGAATATTGTAACCGGCAGGTCATTGTTGGTGCTGTGACATTTCCCGGCAAATCGATTGTGAGGCACAGTATTTCCCGAAACAACTGCTCGCCCACAATTCTTTGCCCCGCGAGATTGACAAACAGTTTCCCGACGGTAACATGCCCGACCCCGCCGACGTTCACGCAACGGACGCCAGCGGGGATTGATCTTTGAAAACACGGTTGGAGAGAATTGAGAATCAGTCTTGTCGTATTGATGCGGTTGCTGGCCGTGCGTAAACCTTGTGTAATAAGGTTTTCGGCCAGTTGCAAAACGAACCGAATGCTGTAAAGACAAATGTATTG
>CAIQIR010000152.1 GCA_903871875.1 uncultured Schlesneria sp.
TCGGCGACAGCCGCTACTCACCAATGATGTCTGGCGAAGTCTCTTGGCGGCCGCGTTGAATTCGGCCTGTTTGGAAGAACGGTTTCAATTGATTGCGTTCGTGTTCATGCCCGAACACGTTCATCTGTTGGTCCTCCCGCAAACTTCGGAAGCGAAAGTCAGTCGCCTGCTGGCTCGCTCCAAACAGCCTGTTTCGAAGCAGATTCGGGAAATCCTGGAGGCCCGTCATTCGTCACGACTTGATGAGTTGACCGTTCAAGAGCGGCCCGGCAAATGCTGCTTCCGGTTCTGGCAGGAGGGTGCCGGATTCGATCGCAACCTGTTTTCCCCGAATGCCATTGCTTCCTCCATCGAATACATCCATACCAACCCGGTCAAACGGGGATTATGCCAGCGGTCAACGGACTTCAAATGGTCGAGTGCCCGATTTTATTTACAGAACATGGTCGATCCAGATCTGCCGATTCTTGCTCGTCCGGACCCGGAGTGGTTTCACACGTCGGGAGTCCAGGTCAACATCGGCTAAGCCACTGGCACACAGAGCAAGTCCTCAGCTGCTGGAACGCTGTCGTGTTCGGCATTCAGGAATCGAAACCGTGGCCCCCCTCTGCAACGGCAGAAGCCAGTGGAACAACACGCCTTTGGGAATTGGCCGCACCGAATCGATAACATAACTGACCTGACAAGAGTACGGAGCCGATGGCATCCTTCACCAAGCGAATCTCGGGACAGTGCCACCCCGCCGTCCTTTACAACCTCTCGATTGACGTCCTCGCCGCTTCGGACATGAGGAGAACCAGCGTCATCCAAGATCCCCGCCAAATCCGCGAGCAGATCACCAACTAACTCATTGAAGCAATCCCTGTCGGAACGATTCCTTGGAGACGACCCCGGAAGAGAATTCAACTTGATCAGTTCGCCTTTTGCTCGCTTTTACTTCTTGTGATGACCGCTGGAGCGATCAAACGATCGGCTCGTACCCGGGGAAAGCGAGGCACCCGGAAAAGGGAGGCACGCGGGACCACCCGGGAAAAGGGCCACTTGCGAAGCCAGCGTTCTTCGAGCGGACCACTTCGCGTAAGTGCCAGGAAATCTTCGTCTTGTGACCAGTCTTCCAAACGTTTGGAAACAAGGAGCGTTTTGGTCTTGGTCTGCGGCTATTTTTGCGTATGTTATATCCTGTTAACCTGTCGTGGCGTCAATTGCCGTCTGCAGCGGTGAGGGAATTCGATGGGGATTGTTGGGACGTCGCTTTGATGACGATGGGACTCGGAGTGATTTGAGTACGAATCAATTGGGGGGGATCAGGGATGTTAGGACTTGCTTGGCCGGTCTGTGTTGAACTTGGAGATCGATGTGGTCGGATTGAGGAACGGACTCAACGACAAACGGAATCGCTACGGCGAAGGGAACTGCTGCGGCAGATCACGGACCCGAATTGGGCGACGGTGCTGGCCGTGGTTGGTGAACGGATCGTGTGGTGGTTGTCGGCCATGGTGCGGTCGCTGAGTCGGATCGGTGTCCGACGGTCAGATGTCCGGTGCGGCTCGCGGCGGGGCCGCGTTGTGACGGGGGCGGGTGTCATGACCGATCGCGGCGGCGGGTGGTTGGGGAGCTGGATGAGGGGGGCGGATTCGCGGGATCGCCGAGGTCCTCTTTTGGACGCGCAGGCCTGCTTTGTTGGCGCGGACGGAGCGTCCTTGAAGGCCTTGGCTGAAGGACCGGCCGTGACGGCAAATCGCCAAACGCTACGAAATAGGGAACTTGGCCAACTTTGCCAAACGCAAAAGTGGCTCAAA
>CAIQIR010000153.1 GCA_903871875.1 uncultured Schlesneria sp.
CTGCCCAAGGACTGGATCGAGGATCGTCCGCGGTGCCGAGAAGCCCACATTCCTGATGACGTCGCATTCGCCACCAAACCGGAGTTGGCCAGGCAAATGCTGCGGCGAGCCGTGGATTCCGAGATCCCCGCTCAGTGGGTAACAAGGTTGGTGGTGGTCCCCTGACGATTCCCAGTGGGAATTTCCTATTTGGAAGTTCTTCAAAACAATCGAATGGCACCTACACGTTCATTCAAGGAGGAACGCCAATCAACAGCGTTCAAGTTACCGGCTCGACAACGGTCGCGTTGCCATTTGGGGCAATGGTGTCAACGGGTAACTACAGCTGTTCCGAATTGTCTTATGCCACACGGATCAGCCATGACATTTTGCTGGTTTTGGATCGATCCGCATCCATGTCGTTCGACCTGAGTGGAAATGAATTCAGCTATCCTTCGGATCGTACGCTTTACTCTCCACTTCAAAGCTATTTCACATCGCCCAGTCCGACCGCCAGCCGCTGGGCGGCTTTGGAATCCGCCGTTAATACGTTCATTGCAGTTCTTCAAGCTCGCAATCTGGATGTGCATGTGGGACTGGTGACTTACGCCGAAAACTATACTCTGGGGAACTATAGCGCGACAGAAGCCACTCTGGATGTCACCCTGACATCCAATTACACTTCCATCCAAACAGCAATGAATTCTTACGGCAATACCCCGCTCTTAGGAGACACCAATATTGCCGCAGGCCTGGCGCTGGCCCAGGGCGAGCTCACGGGAGCACGAGCGCGTACAACAGCCGATCGCACAATCATTCTGTTGACGGACGGCGTGGCGACACAGGGGAACACCAATATTGCCGGCCTAACGTCTTCGTATCGGACCGGTTCTTCAATCGTCACACAGGTCATCACCTTTGGCGGAGAAGCCGCTTCGGGAACGGTACAGACATCGATGATGAGTGCCGCATCGAGTGGGAACGGTTCATTCTACAACGCGGCCACCGCAGCCCAGTTGCAAACCGCGTTTCAGACAATCGCTGACAGCTTGCCCGCGGTCCTGGTGAAATAGAAAGGCTTGAAATGAACAAACCGCGTCAGCAGATGATCAGGCAGAAAAGCAGAGACCGGAGCGGCGCAACATCCGTTGAATTTGCCCTGTGTCTGCCAATCTTGTTCGCGTTCGTCTTCGGGATTCTCGAATTTTCCCGAGTCACACAGCTCCAGCAATCAACTCGACTGGCAGCGTTTGAAGGTGCCCGCGCTGGGATTGCACTGGACGCCGCCACCACGGACGTGCAAGCCGCGGTGAACCGGGTGATGTCGGCGGTCAGCATCGCCAATTTCTCGACATCGATTTCACCAAGTCCGTTAGCCTATACGAGTTCTTCAGTTTCGGTCACCGTTTCTCTGGATCCCACTCAAAACGCATGGTTCACTTGGTTTGTCACCAGCAGCAACAACATCACGACCAACGTGACGTTAATGCGAGAAGTGAATGCCGTTTCGGTCCCGTGAAACGCGCGATGGCGGTTGGGATGCGGCTCCAATTTCAACTCGCTACGCTCTCGCGTCAGACTTCGCATTTCGATCACATCGGCAAACCGAATCCTTAAATCGGTCCGAAATCCGAAAGTTTTTGTATGCCGCGGCCCTGAATTGTGCTGCTCCCGCTGGAGTCGAGGAGTATCTTGCCCGGGAAATAGGGATTCACTTCGCCTACCCGGCCGAACGACCTTGCCCTGCCTGCCCGACATTCTATAATCAAATGTCGATTATTCGGTTTGGAAATTCCAAGGAGAGATTCAATTATGGCCGTAACCTTGACTGAAAAGGCGGCAAGCGAAATCAAGCGAATTCGTGCCGAAAGCAAGATTCCCGATGAATTCGTGCTGCGGGTGGGCGTCCGCGCTGGTGGTTGTTCGGGTTGGGACTATTCGTTCAACTTTGATGACCAGGCCGATACGACCAAGGACTTTGTCATCGAACAATTCGGCGTCAAAATGGCGGTCGACAAACGGTTCGATCTGCACTTGGACGGAACCGAAATTGACTTCATCGACGACCTGAACCGTCGTGGATTCAAGTTCAACAATCCGAATGCTCAGAAAACCTGTGGTTGCGGCAGCAGCTTCGCGATGTAATTTTCACGCGAGTCGCGCGAGGTAAATCTTACGCGTGTCGGCAGTGACGCCATTCGGCAGATATGACAGCTGGCTAAGCTTCTTAGCCAGCTGTTTGTTTTTGTCGCCTTGAAAAAAATGGTTACACGGGATCTTTCACTACTTGGCATTCTCGATCTGCTTGACCCAGTCGCGGCCAATCAGACGCACAAAGCCTTCTTCCGCTTCAAATCGAATCTTGATCCCGTTCTCGGTCGGTTCGATCGTCAGCAAAAAGCCATCCTGCCCTGCGGCAAATGCCGCCCGCGAGGAGTCCCCGTCTACATTGCGAATGAGCAGATCCGAGGCAACCAATTCAGGCAGTTGCTTGGCTTGGAATCGGGCTCGGACCAGGGGCGCCGCAGCGCGATCCGAGGACGATTCGTCAATCAGGTCAATGGCTGCTCGCAACCGATCGAGAAGTGTTTCCGACCGACCGATCCCCATCCACACGACTTTTTTTCCCTGCCCGATCACAATTTCCGGATCAGGCCCCACCAAATGGGTGATCGCCGACGGTAGCTCGCGCGGGATCAAGCTATGAAGAACGGCCCCGTGATAAAGGTCAAAATTCTCGTTGACTTCCAGAAACTGGCCTGACTTTTCCAGCTTGACGATCAATCCTGGAATGGCATCGTTTAGTTGAACCGCATCGGTGCCCCCCAGGGCGGCGATCAGGGTCAGGTTGCCCAGCCCGCTACCGACCAATTGCAGCCCCCCTTCCAGACGCGTCCCCTTCGAGGGCGTCTTGCTTGAAGGGGCCAAGATCTGTTCCACCAGTCCACTCAAGGGAAGATTGATCGCCACTCCGGCCGGCACATCAGGCGAAACCAAGGGTGCGAAAGCACTCCGCTGCGCGATCCATCGATTCAACCCGGTTGCCATCACACTACCAGGAGTTGCTTCCAGGACAATTTCCGAACTGAACTGGCGAGTTTTGGGATCGAGATGAACACCGACGATCGCCGTACTGGTATCAAGTACGGTTCTTTGCAGAAGATCTAAGAACAGCTTACCAATCGCCTTGCGTAAGGCCACCGATTCAGACGCCTCTTTATCCAATGGTTGCAACCACGGCTCGACTTGGTCCTTCAGCCCCTCGATGAGGCGTGTTTTTGCCGAGAGCGGCAGTTGCCTGGGATCCAGATGAAGCACCACGTCAAAGCGGTCCCTGAGCCCTCGCGTCAATTGCTCGGGTGTAACTCGCAGAGCTTGAATTGTGGACAGATCATCGGCAAGGAACGCATATTCATTACGGACAAGAACCTGGTAGGGGGCTCCAGGCCGCTCGATTTCGAACCGGTTTGGCCCGACGGGATGATAACCGACAATTTCGAAAGTCGCGGTCTTGAGCAGTTCGTCAATGTCTTTGACGGGAAGAAACACGATGTCGGCCGAGCCGACATCATTCCAAATCGACATGAGCCCGAGCGGTTTAGATCGCTCGATACCGGCGAAATTCCGATAGGTCTTCAGTCGTTCGTCCAGCGACTTGAATAAGTCGGACCGGTCCACCGAAGCAAATACGACTTCGCAAGCCTCGACGAGCCGATCGATACTCGCGGCGAACAACGAGAAATAAGGGCGGGTGGCGACTGAATCCCCAGCCGCCCCCACCGTCGTTGATCGACTCGCGATCGCCAGAAACAGGAATACAACGAGCGAGTCTCTGAATCCGCTACGCCGTTTCATTGTGATTCCAGCGACTATTCTTGCGTCAACACAAAGTTCTGAAACCGCAGCTCGTCTCGTGCGGGATCACTCATCGTCTTGAACAATTCGGCGATCAGTTTGTGAAAGTGCTTTTCGCGCACGGAGTAGAAGTTGTGTTTCCCGTCACGACGAGGTTCAATGAGACCCGCCACGCGCAGCAGCGCCAAGTGATGGCTGACCGCGGGTTGGCTCTGATTCAATCGATCACACAATGCCGAAACATGCAGCTCTCGCTCGCGAAGCAGGTACATGAGGATCTTCAAACGGGTTTCATCGGCCAACAGCTTGAAGACCTGTACCAGGTCCCTTTCAAGCTGTTCCGACAATTCCGGGAATGGAACCCCTGTTTGAGCCGTGCCCAGGGAGTCAATTGTTGCAATCATTTCCTTCTCACTCTCTAGTTGTGACTCCGTCTTTACGCTCGAAACGGAGTCGTGATTCGTGTCATGGTTCGACACTTGTTTATCCTTTAACCTTCGTTGGCCGAATACAAACGCAGTGAGCACCGAGGGCGCACTACGGGCAAACGGACAAACGTCTGGATTGCGTAACTTTGGATGATGATTAAAAAAGGGGGAACAAGACCAAGTCCGAGGACTCGATGTTCCGGAACCAACACTCCGAACGGAGGTTTACGGTTTTCTCCGACAATTGCCCATAGCTTCGGGGTGGTACTGGACCATTTTGAGAAACTGTGGACAATCTGACATTTCGACGATAGGCATATTCCCTGACTAACAACGACCGGTAGATGGCATGGTGTGAAACAATACCATCGACTCGAAATTCGAACACGTCGCGAACATTATCTGAAACACGACACGGGTCTGCGGGCATAGTATGTCGACGTCGCTTTCGAGAGTCAACAGGCACATGAAAAGTTTTCAATCCAAAAAAACTCTATTTTTCTAGCAAAAATCGCGAACCTCGGGTGGAACAAACGACAAGCTAAAGACATTCCGATGTCAAATAGCACCCCTACTGCCTCGTCAGCAAATGTTGATCCAAACATTGCCATTTATTGATGTTTTCAGGAAAGAATCTCGTGCAGGAATTCGCTCAATTACTCAATCGAACAGCCGTTGTCACCGGCTCTTCCAGCGGTATTGGCCGTGCCACCGCGCTGGAGTTGGCCCGAGCCGGCGCCGACGTCGTTGTGCATTATTCCCGGGCTCGCCCCGCCGCCCAGCAATTAGCCAAGGAAATTGTTTCGCTTGGACGGCGGGCGAGTGTGGTTCAAGCGGACTTTCGCGATGTGACAGCGCTGGAGGGTTTTGTCGATGCGGCCTGGGGTGCGCTGGGGAACGTTGACATTTGGGTCAATAATGCCGGTGCCGACGTCTTGACCGGCCCTGCGGCGGACTGGAGCTATGAACAGAAATTGCAAGAATTACTCGACGTGGATGTCCGCGCCAGCCTGGTGTTGGCCAAATCGGCAGGTCAGCGGATGTTTTCCTCGGGCGGCGGAGTCATCTTGACGATCGGATGGGATCAGGCCGATCGAGGGATGGAAGGAAACAGTGGCGAGTTATTTGCCGCATCGAAGAACGCAGTCATGGGATTCAGTCGATCATTGGCGCTCAGTCTCGCACCCTGCGTCCGAGTGAATTGTATTGCGCCCGGATGGATCAAGACCGCCTGGGGTGAAGGAGCCAGCGAATCCTGGCAACAGCGGGTTCTGCAGGAAACTCCGCTGAAGCGATGGGGGGCGCCGCAAGATATCGCGAATGTCGCGCGTTTCTTGTGCAGCGATGCGTCGTCGTTCATCACCGGCCAAGTGATCAATGTCAATGGGGGTGCTGTCCGATGACAGCACCTGCGAGGTTGAAATCGCCGTCGGTGAGTTCTACAACTCGCCCGAGACATTGACCGAAAGTGATCAGAAACAAACTGTTTTCGACGATAGGGAGACTGCCTCATGGCCTTCGTGAATGATAATTACCTGAAACTGAAGGCCGGCTATCTGTTTCCTGAGATTGGCCGTCGCGTGGCGAAATTCGCCGCCGAAAATCCGTCGGCGAAGATCATCCGATTGGGTATCGGCGACGTGACCGAACCGTTGCCGGCAGCGGTCATTGACGCGATGCACAAAGCGACCGACGAAATGGCTCGGAGAGAGACATTTCGAGGATACGGCCCTGAACAAGGTTACGATTTTCTGCGAAATGCGATTGCCCAACACGATTTCGCCCGCCGCGGCGCGAATGTTTCCCCGGACGAGATTTTTGTCTCCGATGGCTCGAAGTGCGATACGGGAAATATTCTCGATATTTTCGGTTCCGAAAACGTCATTGCCGTCACCGACCCCGTTTATCCGGTCTACGTCGATACCAATGTCATGGCAGGGCGCACAGGTGCTGCGGACGAATCGGGACGTTACGCGGGGCTGGTCTATCTCCCCGTGACGGCCGAAAACAATTTCACTCCGTCACTGCCTGATCGGAAAGTGGATCTGCTGTATCTCTGCTATCCGAACAACCCGACGGGAACGGTCGCGACGAAGAAGACCTTGAAGAAATTTGTCGACTACGCCAAAGCGAATGACACGATTCTCTTTTTCGATGCGGCCTACGAAGCCTACATCACCGACCCTGCCATTCCCCATTCGATCTATGAGATCGAAGGAGCACGCGATGTCGCGATCGAATTCCGTAGTTTCAGTAAAACGGCAGGGTTCACGGGAACTCGCTGTGCCTTTACTGTTGTGCCGAAGGGGTTAATGGCAAAGACCGCGTCTGGCGAAGCAGTCGATCTGCACGCACTGTGGAACCGTCGTCATACGACGAAATTCAACGGCGTCAGCTATATCATTCAACGCGGGGCAGAAGCCATTTATGGCGAACCTGGACACACACAAGTTCGCGCTCTGATTGATTTCTATCTGGAAAACGCGGCCCTGCTGTGCAAGGGCTTGCGCGATGCCGGTTTGACCGTTTACGGCGGAACAAATGCCCCCTACGTCTGGCTGAAAACGCCCGACGGCATGACGAGCTGGCAGTTCTTCGATCATCTGTTGTCCAAGGCGAACCTGGTTGGGACCCCGGGCAGCGGATTCGGGGCCGCCGGAGAAGGTTACTTCCGCCTGAGCGCCTTCAACAGCCGATCCAACATCGAAGAAGCCATCATGCGAATCCAAAAGGTGATCGGTCGAGTTGCCTGAAGGGATTCACGTCAAGACGTCGTTCGCACGGTGTCGGATTACCAGGGTGATCATTCAGGTCTTTCAGAAAACGTTTCACTCATGACCGCGAACTCACTCACAGTGTTTGGCCGCCACTATTCCAACGGTGAACCAATTCGCATCGAGATCCGGGGAGACCGTATACACTCGGTCGATCCCGCGTGGCCGACGGGCCGCGCAGACGATTGGCCGACCATCGCACCGGCGCTATTCGATCTGCAAATCAATGGACACAGTGGGATCTGGTTCAGTGATGACAGCTTGACTGCCGACAGCGTGCTGAAAGCCCTGTTGCCCTTTTTCGAATACGGGGTCACGCGACTCTACCCAACACTGATCACCAACTCATTTGACGGTTTGGCGGCCGGATTCGCCGCAATTCGAGCCGCCTGTGATCAGGCGCCCTGGGCAAACCGAATGATTTGCGGCTGTCATCTCGAAGGCCCCTACATCTCGGCTGACGATGGTCCACGGGGCGCCCATCCGAAACAGCATGTCAGGCGCGCCGATTGGAACGAATTCCAGCAACTGCAGCAGATCTCTGGTCAGCGAATTCGGCTGGTGACGGTGGCCCCCGAGGTGGAAAATGGACTCGACTTCATTCGACAAGCCGTGTCGACCGGCATCGTCGTAGCGCTCGGACACACGGCGGCAACGCCCGAACAAATCAGAGCGGGAGTCGATGCAGGTGCAACTCTGAGCACTCATCTTGGCAATGGTGCCCCCGCGATGATTCACCGCCATCGCAACGTCATCTTCGCCCAACTGGCCGATTCGCGGCTGAGCGCCAGCCTGATTGTAGACGGTCATCACCTCCCCGCCGACCTGGTGCGGACATTCATTCAGGTCAAAACTCCGTCGAAAACAATTTTGACTTGTGATGCCGCCGGCTGGGCAGGATGTGCACCAGGCCTTTACGAAAACAAACTGGGGCGAAGCGAGCTATTGCCCAGCGGTAAGCTGGTCGTCGCCGGCCAGCGGGAATTGTTGGCGGGATCGGCGCAGGGAACTGACACCTGCGTGGCCAATGTAATGAACTTTGCCGGGGTCTCGTTGAAACAAGCGGTCGATATGGCCAGCCGGAATCCGGCAAAACTGCTGGGGCATGAAATGGGACGATTGCGCCGTGGATCAGTCGCCGATCTAATGCTCTTCCGTCCGAAAAAAGAGAGCCCGCGGCTGAACATCGAAGCGACAATTGCCGCCGGTGAATTGAAATTCGGCGAACTCTTCCGACCGTAATAGAATGCCACGGCGAATCACCTCGGCGGATGTTCAATTCTGTGGCCGCGAATGATCGTGAGAAAAAAGATCAGGTGTTCGGTTTGGCCGGATGTCCGGGGGCGAACCGTTTGGTATAGTCAACCCGGCAGCCTTGATGTACTTCCTCCTATTGCTCCGGTAGCGTCATGACAGTGATTACGATTACCGATCATCTCAGCGGTTCGACAGCTCGCATTGCCCCCGATTTGGGATTCAATTGCTTTGAATTCCAGGCCGTCGTCAACGGGACAAAACTGGATGTGCTCGATGCCGTCATCGGATTTGAACAAGGTGGGCAGAAGGGCAGTAGCAGCGGAATCCCGATCCTATTCCCTTTTCCCAACCGAATTCGCGCCGGACGTTTCACGTGGGATGGTCGTGAATACAACTTGCCGGGAACCGACAAATGGGGAAATGCCATCCACGGATTGTGCATGGATCGCCCCTGGCGAGTTGTTCGACAATCCGATGACTTCGTGACGGGGCAATTTCAGTTGAGCGTCGATGCACCGGACCGACGTTCACTTTGGCCCAGTGATTTTGTGATCGAAGTCGATTATGAACTCGTCCGGTCGCGACTTCGATCCCGGTTTCGGATCAGCAATCCCGGCAATCAAAAGCTGCCTTGGGGTTTGGGCACGCATCCCTACTTTAAACTTCCATTGGGTCCGAATGGACGGGCCGATGCCTGCCTGATCGAGGTCCCGGCCAAGAAGCGTTGGGAGTTAGAGAATTGCCTTCCAACCGGACGATTGATCCCCGTCGACGAGGAGAATGATCTGCGGGAGGGGGCATATCTGAGCGTTTTGAAGCTGGACGACGTCTATACAGACCTCGAATTCGATGGACCGCAATTCGACTGCCTGGTCGTTGACGAACAGGCCGGCCTGCAAGTCACGCTGACCTGTCCCCCCATCTTCCGGGAAATCGTCGCGTTCACGCCGCCGAACCGCGCGGCCGTCTGTCTTGAACCCTACACTTGTCCCACCGACGCGGTGAATTTGCAGGCGCAAGGACAGGATGTCGGCTGGCGCGTATTAAGTCCCGGACAGGAATTTCACACTTGGATTGACCTTTCCGTCGGCCCTGTGATCGTCTAAGGGAGTAAGGCTCACATGCCAATCCGTGTTCACCAGATCGTGGTCGCCATCATGGCCCTCGCGGCCCTGATGACTGTGGGGTTCGAGTGCCGGCACTTATCGACACACGCGGTTTGGGCGCAGGAGGAAACAGAAAAGTCTGATCCGGGCACGGATCCAGACGCGCTGAAGAAGTTAATCGATCGCATTCACAAACTTAATGCCAATCGATCAAAGAACGGAAATGTCCCGCCTGCAGAAGCTGGCGATCAACAGGTGTTGGCGATGGTGGATATCGCACATCTGGGGCCCACTTACTCACCACAGACGCGATTCCTGGCTCTGCATGTCGTCCTCGCAAACCCGACAAACCAGAGCTACACGATCACACCGGACCAGATCATTGCCGAATTTGACGGCGAAGAGAAAAAGCTGAAGGACGTGCCCAAGTCATTGGCGAACCACTCGATTCCGTCAGGCAAGCAACACCTACAGATTTCGACGATGAAGTGGCCAAAAGACAAAGCCTGGAAGCTACCGGCGAACGGTCAGACGGCACTTTGGCTCGTGTATACCGGATTGCCGCTCGGCTCCAATGTTCCCAAAAGCCGGTTGAAGATCAAACTCGGTGATCTGACAAGGGAATGGGATCTCAATGAATTGCAGCGAGCTCAACTGGGTCTGGATCTTCAACACATCGGACCGCGACAATGCCTCGCATTGATCACAATCAACGGAACGATGAATACCTTCAACGCCGGCGCATTCGTCGATGAACTCGACAAACTCGTGGAACAAAAAATTGCCCGTGTCGTGGTTCGATGGGGCGAGGCGGCAACACCTCCCGATCAGCAATTGATGAACTGGTTACAAGTTGCCGCCGTGAGCAACGGCGGCAACCCGAATCACAACCCGATGTTTCCCGTGATTCCATCATCGATTCGCGAATTCCACCTGACTGAATTCCCCACGGGTGATGATCAACAAGGGCGAAACAATTATGCGTACGGCCTGCGCCCCACTATTCAGAATCGAATCCACAAAACGTCGACTGAATCGGTTGGCGCGGCACTTCGAACGGCTTACTTCGCTCTGCCACCTGACGAGTTGCTGAATGAAATCAAATCGGGACATCCGCTGACGCGTGCCGCGGCGTTGGCATTCGGCGGAGGTCGGTTAGATGTGGAACAACTACCACTGATTTTTGAATGGGCCGAAGACAAAGATCCTGAACTGCAAAAATCGGCCTTACAGGCGCTCAGTCATTTCGGCGAGCCCCAAGCAATTGAAAAGCTGGTTTATTACGCTCAGAAAAATGTGGAACCGTTATCGACATCGGCGATCGAAAGCCTCGCCGGATCGCGGTTTGGTGCGGCCCACGATGCCTTGCTGAATTTGCTCAAAAATGAATCCGAGGCGTCCAAGAAAAAGATCGTTCAGGTCCTGGCCAAATATCCTCGCCCGATCTGGTCAGACACGCTTTTCGCCTTCGTGACCAATTCGTCATGCGGCATCAATGTGGAATCGCTGCGAGCGCTGGTTCAAGTCGGACACCCTCATTTAACGGACGTGCTGGAACGCGCGTTGACGTCAGACGACAAAGCGATCCGCGATCTCGCCTTTCAAGAATTGGCGAAACGCAGCGACGAACGCAGCGAAAAACTGGCCGGCGACTATGCACTCAAATTACTGGAAGTCGGTTCGCCGGATGCAACGGTCGTGCAGCTATTTTCTCGCACAAAAGAGCCGCGCGCAATTCCCTTGTTGATCAAGCAATTGGACACCAGCAACGATCGATCGAATGCCATTAATCTGTTGCTGCAATTGGGCGATCAAACCGTGGCCGACAGTCTCGTCCAAAAATATGGTTTGATGAACAACACAGAAAAAGTCCAGGTCTTGCAGGGATTGAAGCCGTTTCGACATCCGCGTTTTCGAGAGTTGTGCGGTGAGGCTCTGCTTACGAACGACAATCAGATGGTCACGACAGCCGCGAACGCATTGACTCAGGACGGTCATGCCGAAAGCGAAAAACTGTTGATTGGCGCGCTCGAGAAGCAGAAGACAGTGCATCTGTTGGGCAACATCATGACGGCCCTGTCCAATTTCGGAACTCCGACCGCGCGAGCGGCGTTAATCAAAGCGCGGGACTCAGGTGACCAGAACAGAAAAACTTATGCCATTCAGGCCTTGTTGAATCTGCGTCAGCGATCACCGGGATTCCAATACATTTTGCAGGCACTCACTTATCGCCAGAACAATCAAGACAAGGAAGCCCTCGAAGCGTACGACATGTCGATCCAGCTCGATCCGGTGCTGCCGGAGGCTTATCTGGGACGTGGTCAGTTGTTCTTGAAACTCGAAAAGTTCGGATCCGCCCGGAAAGACTTCGAGAAAGTGATCGACCTGAAACATGAACCATTAGATGGCGAGTTCGTCACCAGTTACGCGATTGCTCGGATTGGCGACGGCCAGTTGCTTGAGGGAGTCAAATACCTGGAAGACAACCGCGCGAAGCAACTTGAAAGTGCCCGCGAATCGCAGATTAAAGGGATGAAGGGGTTATTTCTTTACAATGCCGCCTGTGCCTATTCCCGGGCAATAGAACAGGTGGATAGGCAGACGGAACTTGCCGATCGGGCGACACTCCGCGAGAAATACCGTCAGCAGGCGATCGCCGACCTGAGAGAGTCGTTCAAGCAGGGGTTTGACGACTATGAGTGGACCGCGAAGGATCCCGATTTCAAGATCCTTCGCAGCGATCCCGATTTCAAAAACATCTTGTCCGGTAAATCGTCTGATAAGCCAGACGAGAAGCCCGAAGAAAAATCGACTCGTGAGAATGAGTAACCGTGTTCGGTGTCTGAACGCGACCTTCTCACCTCTGCTGACGGAGCCTTCGATGCGGCTGTTTGCCGGAACGATTTTTGACCGACTGCCCCATTGTGAGCGTTGCGATCAACCCGAAACGGAATGCCAATGTCCGCCGGAACCGAAACAACCGCAGGTGGTTCCTCCCGGCCGGCAGACTGCGCGGTTGTCGCTGGAAAAACGCAAGAAGGGAAAGTTCGTCACTGTCATTCGAGGACTCTCGGCGGCCAACAACGATTTTCCAACGTTGCTAAGCAAACTAAAGACTCATTGTGGTGCCGGGGGAACACTGGATGGCGATACTCTGGAAATTCAAGGCAATCAACTCGACGGGTTAAAGAAGAAACTTGTTGAGTTGGGGTATCAGGTCAAATGAGTCACAACGATATGTCGCACCCCTATCGCACTATTCCCGAATTGTTTGATCTGCAAGCGGGAGGACCGCTCGTGCGGATCCCCCATCAACTCGACGTTCCGTTTACGCCGCGAGTGCGATCCCTTGTGGATACGGCCGAATTTCAACGACTGAGGCAAATTACGCAGCTCGGCCTGGCAGCGCGCATCTATCCGGGAGCGACACACACGCGGTTTGAGCATGCGTTGGGCGTGTTTCACAACGCGCTGCGGTACCTGTGGCAATTGGGCAAGGATGAGCGGTTCGCCGCGACGGTCAGTCCACATCAAGCAGAAGTGTTAATGGTCGCGGCGTTGCTGCACGACTTAGGTCATTGGCCATTTTGTCACCCGATCGAGGACATGGCCCTCACCGATTTGCCACCACACGAGCAGTTTGCCGCCCAGTTCCTCGCTCCTGACCGCGAGCTTGGACAGGTGCTACAATCAGAGTGGGGAATTGCACCGGAAGAGGTATTAGACGTGCTGGTTGCGAAAACCGATTCACCCGCGCTGCGGCTGATGCGGTCAATCCTGTCCGGCCCGATCGATATCGACAAAATGGACTATCTAGAAAGAGACAGCCTTCATGCCGGGGTTCCCTATGGACGCAACTTCGACAGGGCTCGCTTGATCCAGTCACTTCTCGTGAACGAAGCGGGGGACGGATTGGCCATCAGCGCCAAGGGCAAAACCGCCGCCGAACTGATGGTATTCGCCCGGTACGTCATGTTCAGTGAAGTCTATTGGCATCACGCAGTCCGTTCGGCGACCTGCATGTTTGCCAGAAGCTTCTATGAACTGCATCGGTCATTGGATCTGAAGACTCTGTTTCAACAAAGCGAGTTTGATGTCATTCGCGAACTTCGACTAAAGGCGACGAACACCAACGTTTCGTCGCTGCTCGATGGTTTGTTTGGCGCGAAACGCCGATTACACAAACGGGTACTGGAACTGAGTCTCTATCAAACGCCCGACCTGTACCGTCAAATAGCCGGCCGAAGTTACGGCGATTTGCTGAATGTCGCACGAAGTCTGTCGGAGCGTATTGCTCGCGAACTCTCGTGCGAGGTCGGCCCGACAGATTTGCTAATCGATGCTCCGCCGCTTCACAAAGAAGTCGAGTTTAAGGTCAACATCTACTATCCCAAGGAACGACAATATCATCCACTCAGCCAAGTCTCGCCGGTGGTGAACGCGTTAGCAAGGACGCAATTTGACGACTACGTAAAGCGAGTCCGTTTGTTTGCGGAGCCAGTTCTGGCCAAACAACTGGCGGGTCGACGTGAATTTGTTAACTGGCTGGCAGACGCCGCGGCAAAATGAAGAGGCTCATTCACCGCGTAACGTCGTGACAATCGGCACTCGGACCGCGGCTCGAACGGCCACTGCTGCGGCCAGCATTCCCGTGACGAATACCGACAACAGCAGGACTATGAGCGAACCCCAAGGCAGGTCGGCGCCACGACTGAACAGGTTCGGAGAAGTGGCCAGCAATGCCGCGCTCGTTCCGGCGACCAGTCCCCACAGCAAGGTGAAGGCACTTTCCGACAGGACAAGCGTCGCGATACCCCGTTCGCGAAAACCGACGGCACGCAGCAAGGCCAACTCTGTCTGACGCTCCAGCACGTTGCGCAGCATCACGGTGGCAAGCCCAAACGTCCCCAGCAGCAGGCCCAACCCCCCGAGCGTCTGAAACGTCGACAAATAGGTATTCTGCACCGAGAGAAATCGGGCCAGTCGATCGGCCACCGGTTCCGCATCAAATCCGTATTCCGCGAGTTCCGTCTCGAGAAATGACGACGCAGACTCGGCTTGAGCGAGAGGTACCTCGATCAGGAAATATTGAAATCCCTTCTGCTCAGGAAACAATTTCACGAAATTCTCTTCCGACATGACGAGCACTCCTTGAAAGAGACTGTCTTGAAACATGCCTTTCACGATCAGTTGATGCTGTGGAGATTCGTCATTTGGCACGGCAATCGTTTGACCGACCTGCTTATGCAAGGAAAACATCAGCGTGTTCATATCGCCGAGAACCGGGATCGGAGCGTCTGCTTCGCCGTTCGATTTGTTGGAAGGCTGACCGGACGTTGTGGTCAGATCGCGCCAGGCCCCGGCGGCGAACGCGAAGCGGTTTTCGTCGATCAGAGATTGAGGCACTCCGAGGATGGTTGGCACCTTCGTTTGAAAAAGATTGAGACAACTGGCGTCTTCGCCAGGCTTCACTCGAATCGGAACGACGTGCATCGCCCCCAGCGCTGCCGCCCCCGGCGAATTCGCGGGCGGACTGAGCTGCAACTTCTTGCGTCCCGCGGGAGTGTTGATGTCATAGAGCACCGGGCTGCTCGATTCGGCGACCAGCGTAAAGCCTCCATTGCCCGACGTTTTATCCGGTAGTTCGCTCGCGGGATCTCGACGAAATGCCGCAACCGTCACGATCAGAAATGTTGCAGTGGCAATCATCCCCGCGGTCATCACAGTTCGCTGCCGTTGCCGCGAGGCATTTCTCAACCCCAAGCGTCCCAATCCGGCCAGACCGTGACCGCGGACGGCGATGCCGGTTTCCCGCTGGAGCCACGCCGAAAGAAATGAAAGCGAAGCAGCTAATAACAGCACGCCGATTCCAAAGAAACATCCTGCGGCCGGCAGTGCCCCCACAACGACTCCGCCGATTAGCGTCACGGCTAGCCCCGTGCAAATCACCGCCCGCCGCATGATTCGCTGCGCCCGTTTGCGTTGCATGACCAGATCGAGGTCCCGTTCGGTGACGCCCGCCAATTGTTCACGTAGACTCAGCTGTTTCAGATTTCGCAATGCCCACCAGATCGAAAACAACGCCGCGATGACGGCAATCAAAAATCCCGAAACCAGACTCTGTAGATTAACGGCCAGAATCAAAGTCTTTGTTCCGATGGCGCCGATCCACCAGTGGGTCAAACCATAGATCATTGCCCGGGCATAGCCAACGGCGGCGACTAATCCCAAAACTCCTCCAATGACCGAAATGGCCAGCCCCTCGTACAACATCTGTCGTCGAACTTGTTGAGAGGTGAAGCCGATCGCGCCCAGCAAACCCAGTTCGCGCACGCGTTGTTCGATTTCCAAGCGAAACAACAGACCGATCAAAAACATCGCGGCAATGATCAGAAACAGACTGAAACCAAAAAACAGCCCCGAGAAATCAGTTGATCCGTTCGCAGCGGAAAGACCGATGGCTTTAATCGGCTGGAACATCAAACCCACTTCGGCCGGATTAATTTGTTCCAAGAGGTTCGCGGCAAACCGATCATGCAGCGACTTCAACGATTCCACCGTTTCGGAACCGCCGCCAGTCGGACTCGCAATTCTCACTGAAGTCAAAGATCCATACCGACTGGGCCACATTTTTTGAGCGGTTGGCAGCGGAAGGAACAATTTGGGGATCGCACGATAGCGGTCCCAGTATTCATCGTCGCGAGGCGTAACGGCATCGAGATTCATCGGAAACGGCTGGTCCCAATCGGCCAGCGAATCGACATCTGTGATCCCTTTCACTTCGGGAGTCAACGTGCGATCAATGGCGGTACCCGCCATTTTGACGATCCCTCGCACGATGAATGTTCGTTCGAGCTCTGGCAACTCACCACGGGAACCAATTGTGTGATACGTCAGCTTGATCGTGTCACCCAATTTGATCTGAAGATCTTCCGCCAAAAATTCATTCAGGATGACGTCGTCTTCGCCCCATGTGGTCGGCGGAACACCAATAAACTCGAACCCCGCTAAAGGCTTTTCCTTTAAGGACGAGAAATCCAGCCCAGCCACCGTCGAATACATCGAGTAGCCGGTCTTCTTACCCGGCTGATAAACTTGCGGATTCCACAATTTGTTGGCGAGATACACCATGACCGGAGCGGTGACCAACTTCATGTCACGCGCCGTTCTTTGAGCGGCATCGACAAGTTTGTCCTCCAAAATCATTTGTTCGGATTCGAGAACGATCCCATTGATCGAAGAATTATCCACGAGACGCAAATTCAGATCAGAGAGTGTTAACGCCCGTTTCAGTGCGTCGGTTAAAGCCGAACTCTGCTGGATTGGTGTCGCATGCTTCGGACTATTGTCATGAACGAAGATCGCATTGACCTGAGCGGCCTTGCCAGCGGGATCTCGCCGTGTGGGCTTGACTTCTTCCAGTTCCAGTCGTTCCTGCAAGACACGCAGATCAACAAAAGCGTTCAGGGGTAATGCCTGCGAGGGCAGAAGACCGAGTCGCGACAAACCGTTCGTTTCCGGAACGATCTCAGAAACTTTCAAGTTGATTTCTTGTGAGTCGTTATCCTTGTTCCCCATCAACGTGTCGCGGGGAACCATACTAGGCAGCTCAATCCAGACAGTGATTTCATCCCCCACCCGCACACCAATCTCGGCGGCAACTCGTGCATTCAAAACCACGTTCGTTCCGCGAGGTGCCTTGACACCGCCGGATTCCACAAGTGACCAGGCACGATCATCGAATCCGTAAACATTCACTTGCCCCGCCCGCCGTACGGATTCGCCGGATCTCGCCTGCAGCGCGGCTTGCATCACAATCGCAGGGGAAAAATCCTCAAGACCGGTTCCGACCAATTGTTCGCCACCCTTGGCCGCGATGTCGGACGCCAATTGTTCCCTTACAAACCGGAAACCGCTGAGAGCGTCGTCGATCTTTCCCAATCGCTCAATCGTCAACTGACGCAGGCTGGCTTTTACGGAATCGCCGACGATCAGCGCACCTCCCATTACAGCCGTGGCCGCGATGACACCCAGCAACACAGCGAGATTGGTCCGCCAATAGTGCCATAAACTGCGAAAGACGAATTGCGAGCGGTTGATGGTGGCCAACTTTTGCGGTCCGTTCAATCCATGTTGTTAGTGGCTTCAGGTCAATTGTCGCATCTTCTCACAAGGTGATTGCCAAGGCGAGGGTCAGCGGTGATGGAGTCGATCGATCTAGTGCCGCGTGACATTCCATAACAGGCACTTCGAGATGCTCCACTCAAGAAAAATCCGTGTTCGATGCCTTGCGTTCAACTGTCTCAATACGGGATCATCCCGAGCGCCAGTTCCCCTCCACTTCACTGGAACATCAGGATGAAAATCAGCTTGAATCTCGGGGGTCTTTTCTTGTTCGTCATCGCTGGCTGTGCTCAACCGGTTTCCCCACCGGCGACAACCGCCGCTTCAGAATTAGCTCCGCAACAATCAGGTCTGCCGCAAGAAGCAATCGCTACAACCGATTCGGCTGTCCCCGCTATCCCCGCAGAAAAAATTGAAAAAGTTGACGTACCAGCCGATGTCCCTGAAGGAACCGCAACCACTTCATCAACTACTGACACGGCAGCAACAACGGACTCCGCGAATCTCAAGGCGGAACCACTCGATCTGACCTATTATTACCATTCCTCCGCCGATGGATTTGATCGAGACGGAGGCCATCCCTGGCGGGACGTTCCGCGAGGTAAACAGACGTTCGGCAATGTTCCCCTGGAAATTGGCGGCCGAATGACTCTGTGGGGTAGCATCAATGCGGGTCGAGGTCACAACAACCCTGAATATGTCACTGACGTCCAGATCGATCGGAAATTCGAGGCCCTGTACCTCTATCACGCCACATTCCACTCGGCGCCCCAGGGAACTCCCATAGCACGACTAACGTTTCACTATGTCAGTGGAGATCCGACCACAGCTGACATTTGTTACGGAACCCATGTCCGGGACTGGTTCGTCAGAACCGGCGAACCCGAAGAACTGAGTGACCCCAAATCAAAGCGCGTGTGGCGAGGAAAGAACTCGATGAGCAAATCGAATCCACCTGGCGAATTACAATTTTTCATTACCGAAATTGCCAATCCACATCCGAAGGACGAAGTAACGACAATCGATTTCGCTTCGACGAAAGAGCAACCGAACGCCTGTATCATGGCTATCACAACAGGCCCTGCTGGTTTACTCAAAATCGAACCGTAAGGTATCGGCCGAATCTTCCTGGTGTTCCCATTACCGCCGCCCTATTTTCTTAGGGTGTTGACCTAACAGTGGACACTTGGTTTTTCAAACGACAGCACGACCAAAATCGGCAACGCGCGAACAGACACAAGACACAACACACCATCATTTAACCACTTGTGTCGCCCAGCAACTTTTAATCAGCCCCGCGCGGCCCTTGACTGACAGATTCGGCTGGTTACAATTCCGAGGCATATACCGATTCTCCGCTTCGTTTTGGTCGATCACCGGACGTGCCCCGTCTAGACCACAGCGGCTTGGATCGACGTGTCTGCATTTAGCAACCGACATCAGCGATGGGTTTTGCTGTGTGACGTTGGAAAGCAGCGTTCTTTCAGAATCGGAATCTCTGGTCGTCCCCGTCGAGCTATGCTGTTCTGAATTCCCTTGCGAAATTTGGTTGGGGGCATTCGAAAAAGGCCTGTGGCAAACTGCTCGTTCCAATGTCAGCTGAGTGTGATTGCGTTTTGAACTCAAGACGGAAATGACGGGAAATTACGGATGACGTTGAATGCATCTTCTGATGAGTTCAAAGAGCTGGTTCGCTCGCGTACGGACCTTGTACGACTGATCGGCGAATCAGTGGCATTGCATCCCAAAGGACGCGACTTCAAAGGGCTTTGTCCCTTTCATGACGATCGTAATCCGTCGTTCACCGTCAATCCTGAACGACAAACTTATAAGTGCTGGTCGTGTGGGGAAGGTGGCGATTGTTTCTCGTTTGTAATGAAACAAGATTCCATTGGGTTTCGCGAAACGCTGGAATTGCTGGCCAAACGGGCGTCTCTCGAGTTGCCGGCGACATTGCGACGTGGCCCTACCGAATCCAAGGACAAGCCGCATCTCTACGACGTGCTTGAATGGGCCGAGCAGGAATTTCATCACTGTTTGCTATCGACGGCTATTGCCGAGCGAGCCCGGAATTATCTCCAGAGCCGTGGCTTTAATCACTCCTCGATCGCGAAATTCAAACTCGGATTCCACCCGGAAAGCTGGGATTGGCTACTTCAGCGAGCCAAGGGGCGTTTCGATGTCGAATTGCTCGTCCGTGCCTCGCTGGCGAAGGAGCGTGAGGGTGGTAACGGTTATTACGATCAGTTCGTTGATCGAGTGATGTTTCCGATTCACGACGAACGGGGACGCACTGTTGCTTTTGGAGGACGAATTCTTCCCGACTCCACTTGCAAGCCAGACGCCAAATATTTGAACAGCAGTGAAACGCCCGTGTTCTCGAAAAGCCGTGTTTGCTATGCCCTGGATGTCGCTCGTGACGCGATCAAAAAGACGGGAACGGCCTTGGTGATGGAGGGGTACGCGGATTGCGTGAAGGCTCATCAAGGAGGCATTCTTAACGCGGTCGCCACGTTAGGCACGGCCCTGACAGAATCTCACGTCACAGTTTTAAAGCGATTGGCACAAAAGGTGGTTCTGGTTTTTGACGGCGATCGAGCGGGAATGGACGCCGCGGAAAAGGCCATCCCCCGGTTTCTGGCTCAGGATGTCGATTTGAGAATTCTGACGGTTCCGGATGGATTGGATCCTGATGAATACGTCGATCAGCGTGGTGGTGACGCATTATTGGAGTTGGCGAATGAAGCCCCCGAGGCTTTCGAATACCAGCTGCGATTATTGTTGACAAGATACGGAAAAACGACGGTCGATGCGCGGCAACGAGTGCTGGATGGGATGTTAAATCTGTTAACTTTGTCGCCAGGAATCGTTGACACTATCAAAGAAGACTTATTGGTCGGACGTCTTCCACAGCGGCTGGGTTTACCCGAAACCGATGTTCGACGCCGATTGAAACAACTTCGTGCGGAACGAACGGCGCCTCCTGCGCGCCCTTCAGAACGGAAAGTCAGCGCAGGTAATCCAGGTGACGAGCCACAGCAACGGGTGAGCAAGCAAACCGTTGATTCACTTCAGCGATACGCCAACAACACCGAAAAGCTGGAGTGCGAATTACTTCAACTGCTCTTCACACACCCGGATATGATTTATGCCGTACGGCGCGAGATCGGTGCTGATGACTTTGGTCATGAAGCCCTGCGAGAAATTTTGTCACTTTGCTTTGACATGCAGGATGAAGGGATTGAACCGACTTTCGAACGGTTGCTCTCGCGAATTGAATGTCCGCAGCAGAAACGGCTGGTAGTGTGGGTTGATGAACACTCACCGCATCGAAGTATCAAGAAAACTTCGAGCGAATCTCAAAGCGCAGGCATGGAATCTGCGGAAGAGGGATTGCGTCGGGTGATTGAGCGAATCAAATGGCGACGAAGCTGTCAGGCGAACCAGGCATCCAAAAGTCTCCTGATCGAACGTCCGTCAGAGACGGCAAAGCTAACGGCAGAAACTCGCGAAGTATTGGAACAAGCTGCCCGATTCCATCGCGAACGTACTGCAAAGTAACAGTGTCGGCGAAACGAGATTTGTAATTATTGAAAAGTCCCCTTCCCGACCACAGTAGAATTTACACGGATCAAAGTATCCTTCCGAGGAGTTGCAGGTGTACAGACTTGACTTGAGTTTGAACCAATTGATCGAAAAAGGGCGACAGCAGGGGTTCCTGACGTTCTCACAGGTCAATGCCTACCTGCCCGATGAAGCCGTCAATCCGGAGAAGCTCGACAATCTGCTCATGTCGCTCGACGAGCTCGGCATGCAAATTGTCGCCGATGAGAAGCTGCCGGTGACGCCGGAAATCTTTTTGAAGCGGCGCGCGACGAAGGTCAAGCCGATCAAATCCGACAAAGGTGAGGATAAGTCCCGCCGGATCGACGATCCTGTGCGAATGTATCTGACACAGATGGGTGAGATTCCCCTCTTGACCCGCGAGCAGGAAATTTCGCTGGCCAAGAAAATCGAAATCACACGTAAGCGATTTCGACGTCATCTACTGGAGAGCGATTATGCACTCAAGCAGTCGATCGACATTCTCAAAAAAGTCAGCGTCGGTGAGTTGCCGTTCGATCGGACGATCAAAGTGTCGGTGACCGAAGGTCTGGAAAAGAATCAGATCCTCGGGCGCATGCCGCACAACTTGCGCACGCTGGAGATTCTGCGCGACAAGAGCATTGCCGATTTCGAATTGGTGTTGGCGCCGGGAACTCCGGCTGCCGAGATCAAAGCCGCTCAACACCGCCTGGCCAGTCGCCGAAGGAAGATGGTTACGCTGCTGGAAGAGTTAAGTCTTCGTACGCAGCGACTGCAACCAACGATGCGTCGGCTCGAACAGATCTCGAACCGAATGGATCACATTCAGCATCAAATCGAAAGCATGAAGAATCTGAAGTCGGCCCGCGATGAGCGCGCTAACCTGCAGAAAGAACTGCACGACCTGATGCAAATGACGCTCGAAACGCCTGACACGTTGCGTCAGCGACTGGAAGATGTCCGCGAACGATTCGGTGCTTACGAACAGGCGATGCGCGAGCTGTCGGGTGGAAACCTACGGCTGGTCGTTTCGATCGCCAAGAAGTACCGCAATCGTGGCCTGAGCTTCCTGGACTTGATCCAGGAAGGTAATACAGGACTGATGCGTGCGGTCGACAAATACGAATACCGCCGCGGTTACAAGTTCTCGACTTACGCGACCTGGTGGATTCGTCAGGCGATTACACGAGCGATCGCGGATCAGGCTCGGACGATCCGTATTCCAGTGCATATGATCGAAACGATGTCCAAGCTGCGTAAAGTCAGCAAGCGTTTGCTTCAAGAGAAGGGTCGAGAACCAACGATCGAAGAAACGGCCGAAGCCGCTGGCGTCAGCCTCGAAGAAACGCGACGGGTGCTGAAGATTTCTCGTCATCCGATCAGTTTGGATCGGCCAGTCGGCGAGAGTGAAGACAGCTACTTCGGCGATTTCATCGAAGACGATAGCACTGAAAGTCCCGTGAATTCCGCCACGCAGGAAATGTTGAAAGACAAGATCGACGTGGTTTTGAAGACGTTGACGTATCGTGAGCGTGAAATCATCAAACTGCGATACGGTCTGGGTGATGGCTATACCTATACGCTCGAAGAAGTGGGTCGCATTTTCAAAGTGACCCGTGAGCGAGTTCGTCAGATTGAAGCCAAAGCCGTCCGAAAGCTTCAGCACCCGGTCCGCAGCAAGCAATTGAAGGGTTTTCTCGACACACTCGCCGCCGCAACGGTTGCTACGAACTAAGTGTCCGTAGTCGAAAGCGATTGAATGCAAAAGCCCGCCAGATTTCGTGGAATCTGGCGGGCTTTTCTTTTTTGTCTCGGTCAACAACGTCGTTACAGCGTACCGCCGTAACGAGCATCGGAACCCAGATTCTCTTCAATCCGCAGCAACTGATTGTACTTGCAGATTCGATCCGTTCGGCTCGCAGAACCAGTCTTGATTTGTCCGGTATTCAGAGCAACGGCCAAGTCGGCAATTGTTGTATCTTCTGTTTCGCCCGAGCGGTGACTCATCACCGCCGTGTAACCGTGTCGGTAAGCAGTCTGGACAGCATCGATCGTTTCGCTGAGCGTTCCGATCTGATTGACTTTAACCAGAATGCTATTCGCGATCCCCTTCGAAATCCCTTCCCGCAAACGTCGGGTGTTGGTCACGAACAAATCGTCACCGACGAGTTGAACGTTGCTGCCGATGGCGTCGGTCAGCAATTTCCAGGCATCCCAGTCATCTTCGGCACAACCATCTTCGATCGAACAGATTGGATATTTTTCAGACCAAGTCTTCCAAATCCCAACCAGTTCCGCCGCCTTCATTTTCTTGCCGTCCATCTCGTACAGACCAGTTTTGGCGTCGTAGAATTCGGTCGAAGCGCAGTCGAGTGCCAGCTTAATCTGTTCACCGGGTTTGTAGCCGGCTTGCTCGATTGCGGTCATGATGACATGGATCGCCGCTTCGTTACTCTCGAGATTGGGTGCGAAACCGCCTTCGTCACCGACGGCGGTACTCATGCCCTTGTCGTTCAGGACCTTCTTCAACTGGTGGAAGGTTTCCACACCGGCTCGCAAACCTTCGCGAAAGGTGTCGAAGCCGACCGGGACGATCATAAACTCTTGCAAATCGATGGCATTATTGGCGTGAGCGCCACCGTTGATGATATTCATCAATGGAACCGGCAGCGTGTTGGCTCCCACCCCGCCGAGGTATCGGTACAACGGCAGGAAACTGACTCGTGCGGCCGCGTGTGCACAGGCCAAGGAACACGCCAGAATTGCGTTCGCCCCCAGACGTGACTTGTTCGGAGTCCCATCGGCGTCGATCAAAGCCTTGTCGATCGCGGCTTGATCCGTGACATTCAGATCGATGATGGCATCGGCCAGGGTTTCGTTCGCGTTTTCGACTGCTTGACGAACACCTTTGCCCAGATAACGCTTTTTGTCGCCCGAATCGCGCAGTTCGCTCGCCTCGTGAGCACCAGTGCTGGCGCCGCTAGGCACGGCGGCGCGCCCCAAGGTACCATCTTCGAGTTCCACTTCGACCTCAACGGTCGGGTTACCGCGACTATCCAGAATCTCTCTGGCATGCACGGCGGAGATCGCCACACTCATTCTTCAGCCTTCCTTCAACAGACAATTAGGATTCGTCGGTTTTTGCGGACAACATCACCATCCGCGCGGAGCGTTACACCCCCACGCAGGCTCAACGCGAACCGCCATACAATTCGGCGTTGTTGTACCAGAATCGCCGGCCAGCATCCATCAGCAGCGACTTACGCGATTCCAGATGTCGCTCCCATTCAGCGAGCAAATATGCCCAGGGAGTGTTGCCAAAAAACCACATCCGGTCAGAAGCGATCGCAGGCAGGGCGGCCACCCGGAGAAATCGGGACTCGGCCGGAAATCTACTGGCCAGCGGGGTTTATTGGACTTAATCTAGAGTGAACAGGGGTAAAAGCGGATATGATTCCCTAGATTACGCGAACGGAAAAACGCCCCGGTGTGAATCCGGTGGTGGACGCGGCGTGAACAGACCGTGGTGACCCGTTGAATCTGACGAGCGGACGGTCCCCGGTAACATTCATCAGCATTACCAAATTGTTCGTTGTTGGGAAGATTGAGCCATGAATCAGAAGAGATTCCTTACCGCCGGTGAAGTGTTTCAATTATTCGGTGTCGATACCGACGCGTTGAACAAATTGGTCGAATCCGGTCAGGTGCAGGCTCTGGCTGATTTGGGGACGTTCAAATATCGCAGCGAAGATTTTGCGAAGTTGGTTCAAGCCGGCAAGCTGACCGCGCGAACCGCAGGTGAGATGTTTCAAGTCGATGACAAAGGCGACATGCCGTTTCTCAAGCTGAAACAAGACGATCACGGCCTGAAGTTTGACGAAGATGTCTTGTTCCTCGAATTGGATGAAGAAGCACTTAACGAACAGGCGGCTTCCAAAAAGCCGGCCTCCAAAACGCCTGTGGTGCCACAGAAATGGTTCGAAGACAGCGACGATTCCGTCAGCACTGAACGGCCCAATGCAACTTCGAACGAAATGTCGGCCGTCGACCCGAATGCAAAGTCGTCCGGCGAAATCACGGACTTTGATTTGAATATCAATCGGCCGAAGCGAGCAATCGACGAAAGCGACAGTGACATTCGCTTGGTAGCCGATGATGCTCGAATGGACTTCGATCAAACCAATCTCAAACGAACGGGCAGCGACAGCGATGTCCGTTTGGTAGATCCAGCCAGTTGGCGTCAATCGCCCCAAGCTACAAATCCTGGCAGCGACAGCGATGTTCGTCTGGTTACGGAATCGCCGGAGCCGCCCAAGAGCGACAGTGATGTGGTGCTCGTGCCGGATGTCAAAGCCTCGTCCGCAGTGCCTCGGACCGTCCCCACCCCGACGGCCTCGGAAGGCATCCCCACGACAAAGAAGCCTGAAAGTGACAGCGATGTCCAGCTCGCCTCACCTGCGACTTCGGCCGCCCCCCCCAAACCAACTCCTCCTGTGGACCTGGAAGCGAGTGACAGCGATGTGATTCTGATCGGACTGCCCGACGATCGACATCAAGCGGCATCAACACAATCCTCTGCGAAGAAAAAAGATAGTGACAGCGATGTGCGGCTGTCACTGCCGGCCGTCGAACCTTCGGCCTCCCAAACGAGTAATTTGGCCGAAGACTTTGCGGCGATCTTGGCGAAGGCCCCTGACAGCGACATCAATCTGTCAGATAGTCCGATCCGATTGGGGGCCGCTCAGGAATTTACAGCCGAACCTGCGTCACTTGCTGCCGCCCCCGTTTCATCTGAACCCGCAATGGAAGACGAAAGCGAGGATATTCAGCTGGAATCTTCTGATCCAGGAATTTCACTGGAATCGGTCGGCGTCGAAGAGGTTGCGGAATCCGCTTCTCCAACCGCAGATCTGGAAAAGGAAGAACTGGACGATTTCGAAATCGAAGAAGAGGACAGCGGTATTACTCTGGAATCTGCTGAGGATGACGAAGTCGCACCAATTGAATCCCCGCGAGGAGAATCCGACATCGTGTTGCACGTGTCGCCGAATGACAGCGACATCACACTCGTCGAGCCAAGTTCGGGCAGTGGTATCTTGGTGGACAACGAATCGCTCGACAGCGGCATTTCCATCGAGCAATCGGAATCCGAGAGCGAGTTCCTACGAGGAGGCGCTGGAACTGATAGCGATATCGCCATGAACCTGTTGAATGCGGACAGCAGTATTTCCATCGACGAGACATCCGACGACAGCGGCATTACGCTTGAACAATCCGAATTCGAGGGCGGACTTGCGTTGCACACGCCGGCTTCCGACAGCGACATTGCGATCGAAGGACTGGATCCCGATAGCGGCATTTCGCTGGAAACAGAATCCGAGGACAGCAGCATTTCGCTCGAACAGTCCGAGGTCGACAGCGGCATCGCATTGTCCTCACTGCCCGACGACAGCGATATTGCATTGGCGGCGTTGGTCAACGACAGCAAAATCGAAGGGCTGGATCCCGATAGCGGGATTTCATTGGACAGTTCGATGGCCGATAGCGGCATTTCTCTGGCCGAAACCGATGAAGACAGCGGCATCGGATTGGAAGCAAAGAAGGACAGCGATATCACTTTTGATCACCTTCAGGAAGACAGCAGCATCCGATTCGGACTAGCAGATGATGACAGCGGCATATCGCTCGAGGACGAGACCTCCGACAGCGGAATCATGCTCGAAGCAACTGACAGTGGTATTCGTCTCGATGCAGTCGCCGACAGTGGCATCGCATTAGAAGACGATAGCGACGATGCCAACGCCACTTTCGTCGATACCGATGCGGTGCAGTTTGCGTCGGCATCTCACGATGGAAGCCAGACTACCACGATGGATCTGTCCGATCCCGAGATGCGAGATTCCGCGTTCGACGTCAGCCTGGAAGACAGCGACAACACGATGGAAATGCATTTCGACGATGACGATTTCTCGTCCGATACCGCCGCGACCGTCGTTGATCGCGGTAAATCGAAGAAATCATCGGGCGATAAAGCGCTCCACCTCAGCGAGGCGTTCCAATTGGACGAGGCCCTGGAAGTGGAAGATCTGGATATCTCGGAAGACCTTGACGCGGCCGCGATCAGCGATTTCGACGACGAGTTTGCCGAGGCAGGAGAGGAAGTACTCGACGCGTCCGACGAGGACTTTGGAGTTGAAGCGGTTTCACTTGCCGAAAGTGTGGAAGACGAGGACGTCAGTGAAGGCGATGTCGCCGCGCCGGTCGCAAAACGCCGCGCAACACCGCTCGAACCGGCGTGGGGCCTGGCAGCGGTGGCACCGATCGCTTGTGCTTCGCTAGTGATGGCGGTCACAATTACGGTTCTGTGGGGTGGCATCGCAACGATGTGGACTGGCGGTGAGGCGCCCGGCCCCGCTGGAATGCTCATCTCCACCCTTGCCGGGCTTTTGTGACATCACTCATTTCATCCGGAAATTCATTCATGCGACACCTGCTCGCTTCGGCGGTTTGTCTCTGTATTTTCGCGGGGTGTTCGGAAAACAGAAATCCAACGACATCTTCGAAAACTCCAAACAATACACCCGAGGGACAGACCGTTAAGAAGCTACGCATCGCAGTGATACCGAAAGGAACGACACACGTTTTCTGGAAATCGGTCCACGCCGGTGCGGAACAGGCAGCCAAGGAATTGGGCCAGGTCGAGATTCTGTGGAAGGGGCCGCTCCTCGAAAACGATCGAGATGGCCAGATGAATGTCGTACAAGACTTCGTCACCAGTAAGGTCGATGGCATCTGCCTGGCGCCACTCGATAAACAGGCACTGATCGGCCCCGTCAAAGAATCCGTGGAAGTGGGCATTCCCGTGGTCATCTTTGATAGCGCTCTGCAGGATGAATCAAACATCGCGAGCTATGTTGCCACGGATAACCGCAAGGGCGGAGAACTCGCAGCGGAGCGAATGGCTGAATGCCTGGGTGGGAAAGGAAATGTGATTCTGTTGCGCTACAACTCCGGTAGTGAAAGTACCGAACAGCGCGAAGAAGGATTCCTGGACGCATTGAAGATTCGCTTTCCCGAGATTAACGTCATTTCGTCCAATGAGTATGCCGGAACAACGCCGGAATTATCGCTGGATAAGGCCACGCAGATCCTCGGCAAATATCGAAGTAGTGTGGACGGGATCTTTGCAGTTTGTGAACCTAACGCAAACGGCGTCCTGATTGCGATTAAAGAAACTCAACTCGTTGGCAAAGTGAAGTTCATCGCGTTCGATTCCAGCGAAGATCTGATTCGCGCCATGAACGACGGTTCCTGCCACGGAATCGTTCTACAAGATCCCGTCAAAATGGGGTATCAGTCCGTCATGGCGATCGTGAAAGCGATTCGCGGCCAACCCGTGGAAAAGCGAATCGGCACCGGCGAATTCCTGGCGACTCCCGAGAACATGAAGACGCCAGAAATGGACAAGCTGCTCAATCCCGATCGATTTTGAGAAAAGCAAAGCGACTGGAAGACAGTCTTTCGGCCGGAACTCTGAACTCCGTTTCAAGCCGGTGAAACAACACCAAGAAGTCGATCGTAGCGGCAACGAAACTCGGTGATCTTTGGGATGTCAACAAGCCCCGCGTTCCAGCGCCGCATTGACTCGAAACAGTTTTCGGCATTGCCCGTCGACAATGGACTATTCGGAATTCTTGTCAGGGACTTCGATCCGACAACAGCCGAGATTCAGGAACTGTTTACAGCTTTGATCGGCTTTCTGCAGCAGGTCGTTTCGCAAGCGATAGACGACGAAGCGGCCATCGCGTTCCGCTTCGACTAGCCCAGCGTTCTTGAGAATCTGCAGGTGGTGTGACACGGTCACCAACTCTGTTTCGAGAAATTCCGCGATATCGCCGACGGTCATTTCGCCATGGCGCAACACGTCAACCATCCTCAGCCTTAGTGGTTCGCTGAGGGCCTTCAATTGATCAGCACAGGTTTTCGATTGAAAGTTGTCGTTTTCCAAGAAATGCACCGGTCCCACTGGGATGGAAAAAACGGGAACAGATCCCCCAACCATGATCCACAACACGAATTCACAATTCGACCGGCCATTCCTTGCTGATAGCAGGATTCTACACACCGCAATGACTGACGGAAGCCGTTTCGGGCAACAGGACAAAGAGATCCGCTACGGATGTTTGCTGCAAAGCGGCCCAGCGACTACGCGAAATGCTCACAGCTTCACCCCGTCGCCATGTGTTTCCTTCGTCATCGGTCACATTCAGGAACGGTCCCTTGAACACTACGTTACAAAGATCCGACGAGACCCTACCAGGTCGCTTGGCAACGATCTGAGTTTCCCGCAGTGGTATTCCCTCGTGTTCGAAGCAGGCCCCAGAACGGAACGTCGACAATTGCACGTCGACAAATCCCGCTGCTTCGATCGCGGCCAACAAATCGGTTCTCACGGGGACATATTTCACATAAGCCGCAGGACCGGGCAGCTGCAAATCACCAGCGATCGGCTCTTCCGACGTCAAAATGTGAACAGTCACCTGCCCGCTAGGCCGCAGCGTGTCAAATGCCTGGGCGAGTTGAGACCGCATTTCGTCATTGGAAACCGGCACATTAAACGAACCTCGCAGGCGAACTTCATCGCAGTTCGTTAGGGGAGGATTGAATGGTTCGTACATTCGATGTTCCCAGACCACCGGTTCATGTTGACAAACGATCTGTGATGCCGCCTCGTCACCGACCATTTCTTCCAGAGATTGCCCCATTCCGCGGTGATCGAGATCTTCATCCAGCGTATAGAACTCCCACAATCGCTGATCCAAATCGTGGACCCAGAATTTCGTTTGCCGGGAATAGCAGCATTCAACACCCTCTTCACGTTGCGTCGCAACGCCCGCTGCTTCCAGCCGCCCCTGAGCCGCAACCAGCGCCTCGGAATCGGGAAAGCGGAAACCCACGTGGTTCAATGAGCCGTGAGTCGAAGGCGATCGCGGTTCCAGCGACAGAACGAGTGGCGGTGAATCCAATTCAAACTTGGCGTAATCAAGGCGCTGTTTCGCAGCGGGAATGCCTAGTACCCCTTCAAGAAATTTGACCGCTTTCGGCAAATTAGAAACGTTCAGCGAAAGATGAAATCGGACCATGGAAGGCCTTCCTGAGTGATATCTATTCCAAGGGAGGGTAATTGTACGATGTCTTGAGAAATTAAGAACTCACAGCCGGCTCGAGAACCGGCCCCAATTGTTCTTCGGGTTCCCGTCGTGGGAGCGGAACGACGGCAATCGCCACCGCCAAAACAGCAGCAACAAGCCCCAACGCCACGATTGAAGGCAGGTAAGATCCCGTCCGAACTTTCACTTCTGCCAGGAAGGCCGGCCCCACGGCCGAAGCAACGACGGTCATCATCTGGGCTGCCCCCTGGATTCGGCCAAGATGGCTGCGACCAAATAGCTTGGGCCAAATCGTGAAAAACAGAACGGTGACCATTCCACCAGCACAGCCATAAACAACGGCATACGTCACGAGTGTGGAATAGGTATTCACAAATGGCAGTCCGAGCAACGCGGCCGAAAGCAGACTGATCGCCACAGCTGCCAAAGTCGAAATTCGGACTCGAGTGGCTAACAAGCCCGTCAACAAGTTGCTGGCCAGACCAACGGCAGTCGTCATCATGCCCAATTTGTAAAAGGCATCCTTTTCGAATCCTCGTTCGACGAGCAGCGACTCGTTGAACAGCGACACTCCAGATGCAACCAAGCCGTAGAGCGAAGTAGCAATGCCGAACATCCAGAACGCCGGTGTTCCCAATGCTTCTAAAAACGTAAAGTCGGTTTGATCGGTCAGACCATCCTGGGAAAGAGGTTCTTGCGCTTCATCCGGAGCCGACCCAACCAACAGTAAAAACAACGGTGCCAGACCGAAAAGTAGGAGGCCTCCAAATTGTCCCCACTGTGTTCGCCAGTCTGCTTCACTTTGGCGGTAACCCCACACAAACGCGGAAGTAAATCCGACAGAGACGAGCATCGAGTAAAGGCCGATTGCAAGAGGAAGGCGTGATCGAAACCACTTACCTGTCATCGAAATACTGACGACGGACAAGGCGCTCTGCCCCAATCCACGGGTTAAGCTAATCAGAATTGCGAATTGCACCACGCCCACAGCATGCGTCATCGCAATGACCACCACCCCCAGTAGCCCCACAACCACTGATGACGTCATTCGCATTCCGAATCGGTCCAGCATCCAACCGGCGGGAAAGCAGAACAATGCCCCAATCAATGTCGCGCCCAAATTGATGTAACTGAAGGTGGCACGGTCGAGCTGCAACGACGAATCCTGCAGCAATCGCTCGGTGATCATTCCCAGTCCGTGCGTACGTCCTGGCAGCGTGGCGATCATGGCCATCGCCGCCAGCAGCACGATTACCCATCCATAGGCGGGCGAGCGAAAAAACGAAAAATGTCGCGACATGCGTGAACTCGAAAAGATCAATCAGAACGACAACTATCGGAAAAACAGGGGTTCATTCGTCAACGACTGACGATGACCACCCATGCGCTCGCGGAATTCGGCATAGTGCGCCTCGCGCTGGTCACCACCGTCCGATTGAGCATTGTAACTGACATAAAAAACACGCCGCATCTGACCCGAGCGGTTGGGAGCAGAACGATGAGGTGTCAGCCCATGAAAAATGGCGATATCACCGGGGTCGAGCACCAGCGGCGTACCGCGTTTGTTATCGACGACATCATCGGACAGCATGTAAACGCTGGCATCACGGGAAAGGAAATCGCCGTGGTAACCAGAGAAGACTTCCGTACAACCGTTTTCTTCACAGCTGGGATCGATTGGAATCAGCACCGTTAGAAATGTTCTCGGAAAGCCCTTCCAAGCCAGCGGAATGTCCTGGTGCAATTTGTAACCCAAGGCGCCCGACGGCTTGAAAATCAGCTTATCTTTGAACAAACATGCCGGTTCGCCATAAAGGAGTGCGAGCACCGACAAGATGCGTGGATCACGACTGAAACGTTCGCAGACGGGCGAGATATCGTTCACCGGATCAAACACCTCAAACAAGGGCATACCTGTCTGATGGTGGTCCATATAGCGGCAGCGAAGATTGTGAGGGCTGATCAAATCTTCGCGTTGTAGGAGACGTTCAGAATCCTCCAACAGGCTGCGCATCTCTCCCGAATGGAAGAACTTTCGCAATACGAGAAAACCATGTATCTCGTATTCGCGTACTTGATCGGCGGTCAGTATTTCACCGCAATCAACGAGTGCCGTCATCCGATGGCTTTCAAAAATCAAATACAAAAGACAAGACTCACGACAGCTGCAACAATCAAAGATCAGAATTCGCCGATGACTTCGCTTCCCGCTCGTGTCGACAAAGAAGCCCAAGTCGTGGCGTTAACGGTGTCACTGACAAATCGCACCGAACCATCACACAGGAGCAAATGAACCCCACCGACATGCATGCTGCGAGCAGCCTTCCAGCCGATGGCAGTAAACCCCAAGGAGATCGAATTTGTCAGACAATCCCACCGCTTGTCGTTCGGGGTGTAGTAGTGGTTATACGACGTGTTGCGGATTTCACCCGAATACCACAAAAATTGGCGAGGGTCCGCTTCATTCCAGGTCGTTGCACTGGCACATGTCGCGTCATCCAACGAGGTCGTCGTGTACGCTGGGTAGGCGTAAATTTTCGATGTCGGAACGGTCAGGCTCGATGCAGGTCCCGAAAGAACTCCGCTGATGCCTAGCGTACTTTCCGACATGCAGGCAGTGCTGCTCGTTCCATCGGAGATATCGGCCATCCGAACATGCGAATTGGCATACATGACTCCGTCGGCGTTGTAAGGAGATCCATTGGCCGGTTGGCCGCCGTAGGCGTTAATTCCAGACCCCATGTTGGCGCAGTAGTTCGACGGTCCCATTGAAGTCACGCCATAGTCTCCTCCCAATGATTGCGCTTTGTCACTCGGACAGAGAAACATGGGAATAATGAAACTTGCTGCCTTGGCGTTATTGGGATCGGCAATGTTGTACGGGTATGTCGCGGAATAGGTCGGTGCGTTCAAGTTCATCAAATTGTAGATCGGCGTTTGATCGAGGTAGGGGCTGAGATAAGCCAACACCCCCCAGTTTCCGGCGCTGTAGTCGAAATTATCCCCCGGGATCAGATTCGGCGGAAACGTCTGGATGGAGCTCTCGTAGTTGTGAAGCGCCACTCCCAGTTGCTTGAGGTTGTTTTTGCACTGCATCCGCCGAGCGGCTTCTCTCGCTTGTTGGACGGCGGGCAGAAGCAGAGCGATCAAAACCGCGATAATGGCGATCACGACCAAAAGCTCGACGAGCGTAAACGCACCACGCTTCACGATCAAATCCTTGTTCAAAATAATATCGAGACAATCGCTGTGACACTCTTAAGACAATTAGAATATCAATCCAATCGGATTGCAACGGAGGGAGGAACGGAGGAACCAATCACCAGCAATTGTCGGGGAAGTCGCGGCGACGAATGGCACATCCCGGGCAATCCGCGAAACACAGCCGTCACGACATGGCCATTGTCCAAGGACAATTGGACCGACTGAGCGGCCAGCATCCGCACTGAGAAATTCAGCGACGACTCATGAACGCCACGCCAAGTTCATCAGCACGACATACAGATGACAGAAACTAACGCGGGCGCTCGGAGAGAATCCCGAGGGCACGTTGATCAACTCTTGAGCTTCGCTTTGACCGCTTCCCAATGCTTTCGGATCACGATTGCCGCCTCATCCTTCACGGAAAGAACTTTCGACGAATGGGGTATCGGGTGCGGCTTCGGCGCTGATGCATTTGTCGGCGGAACGGGTGTGGGAGCCGGAGTCAACGCAGACGGCGGAAAGGTTCCAATCACGGCCGTATCGGCACCCGAAAATGTCGAAGCCGATTCGGTCAACCAGTCGGCAATGTCAGCCTCGGAAATCTTTGGTGGCTGGCTCTCAGGAGTGGATTTGGATTTTGTGGACGAGGGAACCGCCAGAACGGTAGCGCCGATTCGCAACTGGTCCCCCTCCCGCAACAATGTCGGTTCGGTGATCGGGATATCGTTAATATGGGTCCCGTTTTGACTGGAGAGATCTGTGACCAGAATTCCTTCAGGAGAACTTTTCAGGATGCAGTGCTTGCGGCTGACAAGGCTGGACGCGATCCGTAGATCGCAATCGTCGTCGCGGCCCACGACCATCTCTTTCGAAGGCAGCGCCAGACGCTTTCCCTTGAGTTTACCCGATTGAATAATCAGTTCTGCCATTGTTTCCGACCTCTCACCTTTTCAGCGCCGAACTTCGTGATCTTACAATGTCGAAACTCAATTGATGAATACCAACTCGATGGCGCCCGGGATTCAATCACCATACGATGAAATCCCCGAATAGCGCAATTATCTTGTCTTGTGAGGAACGGTCATTGGCTCTCCGCATTGGGGACATGTCATGCTTCGGCCTTTATGGGCCGCGCTGACGCGAAAACGTTTGCCGCAAATACAAGAAAATCGGACCCGATCCGACTCATTTGGCTCTTCAAGTCGTGATTTAGACCAAACAGACTTGGCCACGCGATGAATTGTCTCGACTAGTCGCTCGGGTGAGACAGGCTTCGTCAAATATTCATCCGCCCCGACTCGCTTGGCCAATGCTCGGGATTCATCGCTATCAATCGCGGTAAAAATTAAAACAGGAATCGTGTTATCGAAATGTTTCAGGCGATCACAGATCTCGAAGCCAGACTCGCCCGGCAAAATCAAATCCAGGATCACGAAATCCGGCTTTTGCATCACAAATGCCGACTGCGCCTGACCGCCGTCTTTGGCGATTTTGACTGTCATCCCATTTCGTTCAAGAATCAACTTGGACATGCTCGCCGAATCCGCGTCGTCTTCGACCAGCAACACAAGGTTGACGGGTACGTCAATCAGCGCCAGCTGTGTCCACCGTTCACTACTCACGGCTTCACCTGTTAGTTCGTGAAACGTGACTTTTAACAACGAAAACCATGACGAATGAGCTTGTCCATTGAGTTTTGCCAGATGTGAAACCAATTCCCTGAACGACGGTCGCCCCGCCGGATGGTCGCACAGATCGCCTTCAGGATTGATAACCTACTTCAATACCCGAAAATCTCGCTTGAAGCAACCTTGTTCTTTGCTCCGGCCCATCCATTCTCTTTCGCGAAGTTACAGTCGGCCAACGATTTAAGACCAAATTCAGCTTCACCGCGCGTCGCCGAAGCACGGGCACGTTTTCACTCCGAAATATCGACGACGACGCTCCTGTTCCACTCGGTGTTGCGCTGGTCTGGACCTTCGCGTAAGTTCCGTGTCTAATCCGCCTCTCGACTGAATAGACAGGGATGTCGTTGTGGAAAGTCTTGCTCGTTTGCTCCCGTTTGTAGCCAGACAGCGCCGGACGCTTATTGCGTCGGTAGGACTGTCGATCGGAGCTGCGCTGTTCACTGTCGCACAGCTATGGCTGATCTATCCGACCATGAAGCTGATGCTTGAGGGAAAAAACTTTGATCAGCACATCCTGGCGGAGCTGCAAGTTGCCAAAAAGACGATCGCTGCCGAAACAACACATATCCAAGTCATTGATGTCCAGTTGAACACCCCGCAATGGAAGACCACTGCGACGGACAGCGACAAAAAACGACTTCAGAACGAGCAATCTCGCTCGCGGGCGGATTTGACACAAGCCAAGTGGAACGAGCAAAACTTCCAATGGCTGGAGACAAATATCTCGCCATGGGTGCCCACAGACCGGTTCAACTATTTGGCTTTTCTGCTGGGACTGCTACTCATCTTGACGTTTTTCAAAGAAACCTGCTCGTTTTTCCAGGAAGTCTCTATTGGCAGCGTCGTCCAGCGCGTCATGCAATCACTGCGACAACAGTTATTCCGCAGCACGCTCAGGCTCGATCAACAGACGTTAGCACTCGAAACCACACCTCGATTGATGTCGCGATTCACGTTTGACCTGTCGCAAGTCGCGCATGGATTGTTGCTACTCGGTAGCAAGGTGGTTGTCGAACCGCTGAAGATCGCGATCTGTATCTGGTGCGCGTTCAATGCCAATTGGCGGCTAACGATGTTGTCATTCATCTGCGCTCCGTTGCTGGGTGTCTTGTTTGGAGGACTGGGCAAGAAATTGAAACGAGCGGCCCAGCGACAGATGGAAAGCATGTCGCGACTTTATCGAGTGCTCGAAGAGACGCTTTTGTCACTGCGTACGGTTCAGGCCTTTCGCAATGAACGCCTGCACCGCCGCCGCTTGTCAGCCGAGCATCGCAGCTACTACGAAAAGGCCATGCGTATTCTTCGGATCGATGTGCTGGTCAGCCCCTCGGTGGAATTTCTGGCAATGTGCGCGGTGTTTGTTGCTTCGTTGCCGGGTGCCTACCTGGTCCTTCGACACAAGACATCAATTTGGGGCGTGCAACTGGCTTCCGAGCAAATGACCGTATCGGATCTGGCAATTCTTTACGCCTATATGGCCGGTGTGCTGGACCCCGGACGCAAGCTGTCGGGGATGTATTCTAAACTTAAAAAATCGGCTACGGCGTGCGAACGCGTATTTGCCTGGATGGATCGAGCCTCCCTCGTAAAGACATCTCCGACCGCAAAATCAATCCGCCGCCATCATGATTCAATCGAGTTCAACCGGGTGACATTCCACTATGCCCAAACGAATTCCGATGAACCCGGCCGACGGGCGCTCGACGACATTTCTGTGACAATCCCTTTCGGTGCCACAGTGGCGGTGGTTGGCGAAAATGGTTGTGGCAAGTCAACTTTGGTGAACTTACTGCCCCGTTTTTTTGATCCGCATGACGGGTCCGTGCGAATTGACGGCGTTGATTTAAAAGAAGTCGACCTCACGTTATTGCGACACCAAATCGGTGTTGTCACACAAGATACGTTGCTATTTGACTGGTCGATTTCCGAGAACATCCGCTACGGAAAGCCAAACGCCAGCGATCTAGAACTGCAATCCGCAGCCGAGAAGGCGTTCGTCACCGATTTCGTCACTCAGTTGCCGGAAGGTTTCGCAACCCAAATCGGAGACAAAGGACATCGACTGTCGGGAGGCCAACGGCAGCGCATTGCCCTAGCCCGGGCGATCCTGCGGGATCCTGCCATTTTGATTTTGGACGAAGCAACTTCCGCCATCGATACTCAAAGCGAGCAGTGCATTCATCAAACTTTGCACACATTTACGCGAGAGCGGACGACATTCATCGTCACTCACGCCATGACCCCCAGTTTGCTCGATTGCATCAGCCACGTCTTGGTCATGGATCAGGGACGCGTGATTTCTTTTGGAACGCACGAAACCGTCTTGAAGACCTGCCCTCACTATCAGCGGCTATTCGACGCCCAGACGCTAAAGCGAGCCGGTTAGTTTCCGAAATCATCTAGACAAACCCGCTGCGGTTTACACCCGTGGTGTGCTGACGTTCGGGAAACTCTGTGTTATGCTCCCGCGTCTTATTCGCATGCGACCATCTCGACGTTCTGGTTTCGCATTCATTTGTCGTTGCGTCGTTATCGATTTACGACCTGTTTCCGCGGGGAAGATTGTTCATGCCGCCTCGAGCTATCGACCGACTGGTGGATTTCCTCGTGAAACGCCATCGCCTCTTGCTCCTGGTCGCGGTTGTGATCACCGTACTCGCCATTGATCCGTCGCGGCGGCTGACGTTCGATCAATCAATCGAATCATTGTACGCCTCTCAGAATATCCGACTGAAAGACTACGTCGAAGGAAAGTCCTGGTTTGGCGGCGACGAATTCGTATTTGTGGCTTATACCGACCCCGAATTGTTCACTGACGCTGGACAGTCTCGCGTCTCGGAATTGGCAAAACGGCTGGCAGGTATTCAGGGGGTCATTCCTGACAGCATTCAGAATCTTGTTCGCACCCTGGCGATCTCCAAACTGCCCTTTTTCAAAAGTCGTCGCGATCAATTAATTGAATTCAGTCGGGGCGTCCTGCTCGGCCCCGACGATCAGACTACGGCCATCGCCCTGCGGTTGATCGACATGCAACATTCGCCGGTGCCCCGCGCTCAGACGCTGGCAGAAATCCATCGCATCGCAGACGAGCAGACGATTCACACGTTTGTGGTCGGTGAGCCGGTGCTGGTCCATGACATGTTTCGCTATGCCGAGGAAGATGGCGAATGGATGGGGTGGGCGGCGTCGGGACTGCTGATTCTGGTCATCCTCTTTTTCCTTCGAAGCCTACGTGCCGTCGTGCTGCCGTTTGTAATCGTGCAGCTGGCCATCGTTTGGACGAAGGCTGTTCTGTTTCAAAGCAAGATGCAATTGAGCATGGTCAGTTCTATTCTCGGGTCGCTGGTGACGATCATCGGAGTTTCGACGGTGGTCTATATGTCGCTGTATTACCGCAAAATGCGTGAACAAGCCGATCGCGAAAACGCTTTTCGCCAGACGATTCGCATCATCGGCATGGACATCTTCTGGGTCTGTCTGACGACAGCTGCTGGCTTCGGAGCTCAATTATCCAGCCACTTGCATCCCGTGCGTTCGTTCGGACTGACAATGGTCATTGGTTCGCTGCTGGTCCTGGTCGCGATGGTGCTGGTATTACCGGGAGGATTCCTGCTGGGACGCGAACGAGCGGCCTTGCCCAGTCCTCGCGGGGATAAGGAAGTCAATCAATCGTTACAAGGCCTTTCCCACTGGGTGCTGCAACACCCGTGGCAAGTCTCGATCACTTGTGCAGCACTGATGATCGCCGGAACCTTTGGCCTGTTTCGATTGCGGATCGAAACGGACTTCAGCAAGAACTTCCGATCGAACAGTCCCGTCGTCAAAGGTCTGGATTTCCTTGAAACGCGATTGGGGGGAGCGGGTGCCTGGGAAGTGAACTTCCCTGCCCCCGACAGTTTGCAGGAAGAGCATCTGGAAAAAGTTCGCCGGTTAGCGGAACGTCTGCGCACGATCACCGGTCAACAGGGGCCTGCCCTGACTAAAGTGTTGGCCGTGACAGACGGCCTGGATCTGATCCCACAAATTCCGGTGCTTTCCGGGACCCTCGCAGCAAAATCCGTCCAGTTGAATCGCATTCAACCCGAATTCCTTCCGAGTCTTTACAACCCAAAAGCCGGTCGCATGCGGATCATGCTGCGTTCCTATGAGCGCCAGTCTTCTGAGGACAAACAACAACTGATCGAACGTGTCGGTGAAATGGCTCGTGCCGAATTTCCGGAAGCAAAAGTGACCGGCCTGTTTGTATTGTTGACCTTCCTGATCGAAAGTCTGCTACACGACCAATGGACCGATTTGATTTTGGGAACCATCAGTCTCGTGACCATCATGACGATTGCTTATCGCAGTCTGTGGATGGGAATCGTATCGCTAGTACCGAATGTGATACCGATCGTCTTACTGCTGGGTGGCATGGGTTGGCTCAATATTCCGGTCAACATCGGAACGGCCATGATTTCGAGCGATACAATGGGACTGACGATTCACGACAGTATTTTCTATCTTTCGGCATTTCTTCGCGCTCGCCGTTCGGGTCAAGATTTTCCGACGGCCCTGCAGCATGTGCAAACCGAAGTCCGGCAACCATTGCTCTATTCCAACATCGCGTTAATCCTCGGCTTTCTAGTGCTGGCAACGTCCCATTTCGTTCCCTTGATCTACTTTGGCGTAATGGTCAGTGTCGCCATCGCAGGCGGATTGGCCGTGAATCTGTTGCTGTTACCGCTACTGTTACAACTGGGGGATCGATTTCAACGATCAACGGCTGATTCCAAGCAGGAACCACTGGATGCATCCCCCAAGACATCGCGGACATAATCGAATATCTGCGTCCCACTCACCGTCGAGCATCATTGGCGGCCTGCAGGCACGGTTGCTTCGTCAATGAGAGACGGGTTCTCGAAGAGGAACTCGGTCATGCACGCCGAATGATTTTTCCAAACGCGATTCTTGTTTAAGGCTCAGTCGATCGACCGATTGACCTTCCATATATTGCAGTCGGATCGAATCGACATTCGAAGAGAATTGATCCAGCCGATCGCAATGCAGGGCAAATTCGGCACAATGTCGTTCGAGATCGGGAAATAATCCGGCTCCCGCGTTGATCCCGGCGAGTTCACGAGCGAGTTCTTCAATTTTCCGAGTCAGCCCGCGTCGCAATTGAATCGTGTAACTCATCACAAACGCTCCGGCCCAAAAAATCAGGAACAACGCCGACGGAATGTAAAAATTCGTATCCAGCAGCGGCTTCTCGAGCCAGAATGAGTCATAGAAGAAATTGCGGCCCACCCGGTACAGCAAAAATGTCGGTAATAACGCGAAGCAGACCTCGTAACGAACTCGGGTGAACCAGCGTGAGTTCCGCTTGGCCGCTTTCAATATCACCTCGTCAATCCGTTGGGCCGCGTCAGTGAGAAACTCGTGTCGCACTTCTGCGGCCGCGTGTCGCAAGTTTTCGAATGACGACGTTCCCGGTACCTGTCGATCGAGTTTGGCCGTATGGACATGGCCGGCGATCACAATTTGAGCTTCTCGCAATTCGGAATCGGTCAACCCCAGCGACGAAAGAGATTCTAACCGCCGATCAGCCTCTTGTTCCTGCTGTTGTGACGTGATCCAACGCGTGCCGTGTACCAACCCCACCAGCGCCATCTGAGCCGTTGTCTGCGACCTCATCAGCGAAAACGATGCGAGCAAACTGGCCTGACTGTGCCACAGCCTCAACACCGAGGCAAACGGACTATAGCCCCACATTTGCGTGACCTGGCCAAGCAGTCGCCGTTCCCAAAGTCCGCGGCTGACCAACAATTCCTCTTGTAGTCGGCTGGCCATCCGCTCGGTCGTTCGATGCCGCTGATCGGCGAGTGCCTTTTCCAGCCGTTCGACTTGCGGGATATGCTGGGTCAGCACCTTGCGCGCATGGGCCAAGACTTCGTGAACCAGTCCCATCAAGTTACCCCGTCGAATGCGAACCCGCTGGGTTGTCGACAACTCCTGCAATAAGAGATCGATCAATCGGCCGAATTCACCACTCGGACGGACTCCCGACTGCTGTTCGCGAAGCGCCCGCTTCGAATCGACAAAAAACATCTCTGCAATCTGAAACTTGGGGCTCAGATGCGCTCGCCAATCCTCGCGAATATCCGAATCCAGATCCGCGTGCGATTGAATGAAGACAATTCGACAACCGCTCGCCGCCTGAAACAGTTCGTCACTGACTTTGGCCGAGCGATATTTTTGCTGGGTTCCTACGTACAGCAGCACATCACAATACGGCAGCAATCGATGTAACCGGGCGAGATTGCTCGTCGCCGTTTCCGTTTCTGACGTATCTGGATCAGGGCAATCGATGATCACAATATCCCGCAGCAAGGGATTGTCGATCCGAACAACTTTCAGTTCCTCAGCCCCCTGGTCCAACGGCAGCCGGTAGGCGGCCAGATCTGTTTGCGGGTGGGCGAGCACGATGGGCTGAATCGTGGTCGGCCGCTGGCGTCCCGACGACGTCACTTCCTGTCCGACAAGCGCATTGACCAGCGAACTTTTTCCCACCCCAGTTCCGCCGAATGTCGCCACGACCAATGGCGCTTCAACACGCGCTCGCAACGGCTCAAGGCGAGCCAGTAGCCGACGTACGAGAGCCTGGCTTTGTTGCACCGCCTCCCAAGCCGACGGCTCGTTCGCCCAAGCCCCTAGTCGCCCGACCAGATCGTCGACATGGGCCAAGAGTTCCAATTGAGTCAAATCCACAGTCATTGGTTAGTCCCAATTCCAGAATTCTGCAGCAACGCAATGGTCAGTCCGATTTATCTTCTTCGCTAACGCATAGTTCACACGACTGGATCAATTGAAACCGACGGGTTGCAAAGGGCACTTCGCGGCAATAAAGCTTTCACGACGATTGTCCGTCATGAATTCGACGGTCACGGTTCGCATGCGCGAGAGACCGCTAACGGCCACCACCGTTCCTAAACCGTATCGCGGATGTCGTACCTGCATCCCCATTCCGAAACCGATCGGAACAGCTGCCGATTGATTGGAACCAGCTTCGAGGGCTGCCCCAGTGGTCAGGTGAGGCATCCGTTCCAATTTCCGCTTAACCGCTTTCTTTTTCGCAGGACGACGCCCAGAACCGTCGCCGAATCCGGGCTGAGTTGAATTCACATCGTCGCCAAATCCTTCTCCAGACTTGCGATCGTCTGGCTCGTCGGTCAGCAAATCGTCGGACTCGGCATCTTCGTATTGAAATTCGACTGCGCAATCGTGTCGATCGACCATCAATTCCTGCAGAAAGTCACTTGTAATCGTCGACAGGGTCCGGCCGTGCATCTCTCGTCGCTGCGTGTGCGTCAACACCAATCGGTCTTGCGCCCGCGTGATCCCGACGAACAACAAGCGGCGCTCTTCCTCCAATGATTTCTTGTCATTCTCACGCAGGGAACGTTCGTGTGGAATCAGGTTCTGTTCAACACCAACCACGTACACGTCGGGAAATTCGAGCCCCTTCGCGGCGTGTAGCGTCATCAGGGTGACCGCTCCCGAGTCTTCTTCCAACGAATCCACATCCTGAGTAAGGCTGGCGGTTTCCAAAAATCGACCGAGCGTCGCGATTTCTTCTTGTTCCGCCAGCTGCCGATCGAACAGCGATGCCGAACTGACCAGCTCGTCAACGTTCGATTTTCGCTGAATTTCATCTTCATCGAGTGCCCCGTCGTATTGCCGGTAGTACCCGGTGCGTTCCAATACGGCTCGCAAGATGGTCTCGACGGGCCCGTGATGCAAAACGTTGTCTTCGTTCGATTCGAAGCTATCGCGGTCAAATCCGAATTCAGCTGACTCTGCCTGATTCTTTAACGGATTGGCGGCGAGTTCGGCCAGTTCGTGAATCAAAGCGGCGAACGACCGTAGCCCGACGGCCGCCTTTTTCGACAAATTCGGCACGCGTTCGGAATTGCGTGCCGCGGCCAGTAATTCCACCCCCGCTGCATCAGCCCACTGCACAAATCGGTCGAGTGAGCTTTTGCCAATTCCGCGTGTGGGAGTATTCACAACCCGCAGAAACGCAATCCGATCTTTGGGATTTTCGATCAACCGTAAATAGCCCAACACATCTTTGATTTCTGCTCGTTCGTAGAACGCGAGTCCCCCAGCCACCTGGTACGGAATCTTCAATCGCGACAAAGCAGTCTCAATCGTTCGCGACAACGAATTGACACGATAGAAAATGGCAAAGTCATTCCATTGTCGTTGGGCTGAATTGACCAGCGATTGAATCTCGGCAGCGATCGATGTCGCTTCGTTTTGGCCATCGACGTAAAGTCGCAATTCGACCGGCCGCCCGCTGGGTCGGGTGGCTCGCAAACGTTTTGCCTTGCGCATCACGTTGTGCTGGATCAATTCGTCAGCCACAGCAAGGATTTCAGGCGTACTGCGAAAATTCTCTTCGAGTCGAATCAACGTGACGCGAGGAAAATCTCGCTCGAACCGCAGAATGTTTTCGATCTGGGCGCCGCGCCAACCGTAGACCGATTGATCGGGATCACCCGTCACACACAGGTTCGGTTCCAATTGAGAAAGCGCGGCAACGATCTGATATTGAGCCCGATTGGTGTCCTGATACTCGTCAACCAGAATAAAACGATACCGCTCGTCCAGTGATTTGCGCAGCTCGTCATGGTCGGCTAACGTTCGCGCGACGTGCATTAACAGATCATCGAAGTCGACCGCGTTTGCTTCCAGCAAGCGTTGCTGGTACACGGGATAAACCCGAGCGACAATCGCGTCGAGATGAGTTCCAACCGAAGCGGCATGCTTACTCGCATATTGGTCGGCAGTGATCAGGTCGTTCTTCGCCTTGCTGATCCGTCCGAGTAATTTGGCCGGCGGAAAGTGAGTCGCATCAAAATCGAGATCGTGCAGCACGCCTTTCAGCAGAGTCAATTGATCGCCGACATCGTAAATAGAATAATTGGAACTCAGTCCCACTACAGAAGCATGTTCGCGTAACAATTTGGCACAGAATCGATGGAACGTGCTAACCCAGATAAACGATCGCGGCAACAACGCTTGAACGCGTTCGGACATCACGCGAGCCGCTTTGTTGGTGAAGGTGATGGCGAGAATTTCGCGAGGGTGAACGCCACGTTCGATGAGCCGCGCAATCCGACGGGTAATGACGCGTGTCTTTCCCGACCCTGGCCCGGCAACAACAAGCAAAGGTCCTTCAAAATGCTCGACGGCCGCCCGTTGAGATTCTGTCAAATCATCATCAACTGTCACGAGCACATCACTCCATTGGAAAAGGGCGAACTCCTTCAAGCAAGACTATTGTAACGTTGATTCCACCGGACGACGATCGAATCGCCTTTTTGCCCAATGCCGCTGTCATTCTCATTAAGGCAGGGAGGAATTCGTAACATGCTTCGGCCGTCATTCGCCCAGCAATTGGCGAGTGGGAACGCGGCTGGTAATCGGAAAAAACGCGACCTCGTTTCTGTGAACAGAATAGGGCATCGATTTAAGACGCATTGACTTCCCTCTTCTGATCGATTTTGTGTAGATTAATTGGGGGGGGGTTGTAGGACGGATCGATTTTATTTCGTCATCCACCCATCGCTTAAAATCGATCAACTGCGAACGGAGTCCAGTGATGTTGATGACTCGTTTCGGAATGCGATTCGCCTTATTGGCATTGTGTCTGACCGGGGCTGTCACCGCGGCCGAAACCCCCTTGGCCGCGATTCCAGTTCAAGCCGGGGTCTTGGTCAGGCTGAAGAAGCCAGTCGCAACCATTAACAAGGCGGCGAACTTGGTTGACAAGCTTCAGTTCGATGGCCTGGAAGCACTCCTTCCGGAAGGAGTGGCGATATCGAGCGAGTGGATTCGATCGTCCACCCAAATGCTCGGCCAGTCGGTTGGTGACGGCGTCGACTTGGATCAAGACTGGTGGCTCTTCTTTTTGAGTTCTGGCTTGGACGAATCGCCTTATGCCTACGTAGTTCCAGCAACCGATACCGCGGTACTGCAAGCGAGTGTGATCCAGAAAAATCAAACGCAAGTTAAAGAAAGGGAGGATGAACGGGCCACCGAGGAGACGAAGGACTTCCAATCGATGGTCTATCAGAAATGGGTCATCTACGGATCGAAGGTAGCTGTCGACGCGGCCAGTCAATGCCTTGCCGGTGAGCAAGCATCCATCGAATCCCGCTTAAAAGCCGAAGCCGTTTCGCGATTTGACCAAGGCGATCTGGCAGTTCTTATCGACAAGAATTGGCTGGGAACGATGAACGCAGATTTCGGAGAGAGCCTTGTGGAAGGCCTACCGACAATTCTCTCGGACCAGTTTTCGATCGAAATTCAGAGTTCGCAATCTGAGGAAACGTGGAACCAGATCATGGCCCCCCTGGCGAAGGCCTTGTCTCAAGGAATATCGGATATCGATTTTCTGGTGACCACGGTGGGAATTGAAGGGGAGGAACTCCACATTAATACCCACCTGCTCGTCAATGCGGACTCACCAACCGCGGCTTTTTTCCGTGCTAATCCCGGATCAGAAATGGAGGCCTTGTCGAGCTTGCCCCCTTGCAGTGGGCTCTATCTTGGCTTCCAGGGAAACCAGAAAGCCCTGTCTTCCTGGCTGACGGAGATTACTCGAACGACGATGGCGGACAAGGATGACGATCTGTTATCCGAGATCTTGGAACTGCGCAAAAGTTTTGAAGAACTCAACTATGGTCTCTTCACGATGGCATTTCCGGTCCATCCGATTGAACAAGGGTTGTTCCGTTCATTGTCGATCTTTGAAGTGGATGCCCCCCAGCGAGCTCGCGAAATTGGCCTCAAATTGTCCGAATTAACGGAGCATCTGACCGATTTGCCCGAGGCAAACAAAGATGAATCGAAACGAAGTACGGAAAAATATGGGGAGTATTCTGTCGATGTGAATCGAATCAAACCCACCATTACCATTCCGGATCTTCTTCTCGGTGTCGAAACAGACGATGAAACGACGCCGGGCATCGAATCTTTTCTCTACGGTCCTGACAAGAGTGTGACGCGCACTGTCTACTTGAAAGATCGCATCGTCGAATGCGTGGGAGGTACCAAATCCCGCACGGCCGCAGCGGTCCGGCGTATCGCCAATGCCTCGGGAGATGACATCGTGCCCGAACCTCACTTCGCGAAGTTGCGTGAGAAGCTGACGAAGAAAGCCAACGTCCTGGTAATGATTGACACCGGGGGAATTGTCGCGGCCACGATGCAGGCCTGGAATTCTTATGTCGATCTGATGGTCGCCATGGAAGCGATTCAACCAAATGAGATCGTTGCAAACAGACCGCAAGACGTTCAGTTCGACGAAGGAGTACCACGTGAGATACAGCAGGATAACGCGAACGTTGACGATAACGCCGGAATGAACATTCTCGTTGCTCCCGCCGAGTCTCTCACACCCGAGGATGTTGTGAAGTTGGCGGAATCGATGACGGGTATGCCACTAATGCCGGTGTGGGATTTTTTCGTCGACGCGACGGAGACTCTGGAAAGCGCGCCCATGGACGAAGCCGTGGAAATGGCGCCCAACGTCATTCAAGTATTGGAAGTCCAGGCTCCAGAAGGCATTTCCCTAAACGTGGCCCAGATGAAGTTTGAGAGGCAAGAAATCGATTCGCTGCACGCAACTCCGTCACTCATTGGATTCTCACTGGCCCTGGAACCCCAGGCAAGTCATCTCCGGATCGTAATCCCAGTGGAAGCCCTGCAGCAACTGTTGAACGTGGGAAAGATGATGGCGAAAAATTCGGGAATCACCATTGAGGAAGCGCATCTCGTTCCTGAGCCTCAGGAGATCAATCAAACCGTTCCAGTTCAGGTGATCGAGACGGAAGATGCCGAAGACTCAAAATGAAAGGCATCTTGGGAAAACCACCTGCGCGTCAATGCCTAGCGATTTCGATAGATTTCGTAGGCACATAGGACACGCGTCGACGAAACAACATCACGGGCATCTTCAATTACCAACGAACGAGAGAGCCGAAGAAAGGCTACGACGCGGACACAACCGTGACATTGAAGATCAAGATGCTATTTGCCGGAATCGAACTTCCCGACCCTGTGGTCCCATAAGCGATTGCCGACGGAATAATCAGTTGAGCAATGGTGCCTACCGGCAGAAGTGCGAATGCTTCATCCCAACCTGCGATCACTTGTCCCTGCCCTAGCGTAAACGAAAATGGCGAGACATGGCTGAATTGTGCATCGATATTGGAGTCAAACTCGGTTCCCTTCGTTCCATCCGAATTCAATAGGAAGCCCGAGTAATTCACGGTAACTTTCTGCCCCGATGTCGGTATGGCTCCCGTACCCCTGGTCGTAATGACATAGTTCAATCCAGAAGCGGTCGTGGTCGCCGTTAAGTTGTTCGCCGTGAGATACGTATGGATGATCGATTGTTCGTCTGTGACAGTACCAGTACCGGTTGCCGATTGACCTTGTTGGTTAGAACTCTTGGCAGTCACGGTCGTTGTCTGCGAGGTCAGTGGCGCACCGGTCAAGTTCAGTGACCATTTGCCGGCAGAAGGAGACGTCAATTGCGAACTCGTTCCCAACGTATACGTTGTCGCCCCCACCGTCACACTCAACTGCGGTCCGTTAGTGGAATCGAAGGTGCCGGTGATCGTAGGTGTCGCTATTGATGCAGACTGTGAAGTCACAGTGGGAGCAGTAATTGAACCACTGCCAGTCAGTGCGAAGGTGACATTGGTCGTCACAGTATTACTATTTGATAGGCCGTCATTCACCGTAATACTTGCGACGCGTGTGGTTGTCGGAGGACTGCTGGCCACTGAATAGAACTGAATGGTACGCAAAAACGCCTGATAGCTGGCAGGTGTTCCCGCACCGCTGATCGTCAATGTTGCCGTATTTGACGTGAGGTTTTCGACGAACGAATGCTGCAAGGCCACGGTGTTATCAAAGCTCAGACGGTCTCCATTCTGCCAATTGGTGAATGAAACGGTGGCACTGGCAAGAGTCGCGCTATCTGAATCAGTAACAATCAGATTGGCCCCGATCGACTGTGCAGCCCCATTCTGAGTATAGGCAACCGTTGTCGTGCCTCCCGCCAGTGTGGGTGCGGCGTTGGTAGTCGTCCCGATCGTGATGTTGCGCGTGACCGAATTACTGGAGAGCGAGGTGGGATCAACCACAGTGATGGTAAAAGTGCGTGCAACAGTACTGATCGTTGTTCCCGACGAACTGAAGACCACCGAATCCAACGCATCGCGATAATTCCCGGCGTAACTCGACCCGGTCAGCGTCAACGTTCCGGTGGTGGCGTCAAATGATCCGGTGATGCCGTTTTGATTTGTGAAGGACAACAGGTCTTTGTCGGTGGACGTATTCTGATATCCAGACGTAATCTGGACCGTGGCTTGGGTCAAATTGGTACTATCGGCATCGGTTACCGAAAGTGTCGACGAAATCGTCAGAGGAGCATCCTCGGGATGATTCGCATTGTAGACCAAGGGCGTCGTTTCGATTCCAGACAGTATCGGTGCAGCATTCACAGCGATGACCGCAACGTTGGTTGTTACCGAATTGCTGTTCGTAAATCCATCATTCACCTTGATACTGGCGACCCTCGTCACAACAGGCGGATCACCGGCGGCCGAATAGAACGCCACCGTCCGTAAGAACGTTTGATATTCGGTGGGTGTGCCACTTCCGCTAATCGTTAGACTCGCTGTGTTCGTCGTCAGATTTTCGACGAAGGTATGCTGCAGCCCAACCGTATTGAGGAACGCCAAACGATCTCCGTCCTGCCAATTGGTAAACGAAACCGTCGCACTCGCGAGGGTAGCACTATCTGAATCGGCGACGACCAGGTTTGGAGCAATCAGCTGCTGTGTCCCGCGAGCCGAGAATGTGACCGTTGACGATCCGGCGGACAACACGGGAGATGCATTTGTCGTGGACCAGGCGACATTCCGCGTGATCGAATTGCTGACCAGTGACGTATTGTCCGTCACTGTAATTGTAAGGGTCCGCGTGGCTGTACTGACAGAAGATCCACTCGAACTGAATGTGACCGAATCCAACGCCGCACGGTAGTTCGAGACGGAACTTGCCCCACTCAAAACCATCGTGCCGGTTGCAACGTTAAAGATGCCCGTAATGCCATTTTGGTTTTTGAATGACAAAATATCCTGGCCATTGGCATCGCTCTGGTATCCAGCCGTAATTTGGACGACGGCCCTGTTCAAATCGTTGCTGTCAGGATCAGTGACCGAAAGCGACGACGAAATCGTCGGAGGCGCAATTTCGGGGTGATTCACTTGGTAGACCAATGGCGTTGTTTCAATTCCCGACAACAGTGGCGGAGCATTAACGGGAGTGACGCTGAGCGACTGCTGCTGGGACGCGACATTCGAAAGAATATCGGTAACGGCGAAAGTGGCCGTTACCGTGGTCGTATTGGGGTTACTGTTAACGCTCCAGAACTCAACGGTTCGTAGTGCCGCCTGATAATCGGCAGCCGTGTCGTTGCCCGTCATCGTCAACGTTGCTGTATGTGTCGTAAGGTCTTCGACGAACGTGTGCTGAAACGCAAATGGATTGGCGAAATCGACACGATCACCATCCTGCCAATTCGCGAATGTCACCGTCGCACTGGCGATCGGCACATTATCAACGTCAGACGTGATCAGATTGGGGGCGATGATAACGGCGGCACTTCTGGCAGCATAGTTTGTCGTACCGCCGGCACCAGACACCACGGGAGGATTGCTGTTGGCTCGGACCGTCAGATCGCGAGACACAGTGTTACTCGATGATAAGCCGTCACTGGCTTGGAAGCTGACCGTTCGTGTCAGCGACGTAATCGGAGTGGCACTGGAATTGTGATAGGCAACACTTTGCAGCGCCGCGCGATAGTTCGAGACCGAATCCGTTCCCGACAATGTCAGCGTACCAGTGCTGGCGTCCCAGGTCCCGGTGATCGTTGCGGTGTTCGTGAATCGCAATACATCCTGGCCGTTTTGATAGTTACCAGAAATCTTGATCGTGGCCCCAATCCAGGTACTGCTATCAAGATCGAACGTCTGCAACGTGGAGGTCACAGGTGTGGACAACGGTCCGATGGCACTCAGTGGTGTCGGTTCAATCTCCGTCAAAATCGGATCAACAACGCTTTCGGGATTCCCCGAGACGGTCACGGTATGGCCCACGTAGAAATTCAAGCGATATTCGGTCGCCACGCTGCCGTTGGCATTTCCGATTAATGATTGACCGGCGAGATCCTGGATCGAGTGTCGCGCGACCAATTGGTAACTGCCGTCGGTCAATGGTTGCGACAGCGTGACGGTAGCCACGAACGGATTCGCCGCCGAACCAAATCCGAACGTAATTCCGGTGATCAAGTTGCTGACATCGGCACCGTTCTCATACAGAGCCCAATTCGACAGATTGATCACGCTGCCGCCAACACCAGAAAGGGCGTTTAAATTCTCCGAAAAACTGACGGAAAACGAGTTAACCGAGGACGTCAAGACTTCACCCGTCGATACCGATGTGGACCCTCCGTCCACGGAAACACTGTTCACTGATGGGCCACTGGGCAGAATTTCATAAGCCCCCACATCAGGTGAGCTGGTTCGAGGACTGCCCCTTTGATCGGTGGTAATGCTGCTCAAATACAGGGCGTTGCCAATCGCGGGGCTGCCAGCCAATGGGACAATTGTCGGTGTTGGCCCGCCGTTGTTGGCGAGCGCACCCAAATGCAGTGCGCTGGTGGTAGCAACGACAACGTCGCCGTTGGTTCCGTTGGTCGGCACACCCGCGCCACCACTGACAAATAAATTGTGCACGCTGGTTGAATCAATGGCTGTGCCACTACCGATGTAATTGAACTGACCGGCAATCGTATTGGTCAGCAGCAGTGTTCCGCCGTTGTTGGAGACGTCGTTGCCAGCGGCCGCGGTGTTTCCGACGACAGTGCTGTAGCTCAGAGTAGCCGTACCGGTACTATCGATCCCGCCGCCATCTACGATGGCACTATTCCCAGAAATGGTGGAGTTCGTGACCTTCAGCGTCCCGGAATTTTCGATGCCACCCCCATTAAGCTGAGCCGCATTATTTGAAAGTGTGCTGGCGATCACCGTCAGGCTACCGCTGTTGTCGATTGCGCCGCCATCACCACCGCCCAACGAAACGGATCCGTTGCTGATGTTGCTTGTCAGTGTGCTTTGGTCAATCGTGAGAGTTCCCGCGTTCAAGATACCACCACCACTCGCGTCGGCGACACTGCCGTTTTCGATGGTCAATCCCACCAGATCGGCTGTACCACCACCCCCGATTTCAAACACGCGGCTGGCATCATGAGCGTCAAGCACCAAGCTGCCCGCGCCGGGACCGTCGATCGTGATATTGCCAGTGATGATGGGCAGTTCGCCACTCACCAGCGAGATGGTTCCAGTCACGCCCGAAGCGAAGTTGATCGTCTGAGCGCCACCCAACGTATTCGCTTCGACGATCGCATCGCGTAAGCTCGTGTTTGCACCGCCCGTCGTGTCCGCGGTCGTAGTCACCGTGATCGCGCTCAACACCAGTCGCGTTTCTAAAGCTTCCACCGGCGGGGAGGGCCGGTTCCTGCGGCGGGGCATTTTACTTTGGCGAGAAGTTGTCAGGTGGTCAATCAGGTTGCGGATCCAAGAATGCATCAACACGTTGAACTCCAGCGCACAAAGGACGGACAGTCTGCGCCCCTCGACCCCAGCCAGGCGTCTAAACCTTTGCGTCTTAGGCGTTGAGGAGATTCTTCGATTTAAACGTTCGGTAAACGTGAGAGAATCAGTTCGCCAATTTCTTGGCCAACTTTGATATCACATTTTTTGGCTGTGCCCAGTAAAAAGTTTCCAAAAAATGACATTCTTTCTCTAAACGGCTAAACTTAAAATGGATATCGGGTTGAGACGTATTGGCGATTCCTGACGGGAGCCATTCCGACGATTCAATCATGAATCACCGAAAACCGTTACAGGCGTCCACCTGAACATTGGTATTCATCTTGAAGGACGCGCCGGACGATGATTTCCATCGGCCGCCGCAACTTGAGGTCGGCATATCCTGAATCGCACCGCGACCCCTTGATGACGATCAATTGCGACATAGATGAAGGCACATAAACCATTGAACTTTGGCGGTTCAGCGCTGACTCTAGAAAACGGTGGGATTCGCCTTTTTTGAAATGGGCGATGGCAGGCCGACGTGGTGGCCTTTGCTTCGAGATCGTGGGTCAAGTGGATAGCAATTGGCCTCCGTAGCAGGTGGCCCACGGCTGCTTGCGCTGCAGCTTGCCGAGAAGAATTAATTCGAAGATTAGGTGCTACCACCGGTCGAAGGATCCGTGCTTGGACGGAGGTCCGGATTCGGTTGTGCCCATCAACAATGCCTCGCAAAGCCGCCCGAGGTCTAGAAACGCCGAATAAGAAGCCAGCTCTGAAACGCCTCACGTCGATGAGCCACCTCGCCCCGACGCTAATTCGTTATTCAGAGAACATTGCGCGGGATCCGATTTCAACTCCCGCATTGAAATGACCGGCACTCTGTACTTCAGCACTCTACCAAATCGACCCTGAATGATGCGATCACAATTATTCGTGACGCAAAGCTTCGATAGGATGCATCATGGCCGCAGAACGAGCCGGATAAAGCCCGAACACGACTCCGATCGTCACCGAGATACCAAAGGCAACAGGAAGACTCCAGAGTGCAATGCGGGGTTCCATCTCGCTGAAGATCTTTGCCATAGGCGATTCGCCGGTCGAACGATCCAGGATGAAGTTGTGCACCACATGTTTGATGCCTTGAAAGGCAAATGGTGTCGCCAGCCCCAAACAAATACCGATCAGGCCGCCCGCTCCCGACAGGACAATGGTTTCGGTCAGGAACTGGCGAATGATATCGCTTTGACGTGCTCCCAAAGCGCGCCGAATACCAATCTCGCGAGTTCGTTCGGTAACTGTGGCGAGCATGATATTCATGATCCCAATTCCCCCCACAACCAGACTGATCGCCGCGATCGACCCCAGCACGATATTGAAAATCTGACGGATCTGGTCCGCCTGCTTCAGCAGTTCCAGCGGCACGATGACGTCATAGTCATTTTTCCCGGCATGAGACCTTCGTAGTGACTCTTTCACCACTTCGGACGTCGGCACAACGTCCTCACGATTTTTGACTTTCAACGTAATTTGGTTTAATTCGACCTGTTCGGCCGAGAACGAACCACTCATGCGGGTATAGACGGTATCACCAATACGGCTGCGAAAAGTGCTGAGCGGAATATAAACGTCCTTGTTGTATTCTTGGCCAGACAAACTACCACCGACGGCCGCGGATGACGTCCGCGTTCTCATGATGCCGACAATCTTGTACCGATGATTACGGATCTGAATTGATTGCCCGAGCGGATCGTCGAAAGGAAACATAGTCGAGGCAGTTTCGGACCCAAGCACGGCAACATTGGCGACATCGGCCTCGTCTTCATCGGTGAGATACCGGCCTCGCAAAAGTGCAAGATGATTCATTTCGGCATACTCTGTCGTGCAACCGACAAGCCGAACATTCAGCGTCCGCTCCAGATAACGTGCCTCGCTGACCAGCTCCCGCATCCGCACGGCTCCGCTGATCGTGTGCAACGTCTTGGTCAACAAATCATAGTCGGTCCTCAAGAGCCCGTATTGAGGAACGACCATGCCTCGCCCTCGCCCACCGCCACCGCCACCCGACTGTGAATCGGCCGGAGGTTTGATCGTGACGATGATGATGTTCGTTGCGCCCAAAGCGAGCACTTGTTGTTGAGCCTGAGCACTGGCCCCTTCACCGATGGCGAGCATGGCAATTACCGAAAACACACCAAACACAATCCCCAACATCGTCAAACCGGACCGCAGCTTGTGCAGCATCAGGCTTTTCAATGCCAGTCGAATCGTACGGAGGGTTTCGGAAAATGGCATGGTAGATTGATTTCAACGAGCCGGCGGCAGTTGAAGTCGAGGATTTCGCAGGAAGGATAAAAACGGCAAGTCGGTTCAGCGTACTGTTGCGGCGAGCCGTTGTGAAGGGCATTCGCATTTCAGGTTAGGGTCTCTGGCGAAGTTTCCACCTCAGAAGCCATTCTAGCAGCGTATTGCCTGGGACGGGGGCAACTTTCACCCGGCGAGATACGATGCCTTACGACTCATCGGCGAGGGGAACAAATGCCAATTCTCTCCAACACGACGGTGAACGCCGCATGCAAACCAGCCCGTATTTAGCGAGTTTGGGGGACGACTGATGGCGCTAGTTGTTCCAAGCGACAAACAAGGCTACGGACAATGGCAATCCCGACTGACGTCGGGTTACAATTCAACGTTCCACCCGGCACTGGCGAGATGAGAATTGACCAGTGAACCGTTTTTGACGATTGCCGCGATGCGGAAGGGATGCCCAGATGTCTGATACCGCGATTGACTCTACTTCGATTGTTTCCCCACGACCGTTCGCTCACCTGCATTGCCATACGCACTACAGCTTGCTGGATGGAGCGAACCGGATTGACGAAGTGGTCAAAAAGGTGAAAGGGGCGGGTATGAATGCGCTCGCCATCACCGACCACGGAAATCTGTACGGCGCGCTCGAGTTCTACAACGAATGCCGTGGGGCAAGCGTCAACCCCGTCCTGGGGCTTGAAGCTTACATTGCTCCCGGCTCTCGCTTTGACAAATCGGGGGCCAGCCGCGTCAAAGAGGCCTGCTATCACCTGACACTCCTGGCGATGAATCGTGTCGGTTTCCAGAACCTGGTGAAGCTGTCATCCGCCGCATTCCTGGAAGGTTTTTATCACCGGCCTCGCATTGATAAAAAAATTCTGGAAGCCCACAACGAAGGGTTGATTCTGCTTTCTGGCTGCGCGGCAGGCGAACTGTCGCAACTCTTGCTTGGCGGGCGTGATGAAGAGGCCGAAAAGCTGGTCGCGTGGTACTCGAGAGTCTTCGGTGACCGGCTGTATATGGAGATTCAAAACGCCGGATTCGATATCCAGAAACAATGCATGGATATGACGGTCGACCTGGCCAATCGGATGGGATTGCCACTGGTCGCCACCAACGACGCGCACTATCTCAATCAGAGTGACGCGGCGATGCACGATGTGCTGCTGTGCGTCAATACGAAGGTCGAGCGATCTGATATCAATCGCATGAAGATGGATACAGATCAGCTGTTCGTGCGTACTCCTGAAGAAATGTACGACGCATTCCCCGGCTTCGAAGAAGCGGTCAAACGGTCCCAGGAAATTGCCAATCGAGTCGATATTCAGCTCGATACGAAATCCCGACACTATCCGGTCTTTCAGCCGCCGGAAGGCAAAAGAGATATCGATTACCTGAGGGAGTTGTGTTACGAAGGCATGGTCTTTCGTTATGGCGTCGACGGCATCAAGGACATCCATCGCGAGCGAATGGATTTCGAGTTGTCGGTCATCGAGAAGATGGGATATGCCAGCTATTTTCTGATTGTGTGGGACTTTGTTCGATTTGCAGTGGAACAAGGTATTCCGTGTAGCGCAAGAGGTTCCGCCTGCGGCGCAATCGTCGCGTACGTCTTGCGACTGAGCCATGTCTGCCCTCTGGAGTACGACCTGCTGTTCGAGCGTTTCCTCGATCCCAGCCGTACCGAACCACCCGATATCGATATCGACTTTTGCCGAGATCGACGCCAAGCAGTGATCGATTACACGAAGCAGAAATATGGTTCGGCCAACGTTTCTCAGATTGGAACCTTTGGTACGTTGAAGGCCAAGGCCGCCATTCGCGACGTCGCCCGAGTACTATCGATCCCACCAAAGGATGTCGATGTCATCGCCAAGATGGTACCCGAAACGCTGAACATCACTTTGGATGAAGCCATCAAAGAGAGTTCGGAACTTCAAGATCTTTACAACGGTGATCCAAAGATTCGAGAAGTACTCGACCTGGCGAAACAAATCGAAGGCTTGGCCCGTAGTGCCGGAACCCACGCGGCAGGCGTGGTCGTCTCGGATAGACCGATCTCGGAATATATTCCGTTGCAAACGATCACCGGCAAGACCGATATCATTACGCAGTGGGAAGGTCCAACGGTCGAAAAAGCCGGCCTGCTGAAGATGGACTTTCTTGGGCTGAGAAACCTGACGATCCTCGACAAGGCCGTCAAGAATGTGAAGAAGCATCGGGGAGTGGAGATCGACCCGGTCAAACTGCCACTGGATGACAAAGAGACGTTCGCGCTGCTCCAGCGTGGCGAGACAAAGGGCATCTTCCAGCTGGAATCAGGCGGGATGCGCGATCTGTTGACCAAGATGAAGCCGGACAAATTCGCCGACATCATCGCTACCTCCGCACTTTATCGCCCCGGACCGCTGGAAGGCGGGATGGTGATGACGTACGTCGATGTGAAGCACGGTCGCCTTCCGTTGCCCCGACTGCATCCGATCATCGATAAGATCCTCGACGAAACCTACGGCGTGATGGTTTACCAGGAACAGGTCATGCGGATTCTGAATCGATTGGGCGGTATCGACCTGCCGCAGTCGTATCAGTGCATCAAAGCGATCAGCAAGAAAAAACTGGAAACGATCGCCAAATACCGCGAACAGTTCCTGAAAGGAGCCAGCGAAAACAATCTCGCCGCGGATAAGGCAATTGAGCTGTTTGGCATGATCGAGAAGTTTGCCGGGTACGGTTTCAACAAAAGCCACAGCACGGCCTATGGCGCCGTGGCCTACCAGACGGCATATTTAAAAGCGCATTTTCCTCAAGAATTCATGGCGGCGTTGCTTTCCTGCGAACTTGGAGAAACCGACAAGCTGGTCGAACACGTCGACGATTGCCGTCGCATGGGGATCGACATTCTGCCGCCTGACATCAATGTCGGCGATGTTGAGTTTTCGGTTCTCGGGGAACAACTCACGTTTGGGCTGGGTGCCATCAAAGGCGTCGGCGAAGTGGCCATCGGAGCCATCGTCTCGGAACGAACGAAAAACGGTCCCTTCAAAGATATCTTTTCGATCTCAGAACGGTGCGATCCGAAACACGTGACTAAGGGCGTCCTCGAACTGCTGGTGAAAGCCGGGGCATGCGACTCCCTTGGCGGCCGGCGTTCTCAGTTGTTCAGCGTCATTGAACGGGCCGTACAAGGGGCAGCGTCAATCCAGCGTGATAAGCAGCGTGGGCAGAAAAACCTGTTCGGCGGTGACGAGGACGAAGCCGCTCCGGTCGCCGGCACGATGTCGTCAACACTTCCGGATATTCCGGAGTGGAACAAACGAGAGAAGCTGGCGTTTGAGAAAGAAGCGCTCGGCTTTTTCTTGACTTCGCATCCCTTGGCAGAAATGTCGACGACAATCAAACAGTTCTCGACGCACGAAGTGAAACAATTAGTCGACGCACCCGATACGGAAACGGTCATTCTGGGAGGAATGGTTTCGGCCATTAAGAAAGCGCAAACCAAAAAGCCCAGTCGAAATGGACATCAGAAATATGTGAATTTCGACTTTGAGGATCCGACGGGAGTCGTTCGATGCATTATGTGGCCTGAAGAGTTCGCCCGCCTGGGTGAAAAAGTCGAAGTCGAACAGATCCGATTCATTCGAGGAAAAGTCGACAAACGAAATCGCGAACCGAACGTGATCATCGACGCAATCTGGTCTCTCGAAGAAGTCGAGAAAGAGTTCACACACCAGGTGTTAATTAAATTCCAAAAGGGTCTGCACGACCTTCGCGTCATTGAACGCGTCCGCGACATTATCCAAAAGACTCCTGGCAAGGCCGAAGTGGTATTGGTCGTGGATATCGCCGGTGCCGGCCAAAATCGCATGCGTTACATCACTTTGAAACCGTTGGAACAGAAGATCAGCGTGAACCGTGATATGCGACGCGAGCTGTCGGAAACCGTGGGCGAAGAGAACGTGAAATTCGTGGCCGATTTGAAGAAGAAGTCGGTCGGACAGAGCGTGGGTCGGTGAGGCGGCAACGAATTAGTTTACGAACGCATCCAATGGACAACTGAGCATCCGCGCACATTCCTTGAATTTGAGCGTCTGTTCTTTCCAGAGCGATCTCCATGAACTACCGATTTGCGACGCCAAACGACGCCGATGTTCTCGCGAAGTTGAATCAGCAGTTGATTCGCGACGAGGGGCATCGCAACCCAATGAACCTTGCTCAATTAACCGAACGAATGAGAAATTGGTTGGCGAACGAATATCAATCAGTTCTTTTTGAAGAAGATCAGGAGGTTGTTGGCTACGCCCTGTTTCGAAGCGAACCGGAATATGTTTTGATTCGCCATTTTTTCGTCCTGGCAGTTTATCGTCGTCACGGAATCGGACGGAATGCGATTGAATGGCTTCGCGAACATGTGTGGACCGACAGATCACGGCTGCGAATCGAGGTCTTAGTGGGAAACATGACCGGATGCGCGTTTTGGCGATCAGTTGGATTCAATGACTATTGCTTAACCATGGAGGCAAACGTTAACAACCAACGGAAAATCAGTTGAAATAATGCCCCGCGCAACCCCTCAACGGTTCTTTGGCCTAGTTTGTGATATTCGGCTCGAGAGCTGCGGCGGGGGGCGGATCCAATGTCAGAATTGATTTCTGACGTAATCGTTCGAGTACGACGGCCATTGTTTCTCGCGGGACGTCACTTAACCAGCGGATCTCGCCGCCTTGCAGGCAAGCGACCGGAGTACCGTCAAAATAGGCGACTCGGTTTGAAGCCGTACGTGGAATTCGGTCCTCCCGGGTGATGATGCCGACAAGGTTAAGCGGATCGGCAGCAGAAATCACGATCAGTTCCTGCTTCGCTCCTTCGTCTCGCAAACGACGAAGTTGCTGAACACTGTCCGTCAATGCGAACTGCTCACCGGCAACTCCAGCGATAAAGCGGCCTCCGCGAATCTCGCCCCGCGCTTCGAGTCGTCTCAAAACCTGCAGCAACCCGAACCAGTTCGGAGTACCGTCTTCGCGTTCGAGCAGGTCGCGGAAGACAACACCCCAACGACGTAGTAGTTGCCAAGCCCAATCCTCGGTGATTTTTCGCTGGTCGCTGCTGGCCGAGGTCTTTACCGCCGGTGCTATCTCCGGACTTCCACTGGTTACTAATTCTGGACCAACTACCACCCGGCCCACGTGGGACGGTGTGGCGGCAGATGCTTTGCCAATCTGGGCCGAGTTTGCATCAGTTCCTTCTGCGCGAATTGACCAGCGGCCGATGGCGGCTTTCGTGGCTCGCTTGCGCTCGACTTTTTGACGACTGGGCCTACGCGATGGAGCCGGTTTGTCACCAACAAGTGATCGCAGACCTGCGAAGCCGTCGGCGGTCAGTACGCCTCGGGCCACCAATTCGCCAAGTGCATCTTCAAGGTGATCATTCAACATTCGCGTGGCCGTCAACAAATCCGCAGCGAACATCGCTCCACGAGTCGTCAGCAATTCGTAGACCTGACGCGCAGGACTACTCAAGCCGCTCAAGTCGATTTCCGGTGTACGCGAACAAAGCCACGCGGTGTCTTCCCGCAGAAAGAACGAGATCGGCGCAACTCGTGTCAGACTGGCCATCGGCTTGGATTTGTCGGGATTTCTGGGAGGCGGAAACAATCGCCCCCAACCGACTTCCCCCGTCAAGCACAATTCGTCCAGCCATTCGGGCCGATAGCAATCGACTCGCAGAGGCAGAATATCTCGTTCCCAGGCAACCGAGGGAATGTCCAGCCCCTGGAGCTGGGCAATGACTTCGAACAGTCCATTCGCACCGCCCCGGCGGTGTGACCATGAAACACCATGATGGCGAGTCAGAAACCGAATGAAGGTATCGACACCTACGGGCTCGATCTGTTTTCGCAATCCATCCATCGTCAGCCGATGAATTCGAGCCAACAGACGGCGGTGACACCATTCCGTCGATGAGGCACTGGGAAAGTGACGCGATTCTTCCGAATCACAGGTCAGCGCGACGTCTGAATCGAGTGGTGCGAGCGACTCAGTCGAATTGTTTGGGGATATCTCACCGTCGTGATCACTGCCTGAAGTCTTTGCCGCCTGATTTGAGTCTTTGAAGCGACCTCTCAGGACAACGCCCTCGCCTTCCAAAGCCTCTAGCGCGGCATTGCCTTGGCTTACGGTGATCCCTATCCACTCACTCGTGGCCTCGCCCGTGATCGGACCACAGGTTTCGAGCAATCCCCGGACAAGTGCCACTCGAGCATCCGTCGATTCCCAGTCTTGCCGAACTCCGTCGGGTACGCTGACCGTAGGTTTAAGTTTCGCCTCTGGAAACGCCGCAAGAACGGCGGGCACTCGTTCGGTGGCCGCCCAACTAATCAGCAGATCGGGAGATTGGTCCGGCGACTTCGAAATCGTCCGTGTGACGACGGTGGCTCGCCCGGCCGCGACCAGCTCGTCGAAGAACTCCGTCCATTCCGAACCTTCGTTGAGCGGTAGCAGAATCCGACTGAGCAATGCGTCATGAAGTTCGTTGGCGTTGCGCACCAGCGGCTGCGCCTCGGAAACAACTTGTACGATCGCTTCCTGATCAAGACGCCCCAGATCTTGAACACTTTCGACCGACAATGATCGACGCGTCGACACCGCACGAGCGCGGCGTTCGGCAATTTCGCCGCCGTCGAGGAAGGCATAGGGATTTGCATTGATCAATTCGTAGCTGAAGGGTGACGGCTCACGGGTATCGCGAGCAATGAACTCGATCTCGCCTCGTTCCACCCGTCCCAAGACTTCCTTCAACGCCTCCATGTCATGCGCCTCGTACAAACAATCATCCATGGTCTGTTTAACGAGTGGATGATCGGGCAACTCGATATCGCCGACAACGTTTTCCTGGCAGCCGGTTAACTTGGGGAAGACTGCGGTAAGTAAATCTTCACTTCGGAATCGCTGCAATGCCGGGGGCACCTTCTTACCGTGCCTGGCTCGTGAAACCTGTAAGGCCCGTGTCGCGTTCCAGCGCCAGCGATTTTGGAAGATCGGCACGACGAGAACCGCCTGCTCGAACATCGCCTGAACGTTTCGGGGATTGAGCATCGGAAACATACTCTCGAGCGGAAAACTGTGTTGTGGCCCCAACGACAACACGATGCCATCGTCGTCGGCGTTGGCTTGCAATTCGAAATCGAATGACCGGCAAAACCGTTTCCTCATCGCCAAGCCCCACGCCCGCGTCAGCCGCGTGCCAAATGGAGCATGGATGACCAGTTGCATCCCACCACTCTCATCGAAAAATCGTTCAAAGACAACTCGACGCATGGTGGGCAACAATCCAATCGCGGCTTTCTGAGCTCTCGCATATTCCACCGCTTGATGGGCCGCTTCTAGATTCACTTTGGCTTCGAGCACCAGCCAATCTTCTGCCGCCTGGGGGTCGTCGAGTCTCTGTTCCAAATCTTCCCGCAATCGTGAGACCTCTTCCGACAACTCGTAACTCCGACCGGGTGCCTCGCCATTCCAGAATGGAATGGTCGGAGGGGCTCCTCCCGCGTCAGTAACGACCAGATCACCACCGCGCAAATAGCGGATCCGCCATGAGGTATTCCCCAGCAGAAAGATATCGCCGCCCTGACTTTCGGTCCCGAAATCTTCGTCAACCGATCCAACAACCGTTTGATCGTCTTCTGTGACGACTCGAATCGAGAAGACTTCCGGAATGGCTCCGGCGTTGGCAATAGCGGCCATTCTGGCGCCGGGGCGAGCGTGCAAACGACGGCCAACCTGGTCATGGTGCAGGAACACGCGACTGCGTTCTCCCCCCGGAGTCATCCCTTCGCTGAGAATGCGCACCACGCGGTCGAATTCATAGCGAGACAGATTCCGATAGGGTGCCGCACGGCGGATCATCGTGAACAGTTCGTCGGTGCCACAATCTTGGGTCGCCACTTCCGCCACGATTTGCTGGGCGAGGACGTCCAATGGCGCAACGGGAATCGGCACTTTATCGAGTCGTCCCGCCTGAATTGCTCGCATGACGGCCATACACTCGAACAATTCATCACGAGTCAATGCGAACAGACGTCCTTTGGGAATCAATCCCAAGGCATGGCCCGATCGGCCGATCCGCTGGAGAAATGTGGAGATATTCCGAGGCGAACCGATCTGGACCACCAGGTCGATATAGCCTACATCAATTCCCATCTCCAGCGATGCCGTCGCCACAACCGCTTTCAGTTGTCCCGACTTCAGTCGCTGTTCTGTATCGTGACGGTGCTTGTAAGCCAGCGAACCATGATGGCTGCTAATCGCCTCTTCACCCAGAAGTTCGCTCAGCTGATGCGTTAACCGTTCAGCCAGGCGACGTGTATTGACGAAGATCAGCGTCGCACGATGCGAGTTAACCAATTGAACAATCCGCTCGTTGACTTCGGCCCACTGCTCATGCATGCAGACAGCCCCGAGATCGCTCGATGGCACCTCAATTGCCAGATCCAATTGTCGTTGATGGCCGATGTCGAGAATGACGGGGGTCTGATCGTCGACGGCCCGGAATGGGCGATCGAATCGTGGTGCATCGTCAAAGGGCAACCGACGGCTTGGGCGTTTCGCGACTCGTTTCGTCGAAGACTTTTCGGAGGTACGCATTGGCTGGATTAAAGCGCGCCCCACCAATGGTACGATTTTTTCTTTTTGTACTTCTAATACATCGTCAGAATCACAATCGGGATGGCGACCTGCACCAGATCTCGCGCTGCTCACATCGGGATCGCAACGGTTAGTACGATCAAGGTCGACAGCGTTTTCTGGAACACCGACCAGGAATGTCGCGATCTGATCCATCGGTCGCTGAGTGGCGGAGAGACCGATTCGCTGAGGCCTGGTCTGACAGAGTGAAGCCAGTCTCTCGAGCGTGATCGCCAGATGCGAGCCACGTTTGTCACGAACGAGAGCATGAATTTCGTCGACGATCACCGTTTCAACCGACCGCAGTGTTTCACGGCTTTTTGGGCTGGTGAGCATCAGATACAGCGATTCAGGCGTTGTGACCAGAATGTGAGGCGGGCGTTTGACCATGGCCGCTCGCTTGTGGCTGGGAGTGTCGCCCGTCCGCAGACCGACGCGGATGGGCGGAACATCGAGCCCCATTTCTCCGGCGAGTGCCAAAATTTCCGCCAAGGGCTGCTCGAGATTTCGATGCATGTCGTTCGAGAGCGCGCGAAGAGGTGAAACATAGACAACCCGGATCTGATCGGTCAATTCGCCGCGTTCGGACAGTTGAAACAATCGATCGATCGCGGCCAGAAAGGCTGTCAGAGTCTTTCCGCTGCCCGTGGGTGCGGCAATCAGGATGTTTCGGCCCTCGACAATCGGCGGCCAGCCCAGCTGTTGCGGCTCGGTCGGCCCGGCAAAACGCGACCGAAACCAGTCGTGGATGACCGGATGAAACAGCTCCAACGAACTTGCCTGCTCGCAGACCACCGTCATCTTGATCGTGCCCTTCCGCGCGAGGAACAAAGGGATAAGCACACCGACACCAGCCGATTTCGGCCACGTAAGAAAACGGGAGCAGGCGTTGATGACCTTTGCGCCAGTGGCACAAAGCGGCCGACGCACCCGGTCTGTGCCTTAAGGTTCATCCTGAACATCCATCGCGCCTTCTGCATTACGGATTTTGGACACCACGAATGGCCAATTATAGGAGCCCTTCTCGCTTCGTTTCGTTTTATTTTCTCGAAAGAGTCTATTGAGGATCTTTCTTTGATGAACTGGCGATTTTGGCACGGATCAATGGTGCAAGAAACTTGGCCGTTTCGTCCCCGATTACGTGGTATCCGGCAAGATTGGGATGCCGATCACCAAACCAGCCAGGCAACTCGGCAAAGTGAGCGTCGAGACGATTGTCCAGAATTTCGACCATCGCAGGTTCGCCGGGCGCGATAAAAGGTTTGACGAACGCACGACGATTCTCGGGAATCTTGTCCAGCGGAAAACGACGGTAGTTCAGCTGATGGGGGCCGCGTTTTAGTTCTTCAGCGTAGCGCGGGTAGAGATCGAACAGCAAGATCCCTTCTGATTTTGCAATGGCTCTATTCAAGTCATTCAGACGCGTGGTGACCGCCTCATTGGCGTAAGGAATCACCGTCGTGACAATCATCGTGGCTTGTGGATGATCGGTCTTCAATCGGCCCAGAAGTTCGTGATAATCTTTTGGGAAATTCTCGTCCAGGTTTTCGCGGTAAGCATTGTCGTTTAACCCATAACGGATCAACACAAAGTCGATGCCCGGCAGCATGGAAGTCGTTTTGTCGTATCGTCCCGAATCCAGCAACCGCCGGATGTATTCGCCACTAAGCCCAAGATTGATGACATTCGTTGGCGGCAAATCATTCTCTTCGGCGAGTAATTCACGGATCACATCTTCAAGGTGTGGCCCTTGCGGAACGTGGCGGCGCGGAATGCTGCCTTCAGTCGTACTATCACCCAGCAAGAGAATCTGAACCTGACCTTTGTGCTCCGCACGCGCCAGGTCCGCAAAAACACTTGTCACGACCAAGGCCGCGAACAGGATCGAAAAAAAACGGTCAGACATGGTGCAGTTTCTCTGTTCCAAATGGGTTTTCTCGGAAACCTGACAGTTCGAACAATGCTACGACAGTGACCGCCAATGTAACGAATGGAATGGAGTTGTTAACCCACAATCTTCCATGGAAAACGATTCCCCAGAAATCAACATGTGGGCTCGAAGACGCCTTCGTATCGCGCAATTGGCGTATATCGTTCGCGATTTGTGTTTGACACTCGCCAGAAAAAATCTGAGCGTCAAACTGCTGTCAGATTGGCAGGAAGATTGGAAACTACGCTTAGGAGCCAATAGCAAATCGAGGTTTCCAGACGAAACTCGATTCGTGCCGAATCTCGGTGGTTTCAGAGCTGATTCGCTGAAAACGGGAATTCCCAATCTTGGCTGGTACGCTGTTTGCGGACTCATTGCAACTGGCCCGGTCGGGTGCTGTTTTCAGCTTAACGGAGAGGGATGGATCACCGTTCTGGTGGAGATGCCAATCGGCTGGGCCTCTGGTCGTTTTGGTTAGCCTTATGAATTGCTTCATTCGCTCGCCTGCTTTCGGTGACTGCTTCATTTTTCGCTGAGCCGGGGGGAATCAAATGCCCGTTTTTCGCTGGGGCCAGTCGTGGGATCCGTTTCGCGACCTGGAACGAGAAGTCGATCAATTACTGGCGAATGTTTCGCTCTTTCATGGGATCCGGTTTGGTCGTCAATACCCTCCCGTGAATGTCTACGAACTGGACAACGAACTGTTGTTGACGGCGGAACTGCCGGGAACTCGGCCAGAAGATCTGGAAGTATTGATTTCAGGCGGCGTGCTGACGATCAAAGGCAAACGGTCTGGCCCGGAAGGGATTTCTGACGATCGATTTCGCCGACAAGAGCGTTCGCGAGGTAGTTGGCAACGATCGTTGACGTTACCGGCCCATATTCACGAAGAACGGCTCGCAGCCGAATTCACCAACGGTGTTTTGTGTATTCGTCTGCCGAAATCCCAAGGAACATCGTCACCTAGACAGATCCCCGTCACGAATGGAAAACCCCGTAATGAGGGCGGACCGGAAAAAGAGATGGATGACCAACCAAATCCGACTTTACCTGACCCTCAAGATGCTAATCCTCAAGATGCTTGAAAAGTGGCTCGTCTCGTATTCGACGGCCCGTGCTCGTTATTGAGCCGTTCCGACCGAATGAAAATTGAGGAACCAAGACCATGTCCAACGAAATTGTTCGAGCGACCGAGTCGGCTCCACTTCCTCCACCGGAGTTCTCCGTGGATCAAGTCGTTTTCACGCCACCTATCGACATCTTCGAGACCGCGGAAGGATTGGTTCTGCAGGCTGACCTTCCTGGCGTTTCATCCGAGTCGTTGGAGTTGCAGGTTCAGGACAATAAGCTTTCGCTGTTTGGCAAAGTCGCATTGCCGGTTCCACCGGAGGCTCGATTGATTCACCAGGAGTATCAGATAGGACATTTCCTGCGTTCGTTCATCCTGAGCGACGAAGTTGATCATGAACGCATTTCCGCAAAACTGAATCAAGGTGTGCTGGAAGTCGTTTTACCGCGTCTTCCCAAACCTGAACCTCGCCGTATTCAGATTCAAACTGACTCAAAATAAGCTTCGGCCCGGCGACAGGACGCTTTGCCCGCGCACCACAATCCTTCCTCAGATCACTGTCCGCAATAGCCCTATTCCGAAGAGGCTGGGGCAATCTTGATTCTCGCGGCCTTCATCAGATTTGCCACTTCCATTAGAGTTGCGGGATGACTGTCGAATCCCCCAACTCATCTCGCCGCCCTCGCTACTGGCCACTACTGAAGTGGTCTTTTTTTGTTGTTCTTCTGATCTTTATTGGACGCCGCGCGGTTCAGCTTTGGGCATCGGCACCACCAGAACCGTTCAATATCAATGGATTCTGGCTGATCCCGGCAGCACTCGCTTACTTTGCAGGCTGGCTGCCTTCCGTCTGGTTTTGGCGAGCACTACTCCGCAAGTTGCGTCAGCCTTTGGAAATGTCGACGGCCGTGCGAGCCTATTATGTCGGGCATGTCGGGAAATATGTGCCAGGTAAGGCACTGGTCCTGGTCATTCGCGGTGGGCTGGTGAAAGACGCGGGTGTCAATCCTGTACTGGCGGGAGTCACGGCCGCATACGAAACACTGGTCTTCATGGCCGCTGGCGCGGCACTCGCTCTGGGGTTAGCCCCATTGGCATTCGGCAAGACTTTTTGGTCGCATCTTCCCGCAGGCTTATCCTGGCTACGAGACCAGCCTGTCCTGCTTCCTCTGATCGTCGCTCTTGCGACGTTTGCTACGACGCCCTTCAGCGCATGGCTCTTCACAAAAATTGGTCGCAAGGCGATGCCATCTCAAGCGTCAGAGACAGCCCCCCCGCCCGCGATTTCAGCAGGTCTGATTTCCCAAGGTGTCGCCGTCGCCTCGCTGGGGTGGGCCTGTCATGCCTTGAGCTTGGGGTTCGTGCTGCAGTCTATCTCAAAACACCCTTTCGATCTCGGACAATTCCCCGTGTGGTTGGCAGCGGTTTCGCTGTCGACGGTCGGGGGATTTGTCGTGTTGATCGCACCGGGAGGACTAGGCGTGCGTGAAGGATTACTGATTGAAGCACTGAAAGATCAGCCTCAAATCGGCCCGACGCTGGCTGTCGTCGCTGCCGGACTTCTGCGCGCCCTCTGGTTTGTGACGGAGCTGATCGTGGCATTGATCTTATACGTCACGCCAAAACGAAGCCGCTAATCGACTTCTAGAGCAACGTTTCCAGCAACATCCGAATCTTCCGCAATTCCAACGCGCGTTCCTGACCTTGAAGCCATTCTGGAAGAATCTCGACCGAGAGAGCTCTGTTGTAGTTGAACCTGCGTAGCTGGCTAATGATTCGGCTGTAGTCCACGTCACCCAATCCCACGGGTACCTGAACCTGGCTGGGCGTCGTATCGCGCAGGTGGACGTGATAGACGTAGGGATAGACCTGATCGTAACACTGCCCCGCATAGCGACCGCAGATGTAATAGCTGACGTCCAAGGTCAGCCCCAGACCGGGCACGGCCTGGCACAATTCAACAGCCGTTTGAGGATCTTCGGTCAAATGCCCCGTCTTGGTCTTCAGGGACAACCGAATCCCGGCAGAATTGGAGGCGGCCAGCCGGCTGCGCAAACGATCGATCTCTTCGTTAAATGGTGTTCCCAACGTCGCAGCAGGAATCGTGATCTGCGTGATCTTCAACATTTTCGAAACCTTGCAAAGGCTCTCGAAAACATCCAGTTGAACATCTTCTTGCAGATTGATGGCCACGGGTGACAAACGCGTGGTTTCGCGATAGGTCTGGAAGAACTTGGTCGGAGAAGCGGCGATCTGCGATGGCTTCAGATGATCGCTCGCTTCGTTCAGCCAAAGCTCGACCTTGTCATACCCCAGATCAGCCGCTTGCTGGCAGGCCGAAGCGAATCCGGAATCAGAAAAACATTGTGATGAAACTGCAACGAACACGCACCCACACTCCTTTGAACTGGGCGTTCGCAAGAAACTGCGAACCAGACCGGTCGAAAACCTCTTCGCCGTACCCCGATGATCTTTGTTAAAATACTCCGATTAGGGGATTTCTGCAAGAACGGCTGCTCATTCGTCCGATTCCGTTTGCACGTTCTTTGCGGAATGTCCGTACTTTGACGGACAAAACGCCGATAGAGAGGGCAGTGAACACGCTTCGCTCACTGGCGGAGCGGTGTCGGCGGCCTCTACGGTTGGAGAGACAATATGCAATTTCGGGGGATTTTGAGTTTGGTCGCATTGTTCGCCGTCAGCATCTCTGCCGGATGTTCAATGACGAATCCCACCGTTCGTGGACAGGCTCCAGATAACGCCGGCCCGATCGTGGGCTCGGCACCGGGTTACGGAGATTTCAAAAAAGCTCCCTACTTGGGCAATAGCGGTAACCATGATTTCAAAGCCTATTCGGGCTTTCGAGACAACAACTTCGGCTACGAGGGCGGCTACTACGCTGGCCCTGACGGCTACGTCACGGATCGAAACAATCCGTATGAGGTCGACGGTGCGGGCGGTTGTCCGCAGTGCCAGAATGGACAAAGCTGTCCAGCGGATGGATGTCAACATTGCGGTCGTGGTTGCGGATACCGAAACGGCATGCCTCAGCACTACCAGACATACCAATACAATTGGCCTCAGAACATGGTTTACCCGCAACAAGGTGTCCCAACGGGCGTCGTACAGTACCCTTACTACACCCTTCGGGGCCCCACCGATTTCTTTATGGAAAAGAATCCCTGATCGATCACAGGGATTCGCGATTCACCAGAAAGCCTACGCTCCCCCGCGTGGGCTTTTTCATTCTTTGACAATCCCCTGAATAACACCCCCACGCATCGGCAAATTCCGCCACTGAAGCAATCACGAATTATCGGAATGATTCTCGCGTTTTTCGACGTGCGTTTGGCCACCCCAGCCAAGTTTGCGATGAAGTGTGGCGTAATAACTATGGTCCGGCAGCCGCGCAAGCTGAAAGGTAACCGGAGCTTTTCGGATCTCGATTCGATCACCCTGACGTAGCGGCTCTTTGACTTGTCCGTCAATCACCAACGTTGCCCCCCGTGGGAATTCGGGAGAGGTCAACGTGTACCGACAATCGGCGCGATCGACCAAGGGACGATTTGTCAGCGTGTGCGGACAAATGGGAGTAATGACGAACGCTTGTAAGTCCTGCCGAAGCAAAGGGCCCCCCGCGCTCAGGCTGTGGGCCGTTGACCCGACAGGAGTACTGACGATCAGCCCATCACATCGGTAAGTTGTGACAGGTTCGCCATCAATCGCCAAGTCGATATGCAAGATTCGGAGTGCGGCGCCCGCGTGCACCGTCACTTCATTCAGTCCCAGATATTTCTGTTGCGATCCGTCCGCTCGACGCAATCGACATTCAAACATCAAATGATGCACGATCTGGTATTCGCGTGCCAAAATATGAGTGAACTTCTCGCGAAATTCGTTCGGTGAAAGTTCGGCCAGGAAACCCAATCGGCCCATGTTGACCCCCAGCAGGGGGCGTTGTAGAGAACCCAGTTGCCGACACGTACGCAAGATCGTGCCATCGCCACCGACGACAATCACCAGATCTGTCTGCCGACGACCTAACTGAAGTTCATCCGGGGATCCAAAGACCGACAACTTGACCCCAGGCTGACTCATCAAGAAATTGATGATCGAGGTTCGAACCGCGTCGACACCATCGCCGCCGGAACGACTGGTGAGTGCCAAACGAAGTTGAGTATTGATCGCCATGAGTTAAAGCTTCGCCAGTTAGCATCCCTCCAAATCAGTTGAGAGGGTCAAGAGATTTACAGAAAAGGCCTCGGCAAACCATTCAGGCTGCGTCGGTGACACAGAATCATAGCCCGGCCCCTAGGGCCATTGTCAGCAGAAATTCCGAAGTCAAATGGGAATTCATCGATTGGCAACCGTCCCTGACAGAAATAAGGGAACATTGCTTGAAGGAGTCGGTTCGAATTTTCGTCTGTGTTGCCCAAATGCAACATGAACAAAGGCCACTGCTGGTTGAGCGGCTACTTTTCGTCTTCGTCAAAGCGGCTGCCAAGCCAATCGAAATCCGCCTCTCATCAGCTTGAACGACGAAGAACGTCGATCGATCCCTCGGCTGATTATTTCCGTGGTCGGAAACGAGATTTACGGTTCATCACCACCTCGAAAAAACACCTATCCACAGGAGCCAGTGTGACGCCGACCAAGCCACAGCCAAGTTGCTGATAATTGGCCAAATCTCCTCGCATGAATCTCAACGGCTCGCACCGAGGTATTTCTTTGGTTGGTTGTGGACAGTCTTTGTCGCGGACTGTTTTGTAAATTCACTCATTCATAAAAGGGTCTCATCGAATGTCGATTCGTGTCGTGTTCTGTTTGGCTTGGCTGGCAGGATTGCTGCCATGGTCAGGTCAATTGTCTGCCGCTGACGAGGGAAAAAAGTATGTGATTATCCATGCGGACGACGCGGGGATGTCTCATTCGGTGAATTTGGCAACCATCGAATCGATGGAGAAGGGATTTGTTTCCTCGGCCAGCATCATGGTTCCTTGCCCGTGGTTTCCCGAAATCGCGGCCTACGCCAAGAATCATCCAGAAAAAGATTTCGGACTGCATTTGACCCTGAATTCGGAATGGTCCGTCTACAAATGGGCGCCCGTGGCAGACCGCTCAAAGGTTCCCAGCCTGCTCGATAAGGACGGTTACATGCATCAAAATGTTCCCGCTGTCGCCGCCAGCGCCAAAGCCGCTGAAGTCGAAATCGAACTGCGTGCACAAATCCTGCGAGCAAAACAGTTCGGGATTCCTGTAACGCACCTCGATACCCACATGGGGGCACTCGTTTCGCGGCCGGATATTGTCGAGGTCTACGTGAACATGGGGATCGAGTTCAATCTTCCCGTGCTATTCGTACGCAACTCGGAAAGAGACGCGAGAACCGCGAAAGAATATCCGGCCTTGGCCGAAAAGGCCGCCGAACTGTCCCTGGCTTTGGATGCAAAGAAATTGCCAATCCTGAGTGCGTTGGCTCAGTTTTATAGTGGCGGAACCCAAGAAGAGCGCAAGCAAACTTATCTGAAGGCGATTCGAGAAATGAAGCCCGGTGTGACCCAAATTATTATTCACTGCGGAATCGACAATACCGAACTTCAAGGGATCACCAGCAGTTCGGCTAACCGAGACGGTGACCGCCAAATCTTTACCGATCCGGAAGTCTTAAAAGAAATCAAAAATCAGAGAATTGAAATCATTACCTGGAAGCAATTCCACGAAATGGCACTGAAAAAGCAGTAAGACAGAAACGAACCTCCAGAAAATCGCCCCACTCGGGGCGATTTTCGTTTAATGAACAAATCAATCAGTGGCAACATCTCGCAATTTGCGGCGGACGCTCATCAGTCCTTCAGATGCTTGTCGAACCAATCGCCAATGGTTTGAACTTCTTCATGGATAGTGAGCCACGCATGCCCCCCGCCTTTTTTGACCACCAACTCCACTGGTATTCCCGCTTTCTTCAAAGCGTCCATCAAAACCTCTGATTGCTGCAATGGAACGACGGGATCGGCGTCTCCATGAACGAGCAGAAACGGTGGCGCCTTCTCCGTGACCAATTGAGCGGGAGAAATCTTGGTCAGCAATTGAATCAATTCGTCGGTGCTGGGCTCGGTCATTCGATCGGGATAGGCGAGCCGCCGAGCGATCTGACGCAATCGTTCGCTGCCATTAGGTGACTCGGGCGTTTTGCCGTAGGTCAAAAAGTCGGTGGGAGGGAAGAAGACAGCCACTGCTTTGACCCGAGTATCGCCCGTGGTCGCCTTTTTTCCATCCGCCGTCGTCTCGTCATGAGCCGTGAGGGCTGTCAGGCTAGCCAAGTGGCCACCAGCGGAAGCCCCTGTTAGCCCCAGTCGATCTGGATCGATGCCGTACTCCTTCGCGTGATCCTTCACCCAGCGAATGCCCACATTCATATTGTCTCGCATCTCGAGGGCGCCGAATTTCGTAATGGAACCCGGACGAATGGCGAAGACCGTGTACCCCTTCTGACAGAAGATCTGAAATGTCTGAGATCGCGTATGGTCCTTGATCTTGCCCCGGTCTGAATGCCACGCACCGCTCATGATGTCGATAATCGCCAAACCGTTCTTGTCGCCCTTGGGAACGAATACATCCATCAACAGGCCGATGCCGTGAGGTTGAGCGTAAACGAGATCTTGAGTTTGAACATAGCTTGTTTCTTGGGCCAACACCGCCACCGACGACAATGTCATCATGGTGAACACAAGAACTCGGGCTCGATCGAACGACATGACAATTCTCCCTGCTGTTTGAATTTCCCGAGGCGACGATCTCCGCTTTCGCGAATGCGGTTACCCGCCAGCGAAATGCCGTTTCGACACCCTGATGGACCACGCGGCAATTGTTGCGTATCAATGTTGCTAGTACCACGTTTGACACCTCGCCGTTTCAGAGAAGTCGAGCAAAACATTAATTGACATGTCGGAACATCCCGATATATTTGATCAATGGAGAAACAATCAAATGGCAGTCAAAACGAAACCCGCAAAAACGCTGAAACTGACTCCGCTGGAGGCGATGGAACGTGCGGCAGAATGTCTCAAGACGTTGGCACATCCACATCGCTTAAGGATGGTCCAGATGCTGCTTCAGGGACGCTACACGGTGGGCGAACTTGCCGAAGCGAGCGGCATTCCCAGCCATATGGCTTCCGAACATCTACGGTTGATGCAGCGATGTGGGTTTTTGAACAGTGAAAAAGAGGGGCGCAAGGCCTATTACCGCATTGTAGAAAGCCATCTTTCGAACATCATGTCCTGCATCGAAGAGCGTTTTGGTGTCGGGATCGATTGACACTTGCCGTTAAATCTCGTTGCGCGTTTTTCTGAATGGATTACTAATCGAATTTAAGGAGAAACTCATGAGCGTTGCTACCATTTCCCCCGCCAAGTTTTCTGAATTGTGCCAACAAGACAAAAAGGTGGACCTCATCGATGTCCGCACGCCGGTGGAGTTCCGTGAGGCCCATGTCGCAAACGCAAGGAATGTCCCACTCGATCAACTCGATCCGAAGACGCTCATGCAGTCGCGAAACGGGACGACAAATGAACCGCTTTACATCATTTGTCAGTCGGGTGGACGCGGCAAACAAGCGTGTGAAAAGTTCGCCAATGCGGGCTTCGCCAATGTGGTGAATGTCGAAGGTGGCACAAGGGCATGTGCGGAAGCGGGGCTGCCTGTGGTCCGTGGTCAAAAGGCGATTTCGCTGGAGCGGCAGGTCCGTATCGCCGCGGGGTCGTTCGTCTTGACCGGGGCAGCGCTCGCCTGGTTCGTAAATCCGGCATTTATTGGAATACCGGCGTTTGTCGGTGCGGGACTGATCTTTGCCGGAATTACTGATACCTGCGGAATGGGAATGGTTCTGGCGCGAATGCCGTGGAATCAATGCCAAACCTCCAACGATTCGTGTTCGACAAAGTAGCTCGTTACTCCCGTTCTGAAACCAAGCAAGTCCGTGTCTCAGTGACGATGGCGCCCTGCGGTGCATTTGAACGCATGTCGGACACAGGGTGTCTTGACGGCATCTGACAGTTAATCTGCGAAGGATTACGAAAAATGAAGTTGCTGATCGTTGGTGGCGTGGCAGGAGGAGCATCGGCTGCCACGCGTGCTCGACGTCTGTCGGAAGATGCCGAGATCATTCTGATTGAGCGCGGCCCTGATGTCTCGTTCGCGAATTGTGGCCTGCCGTATTACGTCGGTGGCGAAATTGCCGAACGCAACAAACTGCTCGTCACAACGCCAAACCAACTGAGAACTCGATTTAAACTCGACGTGCGAACCCAATCCTCCGTTGAGTCCATCGATCGTGCTACAAAAAAAATTCGAATCAAAGATCTCACCTCGGGACGAGAATACGATGAGTCCTACGATAAATTGATCCTCGCACCGGGCGCCGCGCCGTTAAGACCGTCGCTTCCTGGGATCGATCTACCGGGAATCTTCACATTGAGAAACCTGCAGGACGTAGACCGCATTAAAGACCGAGTGGACCGCGGCGTTCAACAAGTGGCCTTGGTGGGGGCCGGGTTCATCGGCCTGGAACTGGTCGAAAATTTCGTCAAGCGAGGCGTGGCCACCACGGTGATCGAGTTAAGTGATCAGGTTCTCCCGCCTTTCGACAAGGAAATGACCACACCGCTTGCTCAAGAGCTGGCCGCCAAAGGTGTCACATTAATGCTTGGAGAATCTGCAGAAGCATTCGAACAAACATCCACTGGATTGACGGTACGACTGAAGTCGGGGCGGACAGTATCGGCTCAACTTGTCATCTTGGGAATCGGAGTGCGACCGGAAAACACGCTGGCCACCAATGCAGGACTAGAAATCGGTGGCCGTGGCGGTGTTCGCGTCGACAAACAAATGCGCACCAGCGACCCGGATATTTATGCTGTCGGTGACGTTATTGAGGTCAACGACAGCGTCACTGGATCACCGACTCAAGTTCCCCTGGCAGGCCCTGCCAATCGACAGGGACGAATCGCTGCCGACAATGTCTTCGGACGAACTGCTCAATATCGTGGAACGCAAGGTACAGCGATTCTTGGACTCTTCGACCAGACAGCAGCGATGACGGGTGCATCGGAAAAGCTTCTGAAGAAAGCCACCCAACCCTACCGGAAGATCTACGTTCATCCCGCACATCACGCGGGCTATTACCCAGGTGCGAAGGCGATGACACTGAAACTTCTTTTCGACCCGAAAACCGGCCGTTTATTGGGAGCCCAAGCCGTCGGAGCGGCGGGAGTGGACAAACGGATCGATGTTCTGGCAGTGGCAATTCAGGCCGGAATGACCGTTTTTGATCTGGAAGAAATGGAACTGTGCTATTCGCCCCAATACGGCTCCGCAAAAGATCCGGTGAACATGGCGGGATTTGTGGCTGCAGGCCTTTTACGAGGTGATCACCCTCAACTCGATATCGAATCTGTGTTGACGACTCCGGTTGAACAGCGTCCCTTCCTGATCGATGTTCGCACAGCGCAAGAATTTTCGTCGGGTGCGATTCCAGGAGCAATCAATATTCCGGTTGACGAATTGAGAGGGCGATTGAACGAACTTCCACGGGATCGACAAATTGCCGTGTACTGCCAGGTTGGGCAGCGAGGATATCTGGCAACTCGCATTCTGTTGCAGCACGGATATTCGGCTGCCAACATCGGCGGCGGATATAAAACGTTCAAATTGTTTGACCTCAGCGCTCACTGAAGCCATTGGCCGCTTCACGTGATGGCAATCAATTCAGGCACTCACTTTCTGGCCCCGACACAGATTGCGGCGGAGATGGCCAGAAGGTGTCGCCGCAATCGAACTGGTCGTATGTCAAGTTAGCCATCTTCATCGAAATCACTCGTTCTACCACGAGTTCTCCGTCCTGTCGGAGAACTTCGCTCACTTTTCCAAGACGGCATACATCTGACGTTGTTTTTGTTTTGGATCGGCTTGGCTATTTGCGAGGTCAACGAGCAACTTCGGCCAAACTGGCACTCAATAAGATGCATCAGTCAACCCGTTGGGCAGACAATCAGTGACAATCGAACAAGTTGTGGACCTTGTGACATTGACCCCGGTCCAAGTAACTGGCCAGCTCGTCGAAAAGACGAGCGAAGCGATCTGGTTCGGCAATCGTGATCAATCGATTGACGAGTCCTCTCTCCACCAGAATTCGCGTCAGGATTCCCGTCCCAGCGACCAAGTCGGCGACGGAGTCACCTTTGCTCATGCCGATATTAGAAATCAATGCGTCGATCAGGATCGACGGACGCCTCAGCTGAAATTATCGGTATGCGTCGGCTTGCGGAGAAAATTCTGCCAAGCGGACGTTGTCACTTGACCATCATTCCGTGGGCGATTCTTCCGCGGACATCGGGCTGATCGTCGAATTGGACTCTTCTTCGAACTCGACTGCCGGTGGAGTTTCCTGAGCGGGAACTCCATCCGGTGCGTAACCATTGATCATGGTCTGTGAACCGGGATAGATGTCCGTCTTCGGATAAGGAACCGGCGACGCAAATTCCGACGGTTCCGTTCTGAGGTTCGGAGCAGGGAACGCGAAGCTTCGTGCCCAGGCGCGGCGAACCGCATCCTGTTGGGCGATCGAATTCCATTCCCCTTCCGCCAGATTGATGCCGTCGTTTTCCAGCAGCGTGCCACGTCGCTGATGCAGTTCAGTGATCGCTTTGTTGTAGTTGACCAGTGAAGTGTAATACGCAATCTCGGCAGCGGCATTGCTGGCTTGTGCTCGCAAAACCAAGTCGAGCGTCGCATCGCGGACACCGGCTTCGTATTCGGCCTGAGTCGCTTGAACTCGTCGTTCGGCCGCGACTTTTCGGTCGAGGTAGGTACGAGCCGTCAGGTAAGCCACATCGATTTTCTGAATCGACTCGGCCAGCTCGTGGCTGATATCCAATTCTTGTGCCGCCAATGCGACACGGGATTTGACCAGCTGCAACTCGATGTTTCGCAGCTGAGATCGAGTGGCGCGAAAACCGATTGGCATGCTGAATTGCAGGCCTGCATTCCAGCCGGTTTGACCGGAATTGGCCATTGTCCCATAAAAGCTATTATAGGGATTCGATGAGCTGGGATTGCCAAACAAATCGTTACCGAACGCGTTGACCTGATAGCCACCGACTAAATTCAGTGACGGATTCAAAACGTTCTCGGCGGCCTTGCGTTGCAGTTCCAGACTCTTGATCTGCCACTTCTGTTTTCGCAATTCCAATCGGCGAGTCAGTGCATCGAGCAATGTCGATTCCCACTGCACGACATACTCTCCGTCGAGAGGATTGTCTGCCGGTCTAATTAACTTCCCGTCGTTGACCGCTAGCCCCAGCTGCTTACGGAAGGCGTTTTCTGTGGATAAAATCGTTGCCCAGGAATTCTCGAAGTTTGCTCGGGCATCGAAATATGAATCACGTGCTTGCGCTTCGATGCTTGCATTACCGCCGGTCGCTCCCACGTCCATTTTCGCTTTGACTTCACGCCAGGTTCGCAGCATGCTGTCGCGGTTGGCGCTATCAGTATCGAACTGACGATAGGCGAGGTAGAGCTCCCAATAGAGATCCTCAACATCTTTCACCATCGAGACAACCGCGTTTTCGAAATCCGCAATTACGATATCGGTATTAATTCTCGCGATGGCCACACCTTGAGAGACACCGGTCACAGCCCCCAAGCCAGATCGCGGTGGAGCGGCAATGCGGTTGTATTCGACGCCGGCCCCGGCCCACAATGGTTGGACATACTGAACCTGCGCATACCCGTTGTAACTGGATGGGAACAATTGGAACGGCGCGTTGGTGCCTAGGTAGTTGATGTTTTGACTTAGCGAAATCTGACCACCGTTGGCGAACGTCTTGCCCAAAGACGTTACCGAATTAGCCGTGTTGACGTCGTTGATGAATTGTGGACCGCCCGCGAACGGTGAACTCGAGTTCGATACGGACATGTTCTTGCCGAACGTCAAGTTCGACGTGAAGGTCGCATCGAAGTCCGCCAGAGCCGCTTCCACACCACGGCTACCGAACAAGTAACCAGTTTCGCGTAGCGCCGTGTCATAAATTGACGGAGCATTAAGAGGCGTTTGCAGCAGCACCTGATTGTTGGCGCGAGTCCTGATCATCTTGTTGTTTTGCACAGCCAGATGAACCGCCTGCAGCAACGTCATTTCCCAAATGTCGTCTTTAACGCGATCACGAACCGTATGCGGTCGCTGCGTGTTGACAACATCTTCGCTTGTCGGTTGATCGACGTTCGAATACTCGATCGCGGTCGTCTTGTCCCGGTAGTGCTTCAGGTCAGCTTCCCCAAGATAGGAAACCGGCCTCGCATTGCGACAACCGAAACCCATGAGCGCGCTGCTTATCAGCAGCGCATTGATCCAACGGATCGATCGCCTCCACCGCATTTTGATGCATCCTTGCAATACGGGCAGTCGCGGCACAATCGATTCGTAGTGCCTGCGCCATTCAGAGGTCACGCGATGTCAAACCGTTGATTACGGTATGCATCGCGAAACTCTCACGACCAATATCGGCGACAGATGCATCACTGCATGACCCGAACATCGATCCGCAAAGAGGCGATGGATCATCTGTAGTATCGGATAAACCTCACATGTGGCATTAGCCGATTTTCCCATGAACTCAACCCGGACGGATCAACGTGCACATTCATTACAATCGGACCGCGCTCAAGTTCGATTGAAATACGCTCAAATCGATCAACTCCCGAATTCTTTTCCATTCGAAATCGTTCGCAGCGGTGCTCTCACGAATCCGCTGTCAGCTGACGCCGCGGAGATCGAATGGTATATCTCATCAAAGAATGTTGGAAATCCTAAGTGAAGACGGAGTCGACAGCACAATCGATTTCCAAATCATCGAATCGTTGCTTGCCGATTCCAGTCCGAACTTTGAATTTTCTTGAGTCGTATTTTCGAGGAGAATTTGCCGTGCCAAAAGATTGCCGACGATCGGTCGCACGCATTGCATGCTTCATCTTGTCGCTCTTTTCTCCGTTCTTCTATCAGTCCAAGGTCTTGCATGCCGACGACGCATCAACCGACGACGGCATGCTACGGATTGTTGTGTTTGGAGCGCACCCGGATGACGCCGAGTTTAAAGCCGGAGGTACCGCAGCCAAATGGGCCAAGCTAGGGCATCACGTGAAGCTTTGCTCGGTAACGAATGGAGATATCGGGCATTGGCAGATGGCGGGTGGACCGCTCGCACAGCGACGCGCTGCGGAATCTGCGGCCGTAGCCAAGAAACTGGGCGTCACATCACAAGTCCTCGATCTTCACGATGGTGAACTTCTACCGACATTGGAAAACCGCCGACTCATCACCAAAGTCATTCGCGAATGGAAGGCGGATGTCGTCATTGCACATCGGCCTTGGGATTATCATCCCGATCATCGCTATGTCGGGATCCTGGTACAGGATGCCGCTTTTATGGTGACAGTTCCTTTCTTTTGTCCCGACTCGCCATATCTGAAGAAAAACCCGGTCTTTCTTTATTCGAGCGATAATTTCCAGAAGCCGTATCCCTTCAAACCGGATGTGACTGTGTCCGTAGACGACGTCTTCGATCTCAAAATCGAAGCGTTGCACGAACTGGAATCGCAAGTCTACGAAGGTGGCGCC
>CAIQIR010000154.1 GCA_903871875.1 uncultured Schlesneria sp.
ATGATTCGGCATCAGGCAATAACTGAGAATTCGGACGAAGACCTGTTCTTGCGTCTCGGCCAGGACTTTTTCGAAAGCCGCGTAGTCAGCAGCGTCCTCGAAAATCTGATCCCGCGCGTTCCCTCTGTTGAGAACGTGAAAAATCATTCCTCCCGGTGCATGACGAGCAGTTCGTGGCAAGAGGATCGATCGTATCGCCAGCCTCAACTAATAGCAACATTGTAATTGGACTTATCCCCTTTTCCCTCAATGGCCGACGGCATCGCAAGCGGTCGTCGTTCGCCGGCTGAGCGGATCGATCGAGGCAGTTGGCTTCCATGCTGCGTCCCCTTATTTTGCTTTATTTCCCGGTGTCCGGACCGTGCTGTAGCCACTGGTAATATTCGTCTTGCGTTCCAACAAAGCACCGCACCGTAGATCCATGTCCATCCGAATACGCGCTCCAGAAATAGATCTCGTTGACGCCACCCGAGGTTCCTTCCCCAGATAGCAGCTCCTGACCATCGCTCCACAAAGCCTCGGTCACACTCCATCTCGCAAACGGCAATTCTCCGGCCACTTCGAGCTTTCCAGAAATCGGTATTGTGAAAGTGGTAGTACTACCCGATACAGATGGCACAACTCCTGTGTGAGAACGAGTAAATTGAATTCTTCCTCGAAAACCTTTGGGGACGATGAACCGCATTTTTGGCACTTCGTCCACGAATATCATCTTAACTATCAATAAACACAGTACGGCCATAATAAGGACGACGACTATTCCAACCCATGAGGGAACTCGTATGCCTAAGACTTGCATCGTTATGTCTCCTCACATGTGGACAGTAGACCTCGAATGGCACGTCAGATTGCGTCACACTGCAGCGTCTCGGCAAGGTACACGCGATTCCTGAAATGGACGGATAGTTGAGAAAAGGTGTCCGACGGATACGAGCGCTACGATCACGCGAAGATCATTCACGAAGCCCAAAATGGGCTCACCTATTCGGTTGGCTAGTTGCGCGCCGCTAGTCATGACTCACATTTATGAAATGATGTTTGCGCCTCGCCTCTTATATCCAGGAAACAGCGATGCCAGATTAACTTGCCACAGTTAAATCGCACAGGTTCCGTTACATGACGAACAAATGGTTCATGGAACAGCAAGCAGACCGGACCAACGGTGCATAGCCCGCAGAAAACTCGTCCAGTGATGCCTTTGCCGAGTCCGAGCCTCTTGCCGAAATGACTGCGTTCAAAAAGTAGCCCGACGCCTTGAATCATGAAATAAAGCGTCGGCCCACCCCAGCCTCCTCCTGCCGGGATGGAGATCACTAAATCATGGATTACGCCCGAAACCACGAAGACGACCATCGTCGCTCCGACGATTCCGATGGGCCTGACCAATTGTCGGAAGACGTAACCGAAAGCCAAATCTCGAAACGCCAGATTCCATCGTCGTCCCCAAAAGTCGCTCAGCGACGACGACAGAAGAGGAAAGTTCATGATCGGTTCCGCGTCGACACCGCAGAGTCGCCAGCAAAGTGACAGGATGTGGAACACGCCAAAGTGCAGGACGAAAATCAGTCCGACCATTCCCACCCAACCGGCGATGAGGGGGGGGGCAGGCCGATCAGATGCGGGGCGACTGCAAACAGAAGAAAAACTCCCCCTGCCAAATTGAAGATTGCCAGAAGCGCTTCGTCGCCGGTCGGCCTGTTGCCGTGCGACTTGGTGTCAAGAAACGCCTGGACATTCATCCCCGGCCAAAGCACCAAATAGCCCAGCACTCTGGCTGTCGAAGCGTGCCATGCCGAAGGGGAGGTGGCAATCGTCAGCCACTTCAGCCCGGCATAGATCGAAATAGCGAGCAGCCACATCAACTGCCAAGCCGGGGAGCGAGCGAAGAAGACGAAAGCGAGGGTCGGCAGGACAACCAGCGGTGCCAACGCAACAGCCACGCCGTTTTCTTGCCACCTAGTTTTGATGAAAGTTGTGCCCATTAAAAGTTGTGCCCATTAGAAGTCACCCGCAGCGGAGATGCTCGTTCTCAGCAGAACAACCGCAAAACAGACGGGAGTATTAACCGTGTTGGAGAATTCTTCTGATTGGCTGTTGAGAACTTGCTGGATGGGCTTTTTGCTATGACGAACTCCTTTTGATCATGAGGCTGGATGTCAACCGGGCGTCCGTGTCGCGCTGTCCAAAGGTCAAGTGCAGTGTTCCCATTGTCGCCCCGTTGTCCGTTGTCGGTCCAATCTGCTGCGACGGCGCTCCGCCGAAAAAGTGATGAAGTGGGTGGCGAGCGGATCATCGATGCTGCAGCGTCGGTTCATTTTTCCGATTGCGATTTCGCACTGTGAGGCTGTCGAGGAAGATCAACAGCCTGCTTTGGCGCGACACGGCGATCTCGGTTCCAGCTTCCTTGGCCTGCGGCCCCCAGGTTGCAAAAGCAACACTGGGCCACCCTGAAAAAAACGGGCTGCCCGGGAAAAGGGGCTGCCCGGGAAAAGGGCTGCCCCGCGAAACCAGAGCGGCCTGCGAAGGTCGTGCTCTACGACCTGACGATTTCGCGTAACTGATTGGAGCAATGTGTCTTGTGACCAGTCTTCCAAACGTTTAGAAACAAGGCGCGTTTTGAGATTGTTCTACATATCGTTCTCTGTATGTTATCACCTGTTGCACTGTCGCGTGTCAGTCGTCGTCTGCAGCGGCGAGGAAATTCGGTGGGCAGCGTGGAGTGTGGCGTTGATCGCGATCGGACGTGTGTGGGTTTTTCGGTTGGAATCATCATGGGGGATTCAGGGATGTCAGAACTTGCTGGGCCGGTGGATGTGGAACTCGGAGATCGATGTGGTCGGATTGAGGAACGGACCCAACGACGAACGGAACCGTTACGGCGAACGGAACCGCTACGGCGAAGGGAACTGCAGCAGCGAAGGGAACTGCAGCAGCGAACGGAACCGCTGCGGGGGATCACGAACCCCAATTGGGCGACGGTGCTGGCTGTGGTTGGTGAACGGATCTTGTGGTGGTTGTCTGCCGCGTTGAGGTCGTGGACGTTGAGGTCGTGGCCGGGACCTGCGGTCCGACGGTCTGATGCACTCGATGGCTCGCGAAGGGACAGCGGTGGGAGAGGTGGCGGCGTCAAAGGCGGTGGCAGGTGGTCTGGAGGCCGGCTGGGGAGCGTGGGTTCGCCTGGTCGTCGAAACCGTTTTCTGACGGCTGAGGCCTTCTTTGTCGGGGTGGACGGAGCGTCCCTGCAGAGCCGGGTTGAAGGTCCGGCCGTGACGGCAAATTGCCAAACCCTACGAAATAGGGAACTTGGCCAACTTTGCCAAACGCAAAAGTGGCTCAAACGCTACAAAACAGGGATGTTTGCCAACTTGGCCAACTTGGCCAAGCAAATTTGCGAAATGGTCCGGTGGCCGCGGGACAACAAGTCCGTCCTCTGTTGGCCGAAGTCGGCCTCCGCATCCGACTCGATGATGAGGCTTTGTGGCGGCCAGACCTGCGACGCCAACGATGGCAATTCTGATGTCGTTCTCTGGAAACAGGAGATCCCATTCGTTCCTGCCGACCGTCGAACGGTGTCACAATTGAACTCCAAGCAGGACAGTAACGGTCGGTGACCCCTAAGGACTTCGCCACCAGATCGTGCGTGCCGTCCCGTTGCATTTCATGATTGACAGCAATTAAAGATTGAATTGAGCCGCCATTTTTCCTATTGTGTCTTAAATTAGGCGAACTGCCTGGGATCATCGATTAGCGGCTCCTTTCGCGCACTCAACCGTATCCGCGACGGCGACTCGACCAGATGGAGAGCGAAATGACTCGTCATTGCGACCGAAGACATTTCCCGGCACGCCAAGGCTTCACCCTCATCGAACTCTTGGTGGTGATTGCCATCATTGCCATGCTGGCGGCGCTCCTCCTGCCGGCGGTTCAGCAATCGCGTGAAGCGGGGCGACGTGCGCAGTGCGTGAATAACGTGAAGCAAATCGTGCTGGCGATGCACAATTACGAAAGTGCCTTCAAGTGTTTTCCCTCGGGGATGAATTCAGGAGCCAGCGGATGGACGGAATGGTCAACACTGCCACAGCCCTATTCCGTCTACACCACAATAAATGGCAGCCAGACCGTGTCGACGGTGAATGCCTGGATCATGCCCCCGGATTGGGGTTGGCCGGCCAACATTCTGCCATTTATGGACCAGGGCTTTATCGCGCTCGATTTCTCGCAACCCAAATTTGTCGATGTGTCGTGGATGTGGGGACTGACCGGCGACCAGATCACCGCAAAGGCGCCGTCGATGCCTCATTCTACGAACGAGCAATACATGCGGACGAACATTCCATCCTACATTTGCCCAAGTACCGGCAGTCTGCCAACCGTCGGACCCGGATTCGGCGTCTCCCAAGGTTGGGCCTACTTGACCTATCGCGGCTGTATGGGAGCCTATGACAACAATCCGATCAGCAACCCCGATCCCAATCCGACGAACCCCAATATTCCGAGACCCCCCAACGGAATGCTGTACGATCACAGCGCGGTCAAGATGAGTGATGTCTCCGATGGCACGACCAATACACTCTTGCTCGGCGATTCGCTGTTCGGCTTTTGGTCGGATGGATACAGCTGCTGTGTGCGGGTCTGGGACGATGTCTCACATCCTGATCTGTGGGACACTTATTGGTCCAGCGTCGTGGATACTCCTCCCATTACCATCCTGGGCTCGCCGCCATTCATTACCCAGTTTTTCAGTTACGGCAGTCACCACGCAGGTGGGCTGGCCGTCTTCGCACTGGCCGACGGTTCGGCAAAAACGATTTCGAAGCGGATTGACAAGAACGTTTTTAAAGCCGTTTCAACAAGAAATGGGGCTTTGCGTTCCTACGTCAGTGGCACCAACATTGAAAACGTCACCGAGACCTGGTGATCGACGTGATTATTGATCGGGTTTTTGAACAAGCAACATCCTGAAATTGAATGAGAGAGAACATCCGCCGACAAAATCCTGGTCCAGCCGCCGATTTTCGAAACCATGAAAAATCGGGGTTTGAAAAGATTTTGCGGTTTTGTTAGCGTCACTGGTAGTATCCTTCAGGTTGCGTCGTTGACCGGAACGGATTCACTGAGTTTTCGAGAACGACACGAGACGGCAGCTCACGCTGAAGGAGCCAAGTTATGATTCGTCGCCAAGATCGGAAACGTTTCGCACCACGTCAGGGGTTCACCCTGATCGAACTGCTGGTGGTCATCGCCATCATTGCCATGCTGGCAGCGCTGCTGTTACCGGCCGTTCAGCAAGCCCGTGAAGCGGGGCGTCGAACACAATGTTTGAATAACCTGAAACAAATTGTTTTGTCGATGCACAACTACGAAAGTGCATACAAATGCTTCCCACCAGGGCTCATCACTCCGGGACCGGGAAACAGTCAGTCCCTGCCGTTGCCTGACCCGTATTTGGCCAACACGATTATCAATGGCGTGCCCCAAATAACCACCGTGAGCCAATGGTTGATGCCTGCCGAATGGGGCTGGCAGGCAATTATTCTCTCGTATATGGATCAGGGGACGATCAGTCTCGATTTCTCACAGCCCAAGTTTGGGGCAACGGCGACTACAACGACGACGACAACGACGAACACCACATCCGTCAATGAGCAATACATTCGGACCAACATCGGGTCGTATGTTTGCCCAAGTTCGCAAGGCTTGCCTTCGAATCGACCAGGACTTCCTCCGTCGCAGGGCTGGGGTCATTCGACATACCGCGGTTGCATGGGGGCCTTCGATCCCGCCCAAAACGGCCTGCCAGCGACAACCCCACCCAATACGCCAACCACCCCAAATGGAATGTTGTACCTAAACAGTGCGGTCAAAATCAGCGACGTCACTGACGGGACGACCAACACCATCATGATGGGCGACTCGCTCTTCGGCTATTGGGCCGATGGTAACAGTTGCTGTGTCCGCGTCTGGGACGACACGGCTCCGCTTGATCCCATCAATCATCCCGATATGTGGGATACGTACTGGTCCGTCACGAACCCCAATCCCGTCAACACGATCACGCAGACCCCCACGGTCATGACACAATACTTCAGCTTCGGCAGCGGTCACGGGCGCGATATCGCTTGCTTCGCCCTGGCCGATGGCTCGACGAAAACAATCTCAAAACGGATCGACAAAAACATCTTCAAAGCGGTCGCTACCAGAAACGGAGCATTGCGAAGTTACGTGGCGGGCACGAACATTGAAAATGTGACCGACACGTGGTGATCGCCGGTGTATTTCCTGGCAATTGTGTTGATTCGCAATTAAACCCGGCATCGTATGGATGCCGGGTTTCTTCTTCTCGGCTGTACTGTTTCGGACAATTATGGTTTCGATACTTATCAATGGCGATCTTCAATTGATCGAGCCCAATACGACGGTGGCCGACTTGCTCAACCGACTGAAAATGAATCCCAAGTTCCTGGCTGTCGAACTCAATCGCCGCGTCGTGCCTCGAACGGAACATGGCCAAACTCGACTCGCCGCGGACGATCGACTCGAGATTGTCACACTCGTCGGAGGCGGTTGAATCAACATGACAACTGAACATCAGACCGGATCGCTTCGTCTGGGATCGCATGAATTGCGGTCGCGCCTGATTGTCGGAACCGGTAAATATTCGACGTTTGAATTGATGCGTGAGTGCTTGACGATCAGCGGATCTGACGTCATCACGGTCGCCGTGCGACGCGAACGTCTGGTCGATGCTGCGGGCAGAAGCATTCTCGATTTCATCGACTTGAAACGCTATACGATCCTGCCCAATACAGCAGGTTGCTTCACCGCTGACGATGCCGTTCGCACGGCACGACTGGGACGAGAAATCCTGCTCGGCCTGGAAAACCCAGGCGCGAGTTGGGTCAAACTGGAAGTTTTGGGCGACAAGAAAACGCTGCTTCCCGATCCCGTGGCGACACTCGAAGCGACGCGTCAATTGGTGGCCGATGGATTCGAAGTCTTGTGCTATACCTCAGATGATCCGATTTCGGCTCGCCGATTGAAAGACGCGGGCGCCACATCCGTCATGCCGGCGGGCAGTCCCATCGGCAGCGGACAGGGAGTTCTCAATCCCAACAATATTCGAATTTGTCTGGAGTATTTGAAGGACGGTGACCCGACCTACCCGGTCATCGTCGATGCCGGTGTCGGTACGGCCAGTGACGTGGCCTTCGCCATGGAACTCGGTTGTGATGGCGTGCTGTTGAATACGGCAATCGCGTCGGCTGAAGATCCACGACAAATGGCAGAAGCCATGCGATTAGCCTGCCGCGCAGGATATCTTGCCGCTCGTTCGGGTCGCATTCCCAAGAAATTGTATGCCACCGCCAGCAGTCCGGAAGCGGGGCTGATTTCTCCCCGGTCCTAAGTCCTTGCCAGCGACAAACCAAAGACATTCACTCATTTCGGATCCGTGATAACTCAGCAGTGTCCCGACGGGATCGTGACCGCCAAAAAAATGTGGCTTTCCTAAACGCAAGAACCAGAAAACGCAAGAACCAGAAACTTTGATTGTCTCTGCGTGGCCCACGGACTAGGATGTCAGAGGGCACGGACTTCGACGCGAATTCGCGATCTCGCTTGGCCAGCGAGATAACGAAAGTTCGACGCTTCGCATTGGTTGTGGCGTCGGTTTGAGGTGCAAATGCAATGAACGAACGTCTCCATTGGATGTTCCCCACCTTTTCGATGGGGCGAATGTTCTCGACCGACGTTCGCGTCAGTTGGTGGTTCGCTCTCGTTCCGTTCGTGATTTGCCCCCGGTATGGACTCGAATTGGGGCTGACATTCACCGGACTGCTCTATCTGTCGGTCGTGCTGCACGAATTCGCCCATGTCTTTACCGCACGTTGGACAGGCGGATCGGCGGATGAAGTTCACCTGACCCCATTGGGCGGAATCGCTCAGGTCAAACCTGGTCGTGGCGCATTCGGGCTGGGGATTACGGCAGCGGCCGGTCCTCTGATGAATCTATTGATCTGCTTGGCAGTGTTCCCCGGCTGGTACGCCCCCGAATCGCTGTGGGAATGTCTGAACCCCTTCGTCTTGCCCATCAGCCGTTTTCATTCCGGCGACTTGTGGCGAGATCTTGGTCGAATTCTCTTTCTCGTCAACTGGATGTCACTGTTGGTGAACTTGCTACCCGTCATGCCTTTGGATGGCGGGCAAATGCTCCGCGCGGTCTTGTCGACCCGAATTCATCCCGAACTTGTGCATCGGACCGCACTGCATGTCGGCTTGGCAGTCTCCGTCTTGCTGCTAATCGCCGGGGTTTCGTTGGACTCAAGCCAAGTGGTGCTGCTCGGCACTTTTGTCTTGATGATCAACGTCGTGCAACTGCTGCAGGAAGAAATGGGCGAAGCGATGGACGATTCGGGGTACGGCTACGATTTTTCAGCCACCTATGAAAGTCTGGAAACGTCGAATCCGACTGCGACTCGGCAAACCACGCCCGGTTTATTGCAAAGGTGGCGTGAGCGGCGGCGCATTCGACGCGAACAGCAAGAAAGAATGCGACGCATGGAAGCAGAACAGCAATTGGATTCATTGCTGGCTAAAGTCCACGAATCGGGTCTTCAATCTCTTTCGGAACAAGAGCAAAAGCTGCTGCGAAGTTGCAGCGAACTTTTACGCGGGCGTCAGAAGAGTCCCGACTGAATCGAGTTGACGATCAATATTGACCACCGATTCGTCCTCTTCGGACGGCAGCGAACCGTTGATTCCTTGTTTTCCCAACGGCGTCAATTGATAGCGAATTCCGCCGTCCCGCCCTGCCAGGTCGAATTTGAGAAATCCGAATGCGATGAGTTTTCCGTGGATTCCCGTCAATTCGTCAGTGGGGATCTCTGGGACATCGTGAACTCGAGGGATCCACCCGTCAAAGTCCGCGGATTGTTCCCGGTTTCGCAAGGAAAGTTGTTGATAGAATTCTAAGGTCGTCACCCATTTCGGGTGTCGCCGCAACTGTTCGAGCTCAAATTCATCCATACCCGAGGTATCGACGTTCACTCGGCGATCATACCAGCCCGATCCCCCACCAATGCACGACTGATCTTTGCGGCAGGAATTTACGGATCATTGCATCCCGAATCTTCGGAGCGATCGCCACAACAGGCCCCCCCCTCGCCGATTGACATTTGCTCACACTGTCGACAAAAACGTCATTGAATTCCCAAAATTCCCACAGGAAAGTTTGCCCATGCCACAGTCTCATCAAACGTCTCGCCGCACATTTCTGAAGCAAGCGGCCACGGGTGTCTTTGCCGCGCCGGCGTTCATCCGCAATCTGCGAGCGGCTTCGCCGAACGAAGTGGTACGCCACGCCAGTTTCGGAGCTGGAGGAATGGCAGAAGCCGATCTCAGAGAAATCACGAATCATCCCAAGGCGCAATTGATTTGTGTCGCGGATGTTGATGTGGGACGCGCCGAAGGTTTGAAGAAGCGGTTCCCGGAACTGCGGATCTACCAAGATTGGCGGCAGATGCTCGATCGTGAAAGTAAGAACCTCGATTCAGTGAACGTTTCGACCCCCGATCACATGCATGCTTCCATTGGAATGTCGGCCATGCAGCGCGGGTTGCATGTCTACGGCCAGAAGCCGTTAACACACGACATTTATGATGCACGTCAATTGGCGGGATTTGCCGCTGAAAACAAACTGGTTACCCAAATGGGAATTCAGGTCCATTCCGACGTGACATATCGCACGGCGGTGCTATTGATTCAAAATGGAGTGATTGGCAAGGTCCAAAGCGTGCATTCCTGGAGTGATAAACGATGGGGCGATTCCGATCCGCGACCTGATCGCAGCGATCCCATCCCTGCGGATTTTGATTGGGATCTGTGGCTGGGCGTTTGCGAGTCGCGACCGTTCATTGGAAGCGGTTACTACCACCCTGGCAATTGGCGTAAGCGATTGGATTTTGGGACTGGTACCTTCGGAGACATGGGGTGTCATATTTTCGATCCGGTGTTCAAAGCATTGGAATTGACGGCTCCGCTGACTCTGCGATCAACAGGCTCGGCTCCCAACGCTCACAATTGGGCGAACGATGCCGTTGTCCATTTCCAGTTTCCACAAACCAGACAGACCGTCGGCCCTACAATTCCGATCACCTGGTATGACGGAAACCAGCGTCCGTCGAAAGAAATCACCATGCCGCTACTCGGCGATAAGCCATTGCCGGGACAAGGTTCTCTGTTCATCGGCGAAAAAGGAGCCATGTTGTTGCCGCATGTGGGTCAACCCGAACTACTGCCGGAAAAACAATTCGTTGGAGTCTCTCGCCCCAACCTCGAAAACATCAATCACTGGCATCAATTCGTTGAGGCGGTGCGCGGCAACGGTACGACGTCAGCTCACTTCGGCTATGCGGGCCCGCTGACCGAAAGCGTACTTTTGGGCGGGGTCGCCACGTTCTTCCCCAATGAAGAACTCCAGTGGGACGCCTCCAAGCTCAAGTTCAACAACAAACCTGTCGCTGATCGCCTGATTCGTCGAACTCCCCGCAAAGGATGGGAAGTTCGCGGATTGTCGGTCAGTTGATCGCGGAGGCCGCGTCAGCGATTACTTGCTTTGCGTTGTTACGCCCGGCCAATTGTCGGTACGAAATGGAACTGCGGGAAGGTTGGCCTGATTGAAAAGATTGCAGTCAGGATTGTCTCCCCAGGCGTAGCGGACGGCCACTGGTTCGGTAATTTCCGTAGCGGAAACAACAACGTAGTCTTTTTCGATTCGCGCGGTCGCCCAAACGAATTTCTTGTCGGGGCCTGCAATGGCAAACCCATTCAGTGTCTCACCATGAGCGACCAGCCCACCGCCGATGTTTTGGAATTCCAGCTGAATTTCGCGATCGATAACCTTCATCGACTTAAAGACGGGACCACTGGCGATGATGTCCTGCCCATAGGCCACGCGTAACGCCGACAATGCCAGACGTCGGCCAACTTCCTGCTTGTTCTTCGGGTTGATCTCGCGCGGTTCGCCAATATCGATGGTGACCGCCATGCCGGTCTTCGGAACGGCCAGCGTCATTGATTGTGCTTCACGCAGTTCCGCCCAGGCACTCTCTTCAGGTTCTGCAGGATGATCGGGTTTCGTTTTTTCCGAGACGTAATTCGCCAATTGAACGAACAGGAACGGGAAATCACCTTGCGCCCAACCACGGCGCCAGTCGGCAATCATCAACGGAAACAATTTGCGATACTGATAAGCCCGCGGTACATTCGATTCGCCCTGATAAAAGATCGTACCTTTGATCGAAAATGGTTGCAGCGGCGCAATCATTCCATTGAATAGAACTGACGCTCGATTCGGATTATTTGCCTGATTCGGATCATTAATCGCCATGTCCGCTCGGGCCAGAATCTTGGCGAATTCGTCATCGGACTTCAGAGCGCCGTGACTGATCCACGCTTCACAATTCGCCCCCCCCAGTGCCGCGACAATCAAACCGACCGGACGTTTCAATCGTTGATGCAATTCACGACCGAAAAAATATCCCACCGCACTGATGTCTCCCACCGTTTCTGGCGAACATTCAATCCACTTGCCTTCGACACGTGTATGGGGAGTGCGCGCGGTGCTTCGTTCGACTTTAAAGACGCGAATCGAAGGGAACTTGGACTCGACGATTTCCACTTGGTGGTTTTGAGATGCATTGACGGGCCATTCCATGTTCGATTGCCCCGAACAAAGCCAAACGTCACCCACCAGAACATTCGACAGAGAGATCGAATTCTTTCCACTGATCGTGACGCTAACGGTTCCGATTTTGTTTCTGGCAGGTAACTTGACCAACCAGCCGCCATCGGCATTTGCCGTCGCGGTTGCCGATTCGGGCTTCTGTGCGTCGCCTGCCTCGGTCGGCGAAATCGTCACGGTGACGTCTTCACCCGGTTCTGCCCACCCCCAAAATGGCAACTCGTGTCCGAGTTGCAGGACCATGCTATCGCCGATAATGGCGGGCAGAGTTACGTCGGCACGCGCGGATCCGGTCGTCAGAATCAGCATGACGACGGCAATGCTGGCGACAATCCGGCAAGACATTCAGGAAGTTCCCATCGGCACCGAGCGGCGAATCATGCGAGACATTCAAGATGCGGCAATCGACCATGCCCGCCGGTACAAAAGACGCCTCATCTCTTCCGGCACAGTGTATCGAGTGATTGATGTTCACCGCTATCGTCAGCAGACTACGTCTTGAGACCTGAATTGGAATTGCGGTTGGGGCTGAGCAATTTGGCAGCGCCATGCCAAATTCGTTTTGCGTCTGAAACCTTCATCGTGCCTCGGTTAATCTCCGTCCGCTCCAGATCGGACGATCCTCACCGATGATTCGTCAGAGAATCACAGAACAAATCGGTGGCCGTTCACGAAAGGCCGCTCATGCAAGACGATCAGAAAACCTGAAGCGACTTCGTTCTGTGTTTCCATTTCGACGACATCCCAAGTGCCAGGACGACAACGACGACCGGACCACGTCGTGTGATGCCGAAATTACGTTCACTTCTCGATTTTCTGTTCCCGTCATGGAACCTCAGAATTCCACTTTAAGAGTGTTGCGGTTATAGAGGGGCAAATGACGGTAATAGACCTCAAGCGTCATGAGAGAAAGACAGGTCATATAGTGCCGCCCACCCGCATCACCATGAGGGTCGGCGAGATCCCAACTTCCCGCCGGATGACCGTCTCTCTGTGAATGCTGCGTTCGGATCAGTTGATCGCGCATGACCTCGTTCCATCGAGTCCATTCGTCACCACCCCAGTGATGCATGACCTGAGTCGCATAATAGTTGAAGTACATGTTGTCGGGCTGCGGTTTCACCTGATCGAGATATTCGACGCCACTGGCCAATCTCGGATTTGTTCGGTCCCAACCAAGATACATCCTGCACAAGAGGCCGACGGCCGTCATGGTTTCTGTCGGATCGGGAGACCGGCGGGCGTTGCCTGGCATATAGATGTATTGCGAACCACGATTGGTTTGCGCCCGGTCCAGAAAGGTTTCCGCACCTTTAAAGACCTTGTTCGAGAAACTGAGCTTCGCGTTGTAACCGCTCTTCAGAGCCATCACCTGCCATCCCACCACCGACGTATCACCGGGGGCACGGGGAAAATACCGCCAGCCCCCATCAACGGGATTCTGCGCCTTCACGATGAATTCGATCGCACCTTGAGCGGCGGTACGAATCCGCGGATCGTCCGTCATCGCAGCACACTCGCACAAGGCGATCGTACATAACCCCTGCACATACATGCCTTCATTGCGGACGACGAATCCACGCAGGTCCAAACTGTCAGATCCGTCAGAGGACCGCTTCCCGGTCTTCAATAGAAAGTCCAACCCTCGCCTGACTTCCTTTTGGTAGTCACCTGCCTGATGGGTATGTCCGGCCCCCAAGAAGGCGAGCAGAGCTAAACCGGTGGCACCATGGGGGCAGCTCTTCAAAAAGCCATTTTGAGAACATTGACCTCGGCAGCCCGGGTGCTTGGAATGCTCAAAACTCCAGCTTCCATTAGACATTTGGTGATCGACCAGCCATTTCAGCCCCGCGGCCACCGCCGCCTCGCTCGCCGAATTTCCGCCAAATTTTTCCAACATGGCTCGTTTGGCATCAGCGGACATCCGTCCCGATGTCTCATTGCCTAATTGGATTCCTCTCGGCCCCGGCAATTCGCTCGCTCCCTTTTCAACCTGCGGGATGCCATCACTGACATTCAGGGCGACGGGACCTGTCGACTCAAACTCCAGGTTCGAGGTGGCTGCTCGAGAAAAGATGTTTTCTTGCGGGGCGTCGTTGACTTCCTGAGGCACCTCCATCGAACGTTCGATGATCGGATCGCCAATTTCTTCGTGCTCAGTCAATGTCGTGAAAATCTCTTCCATCAACTGCGGATTTTCCAGCACGATCAACCCGCAAAGCCCCAGCGCGATCAAGTGCAGCAAGACGCTCATCAGCGTGACAGTGGGTGTCCGCCTCCAATCCCAGGCCGGTGCGGACAAAAGCATCACTTGCGCAAGCGGAGGGGCACTTAGGCCCGATGCCGCGGCGGATTTCGCAGGCTTGGCCGCGACCTGAGATCGCTTTAAAAAGCTCTCAAGACTCATGAAAATCTCAGCCAAATTCCACGAAAGACACCTCAGTATCAGAACCAACCTTTCGTCGGCTCAGACGCTAGCGATGAACAGTCGTTTTGATGTTGAATCGAAAGTGAGCCGCGAGGATCGCGTGATCAAGCTCCGCCAGGCGGTGGATTAATCACTGTTTCGGAAAGATGATTTCCCGAACATTATCGTAGTGCGGATTCCGGTATACCTCCACAAATTTCATCCCGAATCCCTGATCAAGTTCCCAACGTGCCCGCCGCGCCCAAGGAGTTCGCGGATGATTTTCGGTCACCGCCTGCAATTCCGATCGTGCAATCTCATTTTGCTTTTTCAGTTCTTCGAAATCGACTTTGGTTTGCTGAATCTGTTCTTTGTCGGGTTCGAGCAATTCCGGAACGCGATGAATGTCCCAGCAATTGTTCCTCGGATTGCTGGGAAATGGTCGCTGTTTCCGGTGTTGATCGAGCGAAAGCATCAGTTGAAACAAGCGAACTCGATAGGCCAGGCACTGGCCGTGCATCAAATCATAGTTGGCTCGCCAGCGGGCTGAGGTCTCTTTGTCTCGCAGTTTTTTAACGGAATCCAATACTCGGATCTGGTCATTCAGGATTCCCATTGCCCGAATCGCGCGGCGGAAAGTCTCGTTTCCCTGCTGGTCGAATTTGCCAGGTTCTTCACTGTACCACTGCGACTGCATCGGCAATTCGTGGTCTCGGTGGGGATTGAGCGTATAAACCACTTGCCACTGGGCTTCGCGGAATTTGTGGTCACCTCGATCTTTGAGGTAAGTCTGACGCGAACTGAGATCGGGTAGATATTCTTTCATGTCCAGCAGGTCATATTTTCGTTCTTCGTTCGTTCCCACACCGGTGAGATTATCTTCCTTTCCAGGCAACATGAAAAAGATGCCGCCCGTCTGTTTTGCCAGCCGGACTTGTTCGTAGGGACCAAACCCACTTGAGAAGACATCCCATCGCTCGTGCAGTCCATCGAATTGCAGGCACTCGGGTTCCGGAGTTTCCGGACCACGATTAATTCGCAGCCAATGATTCAATCCATATTTCGGATCAACCCAGCGTACGTGAGCATAGGGATACCCGAACACCGAATAATGCCCAAGCACGTAGACCGGCGCTTTGATTCGTTTGCAGGCCTCGATGGTTTCTTCGAGTTCTTGTCCATCATCCCCTGATTCGTCCGAGACCACGATGATCACCAATTTTCGTTTCTGATTGCGGGCAAGGTCCCTGTATTTGGTAACGGCAGCGAGGATAGCGCCACACATATTTTCGACACCGCTCTCATCGGCCTGGATCTTGTCGATCCCCTTTTTGATCAATTCAACATCCGAAGTCACCTTCGATGTTTGTTCGTGAATGCCTTGCCCAAAACTCATCACCGACGTCAGCAGAATCTCTTCGGACACCTTGAGTTTGGCATCGCTCTTCTGTACCAGACCCAACTCTTCGTAGACTTTATAAAACCGTTCGCGAATCTCTTGCTGATCGTCTCGCATACTGTCCGATTCATCGAACAACCAGACAACCAGCACTTTTTGTTCGCGCATTAGTCGAAGCAATTCCAACGTCATCTGTCCGAGTGCCGCGCCGTACCCTTCGACGACCCGTCCAATATCTCCCGTGACCTGGCCAGCCCCCAAATCTTGAGAAATGAACTTCAGCCCGGGCAGATTGAGTTGCCCAGGATTTATTTTGACGGTCGGTTCTTTCAGGCTGCCGGCATCATCCAATTTCTGCTGAACCACCATCGGACCGCTCAGGCCACCGTTCGACAGGCCACTGGCCGCCATCGATCCAGCGACGAAGTTCACCGCTTCCGCCGACGTTGTTTGTTGTTCGATCTCATGGTGAAATTCTTCCGTCACCCGGTCCTCTGAGAACACCGAATCAACAATCATCTGCAGACGTTCAAGCGGCATTTCAAAGACAATGAATGACAGGCCCACGAGGAGTGCTGCGTGAATCACAAACGAAGTCACCAGCCCCGACAGGATCGATCCTGACAGATATCGCGAGAACGATCGGCGAGTGGTTTTTCGAACCGAGTCCGCCATGAATCAACGATCTTTCACGAATCAGTTCACGACGAGAGTCCACTCTCGCGGCCATGGTTTTGATCCTCTGACAGTCCATCCATTTTTTCTGGAATGTCATCACGGCGCCGTTTAAATATCGCGACGCGGCGGTTCATTGTTCATCGGCTTTTGCGGCTTGCCCTTGGCTTTCGGAGTTTCTACTTCAATGAATTTCGGTCCAGCCTTTTGATTTCCGACGGCGACGACCGGGTTGGGGTTATAGTGCGACTCTTTCCATTCCCAGCCCATCGGCACGCTCTTTTCCCGTTCGGCAAGCAAAGCCCAAGGCGTTCCCGGATGGTCGTCGATCACGTGGCTCAGGTATTCATCCGCCTTACTCGCCATTTTCTTGACACTTCCACCTGACGAGACCTCTTTGGAAGGGATCAATCGCCATTGGTTGTTATCCGAGTTTTCAAATTTTCTGGGATTGGCTTTCATCTCGGCGAGCATCGAATTGTATCCGAACGCTCGCACTCGCAGCGCCAAAGTCCGGCCAATGGCCAAATCGTAACTGGCCCGCCAGCGTGCCTCTTTGATTTTCGCCCGATCCTTTTCTCCTTCTTCCAGCCGTCGCAGCAGGTTATCGAGACTCGCATCCAAATCGGCGATCGGTTTTTGAGCCTCAGTCAGTTCTCGCCGTAACACGGTGTCATTGTCAGAACGAAAATCCAATCGCGGCATCGCAATACTGAGTACTTTGCGGTTCTGAGCTTCACGTTCCACATCTGAACACGCCTCGATCAACGCTAATTTCGATTTGTTCAAACGAATGTCCCGATCCAGAGCGATGATCGGGCGGTAATCGGGAGCGTAGTTTCGCATGATCGCCGGATCGAACTGATGGTGACCTCGACCGTTATCCGTGATGAAGTACAGACCATTCGTTTCCGTGCAAAGTCTCGTCAGACCATAGGGGCCAAAGCCAGACGACATATCATCCAGATCGTGGCTGTTGGTTCCCCAAAAACCGAGCCGGACCAATTCGGCATATTTTGATTCCGGCCCCTTCTGCATCACGCCGATGACCTTTTCGCCATCTTCCATCTGAAAAGGGACCTCGACATTCTTCCGACCGAACGGGGCCGAATCACCGACGCAATAGCACCGCATTCCATATTTTTTGCAGAGCACGATCGCTTGCTCGAGATTATCAGGATCTGACCCTTCCTCGTCGGTCACAATGACGATCATCACATCGCGACGCATCTCAGTACGAAACGGCAAAAAGTGTCTTGCCGCTTTGAGCACAGCCGCAAACGTGTTCTCGTTGCCCGATGAATCCGATTTGATGGCGCGAACGGTACTGACTAATTCCGACGCGTCATCCAATGGCTTATCCGTGACAATCGTGCAGCTCTCTCCGAAGACGGCGACGGCACTCTTCAGAGCCATGTCCGCGCCCACATTCAATTGGGTCAGTTGTTTGTAAACATTTTCCACACGCTCGGCGATCTTATCGCGACGAATGGAAAGCGAAGGCGACACGTCAAACAGCCAGACCACCAACGTTTTCTTTTCACGCAAGGAATTGGCAATTTCCCAGGCCAGCCGATCAACGGCACCCTCTACCCCGCCAGCATGTTCGGTAGTTCCTACCGTCGAGACGGTGGCCAGGACATCTGTTTTTGACGGTTGAGGAAGTTCGTCAATGGCGGGAATCGGCACGTCCAGCGTCGCATCGACCGATTTTTCCATTTCGAATTGCATGTCCCTCGACAGGTGGGTGGAAACCCCCTGGGTCGCGGTGAACATCGCAATTTCGCTATCGGTTCCCACCTGATCGGACACTTTGGTGTCAAACTTCGGCTGGATCGGATCGACGTCGTGCTCTTCTTCCGCTTCGCTCGAAATCGACGTGAAGACTTCGATTCTCTGCGCGAACCTGATCAGGCCCAGCGTGATAAAAACGCCGAAATGGAGAGCGAAACTGACCAAGCACGCGAGCAGCAGACTGCGAGGAATTCGATAGGTCTCCGCCTTCGGACCAAAGATGTCGGCATGTGAGGCGTTCGAGCTCACGACCTGCTCCTCTGAATCTGCTTGAAACAGATCCGATTGCCACTGCGGTTTGGCAATGAAGATGACTCGTTTCAGGCCACACTCGCCACTTCGTCCATCGTGTCATCACCGCAAGACGAAGCCGTTTCCAGTTTATCGCGTGGCGGATAGGCCAGCAATTCGTTGTCCCGTAATCAGCACGGAACGCAGCGAAATCCCGGCGAATATCCGACATCACCAGTTTCTGCTTGACCATCCTCTTTAACCAGTCCTATCATTCTGAAGGCGGTCGCCTTGATTGATCGAAGATTGGTCCGATTGCATCGATTATAATGAACAGGCGTCAGTCGCCCGAGATCGCCATTTTTTCGCAATTCGCCGGTCGTGTCGTGCCTTAACGGGAAGATTTTGAGGAAGATACGACACGCGGGTGAGCATCCACATTAACTTGAGAGAATCCGCTGTCGGCTTCAGCGACGTTGGGTCGATAACAATTTCAACTCTGTTTTGACTCACGGCGGGAATTGTGTCATGCATATTTTGGGCAAGATCTTGGCGTTCCTGGTGGTTATTGCCGCCATCGTCGCCTCCATTTTCACATCAAAACTGGTGATGGTGCGAAACAGCTGGACCGCCAAGTCCGTCACATCCAAGAATAAATTCTCAACCAATTTGCCCGAAATCGAAAAACTACAGGCAAAAATCGACAGTCTCAAAAGTGAACTTTTCCGTTCAGAAGAGCTCTGGGGAATTCCCTGGAACGGTGTCGAGACCAACATTAAGAATGCCGCCGAAGGAACCCTGATCGTCAACATCGGAACCAGCAATGGTGTTCGCCAGAACCTCGCGCTCCATGGATTCGAAATCGCGGCCGATGGATCTTCGATATATCGCGGCAGCTTTTCACCCACTGAAGTCGGCGATGCCAACGCCACTTTGAAGCCGAATTGGCGAGCGACGGCCGAAGACGTCAGCAAATGGCAAGGCGGTAATTGGCGATGGCGCAATGCGTTGCCATCGGGCTATCAAGACAACTTCGACCGACAGTTACTGGCAATTTTGAAGTTGGAAGAAACTCTGGCTGACCGCCGGCGGACTTTGATTGGCCAAAAAGAATTGCTTGAGCAGGCCAACGACGGGTTGAAAATGCGCGAGGCCGAATTGGTCGGCGGCGACGTTTTAGAGAAATCGCCATCAGTCGAACCCGAATTCCGAGACGGGCTGGTTTCCGCCATCGAGCAATCGGAAGAAGAACGCAATAAGACGCTTCAAAAAGTCGACGAACTTCGTCGCAAAGTGCGTAACGTTCAAGCAGAAATCGAACGACTGCAGACCGAAAACAAGGAACTTGTCCAACGACTTCCCGAACCCGGTCCGCGCAACGCCGTCACGCAAAAAAAATAATCGTTGGCTCGAGAGAGTTCCTTTCGCTCACGAACAATGTCATTATTCCCGGTTGAGTGATCGGAGCCGGGTATATCGAGCGGATTAGAGGTCGATACGGACAATGGGTTCCAGCAATCGCGATTACATGCAGGATGAGTACGAGACAGGTGGTCCGTCGTGGTTACATGACGCTCCGACGACCAAATGGTTGTTGATCATCACTGTCGCGGTGTTTTTCTTGCAGACAGTCCTGACCCATTCACCACGAGAGATGGGCGGTTCGAGTTACGCACTGCTCGATGGCGTATTCGGATCGACGGCCGCCCAGGCGATCCAGTCTGTGGCCTTCCACTCTTTCAATACGCACCCCTCCTACATCGAAGACTGGTTACCGCTGAGCGTCCATAAGGTGTTTCAGGGCCAGATCTGGCGACTCGTCACATTCATCTTCTGCCATGACCGGGACAATCCATTCAATGTTGTGTTCAACATGGTGGCCCTGTGGTATCTGGGTTCGACACTCGAACGCATGTACGGTTCGCGCGAGCTTTTGTGGTTCTATCTGGTATCGGGCCTGGTATGCGGGTTGGTCTTTACCGCTTTTGGAATGTTCCTGATTTTGCCAGTTCCCCTGATGGGATCCAATGCCTGCGTGATGGCGCTGTTGACGCTTTACGCGACCCATTTTCCGCGACAGGAAATCTTGTTCTGCTGGATTGTACCGATTCAGATCAGAGTCCTGTTGTTCATCTATATCGCGTTGGACGTCTATTGGATTCTCCAGGCGTATTCGGGGCGGACTCCCTGGTTGACGGTGGCCTATTCATCGGAAATTGCCAACGTGGCCTTTGCGTACCTGTACTACAAGAACAATTGGCGTCTGGGTGGCCTCTCAGACGTTTTGAATGTTCGGAATGTCCAACGGAGCATGCGCCGGGCCTCGACCGCTCGACGGCTGAAAGTCTTTCAACCCGAATCGACCTCCAGCCTCGACGAGCAGGTCGACGCGATCCTCGCCAAGATTCACGAACAGGGTTCGGAAAGCCTCACCGATCGCGAACGCTCAATTCTTCAACGAGCCAGCGAACAGGCCAAAGACCGTCGTTAGACACTTCTTTTCGATCGATATTCTCGCCGTCTACGATCGGAAATCGCAGTCATTTCACTTCAAAAATGGCTTCGACTTCGACAGCTGCGTTCGTCGGAAGCTGGGCAAATCCCAAGGCGCTGCGGGCGTGATAGCCATCTGTGGTCTTGCCGTAAATCTCGTGCAACAGGTCAGACGCACCATTGATCACCAGATGCTGTTCGTGAAATTCCAATGTCGAATTCACACACCCCAGCAGCTTGATAACTCGCAATCCGTTCAGCGTCCCATGAGACGCATGGACAGAACGCAAGATCTTTACCACACAATCACGGGCCGCCTGATATGCATCTTCGACGGAAACACCCCCTCCCACTTTTCCCTTCAGATCGCTCACGTGGCCTGACGTAAAAAGCAGATTCCCCGTGCGAATACACAGGTTCAAATAGCCTGGCTGCTGGGGGGGAAAGGTCAGGCCAAGCTTCTCGGCGGTTTCTTGCGGTGTCATTACTCAGATTCGTCCCAAAGAAAAAGTGAAGTTCAGGATTGTCGATTGATTCGCGATTGTCATCGTTCTGGTGCAGTCCGTGTCGCTCAAACCCTATTTCGCAGAGGGCCATCGCGTCCAAGCCAATCCAGGTTTGTCCACACGAAACTGGACCAGACGAGTGTGCTCCACTTCGGTGACATAGGCGGTTCTGCCGTCAGGTCCGCCAAAACAAATGTTGCTGGGCTGCTTGCCAAGTACATTAATTTCACGCAACTCGCGACCATCGGGCGTCAAGACGACGACGGTCCCCTTGCCGTAACGAGTGATATACAGATTGCCGTCGACATCGCAACGCATGCCATCAAAACCAAAGTCGGGAAATTTCTTCAATAACCGCTTTTCCCCCAACGTTCCATCCGCTCGAATCGGGAATGTCCAGACGTTACGCTGCGCCGATTCGTTGACATAAAGCGTCTTACCATCCGGGCTCACGTCGATGCCGTTGGTCGTCCCCATGTCAGAGGCCACTTTCTGGATCTGTCCCGACGTGTCGATCTTCCACAGCTGACCGGTGCTTTCCTTCCAATTGGGGTCGCTGGCATAAAGCGTCCCATTCGGTGCGATGGCCAGATCGTTGGGCTGATTCATGTCGTCGTGATGGGCAAAAACTTCGATTTTGCGAGTCTTCATCTCGATCCGCAAGACGTTGTGTCCTGTATAGTCGGCAACATACATGCGGCCTTGGGGATCAAACACGATGCCGTTGCCGACGCTGTCACCGGGCAACGTGACAAACACCTCCGCCTGACCGCGCGGTGAAACCTTGCCGATCGTCTGCTGCTTTTCAAAATTCACTGCGTAGATGTTACCGTCTCGATCGCATTGAGGCCCTTCGATGCCCGGCGTGAATTGCATCGGTTCCGTCAGCGGAGTCGCAACAAACAAGGGCTCGTTGGCTTGGCTGGCAAGAATCATCGCCAAAACAAGATTCAGCATGAGGGAAGGCTCCAGGTGTTCAAATCGAAGATCGCTGGCCATATCCTGTCGTTGGCGCTCGTCGATCGTCAACCCGAGAGGATTAGTCTTCCGCTTGCCCCGCTCGCTGCGGGCGAGCGTCAACCATTTCGGCTTTCTTGGTGATCAGATCCATTTCGATCAACGCTTTGACAAACTTGTGAGCGACTGGCCCGGCGACTTTGCCGCCGCTACCCCCATTTTGCAGCACGACCACAAACGCAATTCGCGGTTGTTCGGCCGGAACATATCCGGCAAACCACGCATGGTCGACCCCATTGTTCTCCGCCGTGCCCGTCTTACCCGCGATGGTCACTTCTTTCATGCGAATCGTCTTATATCCCGTTCCGTGAGAATCATGCACGACCATTGTCAGTCCTAACCTGACATGATCCAGCGTGGACCGATGCAATCCAGCTATCGGCTGGGCTTCAGGTTGAGAATACGATTCGTGACCGGTATCGGATTCCTGCATCGAACCAGCCCCTGAATGAGCCGCGAGACGAGGTGTTACGAGGTAGCCGTTATTGGCCACGGCTGCCATCATCCGCACCATTTGGAGTGGTGTCACCAACAATTCCGCCTGCCCAATTGCCAAGCCAAGTGTATCTCCTGGTCTCCAGGATTGCCGCCGTGTCCCGTTAGCTGGCGAGGAATCAGGCGACGGCAGGTGCCCCGCCGATTCGGACGGCAGATCGATCCCGGTCGGTTGGCCAATCCCAAATTGAGTGGACCAATTGACGAGCGCTTGTGGCCCCATACGTCTGGCTGCCGCGAAGAAATAGACGTTACATGAACGACACAGCGCATCCGCCAACGTCACGTCGCCGTGTCCGACATGTTGGTGGCGATAGGGCAGACAGCGCAATCTGTCAGGTCGATCGAGGTATCCCTGACAGTAGAACGAGGCATCGGGATGGATCGCGCCGCTTTCCACTGCCGCAATGGCCGAAATGACTTTAAACACCGAGCCTGGTGGCAAGGCCATCTTCGTCACACGTGAAAGCATCGGACTGCGGGGATCTGACATCACATCGTCCCAGCCTTTCGCATCTGCTGACACCAGAAGATTCGCATCAATTCGCGGTCCCGATGCAGCGGCAATAATCGCACCAGTGTGAATATCCATCGCGAGCAAACACCCACCCTGCGGACAGGTTGGCTCGGAATAACGATCATGATTGGCCTCGGGGTCAACCGTTCCTGTCACGGTAACTTGATTCAAAGCTTCATCGATCAATCGTTCCGACTGTTGCTGAAGTTCTGCGTCGAGAGTCAGATTAAGATCGTGACCATGCCTGGGGTCCTGCGTCACACGTGTTTCGATAATTTCGCCGCGTCGGTTCTTCACGACCAGACGTTGACCACGAACACCTTTCAGTAACGCGTCGTAGTTCTGTTCCAGGCCGCCTTGTCCGCAGGGATCCCCAACTCGGTAATCTTGCGGATCGCCATCAGGAAACAACTTGCGGCGTTCCTGCAATTGTTCTTCCGTCAATGGTTTGCGAAATCCGATCAGGTGCGACGCCAATTCGCCTCGCGGATAAGTCCGTCGTGTTCGTACCAGTACGCGGGTGTAGGGATATCTCTCGCGATGGGCTTCGAGTTCATCTTTGATATCCGCACTCACATTGGTGATCACCGTGTGGTAGTCAAGTTCCTCAGAGATCAGACGGGGAGCGGGTCGCTTGCGTGGCCTCTCCAGTTGGCGTTGGATACGCTGCCACATGGCAATCCAGGCGGAACTCTCTTGCTGGACGTTAGCTTCCGCAATTTCCTCTTCTTCGGCTTGACGTTTGATATGTCGACGGTGCACCGATTCCTTGATCAACTCGACGCGTACCTGTTCTTTCCGTCGAGCTTCCAGGACTTCCTCCAGCGACCGATCCGTCAACTTGGCAAGTCTCGCCCACAGCCGATCGTTCTCGCTGATGACTTTTTGCTTTTCCGCGGCCAGTTTTATTTTGTCTCGTCGATCACTTTTACTCAGACGGGGCTTCGCCTTCGCCGTAATCCATGCGTCATCAGGCGGATCTTGAATCGCCGGATAGTGGACAGCGATATCAAATTGCTGAGAATTGTCGGCGAGCACGCTGCCGCCAGCGGCCAGAATGCGCCCGTCGCGAGCGGGAATCACTTCTATGGTTTCACTTGTCAGCGAAAATGCCGACGCAAAATCATCCTGCAGACTCAGCTGCAACTGAGCGACCCGACCACAGATCACAAGCACCGGCACCAACATCCCAATCCACAACAGCACAAGTCGAAATTGCGGATTCCGATCCACGTCCCACCCCGGTTCAGAGGCGGCATTTTCGTTGAGCCAAGGTGAAATGGGACGATTGAACATGATTCGAGTCGAACTCGTGTGATGACAGGGTCGGGGGGATTCTCGCAGAGCGAGAGGACTACCTGGAAAAAAACATCGACCTGTACTCAATCAACATCGGCAAAGTTCATTCTCCTGTCAGCATGGACCAGTGATTCGCCAAGGGCACCGACGAGTATCGGGAGGGGCTGATCACGTTGATCACCAGTCGGCCGATAATCAGAACACTGACCGCAATCCCGCCTGTGGAGACTCCTTCGATTAACGCCCGCACCAGCAGCTGTTCAAAATCGACTGGCCGATGATTGAGAAATCCATGGGCAATCGCCGCCCCGCCGCGCCACAGAAAGGTTCCCACCAGGACATACATCACCGTCCCTACCAAACCGGGTGACCGGCCATCCGTTCGCAAAGCCAGCAAGCTACTTGCCACAATTGTTGCGACAACCAGGTTGACCCCGATTTTTTCTCCCGACAAACAGTCGACTCCTAATCCCCAAAGCCCCGCCCAGCAAAGGCTCGACGCTCCCTTGATCAACAAGGCACACGCGACCAGCCCCAATCCCGGCAGCCATGGTTGAAGTCCGAGAACTTGCAGATCTGTTCCCAAGCCAGATTGAATGACCAGGGAGGTATAGACCAAAGCCGCAATGATCAGCTGGCGGAACATTATTTCACCGCCAATCGTTCCGGATTAACGGCCGTACGCAGGACTTGCACCTTCGTCAGGCGCGTCGGCAGCGGGGCAGGCTTGACGATGACCGTCCATTCGCGATCGTCTGGCCCCAACGTGGCTTCCACCACCTGACCATAATAGAGCGGTGTCGGCAATATGCCATCACGTTCGGCCGTGTAAACGGCATCATGAACATGGACCGAGCTTTCAGCAGGAATGCCTTCCAGCTTGCACATTGGCCCTCCTTGACCCTTAAGAATTCCACGAGCTTCACCGAAGACGAATAGCCCGTCGGAGGTCTCTCGAATCAGTTGGGCTCGTCCTGCATAATCCGCGTCGGTGACCAACTGGATCGTACTCGTCCATCTTCCAACATATTCCACCTTGCCAATCACACAACGTCCCAGCAATAACGCATCCTCCGTCGAAATCTGGGCATCTTCTCCGAAATCGATCAATGACCTGGGGGACTTGCGAGCCGACAAAATCAACTCGTTCTCGCGCAATCCATTCTTCGCTCCCTGATCGAGCAACTTTCCAGTCCGCCACTTATCGGCCAAAGTGTCACCCAGAACGGCCACTTCCACTAGCGACGGTACGATCAGTCGTTCCGATTTCAACATCGCACGTGAAATCTCTTGTTCCGGCAATTGTCGTTCGGATTGCTCGGCCAATCTGACTTGTAGTTGACGGATTCGTTCTTGCGCGATGGCCAACGCATCGGCCAGTTCGGCCACGTCGCGATTGTCCGCCGGACGCCCGCCAACCGAATGAGCCTCGTCCACATTGCCATCCAGACGATTCCCGATCGTTTTCTGACTCAGTCGAACCAGATTCAGACCGGGATGGAGCAAATCGTTGATGGTCCCTCGGACTCGATCGGCGACTGCGGGGGGCCCCAAGTACAGACCCACCCCCAGCAATACGAGACAACAGGCCGCTAGTAGGGATTGAGATGTCATTTTCTTACAGGTTTCGATTGTTCGTTTCGAGGCTGTCCTTCCATTGCGCCAGGTGCTCGATGCAAATCGCCGCACCCCGCACGACGGTTCGCAGTGGATCTTTCGCGACGCGGACCGGAATTCCCAATTGCTCTTGAAAGAACAGCGGCAATCCTGGCAACAGCGCACCGCCACCGGAAAGGACCATGCCCGTATCTGAAAGATCCGCAACCAATTCCGGATCACATTGCTCGATCACGCTCTTTACACAGTTCAGGATTTTTTCCAGCGGGCCTCGTAAGGCTTCGCGAACTTGTTCACTGGTCACCGTCGCTTTGCGTGGAACGCCGCTGACGATATCGAGCCCCCGAACTTCGCTTGCCTGTTCTTGATCGAGCGGATAGGCACAGCCGATTTTGATTTTGAGTTGTTCGGCCGTCTGATCACCGATTCGCAATGCGAAGTGCTGTCGCATGTATTCCACAATCGCTTGATCGATTTCGTCTCCCGCAACCCGTAACGATTTGCTGGAAACAATTTCAGCCAGGCTCAAGACGGCAACTTCCGTCGTACCGCCGCCGATGTCGCAAATCATACTGGCCAGCGGTTCCGAGATCGGTAAGCCGGCTCCAATACTCGCCGCCTTTGATTCGCTGATCAGATAAACACGACCGGCGCCGGCTCGTTCAGCACTATTGAAAACGGCTCGTTTTTCCACGTTCGTAATACCGCCGGGCACGGCGATGACAACATTCGGCTTAAAACCGGGAGTCGTGCGAGCAGCCTTCTGAATGAAGTAGCGCAGCATTGCTTCGCACAACTCGAAATCGGTAATCACACCGTCTCGAATCGGACGGACTGCCGTAATGGAATCAGGGGTTCGGCCAAGCATCTGCTTCGCCAGTTTTCCGACCGCTGTCCCACGTCCCAGAATTTTTCGACTGCCATGCTGCAGGGCGACCACAGACGGCTCGTCAAGCACCACACCTTCGCCACGAATGGCCACGAGCGTATTCGCCGTGCCCAAATCAATGGCCAGGTCGGGACTTAACCAACGTCTCAGACGATTCAGCATCCGTGCATCCGCCTTGTCAACCGCAACGCATCCTCGCACGGGCCAAATCCATTTGGCAATGCCGGCGAGACCGGGAATGTAATCGAGAATCGGCAAATTCGGCAAGATGCGGTTGAACCCCCGCCTGATTGCCTCGGGACCGGAAGTCTCTTCAGGTCGATCTGCCGCCGTCGAAATGAGTCACGGTTCCGAAATGGGGGGGCAGCAATCTGCGATGGGGCACCGCGAATTCAATTCCAAATCTTCCACCAACTGCCGGTCCCGGCGGCCGCGGCCGGCACACGGGGTGAGGTTCTCGACGGAACCGCCCCATCGGTGGCTGCCGAAGTGATGACTTGGCGTTCCGGCATCAAAACGCAGCTCAAATCCCCACTCTCCCCACCCGTGGTATCAACCAGAATTCGCCGCGGGCGAATCACCGCCTCGTCCACTTTCACGTGTCCGGAGACAAGTGTGAACGGACAATCGGCAGGCGGATCTTGACTAACGAACGACTTTTCACAGAGCCATTGCGGCCGATTGAGCGAGAAATCCTTCTGCTGCAGAATGCGCAGTTGCAAATCGAAGGGCATGTTGGGATCGAGACCGGCATGAACGAAGAGCAGTTGCGGATGTTCGACACACCACGGCATGTTCACCAGGAATTCACGGTGCGCAGCAGGAACTTTGGCCGCCAGGTCGGCCAGGTCGCCCGCGGCCGCGCCGTAGGACTCAAAGGTTGTTTCCGAGTTGTAATGGTCAACCCACCGCTGACTCCAATGGGATCCTTCGCTGCCGGGCAACCACCCCAAAGCCGAACACATCGCAAATTCGTGATTGCCCATCACGGCCGTGGTCCGCGGATGCTGATGGGCCAGTTGCAGAATCATCTCGATCACCGATTTGGGATCGGGACCACGGTCGACAAAATCGCCGATGAAGACGACCCAACGGTGCTGAAAGTCAGGCAATTTGCGAAGTCGGTCGAGAACGGCGGACAGTTTGTCGACTTGACCGTGCAGGTCGCCAATCACGGCGATCGGCCCGTGAATTTTGGACTTAAGAGAATTCGTTGTCATGCGTGCAGAACCTGTTGAAGTTGACCGAAGTCAACGCAATCGACTTTCGACATCCGGATCCAGTGCAAGGGCTTGCTGCAGATTGTCTTGGGCTTGCTCTTGCTGCCCTTGCTTGGCCAACGATTTTGATTTGGCATAGTAGGCATCGGCCACGCTCGCGTCGATCCGGCGTGCACGAGCAAAGTTTTCGATGGCTCGATCGTAATCTCCCAGATCAAGGAAGACATCGCCTAGAATCGAATACGCCTCGGTTTTTGCGGTAATTGCTAATGAGGCTTCGGCGTCAGCTTTGGCTTTGTCCATCGATTTCTGCGACAGGTGAACATTCGCTCTAGCAACTAGCGCATCCACAAATGTGGGATCCAGCGAAACGGCTCGATTTAAATCGTCCAAAGCCTTTTCCTGTTCGTCAATCTTCATGAAATGTTTGGCGCGTTGCGTCAGTTCGATGGCGGGGTCTGTCGATGCCGCGATTTCGGCGGTCAACTGATGATATTCCACCAGCCAGACAATTTTTCGATCGTCTGCCACGGCTTTGTCGTAGGCACCCTGTTTTTGATAAAGATCTCGCCGGTGTTCGTAATACTTGGGATTCAGCGGTTCGATCATCATCGCTTGCGTAAAATCGATTAACGCATTCTCGAAATCGCCAGCCCGCGCTCGCAGCAAGCCGCGATTGTTATAAGCATTCACATATTCGGGGTTCAGCTGCAATGCGACATTGAAGTCGTCCAGAGCCTGACCAATCTGGTCCGATTGAAACTCGGCAAAACCCCGATTGTTATAGGCATCGATGTATTGGTCGTCGATTTCGAGAGCACGGTTGAATTGCTCAATCGCTTCGGTGAACTTTCCTTGAGCAATGAACAGCAATCCGCGGTTGTTAAAAACGTTCGTGTAGCGAGGCGCCAATTCCAACGCTTTGTCGAAATCCTGCAACGCGGCTTGAAACTGCTGTAAACCTAACCGAATGAATCCGCGATTGTTGAACAGATTCGCATCCCGATCACTCAGCGAAATTGCCTGGTCGAGATCAGCCAGGGCATCGTTGTGATGCCCCAATCGATGGTGTGCGGTGGCACGCAGAGAGTAAAGGCTTTCGTCGCGAGGAGTTTTCTCAATCAGCATCGACAACAGTTCAATTGCTGACGTCAATTCACCTCGATCGAAGAGTAATTCCACTTCCGCAGGGACCACAACGGCTTTTGGCTTCGTCGCTTCCGCAGTCACCGTCGGAATGGGAGTACCACCACAACCGACCAACCATCCCAACAACAGAACCCATGCTACGCGTTGCATGTCTGGCATCTCCTCGCCGCAGACGATCCATCAAAACGATTCGAGGGGCTTTTAAACAGGAGATCCGATTCGGTCAATCCCGACTTTGCGCGCAACTCATCTGTAAGACGGCCCTTGGGGCAACAAACCGGATGTCGTAGCGTCGTGGCACTACGATTGAATCTACTGTGAATACCACAGACAGAGGCGAGTCAGATCCATGGTTTCCGCCAGAGATCGAACGCGACTGCGGGCCGCAGCCTGGCCCAGCGCTGGCGAATACCCGTGATGATGATCGGCGACGGCAAGTGCCGTCGAGATATCGTCGATACTTAAACGTTCGCGGCCGTCGCCGACAGCCAGCCAGCGTGCCAGCCATAGAGTGACCGGTAACATGAGTGCCAGACTATGAAAGCCTTCTGCAAATGGAACGTCGTAGTAGGCTCGTCCGCAAAAATGCAGTCCTTGAATTTTGACGCGAAAATAACGAGTCAAAATCTCATCCGCTTCGGGTTCCAGCGGACCGAATGGTTTTTCGAGCGATGCGAAGGGCACGCTACGGAATCTCTCTTGCAAGGGCGGGACATCTCCCGTTCCCCGCGTGAACGTCAGAATGGCTCGAAACAATCGCCAACGCCCCCACAGTCCGCCGCTAAGGTCCGTAACCGTGTCCTTTCGCGCATATTGAGCGACGAGTGTGCGAAAATAGAGCCGGCCCATCGGCGACGGTTGATCGATTTGTTGTGGCAGCGCAGGCAGGTCAACGCGGGCCGCCTCCATTAACAGGCCAATCAACTCACGAATACGCGAACCTCTCAGTTTTTCAAATGCCGATTGACCAACGAGGGTCGTCCAGGTCACCGCGCGAACGAGGCGGACGACCAGCGGTGCGGTCGGATCCGCCAATGTATGGTCCAACGCTTCGACAAACGCCAAAAAATCCGGCCAATCCACCCGATCATCCGCGGTCAATCGTGGCGGGGGAATCTTTTCAGCGCCAGCAGGAATGACGGCTTCAGCCAGCCGTTTCAATGCACTGGATTGCTGACTGACGGGCGTACCCCGATTGCCGACTACGGACGGACAACTGTAACGCAGACTGACAACGAACGAGCGACCTGCCGGGTGAAATGCGTAGGGGTAAATGCGGCAAGCGAGAGGCTTGGCCGATTCACCGAATTTGGCGTGAATCCGACAAAGTCCACGATCATCCAGGAAAACACAGCCCCCGTCCTGCTGATGAGCCAGCCGGTACCGTTTTCGCCACGGAGGTCCAGCGTGCCACTCCAGCACAGGACCATGGATCCCGTCTTGTGCCGTCCATTTTTGATCGAGGATGCGTTGCTTTTCCGCCTCGGTCACTTCGATCAAATGTTGCCGACAACAGCCACCACAATTGTGACAACTCCAGTTCTGAAGGATTGGCAACTCTAATCGCGGGCCGGCCATGCAGTTTCTTTCGTATCCAATAAGCGTCGGACAGACGTTCTTAAATCGCTTCCACGTCGCGAATTATACGCGACCCGCAGGCGGCGCGTCTGACCAAAAAGCCTCGACTGCTCTGGTATCGCGGAAACTTTATGCGGCTTATTAGGGAAGGTCGGTGAACCTGATTTAGAGCCATGACCACGAATCCTCAACCTCTCAGTTGTCCTCTCGCAAAGTTTCAGAATTGCTATTTGCAGACTCGATCGATGCTGCGATTCTAAGTGGTCTCGAAGACGGGAGATACAGACGAGCCCCGTGGCAGCCCGGGAAAGATCGATCATTCAATGATCCGAGGGCAATTGCAACCTGGCTCGGAAGCGTTCCGGTGAATGTTGGTCGACGTGGCATTGGCCGCACATCCCCGGGACTGTCAGTCCAGTTCAATGAGTCTGTTTGACGAGCCACCATCGCCATGTCACATCGTTCGAAACGCAGACGATCGACACGATCGAGCAGTGCCTCGACGAATTTCGGGGCATTGACCAAGCGCCAATGGCCACCATTTTTCGTATTGGCAACCGACGTCTGCCTTTGGTTGACGATGATCTCCGTCGCGATCGGATTTGGTGGGCGAATGGCTCACGGGCAACTGGCATTGATTGTCGGCGCCACAGCGACCGCTCTGTGCTGGGCCCTGCATCAGCTGACATCGTCCTCCCCCCGTTATACGTGGACAGGTAGTGAGTGGTTGTGGCTGGCTGGAATCATCGTGGGGATCGTTCAGATTGTTCCGCTTCCCGACGAATGGCTGATGTTGATTTCTCCGCGAATCAAACAAGCGCTGCCGGTCTGGTTCGACCAAGACTTCCTGTCGATTGTCTCTGCAAAATGGAATCAACTGTCACTGGCACCGTGGGAAACGGCTTCAGGACTGGCAACATTCGTCTCTTATGCCATGTTGTTTCTTGTCATGGCTCAACGAACGCAAACCCTCGAAGATATCGAACAGATGCTGTGCGGTGCCGCATTGGCCGCAGTGGCCATGATGCTGTTCGCTCAGATCCAGTTGCAGACAAGCAACGGCATGTTCTTTTGGGTCTACGAACACCCGTTTATGACGACCGAGTCGTATCCGCTGGGTTGTTTTACCAATCGAAATCACCTGGCTCAATTTTTGGCCCTCGGTACAGCTCCCCTGATCTGGTGGTTGCTGCGTCGGCTGCATCAGCAAGAACTCGATCGCGCCGATCGCCGAGCAATGCCCAGTTCGATGCACGCGCTGATCCTGGCATTTTTACTGGCAGGAGCCGGCGGGATTGCGTTGACCGTTTTAATGACGCTGTCACGCGGCGGGCTGATGGCTCTTGCCCTGACATCAAGTATCGCGATCGGCCTGATGTGTCGAATGGGCCTGGCGTCAGTGAAGTTTGGTCTGGCGATTCTTGCCGTCGGAATCGTGACCAGCGGCCTCGTTTCCTTTTCGAAATATGAGTCGATTCTGGCCACCCGGCTTGAACAGAATTCGGGCCGTCAGGAAATCTGGCAGGCGAACATCAAAGTCGCTCGCGATTTCCCCTGGGTTGGGACGGGGATCGGTACGCACGCCGATGCCTATCAAATGCGATTCGAATCGAAAGAAGACGATGGCCTGGAGTATTCGCACGCCGAATGCGGTTATTTGCAAATCGCCTCTGAATCGGGTTTGGCAGGCTTAATCGTCGCGGGCCTGGTAATTGTGACCGGTTTCTGGTGGTGCCTGGGATCGCTTCGCAGCCTCGACGCGAAGACATCCTCTGCCGGGGCCGTGGTCCTGGCGAGTCTCGTCGGCAATGTATCGCACGCAGTTGTGGATTTCTTCTGGTATACGCCCTCTTGCATGCTATTGCTGGCCTTGCAACTGGCCTGTGCCACGCGCCTCTATCGACTGACTCGAGAAGACGCGGGACGGACAATTTTTTCTTTCCGACTTCCTCGGCTAGTCACTGCACTCGCGATCTGCGGGCTGGCCGCGATCGGGGTCTGGATGTGGGACCTCAAATTCCCCACCGCGATGGCCGAGCCACACCGAATTCAAGCGCTCATCCTCGAACGAGCTGACGAGCGAGATCTGAGTGCCGACGAGCGAGCGAAAACAAATCAGCTTCGTCTGCAGGAAACAATAATTGCCGCGAAACTCGATCCACGGGATGCCAAACTGCAGGAAGCGGCGACCACCGCTTACATGCAGATCTTCGAATTGAAGCAGGAGCAGGCTGAGAATTCGATGTCCACCAGCATGCTTCGCGACGTGGTCAAGGCCTCGAAGTTCGAAACGATTGAGGGTGCGACCGATTGGTTGAAACGAGCCGTCGGCGCGAATCTGAAACTGCTTCGCATCGCATCGCGCACGGTTAGAAGGTCGCTCGCAAACAGTCCGCTCCGGGCAAGATCGTATGTGCAATTAACCGAATTGGGCTTTCTTGAACGAATTGACGACGCCAACTTTCAAACGCGTTGTCTACGTCAGGCACTGAAGCTTCGTCCCGGCGATTCAGAAACGCTCTATCTGGTCGGCAAGTCGGCCATGCAAGAGGGTGATCTGGAAAAAGCACTGGTCTATTGGCGTCCGGCTTTCGAACGCAGTCGGCAGATACAAGAACAAATCGCTGATGTCCTGGCCGCCACTATGACACCAGAGTTCTTTGAAAAGGAATTCCACCCCGACTGGAAGGCACTTGAAATCATCACCAAAGCCTTCGCCAAAACGGGACGGGAATTTGAGGCTCTGCAGATCCAGCGATCGTATATTGAACGCGGGTTGGCCTGGGCGAAGACACGCGAATCTGACAAAGATCTGGAAATGGCGATGATCTCGATGGGTAACACCTGCCGTGAACTCGGCGATCACACGACTGCTGCCGAGGTACTGACTTACGCGGTGAAACGATTCCCTCACTGTCTTTCCATCCGTTACATGCTTGGCCGGGATCTGATGGCCATTGATCGCCTGGCCGATGCTGCGGAGCATTTGCAATGGTGTGCGTCGCGAGATCCAGGCAACGTCGTGTTGCAAAAGATGGCGACCAAAGCGGTTGCTGAAAGGCTGAAACAGGCCCCTGCCTTTGCCCGCAAAGACCACAAGGTCGAACAAACCGGTCTAATCGAGGAAACGGATCTCGAAGAATAGTCATTGTCTGATTGTCTTCGCGGGCCCCCGAAAATGGGTGATCGCCGCGGGAAACGGGGCCTAAAGTTGAATAAGTCCCCGCTTCGGCTTGGGGAAAAAGACCGAAGCCCCTTTCATGGAAGGGGGGCTTCGCATTGACTTTCGTGGATGCGATCGGCAAAAATCAACATTGCCCGCCGAATGTGACCCACCCGCCCAGGTGCTGCATGACACCCGCCTGTTCTTCGAATTTGGCTTTGCCACCGTTGCTGGTTCCTCGCCGCACCTTGTTGCAGGCGGGCGTTCTTGGCTCCATGGGTTGGGGTCTGGGTTCTGGACTACAAGCCGCTGAGACCAAGACGGGCCTGGTTGGGCCCGGCATCCGGGGAGCCGGACGAGCGAAACGGTGCTTGCTGCTTTTCATGTGGGGCGGCCCCAGTCAGATCGATACATTCGATCCGAAGCCCTTGGCACCGGATACGATCCGCGGCCCCTTCAAATCGATTGCCACAAACGTCCCGGGAATTGATTTCTCTGAAAACTTCCAGCGACTAGCTCAGCACGCAGACAAACTCGCGGTGCTGCGTTCGTTGCGTCATGACGATCCGGCGCATTTATCGAGTGGTCATACCATTTTGACGGGACACCTTCCCCCCACAAATAAGAGCGATGCGGCCCCCCCCAGCGATCGTGACACGCCGCATATCGGCTGCGTCATGTCAAAACTGAGACCATCGCACGGGGCTCTTCCGTCATTTGTCACGATGCCCTGGTTGGCCTATCACCCTGCGGCCCCGGGTGGACAAGCCCCCGGTCAACACGGCGGCTGGCTGGGACACCAGTACGATCCGTTCCTGGTTTCAGGTGATCCGAACGCACCCGGCTGGAAGGTACCGTCACTGGCGTTGATTGATGGACAATCGCCGGATCGGCTGATGCGACGACACCATTTGCTGGCCTCCATTGATGCTCAACGACGGATGATCGATGACGCCTCACCGACGGGGCGATTGAACACGCAGCAACAACAGGCCTTGGGACTTTTGACATCGGCGGAAGTTCGGCAGGCCTTCGATCTCGATCAAGAATCGGCTGAGACTCGTGAACGTTATGGTCGGAATATTCACGGACAATGTGTGCTGTTGGCCAAGCGGTTATTCGATCAAGGTGTTTCGTTCGTCTCGGTGAATTGGCACAACGATGGACAGAATTTTTGGGACACGCACGGGAATAACTTTAACCGACTTAAGAACGATTTGATTCCGCCCGCTGATCGCGCCTTGAGCGCCATTCTCGAAGATCTGGCACAGGCGGGCCAACTGGACGAAACCTTGATCGTCTGGGTCGGTGAATTCGGCCGCGGTCCGGTCATCAACGCCAGTGCGGGACGCGAACATCATCCGTACTGCTATAGCGGCCTGATGGCCGGCGGTGGCATCACTGGCGGACGCGTCTACGGCGCTAGCGACAAACATGCCGCGTACCCCAGCGAAAACCCGATCTCGCCCCATGATCTGGTTGCAACAATGTATCAAGCGCTGGGTGTTTCGCCCGAAATGGTGCTCCACGATTCTCAGAATCGTCCCCACCAAATCCTGGCCGGTCAGCCGATCCGCGAATTATTCGCGTGACTCGACGCGAGGGAATCGGCTCGCCATCGCCGTCTTTACGGCCGGATCTCGGGTAGTCGATCGAAAATGTGGCCTTGAAGGGGGTTAGCGTTGATCTAACCGTCGTCTCAAACAGGCTGATATTCCTCGGGAACTTGCCGCAGACCCTTGCATCACTGGGGGACGAAACACAAGATACCGGAACGACGATTCAGTCTCCCTCAACACCTTCAAGGATCAGACATCATGAGGACGCTTTCCTTTCAACGGCTAGCCAATGGATTGATGCTCTGCGGATGCTTGTCCGTCGTCGGTTGCGAAGGGAGCATCTCGAAACATGGCCCCCCCAAAGCCCGCTCAACGAAAACGACGACCGAAACAAATACCCCGGAAGAGAATATGCTTACCACCGTCCAACGCGAGCCGTTCGCCCAGACTCCAGATGGTCAGGAGATCTCGTCCTTCAGCCTCAGAAACCGCTCGGGAATGAAGGTCGGACTGATCAACCTCGGTGGCATTATCACCTCGGTGGAAGTTCCCGATCGTCAAGGAGATTTTGCGAACGTGACGCTCAATTTTTCCGACCCGGCTCAATACTTAGTGAACGGTCCTTATTTTGGTGGTATTTGTGGTCGCTATGCCAACCGAATCTCCAACGCCAAATTCTTGCTCGACGGTCAAGAATTTCAGCTGGCCGCCAACAGCGGTCAAAATCACATTCACGGTGGCATAGAACATTTCATGCGAAAGCTTTGGAAAGCCGAATCATTCGGAACCGATGACGTCGCCGGGGTGAAATTTTCCTATGTCAGCCCCGACAAAGAAGAAGGATATCCGGGAACTCTGAAAGCAATCGTGACGTACACGCTGAATAACGACAATGAATTGACGATCGACTATGAAGCGACGACCGATCAGCCTACCGTTTTGAACTTGACTAACCATGCCTACTGGAATCTGTCCGGCACACCCGGTAGCACCATTCTCGAGCATGAATTGACACTCAATTGCGACAAATATCTGCCCGTTGATGAGGGTTCGATCCCCTTAGGCGAACTTGCCGCAGTCGCCGGAACCTGCATGGACTTCACTAAGTCGGAAACGATGGGCGCGCGAATCGAACAACCGGTGAATGGCGCCGGTGGCTACGATCACTGTTATGTCGTGAACGGGAATTCGAGCGAACTTCGATTGGCGGCGAAGGTTGTCGAGCCGAAATCAGGACGAGTTCTCGAAATTTCCACCACGGAACCGGGGGTTCAGTTCTATACCGGCAACCATTTGAAGGGGACCCCGGAAACAGGGAAAGCCCCGATGCATGGTGCGTTCTGTTTGGAAACCCAACATTTCCCAGATTCGCCCAATCGCCCCGATTTTCCCACGACGCGGTTGAATCCGGGAGAAACCTACAGACAGAAAACCGTTCATAAGTTCTCGGTTGTGAAATAGCGATAAAGCACCTTCGCCCGATTTTTATTCCTGGACGCGGGGATCGGAATCGAACTCGCGTCAGAAAGAACACGATGCTGTATATCGATCCCCACATTCACATGGTGTCTCGGACCACGGACGACTATGAAGCCATGGCGGCGGCGGGCGTCAAGGCGATCATTGAGCCGGCGTTCTGGCAAGGTCAGCCACGCACAGAAGTCGGGACGTTCAAGGACTACTTCTCAACTCTGGTTGGCTTTGAACGATTTCGTGCGGCTCAATTCGGGATTCGACATTACTGCACAATTGGGCTCAATTCGAAAGAGGCGAACAACGAACCGCTGGCCGAACAGGTCATGGAACTGTTGCCACTGTTCGCCACGAAAGAAGGTGTCGTCGCCATCGGCGAAATCGGCTACGACGATCAAACCGCGACCGAAGAAAAGTTCCTTCGGCGGCAACTGGAACTCGCCAAAGACGTCGGGCTGCCGGTGTTGATTCACACGCCACATCGCAATAAGAAACAGGGGACGTACCGCAGTATGGACGTCATCGAGGAACACGGAATTTCACCGCACATGGTCGTCATTGACCACAACAATGAAGAGACTTATCGCGAAGTTCTTGACCGCGGCTATTGGTGCGGGTTCACAATTTATCCCGGCACCAAAATGGGCAACGAAAGAATGGTCGACATCCTGAAAGTTGCCGGAGCCGAACGAGTGATCGTCGACAGTTCTGCCGATTGGGGCAAGTCCGACCCGCTGGCCGTCCCCAAGACCGCCAAATTGGCGGAAGAACGCGGGATTCCGCTCGAACAAATTGAACTCGCGTGCTACAAGAACGCCCTTCAGGCCTACGCGCAGAGCGGTCAGCTTGATGAATCCGATTGGCTCAATCCGCAGCCCATCGATCAACGAAACCTCTTTCAAGGCAATAGCGTGCTGCGTGGCGGGCAGACTCCTCGAGTAGATCATCCAGAATCGGAACACATCATTCGGTGACACTTGAATTTGGCCTCGCTTCTGGAAGAGGACGTCGATGACCACGCGCAGTTTCAAATGGTTAATTGCGTCGTTGACAACCGTCGTTTTCCTTTTGGACAGCGTCTGCCCAGCGGAATGGTCAGCCTCTCGATTTTATCTGCCATGCATTCTGCTGACCTATCGAATCAATGAACGTGCCACACCTTTTTGGCTGGCCACAATTTCCACCGTCTTGACCTTGATCGGATTCGCGTTCGTGCCGTCCGGCGTTCCGTGGTCGGCGGTCGTCTTGAGTCGAATCACCGACATCCTGCTGTTTTGGATTGTGGCGGCCTTCGTCGTTCAGATGAATCGATCGTTCGAAGATCGCCGACGGCTGGAAGCGGCCGTCGAACAGAAACGAATCGAACTGCAAACCGAACGAACGCTACGTGCCAGCGAGTCTCGCTACCGCACATTTGTGGACCATGCCAGCGATGCATTGTTCGTGCACGGTCAAGACGGCATCGTGATCGATGTGAACCGTCAGGCTTGCGAGAGTCTCGGCTATTCCAAAGAAGAATTGATTGGACAATTTCCCCCCCATTTCGCCGAGCGTCTGGCTCCCGAATTTCTGGAGGATATCGTTCAACGGTTGAATACTGGCGAGAAGGTCTCGTTCGAGGCATTCCACCGACGTCGCGACGGCACCAGTTTTCCTGTCGAAGTTCGTATCTGCCCATTTATCGTGGATGGCAAACGGTTTGGTTTGTCGATCGCCCGCGATCACACCGAGCGAAAGCGGGCCGAAGATGAACTACGAGCCAGCGAACGCCGATTCCGTGATTTGGCGGATGCCATTCCTCAAATCATCTGGACCGCGACCCCTGACGGTCACCTGGATCATTTGAACTCCCGCGTTTCTGAATTTACCGGCATCGACGCCAATGAACTTAAGGGACAGTTGTGGGAGAAAATCGTTCATCCAGACGATCTCTCGTCGACGATTGAAATTTGGACCGAAGTCTTGCGTTCCGGAATTCCGCGCGACAAGGAATTTCGGCTCCTGTACCGATATCGAAGATCAAAAACGAATCGAAATGGCTCTGCGCGAAAGCGAGCAGCGATTCGCTCGGTTTATGCAACATTTGTCGGGCATTGCCTGGATCAAAGATTTGCAGGGCCGTTATATATTCGCCAATGAAGCCTTTGAATGTACGGTGCAACTTCCTCGATCTGGAATCCTTGGCAAGACCGATGACGATCTGTTCTTGCCGGAAACGGCCGCCGAACTGAGGCAAAACGACCGACAAGCCATGGATAGTCCGACCGGTATCCGGGTCATTGAATCAATACCGTCCCCCAGTGGGACGATGCATACCTACATCGTTAGCAAGTTTGCGATTCCTGGGCTGGAGGGGCAACAGGATTTGTGTGGTGGGATGGCGATCGACATCACTGCACAGCATCAAGCGGAAGCAGAACTGCGTTCAGAGCGAGACCGTTTCAACACGCTCGCCGCCACAGCCCCCGGCATGATCTTCTCGTTGAGAAAGCGGGGCGACGGGACGTTCTGCATGCCGTATATCAATTCCCTCGTCACAAATATTTTTGGATTTCAGGCCCACGATCTGTCTGAGGATGCGTCGCCGCTGTTCGCTGTCATCCTCCCCGAAGACCTGGCACTCGTTCAGCAAATGATCGCCGATTCCGTCCAGACGATGAATCCCTGGCGCGAAGTTCTGCAAATTCAGCATCCCAAGTGGGGACCAATCTGGGTCGAAACCGTTGCCACTCCGGTTCGCGATGCCGATGGTAGTATTCTGTGGCACGGGTTCGTCACCGATGTCACCGAGCGTCAGCAAGCCAAAATGGAGCTCGAGCGACATCAGAAGGAACTGAAGCTGATTCTCGATTCTGTCCCCGCATTGATTTTCTACAAAGACACACAACACCGGATGGTCAGCGTCAACGAAGAAGTCGTTCGCGTCATGGGCACGTCCCGTGAGGTCATTATCGGCCAAAATAACAATCAGACAACATCGCCTTATGCCATCGGTTACGATCGAGATGAAGACGAGGTGATTGCCAGCCGACTTCCTAAGCGGGGCATCATCGAACCACTAGTCACCAGCACGGGCACGCGATGGCTGCAGACGGACAAAATTCCGTCGCTCGATGAATCAGGAAACGTAACCGGCGTGATTGGATTCGCGCTCGATATTACTGAGCGAAAACTGGCTGAAGAAGCCTTGCGGGCCAGCGAAGCCAATCTGGCGAACGCCCAACGCATCGCAAAATTGGGAAGCTGGGTGTGGGAGCTCAAAACCAACAAGCTCAGTTGGTCAGACCAGGTCTATCGGATGTACGGCCTGATTCCGCAAGAGTTCGAACCAACTTACGAAATCTTTCTCGATTCCGTGCATCCGGATGATCGCGAATATGTTGATGCCGCAGTCGGGTGCGCGGCCACGAAACAGGCCGGCTACGACCTGGAATATCGCATGATCGGTTCGGACGGCCGCGAGACCATTGCTCACACTCAGGGAGAGTTGGAATTTGACGAGTTCGGCCATCCCGTGCGTATGACCGGGACAGTGATCGATATCACGGAGCGGAAACGAGCCGAAGAAGCCCTGCGACGACACAAGGAACGTCTGCGACTAATCATCGAAACGGTGGCGGAAGGATTGCTGGTTCAGGATGCGGAAGGGACGATCACCGAATGCAATTCGGAAGCCGAAAGAATCTTGGGGCTCGACGCAGGGCGGTTGATTGGTCAGAACCCCCGCCACGCTGATTGGTATTTGATCTGGGAAGATGGTGAACCGGTCACCCTCGAATCTTTGCCGATGGCCATCACGTTGAATACAGGGAAAACGACGCGTGATGTCGTGATGGGAATTCAAAAGCACGACGATCGGATTGTGTGGATTTCCGTCAATACGGCGCCCCTTTTTGACTCCCAGGGTCGCGTCGTCATGGTCGTTACCAGTTTCGGCGACGTCACCATCAATAAGCAAATGCAGGATGCCTGGAAAAAGAGCGAAGCACGGTTTTCTCAAGTCTTCCAGCTGATTCCCACCATGATGGCCATCAGCACGGAATCCGAAGGGATCATGGTCGACTGGAATCCCTTCTGCGTCAAAATGATGGGATTCAGCACGGAAGAGGCAATTGGCCGACGCGCGGTGGATTTAGCAATCTGGCCCAATCCCGAGCAGCGAGACACCCTGGTCGCCGCAGTCCGTCGAGGTGATTCGGTCCGCAACGTTGAATGCGTGATTCGCGCCAAAACCGGACAACTCTATACGGTGCTCTCCTCCATCGAACCGATCGAGTTCGGTGGCCAGAATTGCCTGTTGTTCATTCATCACGATATCACCGCGCGCAAACAGGCTGAGGAATCATTGCGTGAGAGCGAAGAGCGTTACCGATTATTGGTCGATCACGCCCCCACCGGTCTTTACGTCAATCGCGAAAATAAGTTTGCTTATGTGAACGACGCAATGTGTCGGATGATGGGGGCCGGCTCCAAAGATCAGTTACTCGGAACTTCGGTTTTTGATCGCATTCCTCCCGAAGTCATGCCCACTATTCTCTCGCGAATCGAACGGGTGGTTGTGCATGGTGAAGCCGCACCATTGATGGAGCACCGCTATCTTCGAATGGACGGAACTCCGGTTGAAGTCGAAACGATTGCCATTCCAATCCAATTCGATCGCCAACCTGCCATTCAGGTCGTAATCAACGACATCACCGAACGCGTGCGTGCGAAGGAGCGGTTATCGGCCACGGAAAACCGACTGGCCACGATCTTCCACTCCAGCCCGATCGGGATCTGTATCACGTCGATGGAAGATGGAACCGTGATCGAGATCAACGATATCTGCTGCGAAATCGGCGGCTATACCCGTGAAGAAGTTCTCGGTCGCACCAGTCTTCAATTGGGTTACTGGTTCACATCCGGCGAGCGAGAAAAACTAGTCCACGCGTTGATGACAGAGGGCTCGCTCAAAAATGTCGAAGTTCCTTTTCGCCGGAAGGATGGCACCATCGGCTCCTCCTTAAGATCATTTGAACGACTGACGCTCGATGGCCAGGACTGCATTCTCACGATGCTCAACGATGTCACCGATCGCAAACAAATTGATGAAGAATTGCGAGCCAGTCGTCAGCGTCTCGAAGTCTTGTCGCGGCAATTGATCACCACTCAAGAAACCGAACGTCGCCACCTGGCCCGCGAATTACACGATGAAATCGGTCAAATGCTCACCGCCATCAAGATGAATCTGCGACGCACTCAACGGGCGGCGGAATTTCATTTGCAATCACATTTGGAAGAAAATGTCGAGATGGTCGAACAGGCGATCAGTCAGGTTCGGAATCTGTCGCTCAGCCTGAGACCACCACAATTAGATGAACTCGGACTCGTCGCAGCGCTGCACTGGTTCGTCAAGCTTCAAGCTCGGATCGGGGGATTTCAGGAACAATTGGATGTCGATCTGGACGATGTTCAAATCCCGTCGGACTTGGCAACCGTCTGTTTCCGAATCGTTCAAGAAGCGCTGACCAATGCCGTCCGCCATGGAAATCCCAATCATGTCCACGTCAAACTTCAGACGGTCGATCATGAATTGCTATTAATGATCGACGACGACGGGATGGGATTCAACGTTGAAGAGGCGCGTCAGCGTGCCTCCAATGGAGCCAGTCTGGGCTTGCTCAGCATGCAAGAACGCGTCAGTTTGGTGCGAGGTCGATTGGTGATCCAGTCGGTTCCCGGAAAGGGCACCAACATCCAAACCTGGTTCCCTTTAAACTGAAGCATCGCCTGCTCAATGCCAAATCAAAGCCAATTGCCGCACTGTTCTCCAGCGTAGTGTCGCGTAGATTCCTGGCATCGTCGCTCACCCGGTATGCAAAATGCAATCCGCGGAGCGATTTATCGCAAACGCCGGCATGCCGCATTCTATTCCATAATAAGCACTTACGCATTTCCGCTAATTCCATTCGGCTTCGGCACGTCTTTCTCTACTGTGTATTTTGCACAACGGCATTTCTTCAAGGGATCGACGGCCTTTCTAAGAACCCAAATTGATCGAGTGGCGCGATACGCACTCCGAATAAAGGTTGCGGCAGGCATGCGTCTCGTTTTCCAACAAGCTCCAAGACGAGACCAAGGTGAACGAAACCATTTCGGCGCCTCTCTTTCCCTACTCCTGCTAACTACTGTGACGTGGGTTCCCTGGGGATGGGCTAAGGTTTCTGCAGAAGAAATTTCGACCGTATCGATTCCATCATCGGTGCAAGCCAGCGGTTCATGGACCGTGGTGGAAACTCCAAACTTTCGTTGTCGCTGTCAGTTGCCAGAGGGTGACGCCAGACGACTGGCAGAAAGCTGTGAAACGTGGCGTAATCGTTTACGCAAGATGTGGATCACAGAAGCTGACGCCGCGAATTGGCAGCCGAAGTGCGAGGTCTGTGTTCATCCGGACAAATCGGCATACAACAGGGCACTCAATCGTCCTGGCGACACATCGGTTGGTTCAACCATGATGAATTTCGATCAGGGACGCGCGGTGCTGCGTCGCATCGATCTTCGGGCCGATGCGAGCGATTGGTCAAATGCGGCCTTACCGCATGAGCTAACCCATGTCGTCGTCGGTGAGCGATTCGGAGGCCACGCGTTACCACGCTGGGCCGACGAAGGAATTGCGATGCTGAGCGAATCGTCCGAAAAACACCGCGAACGCCTCACTCATTTGCGAGACGTTTTGGTCAAGCGGCAGTCTCTGGCGCTGGGTGATCTTGTTCGCCTGGAACGAATTCCGGCTCCGCACCAGCGTGACGCCTTTTATGGACAAAGCGTGGCGCTAACGTCGTGGCTGATCCGTCAGTCAACGCCAGCTCGGTTTGCAGACTTTATCGAAGAGTCGCAGCGGCAAGGAATGAATGTCGCGTTGAAGCAGCATTACAGATTAGACGGCCTTATCGCGTTGCAACGTGAATGGGATCAGTGGACCCGTTCTCCGGAAACGATCGAATTTGTCAGCTTACCACTTCATGTAGGACTGACTCCGATCATCGCCGCCGTCGGCCCGTCCGCGGTCGAGGCAAATTAATTCGACCTGAGGGGGTGTACTTCCGCCGGCTCACTGAAGAGCTGTCGCGGCAGTTTTCTTACGTCCGTGCACTTTTGCTGAAGTTTTTGCAAGAGTGTTGTTCGGCTATCCGAACTTGGCTAAGCTTTTGCGTAGGATCCTGATCTGACCGCCCCCCCCCAAAAAAATGACGGTCGTTTCAGTTAGTCTCAGTTCGCCATTTTCAGGGTTCTCAACAAACGATTCCTGGTGGAACTCGCTGTTGAAGCCCAAAACGAAAGGCTGCAAGCTATGACAAAATCCCTTGTGTTCGCATTGCTGGCTGTGACAGGATCCCTGATTTTCACTGACAGCGCCTCCGCTCGATGCTGTCGACGCAACAACGCTTGTTGCGCGCAGTCATGTGGTTGTGCAGCGGTCCCATCAACCTGCAGTTCAGGTTGTTCGGCAACAGCGGCTGTTTCCGCACCGATGGCTGCCCCAATTGTTGCCAATGCTCAAACGGAAACAAATTCCGGATCGACCTATCAAAGCTTCTCGTATGAACCTGGTACAACGCCCGCCGCGGGAACCGCTTCTGTGATGACCTATCAGGCACCGATGTACCGTTCGAACAACTCAGAGTACTACAACGTGCTGCGTGGAAATCGCAAAGTCGTAAACCCCAACTACTGATACGGCATCTGACGCCATCTTTCGGCTGGGTCCCAAGCTCGCCCTGGACTCGGCCGCAGGGAAGGTGACGCTTCCATCGAAACATCTCTGCAAGAAAGCGCCTTCTTGTGTACGGATCGGTGGAAGCCTCGCCTTCCCTTTTTTATTGCGCGCCATTAGGCCGACGTCGCAGCAACGGATCGGTAAAGGGCCCTCTTTCGAGCACAAAACAGCCCCCCGGTTCTCAGATGGATACCCGCCGCGATCGTCAAGACCACCGCTTTTTTCTCGTGGACCGGATTGGACATTGAGTAAGAATTCCTCAATGTCCAATCCGCCTTAAGGCAACGGTCCTTGGTCGCGAATGAAGTTCCTGAGGTACACCGCGCTCTGCTTGAGTGACGCCTTGCGAGCCTCGAGAGAATCTTCATAGGCACGGTCTTCGACTTCAACGCAAACCGGCCCGCGATACCCAACGTCACCCAGTGTGCTAAAAAACTGGCCCCAGTTCACATCACCCAAGCCAGGCAGCTTTGGGGTATGGTACTGGTTGGGGTGAGCCATGATGCCGACTTCATTCAACTTGTGACGGTCGATGCGGACATCCTTCGCATGAACATGAACCAGCCGGTCCGCAAATTCACGAATCGGCTGCAGATAGTCCATCTGCTGCCAGATCATGTGGGAAGGATCGTAGTTTAGTCCAAAGTTCATACTTGGAATTTCGTCGAACATCCGCCGCCAAATCGCTGGCGTGGTTGCCAGATTCTTGCCACCCGGCCACTCGTCTTTCGAAAAGAGCATCGGACAGTTTTCGATACCCACGCGAACACCGTGATCCTCCGCAAACTTGATCAGCGGCTTCCAGGTCTGACAAAAACGAGGCCAGTTATCGTCGACCGATTTCGTCCAGTCTCGCCCAATAAATGTATTCATCCGTGTCAGGCCAAGTTGTGACGTGGACTTGATCACCTTCTGGATGTGCTCGACGTAACGTTTGGCTTCTTCCAAATCAGGAGTCAACGGATTGGGGTAATAACCCAGTCCACTGATCGACATTTTGGCATCGGCCATGACCCCTCGAATTTCGTCGGCCTTGGCCGACGAGAAGTCTGTCACATCAACATGAGTCACACCCGCATAGCGTCGTTCGGCCTTACTTGGGGGCCAGCACATCAGTTCCACACACGAAAATCCGGTCGCTGCGGCGATTCTGGCGACTTCGGCAAGCGAGAGCTCCGGCAATATGGCGCTGACAAAACCAAGCTGCATGATCGAGTTCCGAGAAAAAAATTAGTTCGACTTCGGGATGCGGTTCAATGTATAGAAAGCTTCTTTATGAAGTAACGACTGGCCATTGGCAGATCGTAATCCGTCTACGATCAGTTCGTGAATGTTACCGGCTTTCAACGTATCGACAACTAGTCGAACGCTCTTGTTGTCCGGCCCCACGGTCGCGCTGACGATGGTCGGATGAGTTTGATCCACCTCTGGACTGCCGTACGTCGATTGATAGATATAGCCGTAGGTCTGCAGTTGATAGCTGTGAACGTCACCAGCCGTCTTGGAGTCGACAGGTTGCGTGAACGTCAATTCAAACCCATCCGGCTTCGCTCGCATTTCGTGAATTTCAAAGGGCATCTTGCCCGTCCAGTAGATGCGATCAAGCGAGCCTGGTTTCGTTCCGCGAGACCCCCATCCGCGATTGGTTCCACCGACAAACAGCGAACCGCGATCCGTCATCAACATCCCTAAACTGCCGGACGTAAATCCTTCACGAAAGCGGAAGCAAGCCCCCTGATAGTGGCCATCCACCTTCTCCAAAAAACACCGCATCACCGTGCTGTCGCTCTGATCACCAACGAACATCTGATTTTGAAAGGGGCCGAACTTACCACTCGTCGTATCACAAACAATGCCGCTGGCGGACTTGCCCATTTTTCCATAGGGGAACAGCACGGCCGAAGGTTCGTATTCAGGAATTTTCGCCGCTTCGACCATGAATCGACTGCCGCTTTCCGGCTCTTTCGGACGCGGTCCCATCGCTTTCACCACCTCGGGTAAATCGTACCAGCGATTGCCACCGGGATGACCGACAAACTTGCCCGGTTCGAGCAGCTTCAAACCACAGGTTCCGTTCCACGGACCTTGATTGTCCGTGTAAAACATCTCGCCTTCAGCATTCATGCCGATTCCGCCGGGTGATCGAATACCACTGCACGTGGGAATCGACTTTCCATCGGGCGTGATGCGAAGACACCAGCCTCGATACTTGCATTCGCTGCTGAACGACCCGGTTAAGCAAAGCACAACCCAAATGTTGCCCTGATGATCAAAGCGTGATCCGAACGCGTATTCGTGGTAATCGCCGCTGATCTGCCAATCATCATTCACGGTTTCGTAGAGATCAGCCTTGCCATCTCCGTTGGTGTCTTTGAGACGAGTCACCTCGCCGCGCTGGGTTACGTACAGCCAGCCATCTCGATTGACGATTCCTAACGCTTCATGCAGCCCATGCGCGAATCGCGTAAACGTGGGATCGGTCGCCGATTCACCAAACGGTTGATCAACCAGCCAGACCTCGCCGCGTCGCGTGCAAACGGCCAATTGACCGCTCGGAAGCAGTTCGATACCACCCGCTTCCAGCAGGATCTCTTTCGGAATGTCGATCGAGATCATTTTGTAGAAATCATTCTCGACCGGCTTGTCATCGTCGGCGACTGCCGACGGCGGTCCAGCACAAATCAAACAGGCGACCAGCAACCAAGTACGTCGGAACGTCATTCCTCGAGGCAGCGTCGATGCCGTTCCGACGATCCATTCAATCAATACGTCGCTCATGAGCTGAGGGTATCTTTCTACTTATTCAATACTTCATCGAGATTCATGACTTCGTTCGCCAGCATCGTCCAGGCAGCCAGCAACCCGGGATCAATAGACGGATCCGCCTTGGATTCACCGTCGGCAATCAGCTTTTCGGCATCTTCGCGGTGCGTCTCATAGTACGACTTCAGTTCCGCCAATGACGCTTGAACGACGGGCAGTTCGCTCGCGTGGAAAGAACGCGACAAAATCCGCTTCGCCATTAAATTTAGTTTCGTCGTTTCGTCGTCGGCACCCGTCGCGGAGTCCTTCAAGACCGTCTGAGCCAAATGTCTGGCGGCTTCGATAAACTGCGGATCGTTCAACGTCACGAGCGCCTGTAGCGGCGTGTTCGTTCGCTCGCGACGAACGGTGCACATTTCGCGCGCTGTGGCGTTGAAGATCTCCATCGACGCGGGTGGCGCCGAACGTTTCCAGAAGGTGTACATGCTGCGGCGATACAGGTTTTCGCCGGCATCACGCCGATAATCGTGCGTGTTGCTTTCTTTCATCGCCACTGCTTCCCAAACCCCTTCGGGCTGGTAAGGTTTCACACTGGGGCCGCCAATTTTCTCGACCAGCAGGCCGCTAGATGACAGTGCGTAGTCGCGGATCATTTCGGCATCCATCCGGAAGCGAGGCCCCCGAGATAGCAGTCGATTCTGCGGATCCTTTTCCAATTTCTCCTTGGTGACCACGGCCGCCTGACGATAGGTATTGGACGTCACCAGCAGACGGAACAGTCGTTTGATATCCCATGGTTTGACGACCATTGTCGATGGGGTAGGCCAGTTCAGGCTGGGGCTGCCTTCGCGGAATTCGATCGCCAACCAATCCAGTAGCGATTGATTCGACGGCAATTCACCGGCGATCCCGAAATCGCCCGCAGTCCGCACCAAACCCGTTCCGAAAACTTCCTGCCAGTAACGATTGACCGTCACTCGTGCGGTCAAAGGATGAGACGGGTCCAGCAGCCATTCTGCGAGCCCCAGCCGGTTTCGAGGCGAGCTCGCGGGAAACGGTGGCAACGCGGCCGGTGTATTCGCTTTCACAGGATCACGACGTTTGTCGTATTCACCACGGAAGAGAACATACGCCGTCGCCTCTTCACTTTTCTCATTCATCACATGGGCAACGGTGCCTCGAGACTTAATGGCGTTTTGTTCGGTCTCGAGCGAAATCAGCTTGGCCGATCGTTCCTGGAAGCCCCGATCATTTGTGCCCAGCCACCAGGGATAGACTTCATTCTTTTCTACGTCAGACCGTTCCGGCGAGGACTTGGCCAGAATACCACTCAATCGAGTCGCCTTGGCCATTGATTCCACTTCCGCCGGCGCGAGGGCTCGCGAGTACAACCGCAAATCCTGAATTCCGGCCCCGCTGATCGGATCGCTTTGGCTGCGTTCGCCGATGCGGAACGGCACTGCCGTTTTGATGGACCCTTGCAGCTTGTCGACCTCGATATTCGTCGCCTGCGGAATTCCCTGGAAATAGATTTTGACGCCCGCGCCTTTGCCCGAACCATCGTATGTCACAGTGATATGAGTCCACTCATTGGCTTTGACCTGTTTTTGAGAGATCACTTTCAACGCGTCGTCAGGCCAGCTGCTGACCATATGCATGCCGATTCGACGCCCTTGAACCCAAAAGTCCCAGCCTTGATAGCCGCTGGGTTTGTCCATGCGCGCCACAATCGCTCCCGTCGAGTCATTGGGTTGCAGCTTCACCCAGGCCGAATAAGAAAACGGCTGATCCTTTTCAAATTTGCCCGCCTCTGGAAGATTGGCGGCCGCACCTTGAAGTTGCAACGCTTTCGACGACACTCCGTCGACCCAACTGATGGAATCATTCAGCGTCACATCCACCACCGTCCCGTTCATGACCATCTTGGCAACGTTTCCTTGCCCCTCGTTCAGGGCCGCAGACAGCGTCAGGCCTTCCGTCGGAATCGCCGCCCCCAGCGACTCGACCGTGGCTTTGGACAGCCATTCGTCAAATTCGGGACGTGCTTCCTGACGCCGTGCTTCGACCGCTTGCTTGGCCGAGTCAATTTCGCCAGGGAGAACATTGAATCGAACGCGGTCTTCCGGGGCCGGCACGACGACAATCGGAGGCGTATCCTTGATGTTGCCGTCCATCGCATTTTGCGTGGTGTTATTGAAGAAGGCCGCGAGTTCATAGAACTCACGCTGCGACAGGGGATCGAACTTGTGGCTGTGGCAGACTGCACATCCGGCCGTCAGACCCATCCAGACTTGGGCGACCGTATCAGTGCGGTCTCGATCATACAGGACGAGATATTCTTCTGAGATCGCCCCACCCTCATTGGTCGTGATGTTGCAACGATTGAACCCAGAGGCGATCTGCTGGTCCAAGGTCCGATTCGGCAACAGATCTCCTGCCAGCTGTTCGCGGGTAAACTGATCGAAAGGGGTATTGCGATTAAAGGCCGCAATCACATTGTCGCGGTAAGACCACATCTCGCGATAATTATCGAAATGAATGCCGTGCGAATCCGCGTAGCGCGATGCGTCGAGCCAATACCGTCCGCGATGTTCACCCCAGTGCTTCGAATCCAGCAAGGAATCAACCAGATCCTCGTAAGCCGTCGGAGACGAATCCGCCACGAACCGTTCGACCGTTTCGACGGACGGCGGTAATCCGATCAGATCGAGACTTAAGCGTCGAGCCAGAGTGCGACGGTCTGCTTCTGGAGCGGGGCTGAGCCCGACGGACTCCAGCTTCGCCAGCACGAAAGCGTCTATCGGATTCCGTATCCAGGCCTGATTTTTGATGGAGGGAACGGGTGGTCGCACGGGAGCCAGAAATGACCAGTGGGGCTGGTATTCCGCCCCTTGCTCGATCCACTTTTTCAGTAAGTCTTTTTGCTGCGCCGTGACAATCTTTTTAGTGGCGGGCGGCGGCATGACTTCGTCGCTATCTTGCGACTCAATCCTCCGCATCAACTCGCTTTTCAAAACATCGCCAGGAGTAATGGCCTTCTTCTCGACCGCCATCTCGCGCTGATCGAGGCGCAGATCCCCCTTCCGCGCGGCGCTATCGGGTCCGTGACAAGTAAAACAGTGATCGGCCAGGATCGGCCGAATATCGCGATTGAACTCAAGTGGTGCGTCCGCCGCGATTCCGTCAGTCACACAAATTACAGTCCAGGCGACGGCCAACGCCATGACGCCCACCAAACGAAGAACAAAAACTCTCATCGATTGTCACTCACTGAAATTCGCGAATCTCAATTGCGTCTGCCTACGTCGCCCAGACACATCAATTCTACACTCTGTTGCACCAATTCCGAAGCAATAACAGGTCAATCCCATTAGATTAACGGCATCGAATCAAGGGCCTGCCGAACTGCAAAAGTTGTTTCCCTTCGCGACCATGGAACCCACCCCTGGGTCTTCGATCAAGCACCACGGCGCCACTTGTTCCCAAAGACATCATCGCGTGTTGCCGGCAATCGACGTCCGTTGATGATTTGTTGCCACAATTACTGTTCAGCTTGTAAGCAACCCGACAACGAAAGCCGAGCTAAATTGAATGTAGACTCATTCTTCGTCAGCAAGCGAACGACGGACTCGACAAGTCTTGACCACTTTCAGAGGCTGCATCATGACGATTCGCGAGTTGCTTTTCTTTGGCATTGCGGGAGGCTTCTTCGTGGCATTTCCTGCGGTGCTTGTCCGCGCGCAGGCCACATCGGGAACGTCAACGGCGTCAATTCCGCTGTCATCTGCCAACGGAAGCCCCTCGGCGAATTCTCTTCCCAACTCCACAGTTCGAATCAACGAGACCGAAGTCCGATTCAGCAGGATCGTGGCACTGTTCGCCAAGACGGCGAAGGCCTCCCACAGAATCGCCTGAAGGTTCGTGCGGCTGAGCCGGATGTCAAAATCAATCCTCAGAATAGAGCGATCGACGAAGCGATGATCGCCGCCGACCGGAAATCGACACAGAGCGAGCGACGGGATCTGATCCATTCCGAACAACAGCGGCGTGTCGACCGACAAAACGTACGTCAGGATTGGACCCAACGAAAAGTCTCGCAACCCGGAGCGAGCGGCCCTTCGGGCGCCGGCCACATATCGGGCGGATTTTTCGGCAACGGGAATGGCTCCAGTAACCCTTCGGCAGTAGGTGATACCGCACCGCTCCTGCGTCGATCCCCGAATCGTACGAGATGACGATTGAAGCAAAAGAACCGACGGGGCAGACACGTTCTGCGCGCCCACAACAGGAACTGACACGGAATCCGACGACTTACAATGAAAAACGCGAAGCGATTTCTCGCTTCGCGTTTGGAATGATCGTTTTGTCGGCCCGTCAGACTGTTGCCAGATTAATTGGCGGCCGTCGCGGCAACGGCGGCTTCAGCAGCAGGCCGTTCAACCACTTGCAGACTGGGAACTGCAATGTTGGTGATTTTGACGCGGGTGTATTTCTGGCGATGACCGGTGTGACGACGCGATGCATTACGGCGATGGAAGGTTTGAATTTCCAGCTTCACGCCCTTCATCTGGGCCAAAACCACTTCCGCCGTGACGGCAGCGCCGGAAATCACAGGCTGACCGACAATGCTGGGTCCCCCGCCATTGGCGAGCAACACTTTATCGAAGGTGATTGTCTGACCATCTTCGACGTCGCTACGATAATCGATCGCCAGAACATCGCCTGTCTTGACGCGAAACTGGCGACCGCCATCTTCAAATACTGCAAACATAACAGAACCTCGAAAACACTTACCTCGTTCCCGAGGCAATCAATTGACGGACCAATCCCGGGGATGCCGAGAGGGAGGGAAAGAATACAGATTTAGCTCTTCGATTTCGAGTCTGGGTTCGTAAATATTTTGACTTCCGTCCCCGTGGCATTGGAACAGTGGAATTTCAGGTGTTCCGGACCCACCCCCACTTTGGAATCTACCGTTACCGAAACATCATAAGTTTCTTCCAACTGCATGATGTCACGTCGCTTACGATTATTCAAGAACGCCGCGACCCGCTCATGGACTTCCACAGTCACTTTTGACACATCCTGCTGATTCGCGTGCGACATCAACAATCGCATGACGTCGATCGCCATACTTTCGGCCGTCTTGACCTGCGCCGTTCCCGAACAACACGGACAATCCTCATAAACTGATCGGCGCAGCGACGGTCGAATTCGCTGCCGGGTCATTTCGATCAGTCCGAATGGACTGATATGCAGGATCTTGGTCCGGGCACGGTCCCGCTTAACCGCGTTGTGCAGGGCTCGTTCGACTCCCCGGCGATGTTTTTCATCGCGCATATCGATGAAGTCGTTAACGATCACGCCACCCAGATCTCGCAAGCGGATCTGGCGGCTGATTTCTTCGGCAGCCCGCAGATTGACCAGGTAAGCGTTCTCTTCCGGATCGTCATCCACACGGAAGTTACCACTGTTGACGTCGATTGCCACCAGGGCTTCGGTCTGATCGATGACGATCGAACCGCCTCCCTTCAGCGGGACGTGACGACTTTGAATTCGCGTAATTTCCTGTTCGATGTCGTGCTGTTCGAAAATCGGCTCGCGACCGTCGTAAAGTTTCACGCGGTCGACGTGGCGCGGCAACACAATCTTCATGAACTCGCAGGCTCGCTCGTAAGCACGCGGTTCGTCGATCCAGATGGCATCGATTTCGGACGTGTAGATGTCCCGGATCGTGCGGGTGATCATGTCGCTTTCTTCGTAGATATCGACAGGCGCCGGGAACTTTTTGACCCGGCTGACAATCACCTTCCACAGTCGCAACAGATAGTTCAAATCTCGCTGAAGATCGGCTTGCGACCGATCCACACCTGCGGTTCGAATGATGAATCCCAATCCCTCGGGAGGACTCAGATCTCGCAGGATTCGCTTCAGTCGCTTACGAGCATCGTCGTCAGCAATCTTGCGGCTGACACCGACTCGTTGCAGACCTGGCATCAAGACCAGGTAACGGCCGGGGATACTGATATATGTGGAGAGCGTCGGCCCCTTGGAACCGATGGCCCCCTTGATCACTTGCACCAGAACTTCGCTGCCGCGTTTCAGGATATCCTGGATTTGGGGCTTATTGCGAACGCTGCGTTCATTGAACTTGGTCCGGGGGCCACCACGCGACGGACGAACATCGTCGTCTTCGTCATCGTCCCCTTCGTCGGCCTCTTTGCCGTCGACCAGGTGCTTGTAGTACTGGAATTCCACGTCGCTGACGTGCAGAAAGCCGTTACGACCGACGCCGAAATCGACGAACGCCGCTTGAATGCTGGGCTCGATATTGACGACCCGGCCCTTGTAGATGTTACCGACGTAGTTTTCGAGGCTATTCCGTTCGACGTAAAGTTCCTGCAGTGTGCCATCTTCAACGATGGCAATTCGACTTTCCTCTGGTTGGAGGACATTCATCAGCATTTCTTTTTTCATTACTCACCCTTGTCAAAGAATGAGTGCGCTGACCGTTTCGCGAACAAGTTCTCGCCACGACATTTCTTGTCATCGAACGAAGGCCGGAAAGTCTCTCCTCATCGAGTTGCGAAGCCTCGATTTGCGGAGTTTCGATCGCGATTTCCGGGAACAAAAATGGCCTGAACAAGACGAAAGACGGCGCGATGCGTCCAGACGCACAGACCAATCCGAACGGATGAACCGCGTGTTGGGTGTCTGTTGATCCAGAGTCGGCTGGCGGACATGAAGAGAGCCGAGTAAGAAGTCGATGACGGGCGGAATCGCACGGCCCGGGACAATTTCCTCGCGTCGCGTCCGCGACGGGGGAATCGTCTGCATTTTGCGATTCAACTCCATCCCTCGATGGCGATCTTCGGACGCTGTCATGCAGCGTCACGGCCTGCCAACCTGGTGCGCGTAGACCTGCCGACTGACACCCCGCTGGGTACTGGCAAGGCCAGTCGCTCCCGGCAGGACACTGGTCGGACCAGTGGCAGTCGAGTTCAAAGTCGTCGTTCCAACGTCGCGATGCACGATCAATCGGCAATCGGTTGTCGGCGCCTGGGTCGCAATTGCGCACTCGAAGTGATTCCAATCCAATATATTTCGCCGCGGTCACAAGACCGCGGCAACCGTAAGGTTTTGCAGGCGACTGCATCGTAGCGAGCATTCTCCGATCGATTCAGAAAATGACAATCGCGGTTCAGTCCAACTGCATCAAATCGGGGCAGAGACGTTTCAGTTCTCCCCCCAGATAGTTCTCGACATCGCGAGCGACTTCGAGAGTTTCTGCTCGAGCGGCGATTTTCTCCGCCTTCTCGATCGTCAGATTTCGAATAACCTCCTTCAGTTCAGGAATCGCATGAGGTGTCACACTAAATTGTCTGATTCCCATTCCAATCAACAACGGTAGGAATACGGGATCCGAACTCATCTGACCACAAACAGAGACCGAAATATTGTTTCTCTTTGCGGCATTCACGACGTTGCGGATCATCCGCAAAATCGAAGGGTCGCCCGAGCGATAAAGGTTCGCCACAGCTTGATCAGCCCGATCCACGGCCAGAGTGTACTGGATCAGGTCGTTGGTCCCAAGCGAGAAGAAACTGACTTCCCGCGCAAATTCTTCCGCCATAATCGCCGCCGAAGGCACTTCGACCATCATTCCGATCGGCACATCACGACGGAAGGGAATTCCCTGTTCTTCCAGATCCTCGACCACGTCGCTGAGCACCATCTTGGCCTGGCGGAATTCCAGCAGCGTGGAAATCAGCGGAAACATGATTCGCAGATCACCGAATTCCGCCGCCCGAAGCGCCGCCCTCAGCTGCGTCTTGAAAAGCTGTAAATGTTGAAGACTCAACCGGATACTGCGAATACTGAGTGCCGGATTCACGCTTTCGGGATACTTGGCCCGTAGTGCGCCGGGCATCTTGTCCGAGCCCAGATCCAGCGTACGAATCACGACTGGCTGGTTAGGAAACGCCTTCAGGACCTGGCAATAAGCCTGGTAATGATCTTCTTCCGTCGGCTCGCGATTGGACTCCAGGTACAGGAACTCGGTCCGGTAAAGACCGATTCCAGCCGCTCCCTTTTCCTTACACGGTTCCGCTTCCTCGGGAAACTCGATATTGCCCAGAATGCTGATCGGAACCCCATCCTGAGTTTCACAGGGAAGCTTGCTGAGCGAGCCCAGGCGCCGTGCGTGACTTCGATATCGCTCTTCTGAATCACGATACCGAACGAGCGTGTCTTCATCGGGATCGATGATCACGACACCCTTGCTGCCGTCGATGATGATCGTTTCGGAACCCGAAACGTCCGTCAGGAACTTGCCAATCCCGACGACAGCCGGAATCTCCATCGCCCCAGCGAGAATGGCCGTGTGACTGGTATGCCCGCCAACCTCGGTCGCAAAGCCCAGCACAAACTTTCGATCCAGCTTTGTTGTCTCGCTGGGAGAAAGATTGTGGGCCAACACCAAAACCGGCTCGGTCAGATGACTAAGCTCTTCACGCCGTTCGCCCAGCAGGTGCCGCAGCATCCGCTTTTCCAGATCGACAATATCATCCGATCGCTCGGCCAGATATTGCCCCCCCAAGTTCTGCAGCCGCTTTGCATATTGACCCAAAACCTGACTGACGGCATATTCCGGCGATTGCTTGTCCCGAATCCGCGTTTCCACCTGCTCAACCAGCTGTGGATCGCGAACGAGCATCAGATGCGCCGAGAAAATGGCGGCGTACTGATCCCCCAACCGCTCGCGAGCCAGTTTTTCATTGACTGAAATCTCTTCACACACAGCGTCCAAGGCCGCATGAAAGCGATTCAACTCAAAATCAATGCCGCTGGCGGAAACAAATCGAAGGGGAATACGAAAGTTTTCGGTGCCAAGTACCATTGCCGGGCCGATTGCCACGCCAGGCGAAACTGCGATGCCGCGTTTAATCTGCATGAAAGACAGCAATCTACATTGAACATCGTCACAATCGGTTCAGTGGTCGTTTCGCTTTCAAGACGAAGGCGGTACATGGAAACCATTGGAAAATAGTTCACACACCTTATCGACCACCACATTTGCCTCCGGCCCGGTGGCTTCCAATTCCAAATCCGTTCCACGCTCGGCAGCCAATGTCAGCAGCTCTAACAAGCTCTTCGCATCCGCTTGGGTGGTGCCTCGCCTCAGCACCACCGTGCCAGGGTGTTGCTGTGCCGCCAGCGCAATCAATTGACAAGGACGAAAATGAAGTCCTTGATCATTGATAACGGTGACCGTTCGACGGTGGATGACTGCATCAGACATGATGAATCATTCATCACGTGGACGTTTGGAATTCAGTTTTTAACGCAATCCGCGGAGCGCAGCGGAATTTGACAAACCTGCGATTTTAAAGCTCGTTATTGTCCGCCTCGGTCAGCAACTCCCAAATATCTTCGCTGGTTTTTGATTGACGCAAGAACTTGCAAAAATGGTCGTTCCGCAAATGTCGCGAGATATTTTCCAGCCCCCGCAAGTGGTCGCCCGGACGATCCGGCGGCGAGACGAGCAGGAAAACGATATAGACCGGCTCGCCATCCAAGCTGGCAAAATCGACCCCCTCCTTCGCCAGCGCGATGGCGGCAATCAACTTGTCGGTCGAACCGTGCTTCGTATGAGGAACCGCAACACCTCGTCCGATACCGGTCGAGCCGAGTTCTTCTCGCTTCAAGATTGCGGCGACAATATTCTCTTCGTCTTCGGCCTTAATGCTTCCCGCCTTCTGCAGGCTGGCCACCATGGCTCGAATTGCGGTTTCTTTATTTCCCGCGGGAAGTTCCGGAACAATAGCTCCCGGAACAACGAAGTCACACAACTTCATGGAATCACCCCTTTTGGCTTCTAGCTGAATGTTTCTCGATGATTACGGTTGAGCTTCAGGATTACGCTGCTCCGCAGCTTCGGCGATCTCGTTCATGTTCGGATCGCGGCGATGATCCTGGATTTTTTCTTTATATTTTCGCACCTGTTGTTCCATCTTGTGGAGAGCGGCATCAAAGACGCTGATGACGTTGTCTCCCGATTCACGCGCCACCAGATCATGGCGATGTTCGGCGTCCACAAGAATTTCGACGTTGATTCGGTCGTTGGAAAAGTCCACCGTGACGTTGATCGCGGTCACCCGATCGAAGAATGTCAACAGCTTTTCAGCCTTACGAGCAATATGCTCATGAGCACTAGGACTGAGGGAACCGTGTCTGCTGGTGATGGCGACTTGCACCGAAACCTACTCTTTCTGTGGAACTTCAACCTCAATCAACGCTGCGTGTAGACTCGGCACTCATTCGACTTTCGCCGAACCCACGCGGCCGGGACCAACACAGTTGATGTCAATACTTGGCTGAACGTTCAATTGGGTTGCCGAGGCCTGCCCCCCGAACTCACCGCCTGTTTTCGCTTCCGATAAAATATCCCCGAAGAAGCAATCCCCGGGGAGTTTACGCGTCTGATTGTATTCTGCGAGAAGTCCCCGTCAATCGCCCGCATCGCGCGAACGGTTTGGTTATCGTGCAGATAGTGTAGCACTCGGAATCCAGAAGGAAAACCGCTCGACGGCCTCGAATTTCACTGAAAATCGATTGTTGTCGATGCGGATCGCCGATCCGTCATTTTTTGACGCTCGCCGATTTCTGGAAACGGGATCGCTTGCGCAGTCGGTAATTTCACCGGCTGAACAGGAATCGTGGCCGCGGGCGGGGCGGCATCCGACGTGTCGGCAACGATAGCGATCTGACGATCACCCCTTGTGAGCAATGTGCTGGCGGTCGAAGAACCGACCCGTAAAGCGGGCTCGACACGTGATCCATCGGTATTTGACCGACTGATGGAGTTATAAGTCGGCGCCGTGGACTTCGGCTTTCGTTCCCGCAATTCCAGTCCAAAAAACGGGACACGCGAGTTGCTATCCATGGAAAAGCTCTTTCCGCCGACAGTGCAACCGCTCCCCACGGCGAAGAGCGCCGGGGATAAACAGAAGAGAAGCACGCATCGACCGCGAACGGCCTTCATGGGAACAGCCCCTGAACGGATTGGAGAGGGAAGTGTGGTGACGCTATTTGATATCAGGAACCCTTTTTTAGGAAAAGACGAATTTTTTTGCCCGATTTCGGAACCACGATCAACCGCAAATCCCCTCAATTCGCACATTCCGCACAGACCAAAATATTGGACGGAAAGCCGCCGGAATCAGGTGAGTCGATGGCTCTTTCCCCCCGTTCGGCTTTATCCTTTTCTCGTTCCGCTGTTTTCGATGGATTGTGAATCGCGATCGCTCGAAGAATCATCTGCCCTTCCTCAACTCAAAGATTCTCAGATGTCGGCGACGATTGGGCTATTAACGATCCTGTTTGCAGCCAGTGGCCTGGAATGGCGGCGCCTCGCCAGCCGCGGGATGCGGCGACAACCATTATTGGAACACAACTCCGAGCCACGAGCCCAATGGCGTTCTCTGCCCGAACTGACGGGAGTTTATATCGCCCTGTTATGGCTGGTTTTTCATCTGCTTTCGCTCGTCACCAATCAGTCTCACCCCTCCTCGGCGCCACTTAGCTTGGATTCTGTGGCGACTGCCGCCGCAATCAATCTGGGACTGTGCCTGATCTTGTCGCTCACGCTCGCCTCTGGCCGGCGTTCCTGGCCCAGCTTCGGTATGACGACGTCGCATTGGCGCGATCAGATGCGAGTTGGCCTGAGAGGTTTTTTCGCGGCCATCCTGCCAATGGCCATTTCGATGGCCGCAACACTTCCCTTCCGCAGTCTGGAACGTCAGCACTCGCTGTTAAAGTTGCTGGCGAATTCCCCCGACATCATGACCATCACCGTCGTCGCTGTGACCGCCGTACTTTCCGCACCGATGTTGGAAGAGCTGCTCTTTCGTGTGATCTTGCAAGGCTGGCTGACGACATTCATCACTCCTTACCTGGCCATCCCGACCGTTGCAGTCTTATTTGCCCTGGTACATGGCTGGCGGGACGGACTGGCTCTCATGCCACTAGCACTCCTGCTCGGCTACGTCTTCCACCGCCAACATCGCTATCTGTCAGTGGTGATGATTCATGCGATGTTCAATGCTACGATGCTCATCTTGCAATTACTGAATCCGCAGGTTCCCTGACCGGGAATTGGCTTTTGAATCAGCTTCAGTCATTCGGGTGGGACAGATCCTCGATGTCCCATCACTTTGTGCCCAGGAAGGGACGTCGAGGATCTGTCCCGCCCGACATTACCAAATTACCAAATTACCAATGGCGATTGCGATTGCTCACGGATCAACTGTTGTTGACCGGGCATCTGCGGCCTTCGCCAGGAATTGACGATGAACTTTCCCCCCGTTGATGAACAGCTCGCGATCATTCGTCGCGGCGTCGAGAAAATTGTCCCCGAAGAAGAACTTGCCGCAAAACTCGCCAAAAGCCGCGAGACCGGCCAACCGTTGCGCATCAAATACGGCATTGACCCCACCGGAATTGACGTCCATTTAGGCCATACCGTTCCGCTGAGAAAAATGCGTCAGTTTCAGGAAATGGGACATCAAGCCGTCATCATCATTGGAAACTACACGGCACTGGTCGGTGACCCGAGCGGTCGCGATCAGGCACGGGTCAAGAAATTGACAGAAGCCGACGTCGAAGCCAATGCACGCGACTATCTGACCCAGGTCGGCAAAGTCGTCGACATCTCCAAGGCCGAAATTCATCGCAACGGAGACTGGTTTGCGAAGATGAGCTTCGCCGACATTCTGCAATTGTGCGGTAAGATCACCGTTGCCCAATTGCTCACCCGCGATGATTTCGCCAAGCGTTATGCCAGCCAGTCTCCGATTTTCCTGCACGAATGCCTTTATCCCATGATGCAGGCATGGGATTCGGTCATGATCAAATCGGACATTGAACTTGGTGGGACCGAGCAACTGTATAGCTTCATGCTGGCCCGCGATCTTCAGCGAGACCAGGGTCTGCCTCAGCAGATTGGAATTATGTCGCCCATTCTCGTCGGCACCGACGGCCTGCAAAAAATGGGTAAGAGCCTGGGCAACTACATCGGCATCTCGGAATCCCCGTTCGACATGATGAAAAAGTTCATGCAGATTCCCGATGCGACAATGGGAATGTACTTCAACCTGCTCACCAGCGTTCCTCTGGATGACGTCACGGCGATCCTCGCAGGGCACCCGAAGGACGCCAAGATTCGTCTCGCGAAGTTCGTGATCGCCGGGTACCACAATCCAGTACTGGCTGACGAAGCGGCCGACCGCTGGCAGCGGGAAGTCGGGGGCGGTGAACTGCCCACGGAAATTCCCGTCGTCACATTGAATCTGGCGACACTCGCCAGCACGTTGCCGCAATGCCAGGCCGACCTGGCACAAAGCCGCCTGGCTGCGCCCCAATTGCTGAAAGCGGCCGGATTGGTGCCCTCGACCAGCGATGCGATGCGCCTGATCGCACAAGGCGGGGTGTCCGTATACGAGGACAATCAGCCCACCGTCATCTCCGATTCCAAGGCTGTGATCCCCTTAAAAACGGGAATGTTGCTTAAGGCTGGCAAGAAGAAAATCGTCCGACTGGAAATCGTCTGAGTGCAGGAACCTGACTCGGACAGCTCGTCAGTTCGACGTCACCTGTGATGGCAGATACACGCGCGTGAAGTAGTACGTGGCGAGTCCGAAGCCGATCAAGATCACAATCCAGCGGACGAGGTTCCGATCCAATTTGCGAGAGACACTCGCGCCGACAAAACCGCCCGCAATCCCGGCCAGAATCATTGGGATGCCGTATCCCCAATTGACTCGACCATGAATCACAAACATGATCACGGACATGCCGTTGATCGTTGACGCAAGTAGGCTTTTCAACGCATTCATCTGATGAATATCGCCCAGCCCCATCAGAGCCAGGGAGCTGAGCATCAAGATGCCGATCCCCGCGCCAAAATAGCCGCCATAAACGGCGATCAGAAACTGGAAGGCAACGATGCCAGCCATAATCGGTTTCGATGGCTGGGCATGAGGTCGACCAATCCCCGTCCATTTCGTGATCGCGGGTTGAAGCAGGAATAGCGCCGAAGCGATCAGAATCAACCACGGCACCATTTCTTGAAAGGTGGTGGCCGGCTGAGTCACCACCAGCCAGGTCCCGACAATGCTGCCGATGACTGAGGGAACCATCAAGGGGACAAGCCAGCGCCCCAGGCCGACCATCTCACGGCGGTATCCCCAAATGGCGGCGAGCGAACCGGGGAAAAGCGCCACGGTACTGGTCGCATTCGCACTGACGGCCGCTGCGGCCGATGGCCCCAGAATCCAGATCAATGCGGGAAACGTCAGCAACGTTCCGCCCCCCGCAACGGAATTGACGGCCCCCGCGACGAACGCGGCCAGGCAAAGGAAAATCAGCTGAGTAATCATGCGGGGATAATATGCGGAAATCCTGGCGGCAGAAACCGTCGAAGACTTCCCATTGCCCCCTGATCAAGTGTCACCCGGCGATCACTGTCCGTCACCACCGCCAAACGATTTGCTGGTCGCCCCATTCGAGACATCCTGCTTCGCTTGACGCCCCTTGCGGAACGCTCCCGAAACGGCACCGTTCGAACTGGTATCCATGGGATCACCCGAGCCAGCCACGCTGGTGGAACCGGACTTCAAAGCAAACGGACGGTCTTGTCCGGGCAAGAATGTTCGCCGCTTCGAGTGGAAGCCGATGTAGGCGAGAAAATCGTTCAACTTAATCACGCGAACACCGTTCTTACGGGCTTCGTCTTCCATGTTTTTGTATTGCAAATTGACCTTTTTGGACTTTTCTTTTTCGTCATCCGTCAACGCATCGGCCAGATCGGGAACGTCAGCCTTCACCAGGAATCGAGTTTGAACGGTCACCTTTCCGTCAACCGGGACGCGATCGCCATTGTCATCGACTTCGTTGTCGATGATGCAACCGGCGACGGCCAACATCTGATGGAATTGCTCCCGGTCGCTACGGCCATCGTTGTCCAGGTCGATATCACCGATGATCGAAATTTTTTCCACCAACCCCGGACTCCAGATCGGTGTGTAAATCAGATCCTGCGCCATGATCGGTCGGTACAGGTCTTCGTCGACGATGCGGGCTTCGGAAATATGGGGGCCCAGGATGCGAGTGACTTCGATTTTGCCTTTGATATCTTCCGGTCCGCGACCAACTCCTTGATTGTCGCGGGCATACACACTGAACGTCATGCGTGTCTTCAGGAAATCTTCTTCGCCCAGATTCAGCAGGACAGTGCTATTGGAATGTTCCACGCGAGTCACGACTCCATCAGCCACTTCAAAGCTCAACTTTTCGAGATTGTCGATCTTGTCTCGCAGGAAATTGATGCGGGTTTCGAGCGCGGCAACATCGTTGGTGAGTGTGGTTCGTTCCTTCTCGCGTGAATCCTTTTCCTCTTCCAACCGAATCTGGAAGTCTTTGACCTCTGAATTCAACCGTGTAATTTCCTGGATCTTGGCGTCAATTTTTTCCTTCTCGGAACCAATCACATCCTGTTTTTCACGATTGTACGTTTCCGACTTGCCACGGTAGTTGTCGACTTGATTCTGATACTGCCCCTTCAGGGCCAGCAGTTCTTTCTCCAGGACACCCACCTTCGTCGTTTTGGAGTCGCGATCCGCCGCTGCGGCGTCAACGCCATCTCTCAATTTTCGGATGGTCTCTTGCACGTTGTTGCCAGCCAAATCTTTACCGTAGGTGGCAATTTCGTTTTTCAGGGCCGCGATGACGGTCGCCTGATTGTTGGGATTCGTCGGATCATCGACCAGATCGAGCTTGATGCCGATTTGGTTCTTGAGTGCCTGGATCTGATCATCCAACGTGCGCGACGCTTTATTCAGCTTCTGGTTCTCATCCACCACCTTCAGGTACTCGACGAACTTGTCGGACGCGTCTCGAAAGGACATGTAGTTTGTAATGCCCAAAATCACCGTGAGTACGACAAACACAACCAGCGTGTAATGGACGGCACCAGGTTTATTCGCGGCGGCAGCCATGGTTTTCCTTTAGACGAAAGCCCTACGTTGCGAATCCATTGAGAAACCGAAGATGGAAATCCACCGTCTTAAAACGCGTTCATCAGATCGCCCGGCAAGGCGACGCCAATGGACTCGGTGCAACAGCAGACCTCGGTAGAATTCACGTGACCGAAATCTTTCACTATCAACAGTCTATGGAGCACCTTTCGCGAGTCAAGAAGTTTCTCGCCCAGATCACCCATAGTCACCCGTTCCAGTAGAAATTGTTCGATCCGTTTTACTCCGCAAATTCGATTCAATTGGATTCAGGCGCAAACAACCACTCCCTGCACGGCCTCAACCCTCTGTGTCGGCAGTCGCAGTCCAACTGGTCCGAGAAAACAGGCCGCAATTGCAACTGCGGCAGATTCTGCCGTTGATCCTGCTGAATGCTCCGGTTCTACCTGCCTTTCTGATCAACTCTCCCACAAATACATCCACGCTGACGTACTGGTTTGTTGACGAGGGATCCGCCAGAATCAACACCTCGGAAACGGATTTGATCATCACCCTCATGGCTCTGCTATCCCCTTATCGTTCAACATCTTCGGAATACGATTCATGCTTTGTGGTCGCGGGCAGTTTCTCGGTGCATTGTCGTTCATCGCACTTGTCGGACTTGTCGGTTGTTCCTCAAGCACTCCGGGAACCAATTCCGTCGTCTCGCGGCCCTTCCGCGGTCAGGAAGTGGAGTTGGCTGTTCCGAAATCGTTGAATCTTCCCGCCAAGTGGGAGGTGTTGATTCAAGAGTGGTCTTCGCAATCGGGAGCGACTGCCCGATTCGTCGAATACGACGCCACAGCAACGATTTCTGGCAAAACACTGGCCGAAACAAGCCCCCACAGCACGACTCTGCTGTTTCCGTTGAAACAACTTTGTGAAATCGATTCCTTTTTGGCACCATTAACCGCGGTCGGCAGCGAATTCGACGGACGAGATCTGTTCAAAGGTCTGCGCGAACGAGTTCTATGGCGCGAACGGCAAGTGATCGCCAACCCGATTTCCGTCCCCGTCCTGGTTTGTTATTACCGCAACGACCTGCTGAAGGCGGCGCGGCGAAAAGCCCCGGAAACGTGGGACGAATATCATGAACTGGTCACGTCCCTCGAAAGTTGGGCACCGGGATTGGTCGCCGTGGAACCGCTGGGGCCAGAATCCCGTGCCACGACATTTTTTGCCAGATCACTCGCCTTTTGTAAGCACCCCGAAAACTATTCCGTCTGGTTCGACGTCGATACCGCCAAGCCAACTTTAAACACCCCCGGCTTTGCCAAAGCACTCGACACGGCTCAGCAAACATGGAGCAAACTTCCTCCCGAAGTCGCGACGTTCAGCCCCGCCGACTGCCGTCGTCTAATGCTGACGGGCAAAGCGGCAATTGCATTATCGTTTGAACCCAGCGAAGGCGATCTTTCGGGCACTTCGCCCACCGACCCCTCCAAGGCCGTGCAACGGATCGATGGAATCGAGTTGGGAATCTGCCGGATTCCTGGTTCGCGAGCTGTCTACAATCGCAATTCGAAGAAGTGGGACACAATGCCCGCGAAAGGCGTCCATGCACCCGCGCTATGCGGTTTTGCGGGGCTGGCCTCGGGTGTCATCCTGCCTCCGAACCACAAAGGCGAAGTGGCCGGCATCAATTTGATCGTCAATTTGAGCTCACCGGAAACCTTCGATCAGGCGTTTGCAACATTGCCCAAAAGCCCTTCCCGCGAATCGCAATTGCCACAAGCCCCGACTTGGTATGGCCCGGAATTGTCGACGGAAGAAGGCAGCCGTTACTGCGATGCCGTGGCCCAATCATTGCGAGACACGCAGCTGGTATTCGAATTGCCGTTAACCGGCGCCGATGAATTCCGTCAAGCGGCTTCGGCCGCTCTCGAACCGCTGCTTCAAGGGACGGCCAATGCCGAACAAACCATGAATACTCTGCAGAGCTCGTTCGAAACCATCGTCGAAAAACGTGGCTGGGAAGCCGTCCGCGATTCACACCGGCGAGGCTTGGGGCTGTCGCCCGCTCTCAAGAAATAAGCAATTCGCCGCTCTGGTGAACTCGGTACCAGCGGCCGCACCACGTTTCCCGCGGCCGCACAAAGACAAAAACCAGCCCTCGTCTGACCGGAGTCAAGCGAGGGCTGGTTTTGAGTTTCAATTTGCAGTCAAGGCTCAGGACGAATCAGTTCGTCTCTGCGGCCGCCTCGGCCGGCTTAACGTTGACGCGACGTCCTTCTTGATCGAAGTAGATGTTTCCACCGATCAAGGCGAACAACGTGTAATCACGGCCGATGCCGACACCCTTTCCAGGATGCCACTTCGTTCCGCGTTGACGGATAATGATATTGCCAGGGATCACGACCTGACCACCAAATTTCTTGACCCCGAGTCGTTTGGCCTTGGAATCACGACCGTTGCGACTAGAGCCTTGTCCCTTCTTATGTGCCATGCTGAATCACCTTCACCTCGATGAGCCATGCGTCAAACCTGTGCGACGCGGGGCGGAGAGTGTCGCCGAAACGCCGACAATTCGCAAGGTTGTCGCGTGAAATTGTCCCGACTCGGTCCAGGTACGACGCAAATCGAAGGGATTTCGTTCATTGCAACGACGCGGGCACGATTTTACCCCTTCTTCGGCCAGCCCAACAGCCCCTGCGAACGATTCCACGGCCAATAGGTGCCGAAACCGCACTCGCAATGCCCGAAACAGCCACAAATCGGCGATTGGAAAACTCTGGCCCCGTTTTTTAAATTCGCGACCGGTATCTGGCTGACTCTGGACGCCCTCCACGGTCGTGACTACTCTGGCGCACCCCGGTTTCTCGCTCATCCGAAACGTATGGAGACTTGCTGGCTATGAGTGACGCAACGGTATTTACTCCAGGATCTCGCGGTGGCGGTTCGCCGCAGACAATTGTTGTCCAGTCTCAGGCTCCCGGCTTCTGGCGCGGCTGGTTGATCAAGCTGTCGTTGGCCGCTCTGTCCCTGTCGCTGATGGTCAATGTCGGCCTGTACGCGGCTTATCGGCAGTATTTTGCGAGCACTGACCCACCGCATGAGCGGTATCATTCAGGAAATGCGAAGGCCACCGAGAAAATTGCCATCCTGAAGATGGAAGCAACCATCATGCCGCCCTTTACCGAGCGGCTGATCCAGCAGATCGACCATGTCGCCACTGATGAAAGTGTCAAAGCGGTATTGTTGGTTGTGGATAGCCCAGGTGGCCTGGTCACTGACAGCCATCAGATCTATCACCGCTTGCAGAAGCTCCAAAAAGCCAAGCCGATTCACGTGCAAATGAAGCGAATGGCCGCATCCGGCGGTTATTACATCGCCATGGGTGCCGGTCCCGATGCCAAAATCTTTGCCGAACCAACGACCTGGACCGGTTCTATCGGCGTCATTCTTCCTCGCTACGACTTGAGCAAGCTGGCCGCGACCTACGGGATCGCGTCGGATCCGCTCAAAACAGGTCCTTTTAAAGACACGCTCAATCCCCTTCGCCCGATGACCGATGACGAGCGGAAATTGTGGGAAGGGATCATCGATCAGTCGTTCCAGAAGTTCATCTCGGTCATTGACGAAAACCGCGAAGGACTCGATCGGGACGGCGTCAAAGCGTTGGCAACTGGCCAGATCTACACGGCCGACGATGCCATCGCCAACAAACTGATCGACGAAATCGGCTTTCAGGAAGACTCGCTCGAGTCGTTGAAACAGAAAATCAACCTCAAAAACCCGCGAATTGTGACCTATGAAACGCCCAAATCATTGATGGACATTGTGCTGGGCAATTCGAAGGCACAGACTTCAGTCGACCCGTGGAAATCGTTTCTGGAATCGACCGTCCCGCGAGCGATGTACTACTGCTCTTGGCTGCCGCCCATGCCATAAGCGGCTGTCAAAAAAATGCGACAGGGGGCGTTCCTCACATTGAGGAACGCCCCCTGTTGTTATTCAACCCTTGGGTCACTCATCCTCGCCCTGAGGCGATCACCATCACGAGGTGTCACGGCCGGTGAGTTACGACGGTTCGCTCCACGAGTTCAGGAGCCCGAAACGAATCAGTTTGCTCAACGAAGGGAACCGTAGGCAATCCTGTCTACGGCTCCATTCAAGCAACCATTCATCACCGAACCGACGACAATTCTTTGATCCGAATATCACGAAATTCAACCGGATCAGCGTGTCCTGCAAACCCGAAGAATCCCTGTGTTCGATCCTTGCCGGGATGAGGTGAATTGGCCATGAATTCAGTGACCTTACTCAGATCGGTGTCGAGAATGACGTTGCCGTTCAGTTCGACCTTGATCGTTGGTCCGACCACGGTGACTTCCTGGAAATTCCACTCGCCAGCCGGACGCTGATATCCGCGAGCAGCCGCCACCATTCCATACGCCGAACCATGATATTGGCGGGCATCCAGTGTCGCGTATTTCTCGGCGTCGTTGTCGAGCACCTGCAGCTCACACATGCCCTGGTAAGCCGTGTCGCCCTGACCGGGATAGCGAATCGCCAGGCCGTTATTTCCACCGGGAGGAACCTTGAATTCGAGTCGAACGACGAAATCGCCATACTCGTTAACCGTGTGAAGCACTCCGCCCTTATTAGGCTTGCAGCGAATTGCTCCGTCGACCGCTTCGTAGTTTTCCACGGCACCGGCCCAACCGGTCAGACTCTTGCCATTAAACAGCGTCGTAAACCCGTCATTGGAGAGAATCGAATTGGCTTCGCTGGCCGGAATTTCCCGGACAAAAATGTTCTTCCAACGAATTTCGCCGCCGTGGGTTTGCAGTTGGATCGGTCCGCGAGCAATCAACGGCTGCTTGCGGTCGAAGAAATTCTCCAACGACGCGTGATCAACCACCAGTTTGCCATTCAAGAACACCGTTGTCTTGGCACCAACCTGGCGAATTCGAAACGAGTTCCATTCACCCAGCGGCTTATCCGCCAGCACCAGCGGATATTTTCCCGGGGTACCTTCCGTGTTATTCCACAGTCCGCCCGAGCCTTTTTCGGCTCCGTGTTTGAATTTCGTTTCGTCCTTCCAGTCCCAAATCTGAACCTGGGGCGTCCCCTTCAGGTAAATGCCGCTATCGGCCTTGGGAACGGTTTTGTAGCTGATCAACAGCTCGTAATCACCAAGGCTCTCGTCCGAGGTCAAATACAGGCCGAAACCGTCGTTGACGAGATCGCCATTCTGCACGGTCCAGTGTTGCTGGACATCGGCCATGCTCTTTTGTCGAGCTTCGGTCCGCTGTTCGGGCGTCAGCGCCGCCATTTTTCGCGGGTCTTCCGTGCTCACTCCGTGCCAGCCGGCCAGATCCTTTCCGTTGAATAACGCCCGGAACCCCGGTGGAGGATCGTTGTCAGCCGCTTGTACCATGCCGACGAACGATGTCAAAACCAAGAGTCCATTGCACGAAAGGCGCATCCACACGGCACAGCTCCTACACAGATCAATGTTGCACAAAATCACCATGCCCGCAAAACCGGCTCCCTAAAGGGGCGGTGGATCATGGACGGATCGCACCATCTTACCGATCAATCTTCAGTGATGCTACGAACCGGACCGCCAACGGAGTAATCCGCAAAGTTTGTCGGCCAGCCCGGATTCTGGAGTGTAAACGGCCGGATGGAGCGTTACATTTTTCAGATTGGGGGGATACGCTTGCTGATCTTCAAAGTTACCGCTTGATTGTTAAGGATCTTCCACGAGAATTAAAAATCAGCGTCGCATTCGTCTATGCATTCGTTCGGTTATTTTACCTGAAGGAAACTTCGGTTCGGGCCTGCCGTGAGACGTTCAATTCGTCGTGCTCGCTGGTCCGAATGGGAAGAGTCGGTTTTTTGCCATGAAAATGCAGATCGTTTCGTGTCCGCACTGTGGAACAATTCTTTTCGATGACACCTCCGAGTGTCATGGCTGTGGGCATGTCCTGGATCATCAGTCCGCTCCGGCGATCAAAGCTCGTCCCCTTCCCATCAAAGGCTTGGGTGACGGCGACATGGAAGCCTGCGTCAACTGCGGCGAAATGTGTCGTACCGGACTCGTCCGATGCTGGAACTGCAGTGCGTTTCTTCGACCAGAAATCGAAGCCTCTTATCGCAAGATGAGGGAATCGGGTCGCTACGAAGTCGAACATGTCGAACTGCCCATTATCGACGCCACGCACGTGACCGAAGAAGATTCGCTGCGCCGCCGCGTCTCGACGCCCGATTCGTTCCTCGCCTCGCACCCTTACGCCGTTCATGATTCGGCGGGTGGTGACGATTTCGAGTTGTCGGGCCAGCTTCAACTGGGCGATGACGACGATGAAACATTCGATCTGAACGAAGACCTGCTGCTGCTCGAACAACCGGCCGACTACGTCGAACAATCCGAACCGGAAACCTTTCAACTTCAGGCCTCCTCGGAAGAGACTTTCTCGCTGCAGGAATTGCCTGCACTCGAAGAACTACCCGCTGTGGAAGAGCCACCGGTTCAAAATGAACTGGTCGAACCACCGGTTCGCGACGAAGCGGGCTACGCCATCGCGGAGGCTCCCCCCGCGGAACCCGCCGCAGTTGAGCCACCACCTGCGCCCGAGCCACCCCGCGAGGACGAGTTGCTGAAGATCGCGGCCGACGAAGAACAAGACATTCAACGGGTTCGTAAATCGCTGCGGTCAAAAGACACGTTCGTGATTTTTTGCCCGCAGGGTTGTCGCATTCGGGTGAAAGAACGACATCGCGGCATGTCCGGAAAATGCCCCCGCTGCCAATCCGAATTCGTTGTGCCACGCAAGCCGCTCGCCAAGAAGACTGAATACGGAATGGACGCCAGCGCGGCTCCCGTTCTTTCCAGCCGTTACAAGAAATGGATCACCGATCTGCGGTTGCATACCGTCGAGCCGTTGAAGCTGCGCATTAAGGCCGACAGCCTGCTCAATGAATGCCAGGCTGTTGACGTGGGTTTCTCGGACGGCGATGTCTTGATTGCGACGCTCCTTGCCGGCAAGTTTGGGGCGAATCCGAAAAAGATTCCCCCCCTGCGCCAGGCCATGCTTGACCACTTCCTCAATCAAGGGACGGTGGAAACGCTGACCGTCGCGGCCAAAAAGGTCTACCCCACGGAATTGCTGGCAATGTTTACTCTGGCGCAACCCACGCCGGCCGGAACGGAATCTCTGTTCGCTGACATTCCTGTGTTTGGCACCAATCGGATCGCTGTCCGGATTCCAAAAATGGCCGACGATACTCATGCCAGGTATCTGTCCTTCTGTTTGTCCGAATTTCGATCCTTCGTGGAAGGGTTGCTGACGATCTGCGGTATTGAAGGCTTCGGCGACAATGCCGGCATCCCGCTGACCGATAGCTACGCCAAACGCAAGTGCCACTTCAGCGAAGCAGCCGTCCTGGAACTCGCTCAGATCAACTACTACGAAAAGGATCCCGCTTACAAGCTGGAAGTCAGCGGCTGGAGATGTGCCGCCTGCGGCATCGTCATCAGCGAAGCGGCACGATTGGAAAAGAAATTCGGCGGAGCCAACGGTAAGGCGATCGCTAAGACCAAATGCCCGAAATGCACGCAAAAGTTCGGTAGCCTGCCGCTCTATCAATTGGCGGGCGCCACTGAGGCCCCCGCTGCTGGCGGCGGGGAATCAGAGACGACCGCTTCCTAACGGCCGACAACGGCTCTGCCTGCAGCCTCTGATTGCGGGACCATCCTTTCAGTGATCAGCGACATCGGCTTGTTCGATGACGTAGAGCCCATAGGGCTTGCCGTCATCGGCCAACAGATCGATCTTGAATTTTCCGATCACGTCGAAGGCTCGAGTGGCCGGGATGTAGTTGGTCGTCTTGCCCGGCTTCATATCCACCTGCACCAGATCATAAATCTTCGGGTCGCGACCGAAACAACAGATCTGATTGTCGCGAGCCAATACGAAGTGCTCGATCCCCTCGGTGTCGTAGGTCGGGTACATATACCCGCGAATCCGGATCGTCTTCCCTTCCAATCCCAGCAGCCAAGCGGGCATCAGCTCCTTGGCGTTTTCGACGACCGGCTCCATGTTGAGAACTTTGAGCAGATCCAGATCATCAAAGGAAACTCGAAGAGCCCCCGTCTTGGGTTCGGGCCGAAAGGTCTTTTCTTTCACCAGCACTTCGATCTTGCGAGGCGCATCGACTGCCATACCCGTTTTCACATCAGCCGCCGGTTGATTGGAGCCCGCAGCATCGGCGGCCGTCTTGAGCTCGTTGCCAGGAATATTATTCATCAGGGCTCGAACGTTATTGCCGTCCACCACATTGACAGGGACCAGTGCCGAAACGGGAACGTCTTCCAGGTCAGGCTCTGATGATTTCACAGGGACTGCGGTGGAGTTGCCCGTATCCTCCGCCGCGATCGGCGACGATGCGCCCGTCACGACGGATGCGGTGTTCGGCCCTTCTTCGCCCTTCGAATCGGCCGACGACGCGGCGTTCTGCGTATGTTTATTCGCGGGATGATACCCGCTCAAATCAGACCGGTCACATCCGCCCAACGAACACAGCACAACGGCCGTAGCGACCAGAACGGCCCAGGAATTTTTTCGCATCCAGCGGGGCATGACGTCATCCTTGTCGCATATCGGCAAACCGCTTTTAGTACCAGGTCTTGGCGGGTGCGAAGAACTTACAATCCATCTGGTAAACGGGCTGCAATCCGTTTGCATCGGTCGGTTGCACTCGCAACGTTCCGGCCACACCCACCAAACGTTTGTCCTGGTAGTCGACTTTGGCGTCGCCCACCATGTTAATCAGAATCATATCGGTCGGTTTTGGCTGACCGCCGAAGCAGCATTCTCCGGTGTCTTTGCACAGCACGAACGACTTCAATCCGTGAGTTTCTCGATACGGGTACATGTACCCTTTCAGATAGATCGGCTTGTCGGCCAGTTTTGCGACGTCGGGGTGAATGCCCATTCGCCCGCCGACCGTTTCAAATCCCTTTTGGGAAATATCCAGGTTGAAGCTCACTCGCGCGTACCCGTCAGGGACTTCAGACGCGTAGCTATGCAGGTGCATGGCGCCGAACCCCATGAACATCAGCAGCATCGTGACCAGGCTGAAAATCGCCAGTCCGCCGCCTGCCAAATCGCCTTGCGAGCGCGAAATCTGATAGTAGGCCACAAAGGCCAGTACGGCACCGATCAACGGCACCACCAGCAGCAGATCGGACAAGATTGACAGAAACGACAAAAAGACGAACGCCATGCTGACGGCCACTAGCGGCGGCATGGGCCGATAGCTGAACTCATCCGCGCCATATTCCGGTCGATTTAAAGAGTCAGACATCGTTTCGCGTACCGCGGACATTTTCGTCGCTCTCTCTAAAGGGAGTGGTCTCGGGACAAGTATTCCACATTCCGACCCGCAATGTGGGAAAAATCTGTCTGGATACGGGACAGTTCAAATTCTACGCCATACTGATCGGACTTGTTGGCAATGTCCAGTTGAACCTTACCCGCCGCGGGAATTTGTTGGGCTCCGGCAAAACCTGAATCTTCCAAGCTCCGATCGCCGAAACACCATTGATGGTCAGCCGATGCGTCGCGGCGTCTGTGCCAATTGGTCACGATTTTTCCCGCGAGGGTGCCGACCGCACCAGAATTTTACCGCCCTCGACGCCAAGACAAAATCGAATTGTCAGAAATCTCGCTGCCCGCGACCGGCGAACTCTCTACAATTCGGTCAAGATTGACGGTTGTGCAAAGCCCTACGATACTTGAGTTCGTCAGAAGGGGAGATGAATGTCAGAATGGACGGAATATGCCGATCAGCTCACCAGGCAGGCCCGGCGAGCGTCACGAGCCCTCGCCATCGCGGGCGGAGCGAAAAAGCAGCGCTGGCTGCACCGATCGGCGGAACTGCTGCTTTCGCGAACCGACGACATCATCGCCGCGAATGCGCTCGATTTACAGCAAGCCCCTGCTTACGACCTGAACGCCGCCGCGATCGATCGGTTGAAGCTGACCCCGTCTCGTCTTCAGGCGATCGCCTCGGCCTTAGGTGACGTCGCCGGGCTGCCCGATCCGGTCGGAGAGATCCTCGATTCCAACGTCCGCCCCAACGGGCTGCTTGTCACGCGAGTGCGGGTGCCTTTGGGAGTCGTCTTTTTCATCTACGAATCGCGACCGAACGTAACCGTCGATGCCGCGTCGCTGTGTGTGAAGAGCGGCAATGCTGTGATTTTACGCGGCGGTAAAGAAGCCCTGCATAGCAACATCGCCCTGCACCGTGTGCTGAGCGATGCCCTGATCGAAACCGGGATGCCGGAACACGCCGTGCAACTCGTGCAATCGACCGAGCGACAAATCGTGGGCGAATTATTGAAGCGAGGCGACCGGATCGATGTGACGATTCCACGCGGCGGCAAATCACTGATCGAACGTGTCGCTGCCGAAGCCACCATGCCGGTGATCAAACATTTCGATGGGATCTGTCATCTGTATGTCGACAAGACGGCCGATCAACAGATGGCGCTCGCCATTTTGAAAGACAGCAAGTGCCAGCGCCCCGGGGTCTGCAATGCTCTCGAATGCCTGCTGGTCCATCAGGACATCGCCGAGAGTTTCCTGCCCAAGGTCGGTGCCCTGCTGCAGACCGAACAAGTCGAAATCCGCGGTTGCGATCGGACGCGACAACTGATTACTTGGGCAAAACCCGCGACGGATGGCGATTATCGCACGGAATACCTCGACCTGAAAATCTCCATGAAAGTCGTCGACGATCTCACGGCCGCGATCAATCACATCGAAGAATATGGCTCGCACCACACCGATTCGATCGTGACGAACGATCTTTCCGCGGCCAATCGCTTCACGGCCGAAGTCGATTCTGCCGCAGTCATGGTTAATGCCAGTACTCGCTTCAATGATGGTGGTGAATTCGGATTGGGTGCCGAAATCGGCATCTCCACTGACAAATTTCACGCTCGCGGCCCATGTGGACTGCGTGAATTAACTAGTTACAAATGGGTTGCGCACGGGAGCGGTCAGGTTCGGAACTGATCGGTGTCATCGCTCTCGCGAGGGCGAGGCTTCGACATGTCGGCGACGTTACATTCGAGGGAGTCCCAGGATGGGCCAGATCTTAAGCCACTCGGAAGTTGAAGCGGTCCTGTCGGCATTGAACTTTCCCTCGCCGGCACCGACGCCTCCCTCGCCTGTGCCGACGCCCGCGCCGACCGAGGACTGGACGCTCTACGATTTCGAGCATCCCGAACCATTGCGACGGGCTCAACTCGACGCCTTGCGACTGCAGTCGGCGGCCACGAGTCAAGAGCTGCAATCGGGCTTGGCCAGCCTGTTACGTGCGTCCGTCACCGTCAGTTTTCTGGGGGTGGAACAATCGACGTTTCGCGACTATCTGGCCACGGCTGAACATCCGGGTTGCCTGGCCGTCTTTGAATCCTCGGCTTCCGCCGGCGTCTGGTTGCTGGAAATCGGCCGATCGCTGGCGTTCACGATCGTCGACTGCATGCTGGGTGGCCAGCCTTCTGAAAATCATCCTGCAGTGACGATGCCGCGTCCGTTCACCGAAGTCGAAACACGGTTGATCGACAAGGCTGTACGAACCATTCTGTCCGATCTGGCCGGCGGCTTGACGTCACGAAATCCGTTGCGAATGACACGACTTGTCTCGGACGGTTCACTGATTTCTGAAGCGACCTCGAATGATGCGGTCGCACTGGTCAGCTTTGAGGTCGCCTGCGGCCCCAGCCGGGGGTTGATGCAACTGTGTATCCCGTGGAAAGAGGTCGCAATCGGCTCGCAATGCCTTTCCACCGAAGGAGCCGATTTGCGGGAAATCATGCGGTCGGGAGCGACCAAAGTTCCCGTGGTGGCCACGGCGCGGATCGCCAGGCTGAAACTTTCGACGCGCGAAATCGCCAGTCTCAGCCCGGGCGACGTCTTGTTGACCGACACCTCGCCGCAGGACGAAATCCGCCTGGAAGTCGACGGGCATGAGATCTTTCGGGGAACTCCGGGCCAAAGTCACGACCGGAAGGTGATTTTATTGACGGCCCCCCTTTCGCGGGGTCGGTCCGCGGGGGCGCCCATCGCGAACGCCGGCCCGGGTGGCGATTGACGGCAATTGCCCCCAATTCGGGCCGATGCTCGCCAGGAAATCGCTACGCCAGCCAGACGCTTCTTGACGGTTGGGGATTGTCGGGCTAATACTATGAGGGCCACTCGGCTGACCGTCCGGATGCCGCCGGACATTTTGAACTCTTTTCAGGAGACCGCAGCAATCGAAACAACGCATCGAATTAACGACCAGATTCGGCTCTCGCCGATTCGCGTCGTCGATCAAGAAGGAAAAATGCTGGGAGTGATTCCCACTTCGGAAGCGATGAGGACAGCCATGGATGCTGGCCTTGATTTGGTGGAAGTGGCTCCCAATGAACGACCGCCCGTTTGTCGAATTATGGACTACGGCAAGTTCAAGTACGAGCAGAAGCGGAAGGCGGCAAACTCGGCCAAGCAGCATCAGGTCCAGTTGAAAGAGATTCGCTTGCGCCCCAAAACGGGTGAGCACGATATCGATTTCAAAGTGAAGCAGGCTCGTGATTTTCTTGCTCACAAAGACAAAGTGAAGTTCAACGTCCAGTTCAAAGGACGTGAAAACGCCCACCACGACCGCGGTCGTGAGATGCTGGCCAGTATCATCGACCAGCTGCAAGACATCAGCAAAGTGGAAAAAACTCCGTCGATGGAAGGTGGTCGAAATATGACCGCCGTTTTGTCGCCCAAAGCTTGAGTCGCAGCCGCCATTGCGTCGATTCTTGCCAGACCGACGACAAAAACAAGTTCCCGACAACACGAGATCATGGCGAGCCCGGGTGCGTAAGCCCCGGGATTTTTCCCTGACTTCTCGCCGAATGCGCGCGACAAACGGCCCCGCCCAGCCAATCGGGGGCCAATACGTCCCGTTGCGCCGACCTTCGTCGCGCATTCACCCAGGGCCAGTCCCCTGGGGTGATCGTGAGACTACTTTCCCTGATGCCCCAGCAGTGCCGTGCGTTTGCCGTCAATGAACTGCACGTGATGTGGGATATGACCGGCGATCCGCTCCAACAATCGCGTGAGCGTTAGCGGTCCGTCCACCGAATGCCGGCCCGTCCGCTCAAAATCGGCCGGTGACAGCGTCTTCAAAAACCGCGACACTTCGCGGCGGACGGCCGTAATCACGGCCAGTTCTTCTTCCAGATCACGCTGAGCGTAGGCCAGTTTCGCGGCGAAGGCGTCCGGATCACCGCCGAACAAGGTCGGTTCCTCTTCGGCGATGACGCGTTTCATGCGATCGGCATAGACCAATTCGAAGTCGGCAATATGACAGACGATTTGCAGGGCACTCCACACGCCGGGCGGCGCGGGCGTCCGCAATTGAATCGAGGAAAATCCAGAGATTGATTCGCGAAGCAGTGCGGGCCCTTCATCATACTTGGCGATCAGCGTCTGCAACTCCGTCGGCCATTGCCGGACGTTCTGAGCGGCCCCCAGTAAGTCCAACGCCTGCTCGCGCGTGTCGACCAGTGGCCACACTTGATCGAACTTGGCAATTTCAAGAACTTCGCGGCCAAAAGCAGAGGCATTGCACAGCACCAATCGTCCGCCGGAATGGGAAAGATCGTTCCACAGCACGCGGATCAGTTCAAGCAACGCTGATCCAAAATAGGGAACCTGCCCCAGATCGAAGACCAGATTCACGCTGCGAATGGCGCTTCGCTGCTGGCGAATCACTTCCAGCTCATCCAGGATCGTATGGTCCGACAAACTGCTGACGACCGCCTGCAATTCCAGCAACATCGCGTCGCCGACAGCATCTGCACGCAAAAACTGATGATGACCCATCGCACACTTCCTCGATTCGCGTTACCGCGAATTTCCCACAGAGAATCGAAAGCATCCCAGTCTTCAGCGACGCACAAGGACTTCGGCCTCGACTGGAACTTTGTTTTCAAATTTCGGACGTCGGTTGATCTTCGTCCAAAAGATTGTCAGGCGAATCTTCCGGAATCGTCAACTTTCGACGCTTAATCAATCTCACTTCATTTCCCACCTCGTTGTGGTGAACTTCGTCCATAAAACTATGAATCAGCAGCAATCCGCGGCCGCTGGGACGTTCCAGGTTTGACGGATCGGTGGGATCGGGTAGCCCTTCGGGATTGAAGCCCGGTCCGTCGTCGCGAATGCGGAATTCCACCTCATCGACCGTGAAGCGTCCGGTCACATAAATTCGTCGATTCGACCATGGCGGCAGATTGGCGCGCTGCATGGCCAAATCATAGTAAGCACGGTGGTCTCCTTCGCGCAGGGCCGAATTCAATTCCAGATTTCCATGAAAACTGGCGTTGGTCATCGCTTCCTGCAAAGCAACACCGATGCGAAGCCGGTCCGATTCGTCGCAGACCCCCATCGCAAACGTGATGTCTTGCAGATATTGAACCACCGACGACACCAGTTCCAGATCATTCTCGATGACAAATTCAATCTCTTGGCGAATCAGGCGGCGCATCAGCCGCAAATGGGCTCGATCAAGCCGAGCGGCCTGCAGAACCTGCAGCACCGTCTTACTCAAATGATGGTTCAGCGTGCGTTTCGGGACATAGCTGGACGCCCCCGCTCGCAGGGCTCTAACGGCAATGTCCTCACTTCCCTGCGCCGTCATCAAAATCACGGGGATCATGGGATACGCCTTGCGAATCACCTCGACCAGTTCCAGGCCGTTGATCGACGGCATATCGAGGTCGGTAACGACGATGTCCGGTACGTGCAATTCCATTTTGACCAGCGCATCGCCCCCGTCAACGGCGTATTCCACGCGAACGTCGTCGATCTGGCTCAATAGGCCGCCCACAAGTCGACGATCGGTCGCGGAATCGTCAACGATCAGAATCGTCGTCATTATGGAAAACCCGATGAGCGCGAGAGAGAAAATACGTTCCAAGAAATTAATCGATACTGTGATCGCCGAGCGACTGCAAGTAAGCTGACATTTCCGCCAGGACGTCGCCAGATCGCCGGATCACACCCTGCATGGCTTCGGAAACATCGGGCCGCATATGACCTGACTTTGCCGCCAACTCGAGCTGCTCAACATCATCAGCCAGCTTCGAGACACCAAACATGCGTAACCCGCTTTTTAACGTGTGAGCCGCCCGCTGAAAGCGCCTCCATTCGGCCGACTCAAGCGACCCGCGCATGGTTTCGATCAACTGGGGGCATTCCTCCTGAAATGCTTCCACAACCTGCTGCAGCAGGTCCGTATCCTGGTTGACCGCCTGATGCGACTGATTCCAATCGACATGATCTCCGTCCGACGTTGCCGCAGCATCCCAGGCCGGATTCGAAACGATCGATGCGGTCGCCGCTCCGATCCTCTCCAAGGCTTGAAACAGTTGTTCCGCGCGAATGGGCTTCATCAGGTAGTCGTCCATGCCCGCTTCGAGGCATCGCTCGCGATCCCCTTTCATCGCGTGAGCGGTCATGGCCAAGATCGGCAAATGCACGCCCGTCAATTCCTCACGGCGGCGGATCGCGCGTGTCGCATCCAAGCCGTCCATTTCCGGCATCTGAACGTCCATCAGCACCAGATCGAACGCATTCTGCCCGGACAGGCTTACCGCTTCCAATCCATCGTTCGCCACGGTGACGCGATGCCCCCACTTTTCCAGCAGGCCGATCGCCAGCTTCTGGTTGATCAGACTGTCTTCGGCCAGCAAAATCGATTTGGGTTTGGACGCCTTCCGCGTGGCGCTCGATGATTTTTCCAGCGAACCGGTTAACGACGACTGCCCACCCACCGCGACCAGGATGGCATCCAGCAGTTCGGACTGCTTGATCGGTTTGACGAGATAAGCAGCGACCCCCAATTGGCCACAGCGTTTGATGTCGCCCGGCCGGTCGCCCGAGGTCAGCATCATCACCATCGAACGGCACAACACGCGATTTTCGTGAATCTGTCGGGCCAATTCGAAGCCATCGACATCGGGCATATTGGCGTCCGTCAGCACCATCGCGTACGGGGTTCCCGCGTCAGCCATGCGGCGTAACTCGGCCAGCGCATCGGTGACGCCCGAGACGGCCGTCGGCTTCATCATCCAATTCGCCAGGATTTCGACCAGGATCCGCCGGTTGGTCGCATTGTCGTCAACGATGAGGACTCGCAAACCATTGAGCATCGGTGGATAGATCGTCGATCCACACGCCTCTGTTTCGCGTGAAGACATCGCAAACCGGGCCAGGAAATGGAACGTGCTGCCGCGATTGACTTCACTTTCGACCCAGATCCGTCCCTGCATTAACTCGACCAAACGGGACGAGATCGCCAGACCAAGCCCCGTCCCACCATAGCGACGCGTCGTCGAGGTATCGGCCTGCTCGAACGCTTCGAAAATGGTATGCAGCTGATCGGCCGAGATGCCAATGCCCGTATCCGTCACACGAAAATGCAGCACCAGTTCGTCTTCCGACGCCTGTTCGACGTCGACATCCAAGACGACTTCACCTTGTTCGGTAAACTTGATCGCATTGCCGACAAGATTGACGACGACTTGCCGCAAACGATGCGGATCGCCCTCGACGGCCGCCGGAACCACCGTGGCGACGTGACAGGCCAATTCCAACCGCTTGCGATGCGCTCGCAGCGCCAGCGATTTCATCGTGTCACCCAGCAACTCGCGCAGATTGAACGCCACCCGTTCGAGACTGAGCTTGCCAGCTTCGATCTTCGAAAAATCGAGAATGTCGTTGATCACCGCCAGCAGCGATTCTCCCGACTCTTGAACCATGGCGAGATATTCGCGTTGAGTGACGTTCAGATCGGTGTCTCGCACCAATTCCGTCATGCCGATAATCGCGTTCAGCGGAGTGCGAATTTCGTGGCTCATATTCGCCAGGAAATCGCTCTTCGCTCGGTTAGCCGCTTCCGCCGCGTCCTTCGCCTTGAGTAATTCCGCTTCGGCCAGATGGCGAGCGGTGATATCCGTCGCGATCCCGAGAAATCCCGTCACATTCCCTTCGAAATCCAGCTTGGCCGTTACCGACAACATGACTCGGATCTGGCTTCCGTCCTTGCGGACATACGTCCATTCCCGTTCATCATGGTCCCCGCGTCGAGCGAACTCGACGAACACATCAAACCCCCGGATGGGACGCCCAAATTGACGTGACAGTTCGACGCTGCGCGATTCCAGTTCCGAGGCCAGATGAAACACCTCGGGTGACTTCCCCAGCATCTCGTCCACCGTGTAACCCAGCATCCGCTCGGCACCGGTATTGAACAGAATGATCGTTCCGTCGACCTCCGTGGAAATGATCGCGACCTGAGTCGCCGCATCGAGCACCGCCTGCAACCGCGCCTTGGTCTGAACCAGTTCGCGTTCCGCGCGTTCCTTCTCTGTCACGTCGGAAAAGATTCCCTGAATCCCCACCAGGTTTCCCGCCGTGTCATACACGGGACTTTTGACGACGTGCGTGTATCGCCGTTCGCCGGACGGCGCCTGAAATTCTTCGGTCGTTTCGAAGTTGCACCGCTGCTCGAGCACCCGACGATCGTCGGTCCGATATTTCTCGGCCAGTTCTCGGGGAAAGAAATCGTGATCGCTATGCCCGATGATGGCTTCGACGGGCCGCTTGAACGCCTCGCACAGCAACCGATTGGCAAACGTGAAACGTCCCGTCAGATCCTTGCGCAACATCGCCAGCGGCAGCGTTTCGACCAGCGATTGATAGAACGCCTCAGATTCCATCAAGGCCTGCTCGACCTTACGACGATGCGTCAGCTCGACCTCATACTGCACTTGTAGCCGAACGATGTCTTCGCAGGCCGCCTGTAGCGACGCGATCAGATCCGCTTGCTGAAAATGTTGAGTCAACGAAGTGAGGCCATCCTGCAGTGAATTCGACGGAACCTGTGGCCGTTCGATCAAGGACTGGATTTTCGCCACGATTTCGTCGCCGGATCGGTGACACGAGAAGACTCCCGCGACGCCCGCTGCCAGGCTACGCAGAATTCCGGCACTATTCCCCGGATTGACCAGCACCAGCACGGGCAGGCTCAAGCGGCCATTAACGCGAGGCAAATCGTCAAGCAGCCCGAGTTCCGCATCACCCAGAATCAGCAGATCGGCGTCACCGATCGGCTGGCACACTTCATGCGGTTCGACGACAGCCGCCTCGTATCCTGCCCCGGATAGCACGAAGCGAAGCGCATCACGGCGGACCGCGTCTCGTTCCACCACAAGCAGGCGGGGCATTTCGGGGTCCTTTGTCATCAGTTGAACGTCATGTCGTCGGATTGTGCGATTTTCATCTTTGAGATGGGATCGTTAAGAATATGTGACAAACCTTGCAGAGACTAGCCCTAAATTCCTTTCGAAGCATATGAAAACCGGTCTTCGGAACCGACACTGGTCAATCCCCCCTGGGCCATCAAGCAGATCTCAATTCACACCGGCGCCGGCATTCGAGCAGATCTGTTCGCGTCGGAATTTTCGGTTTGGCCGCGTCCGGCGGCACTCTTGTTGAGACACGGCGCAACATTCGTGTTTCGGCGAGGTCCGCACGGTCGTCACCCTGTCGTGGTTTATGGGCTTAAGGCGTCAATCAACTGATCGAGTTCCTGATCCAGTGACAGATTGGCCGCCGGCTTTTTCCCGGCCTGATGGTACCAGTAGTGAGCGTTGCCGATGTCGCCTTCGAAGCGGTGCAAGTAAGCGTGTACCCAAGCACATTCCGACGAGGGGTCGTCTTGCACCAGACGATGCGCCGTGTCCCAATTTCCCTGCGCCGCATGCCACAGAGCCCTGAGCGGCACCGACAGTCCGGCAATCTCGGCTTCCGATTTTTGTGTCAGCGAATTGGCCATAGCGTCACCCCGTTTGCATCTCGCTTCATATTACCGAATTCGATGGAGCCATTCATTATCAATCAACGCCCGAAAAGCATTGTTGTCGCCGAACAACGGAGTGACGTCGTTACGGGGCCGGGACCAGCGGGTCATGGGCAGTGACCCCGCTGACGGACGTTTTTGTGAAAAATCGTTGGCCAACATGGCCAAGTTGGCAAACATCCCTGTTTTGTAGCGTTTGAGCCAGTTTTTCGTTTGGCAAAGTTGGCCAAGTTCCCTGTTTCGTAGAGTTTGACCAGGCTTCGATGTGCCGACACGAGATCGATGCCCACCAAAGAATGCGTCTGAAGTCGCCGCTGAGTCGACGAACACTTCGACGAGTCTACTGAGACCCAGCTGGCCGGCCACGTCTGCTATGGCCTGACAGCAAGCCTTGAGGAAGAGCCCCAACGCTCGTCGCTGCCAGATCAGAAACTCAAAGCAGACTGTCAGGAAAATCGGCGTCCCCAATAGCTCCGGCTTGCCGCCCTGTCGCGACAGGGCGACATGACGAACTCTCGAGACCGATTCCACGTCGGACGGCGCCCTCAGCACAGGGCCAAGGCGAGCGGCCATCCAATCGAAGCGCGATGACACTGACGAGCCCTTGATCAACATTTCTTGAGCGATACCTGACGACGCGACGTCACACAATGCATTTCCGTCCTGACGATTCATCTGCCTCTCCTCCGGGAATCCACAAAACCCTTTACTTGATGTTATATTAATAAAGCGACAAAATATGTCAATACTATTTCTCATATTTTTGTTTATTTTGTTGAAATCGTGCGGGCAGGGGGCAAGAGACGATTTTCTTCTCGACGCACGAACCGAGGACACGCGGAGAACGGCTGGCCAAAAGATCGTCAGCCATGCTCTTTCTCGGGCGGCGGCGTTCATTGCTGCCAGGTGAACTCTGTCCCCGAAGACACCACCCTGGCGTCCGGTTTCTGCTGAAGTTCGAGCGAGCTTCGTGGAAATCGGCTTCGAATTGCCGGTTCGATCCCACTTCCTGCCACGTCGATCCGCGACCAATGAGTTTTCCAGATCACCAAATCGGAAAGGTGACCAGAAAAAACGACCGCAATGGCAAACCTGTCCCGCGAACAATGTGCCCGACCGAATGACGATATTAATCGACATAACATACTGCTATTTAAGTAGATGTATTCTTTCATCGGAGGATTCCCGCCGTTCTAAAAGCACCGAACGAAGCAGCGCAAACTCGCAATTGAGAAACCAGTGAAACTTTACCGGTTCGGTAACGATGGCAAGATAATTCTGTCCGGCAAATTGCCTATAGACGACACATTGATACTGTCCGGCAAATCCGTTTCGACCGATACATTGAGACTACTTGGTGGCGAGCAGAACTCGAACTCCCTGATAATCGCTCTTTGATCACGGACGTGAAATGTTTGCTGCTGGCCACAACCTTCAGATCTTGGGAATTCTTGTCCCGACAGCGATTCTGATCGGCCAGGCCTTCGCCAGCGCGGAATATGACCCCGACATCACCCAGACTCCGTTCGCCACGCAATCGTTAAAGTCTGCCAATGATGAAACCGTCGTGGGTGCCATCCACGAAGTCGACAAGATCTTCGCCGACAACGGCGATTCGATCCAAAGCCGCGCCGAAGTACTGCATCGAAATAAGCGCCGGCCCGGACGGATCGAATCCTTCTTTCGCCTGGTGGATTACGACGTGCCTCCACCACCGCCGCCGAGTTTCGGCGACGAGCCGGTTCCGCAGGTGTCTCCCGAGGAACAGCCGCAACAGCTGTATGACTCGACACCCGTGATGCCGTCGAGCGAATGTGATACTTGTGAGCCAGTCCTGGGCGGTGTCGTGCGGCAGAGTTGCGCTTATGACGTAGAAAACTGGAGCCCGATTGCCCGGTGGTTCGGCA
>CAIQIR010000155.1 GCA_903871875.1 uncultured Schlesneria sp.
CGATTGATGTCGGCGATGACGATAAACCCAGGATGATGTAGGAAAAGTCCGGCCGGTCGATGTTCGGTACTTCCCCATTTGGCATGATCTTTGGTGAATGGCCATTGGTATCCATGATACCCGATCGAGGCGAGATTCACTCCCAGTACATCCATTGTCACGTTGTTCGTACCAGGATCGATATTCTCAAAGACTTCGCCGCGCCGCCAGGTTTCCACATCAATATTGTCGTGCAACGCGGGACCAACCAGATGGTTCCAAAAATCCTTTCCCGAACCTTGTCCGTTCCCGGGTTCACTCCACTTCTTATTTTTGGCAAATAATCGAAACTCGTTGCGATCCTTTGACCGAAACTTGAAATCGATGAAGAGTGGATGTTTCGAGCCCGACGGACGATGATCGTGCTGGGCGAGTTTCACCAAAGGAGATCCCGCATCAGAGGGGAGATTTTTGGACGCATACACCTGCGGCTCGTGATGCAGCCGCGCGATCTCGGCAATCTGAACAATGGTCGCGTAATTCAATGTCACACAAAGAAATGTCTGGCCGTAGTCCCGTTCGTCAGCTGGCAATTCGATTTCACCGACCGCAGGAAATCGCGGCGTCGAATGCAACAGGTAGAAACCGCTATTGGTCTTTTTGTTGAACGCCAAGACACCTTTGCTGTGGCCCTTCGCGTGATTGTTGGCCGGCTTGGGATTAGATCGCGTGGGCGGAATCTCGTCGTTCCACAAGACGTACCCGGTGTGGGCATCGCCTGAAAACAGTTGTCTCAGCGTTTCGGTGACCGCATTCTTTTTGTCATTGAGTCGATTCTTCGAAAGATGCAACTCGGAATTCCATCCGGAATCACAATAAAGGAATTCGTCGCCCGTCGATTGTTTGCCCGGACCAATGCCCTGTGGAAGCTTATAGACAAACCACCAATCGACCGGATTCCCCTGACCGTCACCCAACGCGCTGACATTCATCGAAGACCGCTCCATTCCCTTCAGCCTTCATCCCCTCTCTCATCCGTGACTTTGGGTTATCGGATCTTTTGCACCACGACTTCAGTTCAGTTTATTACGTTTTCGGAAGTCGGTACTTGAGCGGCCCCAATTGATGACGCAGCCAGGAACGATCGGCAAAATTAGGAGGTCTGGCATTTCGAACGGACGCGTTCGATCTCAGGCCCGGACCTTCTTCGCCCGCCAATCCTTGATCCAGTCTTTCATTCGTTCCAGTTCATGGCGGTTGTATAGTCGACCACAGGTTTGACCGAACAAGACACCCGCGTCTGATCGTTCCCAGACCGTTTGCGGCCAGAGCTCGGCCCCCCAATAATTCTCCTCGACCTGTATCGCTGTGGGGTTCTTCAAGACCGACGATCGAAACCAATAAAACGCACCCGAGAAATGCCAGCGGCCAGGACGTGGCCAATCCGATTCCACAACGAACGGCCCGCAACACGGATATTGGGTCAGCGACGCGTCGACAAAAGCCGGATCATCCAGACAGATTTCGTACAACATCTCTGCCCATTCCCGTGTCGCGTGGGGATCGTCGTATTTGACACCTTTCGCGTGCCCGCGGAACGTCACCGAATCGTCGGCCGGAATCGTTGCCAATAACTTCGCAAAGGTGACGGTTTCACTTTTGGCCGGATCGTTCGGAAAGCAGATCCAATTGTCGATTCGGACATTTCCGAAAGCGGCCTGAACGTCTTCCAGCCTGTCGGAACTTTGGTCAGTAACGACGCCGATCGAACGGATACCGTCAAAGAGCTCGATGCGACGCAGCAACTGTTCGACATTCCATTGCCAGACACCGTTCCCCTTCCGCGGCCAGATATGGTAGATGAGATTGTGTTTCGGCGGTTCGGCGGAACTTACTTTGAGATCACCCATAATCTGCGACAACTGATGTTCGGCATCCTCAACCGCCGTAGCGGTCACTCGCTGGAACCTCGCGCACTCCAGCGATTGCACGCACGTCCACGATAACGTTGGATGGTAGAGACAGACACAGGACAACCCTTCGCGAACCGCTTCCGGCATGACAGCCTTGTACCAATTGGTCAGCCCTTGTTTGACGTTGAGCGACGTAATGGCGTCGCAGACGCCGCGATCCAGCCTGTCGCCGTTCTGCCACTTGCCGCGGTGCCAGCCTTTTCGCTCCAGCTCCACGGCGACATCAATCGGAGCTTCGAGGAAAATCGCGGGAATCGCTCGCTTCGGATCGTGCCTGGTGTCGCTTCCCAGCTTTTCGGGATCGACCCAGAACGTGGCCGCGTTCGTGTTGCCGCTGATGTTCGACGGCCCTCCGTCCTGGCCGACCAGCCATTTGCCAGGGCAATAGACCTTAAGGCGACCCGATTCATGAAGACGCCCCAAGTGATGGTCCACGTGCTCATTCGTGGCGAACGCCGAATTCAGGTGTCGATAGACCTTCTCGTATCCTCGCTGGTGGATCGCGAACGCATGGGTGCGATTGACATTGTGGGGCACGAACACATGGTCGTTGACTCGCTTCGGCGGATGTTGCACTTCGTGCAGAAGTTGGCCGCCGAGATAAACCATTTCCCAATCGTCAGGAAGCTCGGACAGGAACCAGGTGAATTCGTGTTCGAAGTCCTTGCGGAAGATCGCGTCATCTTCAAACACAAGGTAAGACTCGACCTTCTGTTGATAACAATGTTCAAGAATCTGCAAATGCGACCGGTAGCAGCCCCACGCACCCGCGCCGGCCGTCCACCACTCGGGATGCCGGATGGAATCGCCGTGAACCGCTGGCCAGACTTCAACGTCGCCGATTGCTTGCGGGACAGACTTCTGAAATATCGACAGTCGATCGGTCTTGAATGGCAGATTGATCACGAACGTTTTGCTGAACATCCTGTTCCCCGAACACCATCACTTGAGTTGCTGCACGTTTTCCACGATCAACCGCATCGCCAGATCAATATCGCCTTTAGGAAAATTGACGGCCGTTCGATCGAGATGAAGTTGTTTGTCCTCGACGCGAAATACGGCCACCATCCATTTGCCCGTCTTTGCGGCTCGCTCAACGAGCTTGACAACGTCATCCTTTAGCGACGGCCGAACCGGAGTCTTCTTAACGACGTTCTTCTTCGCGGCTTTTTTCATTTCCACTTTCCAATCGGGCATTTTTCAGTGGCCAACGCCAGCTTATTGATTAGCTGATTCTTCTCTGAACAGGCACACCCGCAAAGCGTACAGTGGTCGTTTTTCAGGTTTGGACATGCTTGGCAGATGGCTAGACGTTGGTCGATCTCTGCCTGATCTCTGCGGGGAAATCCTGCTGCCGTCCACTTCGCCAACGCCTTGGCAAAATTCCATCCACGAATTGCAATTGGTGGAAGTTCGCCAGTGTTCGCCGACGATGGATCGTCTTTGACGCCTTGAGCAATTAGCAGTCGTTCTTCGGCGATGCGAATGCGAAACACGTCAGCTTGTGCGGCAGATAACTTAGATACCGAGTCAAGTAGTTCGGCTGCCAGGTCGCGGCGATCGAGATTACGACAGCATTCGGCCGATTCGATGATTTCCGCTACGAACGGTGCCGTATCTTGGAACCTGTTGTGTCGACCGCTTACATGAATGGCGGCCATTAATAGATTTTCGCATCGACTTTTCATGATCATGATACGCTCGCAGTAAAGCCATTGGGGCAATGATCGACGTCAGTGGCATCATAAGTGAGGGTGCATCCAGAACAATCGTCGGCCGTTCCCGTCGCGAGTATAAAATGGGAGCCGACCGAGCAATCCACGGTCAATAGCATGTACGAATAGACGCCAAGACCGACTTCGGAAACGATGAGTGCTAAAGCTCCATTTGGATTGCATCCGGAGATCGTGCCCTCGTTAACATATGTGCAACCGGCCGAGCCGGGCACATTAGGGCACCTTGCCACATCCGGCGTCATCGTCCATGTGCCATTGTATCCATTACAGCATGCGACAGCATATTCCGGGCAGCTGTCGCAGATCGCACCTGAAAGCACTAGCGTGTAGGAGGCTCTGACCGAATTGCACGCGCCACAATTATTATGATGCGACGAACTCGAACTCGAGCTGCTGGAACTCGAACTACTGGAGGGCGAGCTGCTTGACGGAGCCGAACTGCTCGATGAACTACCACAGCAAGGGCAATTGGCGTAAGTCACAGTTGTCATCAGCAACACCCCTTGGCGGTCCCGTAGGTCACCGTTAAACCACCCGATCCACAGCTCACACTCGTGACCACCGTGACACAACCACAGGGACCGGAACTACTATGCGAACCGGACGAACTCGAAGACGACGAATTGGATGACGCGGACGAACTGGAAGATGAACACACTGAAGGTGGGTCGCGCAAGAATGTTCGCAGGAACATCGCCTCATCGGTGGCACCCGGATTTTGGTCCCCCTGTGGCCAGAACCCCTTACCACCACGGGTGATCACCCAGGAATCGTCAGACGGTCCCCATTCCTCGCCCGGCACGGGTGGATCGATCGTCTCGTCTATCGCCACATAGAGAAAATTGTCGAAGTAGGCATTTCCTCCGGCATCCGGAGGAATGATGTTCGGCCCGGTCACCATCACATTGCCCGGACGTCCGCAACCGTACTGATCGACATGAGTTGTAACGACCTTTTCTTGACCGTCAGCCACGTCGTCGAACGATACTGACGTCACCACCACGATCGACCGCGGCGGAATGAACTCACCAGAATCGTTCTGCACTGCGATTCGTTGTTTGGGTACGAAGGGCGTCATGAGAAAAAAACCTAGATCGTGTTGTTGTTGCCGAGCAGTTTCATGCGTCGATTCGCGCGATATTCCATGTATTTGGCGAGCTTATCCTTACCTTTTCGGCCTTCGCGCTGTAACCGTTGCTCGTAACTCGGGATCTCGAATTTGTGTTCTGTCCCGCGGCTGACGATCGTGTCGTGGCCGCCTTTTCCCGATCGATACGTCACCTGAGCGATCGCCCCATCCATGTCGATCGGAAACAGGCCGATGTAGGTCCGCGTCTGGCTGGCCACTGTGTAAAAGGTATTGGCATATTGCTGGAGGTAATAGTCGCACATGGCATCCACCTCCTGCTTATTGTTATTGATCGGATCGACGTAATCGAAGCTGATCGAGCCGCGCTGCGTGCCGTCCGGGTAATATTCGTTGATCACCCAGGGCATAATGTCTTCTTTGATCAGCACCTGGCAGAAATCGGGATTGGAACCATTGCCGATTTGCAGCAACCGTTCATAGCGGATGGGTTGCCAGTTGTCAGGATCGCGGACTTGAACCGCGCACGTGAGAAATAAATAGGCGACGCCAAAACTGGACAATGGGCTGTCTTTTGGCCGGTCGTAAAATGTCAGCATTGGCTTGGAAGTGGTACAGATTGTTCGATCCGTGTCGATGTCATCGATTGACATGCTGAATGAGGCGGGTTCTTCAGTGTCGCCGCCATCGGGATTTCGGGCCTGTTTGTCGATTCGCGTCCCCGGCGGATAATTGGGATTTGGTCGAGGGATCATTGCGCCGAAGAATCGGCCCGTGATGAAGGCCGGTCGGGCATGATCGACGTCGAGTTCGTCTTGGTACGACTCCACCAGCTCATCGGTCACAACCAGCTGTTTCCGCGTGACCATATCGTTATAGCCAGGCAGGAAGAACGAGTTTTCACCAGTCGCCTCATCAATGGAATTGCTGGCATTGGTCGGCGTGTCGTCTATCCGCCAATTCTTAAATACTGTCGACAGCGCGAATTCGCGGGGGCTCTTGGCGGATCCGTTGGGCTGCACGGCTCGGACGGCGCTAATATGGGACTGCGAGACCCAGTCAAAGCCAAATTCACCGCAGGCGGAATCCGGTAGCCCGGTCACGAGCGGAACGCCCGCGAGCGTTGTGAGCGGCTTGTAGCTCAGATCCTGCATCTTGGTCCAGGCGTTATTCACGTCTCGTCCGATCGGTTCCAGTCCGAGACAGACCTGGTACCGGATGGGAGCCGTGACCACCTTCAAATAATCCGGCGTCTCCTTGGGATCGATCCCGTTGCCATAATCCTGATACGGCAGTCCGTCGGGCAGATTATTTCCCACGCCGGTATTGCAAATCACCCAGGTGCCCGTCGATCGCTGCGGCACGATCTTGCACCCCAGCGAATCGACCAATTCCTGCAATTCCTGCGCGGCATTGGCACTTTCCCAGTCGACTTCCGGCCTCGCCAGATCCGGCAATTGCGAGACGTCATAATTGTCGACATACATTTCCTCGAAGCATTTGATCGCCAAGGCCTGCGTCGTGACTTCGTGCGCCGGATTCACCAGGCCGTTCGGCAGTTTGATGTTGTAGTGACCGGTGATTTGAAAGAACGTCCAGGCCCAGCGTTCATCCAAGAGTCGTACACTGCAGATCTTCCCGCCGCCGTTCGCCTGATATTGAATGGCATCGAGATGCATGTTGGGAATCACAATGATATTCCCGTTGTAGGAAATCACGAGATCCCCATTGGCGTCGGGCGGGAAATCCTGCGGGAAGCACTTGATAGTACAGACCGCTGGGGTGATCCCGCACAGATCCGTGAAGTCGAACGATTCCCAGGCGATGATACCCGGATACGATAGGAATGCCTGATTGACTGCCATTGCGTTTTAAATCTCCGATCAGGTGAACGAGCAGACATTGCCGCTGCCATGGCTCACATTCAGAGCGGTCGTCTGATAGGTCGTCACGGAGAGGATGCCCGCGTTCACAACCTTGGCGGGATCCATCACGGAGGACGAATCGCCGTAAATTTGAATCGGATTTGTGATCGTCTTTCCGTTGGGATCCTGCCCGAAATCGAGCGTCCCTTTTCCGGATACGGTGACGGTTCCCAACGTTCCAACCGAATTCCAAATGGCCGTTCCGGCCTCGACGGTCATCGTCGTTACGGCGCCCGACGCCACAGTGACCGTGCCGCCGCCGGTTCCTTGCAGCAATGTTGTCACATTGCTGTTGACCGTCAGCGCACCGCCATTTTTGGTAATGGATCCCAAGGTACAGCCAGCTCCCAGAAACAAGACGACGTCGGAGGTCGCGCTATTCTGATAACTCGTCAGAATCGTGGGGAAATTGGCGGTCTGACCAAGGTAAAACGCCACGCCGACGTCTCCCTTGGTGATCGCGAGGATGCTTGAGCCGTTGCCACCGGTGATAAGGACCGTCGGAGTATATCTGTCAGGACGATTCCCGGTCGCGGTAATCTGCACGTTGGCCAAATTCGCGCCGAAGGCCAGATTGCAGCGAGTCATCGACGGGCCATTGATTTGGGCCGTGCCGCCTGCGAGTGTCAGAGCAGTTGGACGATATTCGTTGTAGCTGTTCTGGGGGCTATCATTGTTGGTCAGTGGAAGGCCGATTTGAGCGGTAAAGCCCGTCAGGACGACGACCGTAATTCCCGTCAGCGACGTGTTCAGACCGTATTTGCAATTGACCGTCCCCGCGTCGAACACCAGCGTGTCGCCATTGGCCGGTGCGACTCCGCCGCTCCAATTGGCACCATTTGCGAAATCATTGGGGCCTGTGGCGGGCGTCGTGTTGGCGATCGTAAAGGTTGCAGCACCGGACGTTGACACACCGATTGTGGAGGGCTTGCCGAGCGTTTTTCCGGTCAGCGTCATCGAAGTAAACGGTCCGCCGACTGGCAACGCGGCCGGCGTCAACTCCTGGAACTCGGCCGGCGCTGCGGGTGCGAGCGAATTCCACAAGGTCACCAAGCCGGTCAAGATCGTATTGACCGTGTCACCGGAACCTGCGGAATAGACGATCGATTTCCCATTGATGGTCATCGTGTAATTTTTACTGGAAACGGTTCCCGACAGGGATACTGTCCATAGATCTGCGATCGCTGTCGCGTTTGCGACCCATCTTTTGTCGCTCATAATTTAGCCTACTACGTTCGGATAAGAGAAAAATGGCACAGCCGAGATGAAATCGTATTTCCATTTCGTGGTGAATTTTGTGGGCACTCCGCGACACATTTCCGGCGATTGGAAGGTGACTTCCCGGGCTCGTCCGGAAGAGGTCCTGAGATATTGCGGGAACATCGGGGGCTCGTAATCCGCCGGCACAAAGGCCACCGTATTGGAACCCGATTGAGTGCCGTAGTACCAGCTGCCGGCCGAGATCGTTTGGAGAATGGGCGGCGCGTTCTGGGGCAATCGCTCGACGGTGACGGGCAAGCCAAAATTGTCGGTAAAACTGGTGGTTTCCGAGAAGGCCAGCACCTGGCCATTGATGGCCCAAGGAAAATCGGCCTGCAGCGAAAACCCATAGCGAAGATAGGTCACACCTTCGGCGCCTTTGATCTCGCCGTGCGTAATGGGGCCCGTGACGAGCACGCCACCAATCGCGTCACCGTTTTGCAGATAGAACGGCGTGCCGGGGAAACCAGCCGACTGGTTGGGAAACGAATAGATGCTCATCAACTCCGCCAGTTGCGTCATGATGTCGCCCTGGTTGAGTCCCAGCAGTTTACCCTCGAGCGACCATTGCACGCGCAGCATGTGCAAGCGTCCATTCGGACCCATGACATAGGTCTTCTGGATGTTTTTGAAGGCCACCGAGTTATCGGCGTGTGAGTAACCACCATAAACAAATTGCATCGCAAATCACTTTCAATCACGTTCCGAAGAATGAGTTGATTTCGAGCACGTATTGCTTGAAATTTTCCTTCTGTTCGGCAAAAGCGGCTTTAATGCCGTCCACGAGGATCCGCATATCGAGCGCATCTTTCATCGACCCCTCGATTTCTTTGACCATGCCGGGGATCTCATCGGATTTCGATTTGATCTTGTCCTCGGTTTCCTCTGGATTCAGCTTTTGCGCCGCCTCATCGGCTCGTTTCGTCTCGCCCAGCATCCCGGAATATTCCGTATCGGACATGATTCCGTATCTATCAGCCTCGCCCCTAGCCTGCTCTTGAGTGCCTTTATGGGCCGCCGTGCCCGGCGCCGCGATCTGAATTTGATGCTGCGTATATTTCTCAAATCCGAACGTTTCCTCGCGCCCAAGCTTCTTATTTTCCTTACGCTTTTCTTCATTCCGCAGGAAGATGTCTTGGATAATCTTCTGCTGTGCGAGGTCACCGAAGCTCATCGAACCGACCGATTCTTTGACCGACTTGTCTTTTTCGCGTTCCTTCTGCGCCGCGGCATGAGTTTCTTTTTGGTACTCGGTAACCGACTTGTTCTGCTCGGCGAGATTCTTGAGGATCGCTTCATTGACCTCCAGCCGCTGTTTTTCAATATCGACGGTCCGCTCGGCGGCAGCCGACTGCTGCTCTCGATCAGCCGTTTCGCTGGCTATCAAGTCCTGATTCAGTTGCGCCAGTTGCTCCTTTTGTTCGGTGCTGCCGCCGAATTCCGCATTCTCGCCGACGCCCTTCGCCGCTTCGGATTGTTCAGGCGCGCCGAAAAGATATTGCGTTTTCGCAGCGAACATGTCTCCGGCGCCTTTGGCGGCATTACCGAACATGTTATCGCCGAGCATATTCTTCAGGCCGATCCCGGCACCCTTCGAGATATCGGTGACCGTGCCGAGGGCCTCGTTATAGACCGATCGATATCCTTCCGGATTGCGAAGAATATGGCCCTTTTTATCGCGGATCGCATCCTGCTCTTTAATGTGAGCCTGATGTGACTTCTCGGCTTCTTCCTTGTTGGTGCCGAGTGCGCCCTTAAGTTTCTCGTCCTTGGTCTTCAGATCCGCTTCTTGATTTTTCAGGTGCTTTTGCTGAGAGTTGAAATTCCGTTCGCGGCTGAATACCTCTTTGAACGTCCCTTTCTGCTCGGGGGAAAGGTTTTGCTTCTGATCCACCATCCGAGCATGGATGTTCTGAATGTCACGATCCTTGGCCTGCTCAACGAGGTTTTTCCCCGTACTCGCGGCGCCACGATTTATGTTCGCGTCCTGCACCGCGAAATCGACTTTGGCCGTTCCAATGCTGCGGACGGCCTCGGCCATGGCATGGGCCTTTCCAATCGCCACATCAAAATAGTCGAGCGTGATGGCGCGGGATTCGAGGACTTGCACTCGCCACACCCCCAATGCCGCCACTGCTGCGAGCAAGGCAACCGCCGTTCCGCCCGTCGCGACAGTCAAGCCACCCATCGCCGTGGCCGCCCCGGCCGTTGCGCTTCCCGCCCCCGCAGCTGCAGCGCCAGTGGCTGCCGTCCCGGCGCCGGCGACTCCCGCTGCCCCCGCGCCCACTCCGGCGGAGCCGACCGATGTGGCCGCCCCGGCAACTTGCGCCGCTGAGGCCATAGTCTGCGCGGCGGTCAATTGCTGGAGCAGCTGAATACCGCCGCGGATCATATTGAAATAACCCTCGACGGCCACCACCGCACGCAGCATCGACTCAGCTTCCTTGTCCGACGAGGCGGCTACCAGTGCGATCCCATGGGCGAGCATTTCGGCCGATCTCGCCGCATGGCCGTAGGCACGTGACATTGCTCCCGCACTTTGGCCGTGTTCCTCACTTCCCCCAGCTGACGGCTCCTGCGCCGCTTTGTTGGCTTTTTCCTCCTTGCTCGTTCTTTGGACCGCTTTGGCCACTAACTTATCCATCTGGGATTGGTCTTCGCGACCCTTCTGCTGCTGGGCTCTTTTCTGCAGCTGCTCCTCGCGATCGGCCGCTTTCTCGGCATCCGCCAGGTCTTTGTCACGAAGTTTTTCCCGGTCCTGATAGAACTTCTTCCGGTATTCGAACGCCTCCTGCATGGCCTTGATATCGGCTTCTTCCGCCTTCTTGGCGGCTTTCTCCGCCGCTTCCGCGTCTTTCTGAGCCGCATTCCCGGCCTTCGTCCCTTCCCGATCACTCTCCCTCACCAGCGGCGTGGACTGTCGTGAGAACTTTTGATGCAGCTGATCAATCTGCTGCGGGGTGGCATTGTCCAGATGGCCGCCAGCGTGCATCTGCTTCAGCACCTCGTCCGCCGCCTGAAACGATCGATCACGCACACTCTGCCCATAGCCCGGCATTCCCATGGGCACGGTCATGGGGAACTGTGACGGGCTATTGTTTGCGGGTACCGCCGCTGCGTTCCAGGGAGGTGGTCCGGTTGAGGGCGTCGCGGTGCCTTGCTGCGGGGTGGGCGTCGACCACGGCACACTAACGGCCGCGGAAGGTGCAATCGAGACGGACCCCATCATTCCCTGAAGTCGTTGCTGCGTTTGCTCGATCAGATTATTGACGGAGGCCTCGGCCGCCGAGGTGTTGAACGCCCCCAGATTCATGGCCCCGTTGACAACGGAGACACGAATCTGAACGTCACGAATCGTTTCACCGCTCATTGGGGCACCCTCAGCAGCACTTCAGCAATTTCCGAGATGTTCTGTCGGAATCGCTTCTCGCTGTCTCTTGCGATTTCTTTCTCGATCTCGCGAATGATCGCTGCGTTACGCTTCACCATCGGGTCATCCGGGAAGCTCCCGGTCACTGCACACTCCAGATAATGCTGATAACACCGCTCATTCTCCGGCCACAGCGAGCGAGGATTTTCCGGAGTCCCTTTGGCACAACCACGGCTCTTGTCCCGACAGGGAGCCAAGAAACTCGGTCCCATGTGCAACAACCGCAGTTCGGGCAACCCGTGTCGCCGTTCGAGGTGGCCGGTCTGTTCGTCAAACATGTATTTCTGGCACAGCGTGCAATTGCGGTCGGCTACTTCTGGGAATCCGAACTTGAGCCGGATTCCGTCTCGGAGTTTTTTTCAAACTCCACGTCTTTCGGCGGTTCTTTCTTGGCGTGCGGCTGTTTATCGCTCGTTCGCCAGGTCCGGATGATGCCGACCACGGCCGAATAGAGCATGGGATGAATGTGGAACATCGATTCCACACTGATCGGCACCGCGTTTTTCTTGCGGTCGCGCAGATCCCAGGTTTTGAGCTGTTTGACCATGAATTCCGCCAGGATCTCTTCCGATCGCTCCTGGCAGGTGTCGTCGATCTTCTCATCGCGTTTGGCCACGAGCATCTGGTTTTCCAGATTTACCAATTGGCGCCGCGTGGCCATGCGGTAGGTAAAGCTGAGACCCTGATGCAGTCGTTCGCCATTGGGTTCTGGGGGCGGCGGCGCGACATATCCGTCATCACGGTTGTAGCCGTCGTCGATAAACCCGGTCATTTCGTAAGCCATCTGAAAGCACTCTTTTCAACTAAAGGAAACGTGTTATGCTGAATTCGTTCAGTAACGAATTGGAAACAGCATGCCACAACAAAACGATCGCCTGAACTTCCAGCTGGAAGTCAGTTGCAATGGAACTTCTCGCGAGATGATGCAAATCGCCCTCATGGTTCGCGATGCCCCCGAAGCGAGCATGTGCGAACGGATGTTGGCCCAAGTGGTCATCCATCAAGCGGCAGTCATCAATGATCTTGTCGCCGCCCTCAGCACGGGATCTGTACGACTTACCGTGTTTGAGGACGATATCCGCCATATCAAACGCGGTTAACCGTTAGTCGTCACGACTTCTTTGGTCGTCCCCACGCCATAACACTGATAATTCAACGGCAATCGCAGGTGTTGTCGACCTGGCACAACAACCGTTTCACTGGTCGCCACGAGTGCCCCGAATGTGAATGTCAATGAATCTGAACCATTCGTGAAGGCCACGGAGGCTGCCTGTGGGCTGGCGATAACCGGGCCAGTCTGAGCGGTGACGAGCAATCCGGCTTCGGTGGACGTGTACTTCGTCTGTATACCGAGCGTGATCACTCGGTCGGTCGGTTCGAGGTCCGTGGCCGCTTGTCCCTGCATGTAGGTTGGTTCGATCTTGTTATCGAACATCAGATGGAATTTGTCGATCGAATAGGCGGTGCCGCCGATCGTGATCCCACTGCCCATGTCATAGAACATATAGGGTCGCTGAGTGAGATCCGGCGCCGCCAGAGCTCCTCCTGCGCCAGTGCTCAGTGTTTTGCCGACAAAGTTCAGTTTCAACGTGACTTTTTTGCCAGGCTCCCCTGTGAATTCCCCCGACGTGAAGCGGCCGGTATAGGTATTCGTAATGACGGGCGTCGCCACAACCACTACGACGTCCTGCATTGCATCAGTCAGCGCCAGGCCTGATCCAGAACTCAGCAGATATTTCAGGACAGCCGTCAATTCGACCGGACTCGGCTGCATGGTGATCGAGCCAGCCACTTTAATATTCCCTTGAGCCACTCGCTCCAGAGCTCTGGTACGAGTTCCACGCAATCCATCATCTTGAATGATCTCGCGAGTTTCCTTGATGTCGTGCGAGACAAATTCGACGACTGTTCCGCCGATCGACATCCCCGACAGATAGCCCATTGTTTCGGACATGGTACTAGCCTTTTCCTATTTGCGTCGCGTCGCCGTGTTGTTGCCGCTTCGCGACTGGTTGTTTCAATTCGTTGACGAAGGTTTGATTAGTGCGCTGACTTCACGTTCTCTGGAGACGACTCGGTCACGGGTGTCGCAGCAGGCTCCGATTTGGAGGCCTCGACGGAGGAAGCTTGGGGAAACGGTGGCGGATTCGCCGCATCGTTCCACAATTGCGCGTAGTCGATCGCCTCTTTAATCGTCATGAACGGGCCACGAAGGATTTCCGTGACCGCCGGTTGGGCCGTTGAGGCTTCCGATGCGGCTGGTCCAGAGCCAACCCGATTTCGAGACACAGTCGACGAAAAACCTTCCGACGATTCGGCGTTGATCTTGCTCACAATATGACATCCATTGACGTGCATTGATTATCTCCCACTGACGGTCAATTGTTTCACGACATCATCGGCGATCCGATTCATCAACCTGTCAACGACATCCTCGGTCGTTCCCACATGCGGACGAGCGGGCATTTTTGCAGTGCCCTCTTGATGAAAAATCGAATACTCGACATCGGTTCCGAATAAGAGACCTCGCGGATTGGTCTCGTGAACGTTCCCTGGTCCACCCACCGTGATGAGCGACGCCATCAGCGCTCCGGTGTCAAACAAAATCCCGGCATGGTGCTTGCGTTTCATGGTGGATGGTTTCAGAGGAAGCCAAGGACTTCCTCCCGGCTCGTGCTCACTTTGGAAGGCTTCTGCCTCTCCCTGTGCAAGATCCTGTTGAAAATCCTGCAACACAGGTTCGTAGTCCGCATTCGCGACGACGCTGGACAGCTCGACTAACAACGAATCGAAATCGCCTGATGAATTCGTAACAAGCATCATTGCCGCGGCTCCTGGAAGAAGGCCCGCACGACGAAGCCTGAAACGAATGCGTTGCGATCAAACCAGGCACGAGGTTCAACCACGTTGCTTGGTTCGACTTCCAGGTTGTAATTTTGATTGAGACCAGCCATGGACTGGTTGTGGAGATTCCGTCGTATCGTTTGCCGCCAGCCGAGACGCTGCTCGAGCGACGACACATCGGGTTTTGCCACAATGCACACGGCAACTCCGTAGTACGCTCCATCTCGATCGTTCAGTTCGTCGCCCAATTTTTCCGGTCCGTAAGGCGAGACCGACACGAAAGGCAACGGTGTTTGACCGTCCTGATAGATACAGACCTCTTGAATCACCGTCCCACCGGTCAGTCCCGTCAACGCAAGCCCATCGATGATCGATTTGACAGCGGTCATCGTGTCGTAGTGGTTAGAGATGCCAGACATCAGACCATCTCCTTCCGTACGACGCATTCCCACACGGTACGAACCGTTTTGAGCGTCGCGGCAAGAACGACATAGGTTGTCGTACCCACGACGATTCGATCACGAGCCCGAATCTCGCGACCATTCCCGGCCGGATTGAGTTCACTATCCGAAACCTTCAACAGGGTCTCGTCCCCTTGAAGGTTCAAGGCACCATATGCGGCGAGTTTCACACTCATCGGCTTGAGCCAGGCGTTGAAGACTTGAACTGTCGTCGGCGACAACGAGTCTGGCATCAGCGTGACTGTCGCCCGAACTTTCTCCGGGACGATCGTCATTAAGGATTTCGCGATCAATCGATTCAGCACTTCTTTCTCCTTGAACCGACGACTGAAAGCGTCAGGTCACGACTTTTCTCCAAAATGATTCGGCTGGCCCGACTTGGCTCAGATCGGAATTGATCGGTAATTGGCCAATGTCGATTCGATACTTCCGAAGAGACGCGCGGCGTCAGCAGGTGCAAGAAACGAAACACTCGCATCTTCGTAACCCATCTGTGCCGCGGCCCCACCCACCGCCGCCATCGCGATTTGCTTTGCGACGGCAGCATTCACGGCCATGGTGATCGCGGGCGGAATCACCACAAATCCCGCCGTGTACCGAACCTTAATGTTGCCGTTTGGAATTCCTGGCAAATTCTGAATGATCCCCAAAGCTCGGGACGGAATTCGATGCCAAGTGGTCCCAATCCGTCTCAACATTCCTGTCGAACCCATGCCACCGGCCCCCGACATCAGTGCGTAATCCACTCCATCAACGAGATTCAAAGTGCTGTCAAAACTGGCCGGACCTGCTCCGAAATAGCCCGAATCATCAACGCAAACTAATGAAACAGCTGTGACGGGATATTGACGGAGCAACAAAAATGGCGACCCGTCTCCCGAGTAGTATTCAACGTACTCGGTCGATTCGATGTCCCGATTCAGTTCTTGCTTGACCAGTGAGGTGATCCCGTCGATGAACGAACGGATTTGTGGATCACGGCTTGTGTCACTGGGTACAATGCCGGCCTGAGTTTTGACCGCTAACAGCGTTGTCAGTGCCATATCACACCTCGAAGTAGAAATCGAACTTCAGGATCTTGCCAGAGCTTCCGTAGCGGCCAAAATCTCAGCTTGGTCTTCTTCGAAATCCGCTTCGTCATGCTCGTCTGGTGGTGGATCAAGCCAGACGGGAAGAACCGATAACGCGACAGCTTGTGCAGCAGCCTCCCAAGCCATACGTCGGTGATGAGAGAGAGCATGCCAAGCGGGAGGTATTGGCCTGCCCATTTCGGCGTGGATTCGAACAAATGACGCGTATGCGGTAAAACCCTGACTCATGTTGGCCTCACTTTGTCGTTGTGGACTTTTCGGCGCGGTTGACCACCGCGGGAAACAATGCCCTTGCTTGGTTGACCTCCGGTTTGCCCCAACCAAATGGCTCGTAGAATTCAGCGGCCGGATTGGCGTCGAGTTCCGCCAAAGTGGCTTGGACTTGCTTCAAGTCGCCCCAAGCCCTGGACATCAAATTAACCGGATGCGTCTTTTTGAGATTCGGTGCGAACGCGATATCCAGTGGATCGTTATCCTCAGCCAGCTGATCAATCCCGTTCCGCTGCACATCGTCTGCGACCCTTTTGAATACTGCCGCGGCGCGGAAGCATTCGATCGCCAGCTGTTGTGAGCTGACGCCCGGTTGCAAGCTATGCACTTTAAAAAGCTCTAACGCGATCTCGGTCAATGCTTGTGTGCCTGCCATATCGTCTGATGTTGTCATCGGATGTCCTTGATAAAAGTGACGTCAATTGAAAAACTCGATTGATCACGGGCAGCAATCGCTTGCCCGGAACACGATCACGCCAGCACGGATGGCGTGACGCTTTGTGCATACGTGATCCCGTAAGCGATATAGAAGGCCGTGCCGAGTTGCGGATTGGTGCCCGTGTCCGGAACCGACAATTGGACGTAGTTGAAGCCGTTAGCCAGATCGAGGTCAGTCGCCTGAACCTCGATTGCAATCACGGCCTGACTCGCCGCACTCGTCGGCGTGTAAGTGTTGGACGCCGATTGAGTGACAATCGTCCATTGGGGCGTCGATGCGATCGCGCCAATCTTGGTACGAGCTCGCGTAAAAGTGAGCGATTTCGCTGCCGTTCCCGTGTTGCTGGTGGCCTGCTGAAGCGTCAGGACAGGATTGTCCCCGGCCGTGCCGGCCGCTTTGAGCAGGACACACAACAGCCGATTAATATTCTTCATCCCGACCCATTGGCCGTTGTTGGCAGCAGTCTGCATATCAACCGGGACGAACGCGGGAACAATATCCGCGATTTCGAGAAACTCGTGATTGTAGTCGGGCATGATATTTCCTTTGAGTACTGTGAATCGACCAGCCGAGGTTGAACGATCTTTTCGCCCTGTGCCCTTGGCTGCTTTTGAGGAATGGACAAACCGCGAGAACGCTGACCGACTAACGAGCGGCCAGGCAAACAAAACTCGACTGAGTGTTCGAACCCTTGTACGGAGTGATCGGGCTGTTCTCCCACGGAATGGCATTCATCCGCATGGTGAATCGCAGGGCCAGTTGATCGGTCAAGAATTCGACGTGCATCGAGACCGCCTGTGCGATCCCCCCCTTGCTGATCGACAGAACCTGACTCAAGTCAGCCAGGGTGATATCACCTTGTGAACCGAGCGTTCCCGCAAACTCGATCGGTTTCAGTGGACGCCCTCCGAGCGAACCATAGGGTGAAGCCGACAACCCCGTAGGAGGCGTGTAAACGAGCTGTCCCGAGTAGGTTCCCGTTGCCAACGTCAACTGCATCAACTGCTGCATACAGTCCTGGTTGATGTACCAGTTGGCGTTACCAAAGTGAGGTGCGAAGAACCTGTTCTGCGCTTTGATGATATTCTCCGCCACAATCGTGGTCGGGGTTTGCCCCGCTTCGGCAGCAATCGCCAGCAAGCTCGGTGCGTTCAAGATGCCAAGTGGCTTACCCACTCCGTCACCGTTGAACAAGGCGTTACCGATCATGAAATTGAATTCGTCCGACGCTTTGCGCGTGACGTACTGTTCCAACGCCTGGGCACTGTCGGAAATCAGTTCGTCCGTCAAATAGACGACCACTGCAAGCTTCTGAAGCTTCATCTGGATTTCACGGACCGTGGGCTTGCTGGCGGTAATGGTTTGCCCTTCACCGGTCCAGTAACCTCGCAAACCACCGTGACGGCTGCCGTCAACGCGCGACGTCTCGGCATTGGCCAGGAACGTCATGTTGTTCCCACCGACGGTGTAATTGTCCGTCGAAGCCACGAGATCGTTGGAGTAGACATGCTCGAAGATGTTGTGATTGAATTCGGGCATGACGGTGAAACCACCATCAGAACCGATTGTCTCGGACATCCCTTGAATGGTCTTGAAGTGCGACCGGCAACGATCGCGGAATGACGAGCCTTGATGGCCATCAAAACCGCTGCGAACGAAATCACTGAGGGATTTGAATTCACCCCATGGCTGATATCCCTGTCGGATCAACGATCTCATGGCAGCTCGGGCTTTCATCTGCCGTCCTGCGCGAGGCCCCGTCAAATCATCTCGACCTGTGACAATGGTCACAGACTCGTCCGTGTCGGACCATTGCCCGGTTACTCGTCCATCCGCGTCGCGGTGGATGCCGCTGAAATCCGGTTTGTCCGACAAACTCTTCACAGTGCTCGTCAGTTCAGTCACTTGCTTCGTCAATTCATCGATCGTAGGCATGGAAAAACCTTTTTAAACAAGGGGTTGGAAAGGCATGACGTTTTGGTTTTGAAATCGATTGCAGTTTTACTTTTTGATATTTCCGACCAGTCCGGTCAGTTCTCGGATTGATCGCTGTAGTGCCGCGAACTTGGCTTCATCGTCGTCGGCTTGATGCGACTTCGATTGAGAAACCAGCTTGGCCATTTGTTGAATGACGCCCGTCAACGTTCGACGTTGATTGGGTGTCAAGTTACGAGCCCCGATCATTCCTTTGATCCTCGCGCCGAGGCCAAGAACCTGCAGCGACGCAACATGACCCGAAGCGAGAAACGCCTTCATGGCCTCATCGTCCTGATCGCCGTCATCACCATCGCTCTTCAGCTGAGACTGATTGGGATAGCTGGAGGAATGCAGTCCTTCGAGCGCGGTGAGCTGTTCCTGTAATGCAATGAGGATCGCCTGCAGCCCCTCTTTCACCTCGGGGTTCTCGAGCGGCCCCATCGCATCCTCAATGCTTTGACAGGCGGCGGCGAGCGAGGCATGAACCGCGCAAACGACGGTAGCACCGTACGGTTGGGTTCCCGAATCGATGTCGTTGCCACTCCAGGGGAGAGGAAGTTCATCTCCGGTCGCGTTCATTGTGTCGTCATTTGTTTGATTGTTGTCTGTCACGGTCTTCTCCGTTGGTAATCCGACGCCGAAGCGTCTGAGGGTTGGTGCTACTGCAGTCAGGGATTTGATAATCGACGGGACAATGGGTCGGCCGCCCAATCGATTGCGGTTCAACGCTTTGGCAACTGCGTCTGGATTGACTCCAACCGCACACCAAGACCACTCTTCGAGATCCCATTCTTCGACGATGAGAACGTCTCCCACGTCGGGATCACGTCGTACATGGGACTTGATGGGCGTCTCGCGAACCGACGTCGCTCGAACGATTCCCTCATCGATCAATTCAAAAATCTGGGACGCTTCGAGCAACGATTGCGAAAACCAGGAAGTGGCCTGCACGTCGTCTTTCGACACAGCGACTGCCAACTTCCCATTGGGATCTCGAGAAGTACCGATCGGCTGTCCGATTCCTTCCAAGCCGTGAGCCCAAAGCACAACGGGATTCTTGGCGAAGTTTGCCAGTTGGCACCCTTGAGGAACCAACAAATCCCCCACTCGATCGATCGTTGCCGTCGAAATCACGGCTGTGGCCGACATGGCCTGGCGATCGACATAGGGCTGACCTGCAAACGCAATGGCCAGTGAGGGACTTTGCGGTGACAGCTGGTAATGCTGCCCGAAGGGGTGCGGCTGCCCGTCAACTTTACGGTACTTGTCGCTACGTCTGATAGTTTTGTCGTGTGTCATGCGGATCATTAAACACAACAATCGCTCGACTGACAAGAGGAAATTGCGTCTTGTTTCCAAACGTTTGGAAGATTGGTCGGTAATCCCACAAATTCAGGGGAATAAACGACTGGTCTTCAATTCCGTTGGACGCTTTGGAAAGACAATTGGCCAGAGACCGGCCCACTTCGATCAGCGGAACGAGCTTCCATGGACAAAATTCGAATGGAGAAGTCGATGCCAAAGAAAGGCCCGGTCGCCTCAGCTTCAAAGCGAGGCGACTCGGACACACACGGCACGAAGAGAATCCACCAATTTCCGTTGGGTGGATGGACCAACCCATCAAATTTCAGGACACCAGTTCGTAACAGATCATCACCAACGTCTCATCAAAAACGGAGACGGCTGATCTTCTGCATCACTGACGAAATTCGATTCGGGCGAGCAAACTCAGGTGGTCTTCTTTTTCGGTCGTCCACGTGGTTTTGGAGGCGCGGAAGGGCCGGCGGCAATTCGTGCCTTACGCGCTGCAATATCGCGCCGCGATTTTTTTTGCATGACTTCGTACTGGGACGGACGGCCCTGCGCTTTGGCGATCAGCTGGGCAGGAAGGACGGCAACACACTGGTTAGACAGAGTGATGATGACGTCCAGACAATCCCATTGACGCTGAGTCCAAGGAAACAGTGCTTCCTTCATCCCATGTTGCTGCATTTCCGCAGCAACTTGCGTGAGTTGCTCGGTCGCCTTTTTCAGCGACTCGGCCGTACTGATGACCAACTCTACGTTTTTCCACTCGAACTTGACGCCCATGCTTGAGTCTCCCAAGGAAAGAATTTCCAGCGGAACTATAGCCAGGCAAACGCTTTTTGTCCGTTGCCAATATGCTTTGTCGTGTTTTACAACTATTTAAACGATCACTGTCGTTGACAACAAAATATGCTGTCGTACAATTTGAGCATGAAGAGAATCACATTCCTTTGTCGATTTCATCCCTCCCTATCGATTCGAGGCGCCATATGAACCAGGAACATCCACAGGAACGGGATCTGTTGCAACAACAATTAGGTGCCCGCGATGAGCGCCTTCGCCAGTTGGAACAACGCGCGATCGATCAGCACAGTCGCTGGGAGTCGGACGCAACGGAGTGGCAACTGCTGCAACGCCATCGGAACGATTTAGCCGAGTGGTTGATCGATAGCGCAACCAACGAGGCCGGGAAATTGATCAAAACCGTGGTGGAGGCCGGACTGGGAGGTGAGGCGTTCGTACCGTGTTCGTTTACTGCGACAACCAACGGAAGGCGATACCGGCTGGACCTGGCTTCGACTGAATATGAAATCAAGGAGGTCACCGGTAATGGATAGGCCCTAGGTTGCTGAGAACAATGGACACAAAGATTGATCGGCAGTCGAACCGTTCAGCGACGCCACGATCTGGGCTCGAATTTCGGTTGACCTGCTTTCACCTGAATCGAAAGGAATTTCCACGATGCCAACACGAACAGTCAAAGGTCCGACATTCACCATCGTCGTTGATGGCAAAAAAATTGTCGTCAAACACGTTTATTCCAAGGGCAAGCGCTGCCGAGTGATCGCTCCCGAAGGGGTGACGATCGAAACAGGGCGACCGATCTTACAGTTCAACGATTCCCCATCATCACCCGCCAAGACCACAAAATCGCGACAATCGCTAGATTCGCCACAAAATCATTAAAAGTAACCATCTCTTCGTGAGATCGACTTAACTTTTGAGAATTATTCATTCAGCATGCAGATTGCCCCGGCTCTTCCGCTGTCGAAATAAGTGAAAGCAATCAAGTGTTTCATCTGCACGTTCTGTTGTCCGTAGAATTGGGAGAAACCTCCCCCCGGCAACGCACGCTGTTGCGACGTGGGATGCTTGAACAAGGATGGGATCTGGTCGGAAGCAATTTCATGTTCTCGACCCAATTGCGGAATCTGGATTCTGATGAACAGGCAATCGCTCGAGTCACAGAACAACTCAATCGTGCCTTAGAAGTGGCCAAGATTGTCGATTGGGGTGCCGATTGCTTCATCAAATCCAAAGTGGGTGCAGAATCAAATCGTCGACTCACCTCTTCGTGATTTGAATCAACAGCGAGTGACGGAGAGGACACGACGCGTGTCGTCACGCCAAAATATTGATCGTCGAAAGCAGACCGTCAACTGGCTGCTTCGGCAAGCCGGTCTGCGGTGACAGCCACCAAAAACGGATACCCCTGGGGATGGACCGTGAGTACAGGGCACTTTGCCAGCCGGACGATTTTCTCCGCCACGGAACCGATCACCAAGCGTGAAAGTCCGGTGTTTCCATGTGTCCCGATGACGATCAGATCGATGGCCTTCTCTCGGGCATATTTCAAGATCTCGTCCACGGCAAACCCGATCGCAGTGAAACGGACGATGCGGAGTTGTTCCGACCACTGAGCCTGCCGCTCCATCGCTAAACGCTCTTCGGCGGCTTCGATTTGCAAGTACTGGTTTGTATCTGGTGAAACCCACGAGGACGTAGCGTCAGGAAAAGGCATCATGGGGGCGACAATATGAACCAGATGCAATTCGGCCCCGAATCGATCTGCAAACGCGACAGTATGCTGCAGGGCTTCCCTCGCTGGCTCGCTGAAATCTGTGGGAAACAGAATACGACTAATCACAATCGTCATTAAGTTTCTCCGTCGACTCGACTCAATTTCACGCGGCTTGTTTGCAGGATGGGGATCGGCCTTAGCCCCGATTCGCTCACTTCCAAAATGCTGATGCGAACCGGCCATTGTCGCATGCCATGTGCCAAATCTCCCTCGATTCCCCTCCACACTTCATTTCAGCCGAATATTTATTCGTTAATAAGATTTTCTCCATCACCGGCTCTCGCGGATTTCAGCAATCAAATCTCCGGCACTGAACGATTAGGGACCAGTTCGAGCGCATCCAGCACACTCAAAACATTGTGGAAGCTTGCATCGATCCCTATTCCACGTCGAGTGCTCGTTTCGATTTCTTCCAGCAAATTCTCAATGAACAGGAAACGAACGACTCATGGCATATAAAATGCCCGTTAAATGCCGACACCTCACTGCAACTTCAACCAACAAAAGGTAAGTAGATGCGCACCAAAAGAACGATTCGCTATCGATCGTCTCGCAAGATCTGTGGGTATCCCCTGCTGGTCATTTCATTTGGGCCCGACAAAGCGACGGATGAATCTCGAGGCATTGCCGCCGGAATCATAGCCATTGGCGACATTTCGATCGGCGTCATTGCGATCGGCGGTTTGTCAGCTGGCATCTTTTCGGTCGGTGGTTTGAGCACGGGCTTGATCGCAGTTGGCGGAGTCGCCATGGGTGGCCTTGTTTTAGGGGGCGTCGCTGTGGGAGTTATGGCATTCGGAGGCGTCGCCATTGGACTTGCCGCGTGGGGAGGTGTCGCCATTGGCCACTTTGCGGCTGGCGGAAAAGCAGTCGGTACATACATCATGACTGAAACTCAGAAAGATCCGCAGGCCGTGGATTTCTTCAATCGGTGGCTGCCATGGATCTCGCGCTGAGCGAAATCAGCCACGTTTCGTATCAGGTCGACCTCTCATAACTTCGGGTCGATGCGACAAGCCATCACCGGTCGTGGATTTTTTGCCGGACCTCGTTTTCTTGCTGATCAATCTCGGCAAAATGAATCGCCTGCGACGACAGAAACCCATTGCGACAGATTTATTTTCGGAAATAAAAATTATTTACAATATTTTGTAAAACAGTATTGACATAACGACGAGAGTCGCCATAATACTCGCCGTCGCCACTCCGGTCATCAAGGTTTCCCAAAACCCGCTGGAGGGCTGACCAATTTCTACGTTCCCTGCGTGGAAATTGGTCAGCCTTCCGCGGGTTTTTCTATTTGGGGAAAAGAACATGACACGAATCGGAATTGTGCTTGGTTGTTTCGGAGCGGCACTCGTCAGTGGTCTGGCAGTCCTGATGATCTCGGACGCGACGGTGGTGCCCTTGATGTCACGGGGATCAGGACCAAACGGCATTCAGGTCACGTCCGGCGGTTGGCTCGCTTTATTCCTGTCAATCGCGGGCACCGGCGGTTTCACACTCGCGGGAATTGTGACCAGTTTGGCAAGCCGATTTAGCGTCCATTCCCCGGACGGATCACCAGACGCACTGATGTCTGAAGTGATGGAGCTGACGGCGGCGTTCTACGCGCTGATGAGTGACAAATCTAATCGGGCCACTCAGCGTCGATTCTTCTTCGCGCTTGTCGATGCAGCCAGACTCATCAACGGCTGTGAAACATCTCACGACGCCGGCGTGGTCGTCATCAAATACAGCGGGTATGCCGATCCGGTCGTGCCCACACAACAGGGAACCCCATCATGAAACAAAGAAATCAATTTCACAGGAAACAATGTGAGACTCAATTTTGGCAGACGGTACTAATCTCCGTATTGGGTCTGGTCATAGGCGGCTGTTCATTGACGATTCCGTCCGTCTCCGACGGCGAAGGAACTTCGTCGTCTAATGCGAGTGAACAAGCGCCTGCCGAGGAGATCTGGCACGCACTAGCACGAGCTGTCGAAGTTCGAACGATCGAAAACACAACTCAACTTGCGCAGTACGTGGTGGTCTTAGCGCGAAACGGTGATCTGTCCGCACAGGATGTCGCCGCATTCGACGTGGCCTTTCCGCAGATCGCAACGGTCTCGCGCACTTTGACCGAAACCGATATCAACACGCTAATCGGTTTGTGCCGCGACGGAACGAAGTGACCAGAGAACAAAAAGCTCGAGCCCACGGTCGCTCAGCAAGATTCGCCCCGTCGCTTTCCCACTGAGTTTGCAGTTGTCCCAGTGGAACTTTGCCTATTTGGCGGTGCCGATCAACAACCATTTTCCCACTTTGTTGATGCCAGGAAATAACAATGAATAGCCTTAATCCCAATTTCGTTTCCGGCTGGGTCAGCGACCCGCCCCGAGTGGCCGAGGTCATCGCTGAGCGAACTGCTCGCGGTGATGCCGTGATGGGAGCGACGTTTGCCGAGCGTCATCAAAACGAACTGACCGGGACGTGGCAGCGAATGCGCGATCGTGGAGTCACCGGTATTTTTCTTCGCGATCGAGAACTGGTTTCCACTGGGAAATATCGGCGTCCTTATCTTCAGCGAGCGGGAACCTGCGTCAGCCGCGGGATGGCACGCGGTGTCCAGACATCGCTCGATGTGGCGACTGCCGATAATTTGTCATTGCTCAAAGATATCGAGGTCTGCTTCGCACCCATTTACACGCTCGCTCGCCACGAGTGCGGACACGATCGCTGTGGATCGGGTGACGGGGCCATTCTGGCTGACGCGGCGCGGGCGGTGCATGATTTCGGTGTGGCCGCGACGAGCCTGTTTCCTGGAACATCAGAAGACGATGTCGAGAGAATCGCTCTCAAATATGCGGCACCTGGCGCGGGTACTCCTTCCAGTTGGATCGCCGCCGCCAAAGGCCACACCTGCATTACCTTCTGGCCCGAAACACTGAATCTGTTGTTTGATTGTCTAGCCGCCGGATATGCCGTCCCCTACGCACATGGCTATGTGACCGGTCAACCGAACGCCAACGGCATCAGTGATCTTGGCTGTTACGGACCGCATTGCCGGTGCTTTGTGGGTGTCTTCGTCGATCAACATGGCGAGACACAATTGGAATCGTCGGAGTCATGGGGCCGCTTTCCCGCCGGGCAACCGACGGACGCCGATCAGACGATGCCCGTCGAGCAAATTCCTCGCATTACGTTGCGGTATGCCGGCGGCGAAAAACAACTCGCGCCCGGTGATGTCGGCGTGAACGCGAAACGGTTCTGGTCCGAGATTCAATCGGGTGGCGAGGCCTGGGCTGTCGGAGCACCGCGTTTCGAAGCCAATGGCGTGGCCGATCTTTTGAGAAAGTCGCAGGTGGTGTGATGTCGCTAATGAAACAATGGTCGATCGTAAGTCATGTGATTGGAGCACTGCTTAGCCTGGTCGCAGAATGCGTGGCCGGGACACCTCGTGAAAAAGCGATCGCCGCAGTGGCCGTGGCACGGGCTCAGGTGACGATTGCCAACGAACGGCCACAACTTCCGGACACCCGCAATCGATTTCCGGGTGCGAGTGCCGGAGACTTTCGCCAAGAGTTGGATGTGGCACGTGCGGAATTGGCGGAATTCCAGGCGAAGAGCAACGAGAAAGCCTGGAAGATTGCCGAACTCAAAATTGCCAACGCGGCCGAACGTCAGGGCAAATCCTCCGCGGATTCGACGACGTCACTCATGACGTTAATCAATAATCCCGCCGAGACAGTCCCCGCTCGTTCACCGACGCCAATGGCCATGTCGTTCCCAAAGGTGGCTGTCGTTTCGGAAGTTCTTCCTGCTCAGCTTGTAATCGGCGTCCGGAACAAAGGGTGCGCACCGTGCAAGCGGTTGGAAAAAGACATCGCCAGCATTCTGACTCCGAAAGGTTGGCAGATTGGTGACGGTTCCCAAGACCAGATTCAATTCGTGCATCTTGATGACGACCAGTTTGCACCAAAGATTACGCTGTACCAGAACGGGCAGATCCTCAAAACGTGGGACGGATATCAAGATCCTGCGATGCTCAGTCGTGAATTACGACTCGCTTGGGACGGTGCAGGTGAACATCCGCAAGCAGTCTCTATGGCAAATGGTGTTGCTGGAGCAATCCAAGCGTCGACGCAGATCCGGAACACCTTAGATTATTTTCGGCGGTACGTTGGTGAAGGAAATCAAACGACACTCGAATGGGACTGCAATCGCGACGGCAAAATGTCGCTGTTTGCCATGGGAGAATGGACGGCACCACTCATTTTTGGCACTGATGGCCGAATTGAATTGGCGGCACCGAATGCGATCAATCTGCCCGTAAAACAATTGGCATTCGCATATCGAATCCGCGGTTCCGATGTGATTGTGGATGGAGATCCAGTCGCGCTGAGGGGATTGGCGGACAAACTGGGAACGGCCAAGGGATCGCAGATAGTTGGCGCAATGCCGGTGGGCATCGTTGGCATCGATGACATGTTGCTTTGGTACAACGTGTTTTCGATGTTCCGAGACATTTTCTCGCTGCTGCATCCTTCATGTGATGTCGTTCTTCCAGGTCAGATTATCGCGAATGCCACATTGAACGGCGATTCGCTGATTGTCGCCTTTGACAAGGCTCCCAGTGTGAAGCTCGTTTGGCTGTTCACGTTCAGCCTGACTGTCAAGCGGGTGACGATTTCTCAGTCGAATATCCATGTGGAATTCAGCGGTAGTCGCTGGATCAAGAGTCGTGATTTTGCGGTGCAATAAGCACAAAAGAGGTGAATCGTGGGTGTGTTAGCAGATCTGGAAACAAAGCTCGAATCGCTGAATCCGGCAACGATTGTCGCCGATTTGGAATCAGCCAAGACGAAGATTGCCGCGTTCGAAACGCGCATCGTGTCACTGGAAGGTGTCGTTGCATCGTTCGCACCGGCCATTCAAGCGGTACTCACTTTACTACCGGCCAGTTCCGCGATCCCTGCGGAAGTGTCGGTATTGCTAGCGATGCTGCCGAAACCGGTTCCGACGACGACGCCAACTCCGTCCACACCGACGGCCTGAGGAACGATGACGATGAACGGTTGGCACCAGATCGACGACGAGCCGGATCCAAACAACCAATCGTTCGACTGAGCGAGCATCGTCAACACCGTAATCACCAGTGTGATGCTGTTCGCGATCAAGTTGCTGGTGTCGGTCGCAGCGGCGTTTTTCGTGGAATGATTAAGCCTCTCTGACGCACAGAAAGCGGGGTGATCCTTGTGGACTATCGATAACTGGCAGCAATGGGCTACCGGTTGGATCAATTGGCTGGTTCGTGACGACGCGGCAATGAAGGCGAGTCTCGCGAACCTTGAAGGGAGAATGAATTCCATGTCCGTAGAGTTTGATGCTTTGAAGTCGGCGTTCGAAAACTACAAGGCCGACGTAACCACTCAGGTGGGAAACCTGCAAACGGCGGTCCGCAATCTGACGGCCCAAGTGACGACCGATTCGACAGACTCGGCCGCGATTCAGGCGTTGACGGCAGAGATCACGGCGGCTCAAGCCAGCCTCGACGCCGCAGTCAATCCACCAAGCCCGACGCCCACTCCTTCGGCACCTGCGACTCCGGTTGCTGGTAGCTGATTTAACGGAAAACAGGGACGCCAAACCCGGCGCGGGATGCAAGAAGCAACCGTGCGCCACGCGCCGGGTTTCTTTTTTGACCTGGGAGTGATTTTTGAAATGACACGCGATCAACAACTTAAATTGGACATCGAGCAGTATGTCAAACCGGTACGCCGGATGGCCCTGATTATCGTCGCTCTGATCATCGTCAGTGGACTGGGTCTCAGACTGATCCACACATCGGGCGCGAAGGCGCATCAGGAGGCTCAACATGCTGATCCTCGCTGATGCTGCGGTGGCAACTGGAATCGACATGACGGCGATTACGCCAGCGATCTCGGCGATCGGTTCGATCGGGTTTGCTTTTTGGTTTGGGTACTACACGACCACCAAAACGATTCCCGATTTGCAGAGCGCTCATCAAGAACAGATGGACAAGAAAGACGCCGTTCACGCAGCGACAATCGACCGAATCCTGAACGAATTGAAGGAAAGCCGCGACTCGTTTGATCGCTGGCGGTCTACGCAACATTAGGGAATCTTGTGAGCACGATATCACGCGCATTTTCAACTGCTGACCCGTTCAGCGATGTGATTGATGAGAAACGCCCGGTGTCACTTTGGCCAGTGCTGTCATTCACGCACGAAATACTCTTAATCGCCGTGTTATGTCTGACGTCGCACGTCTGGACATCAGTGTGTGACCGGTGCTCTGAGCAATTGGCGATTGAAGATGCTCGTGACGAGGAATTTTTCAGACGTCCCGCGAAAACGTTCTCGACCTATCAGGAATCGTTGGAATGACAGTGGACACCTTTACCAGCGGCAGCGGCACCTACACGTGTCTGGCGGCCGGCACGCTCGTGATCGAGGGGTACGGCGCGGGTGCTGCGCCCACGTCGGCCGGCAGCAATGCCGTGAATGGCGGATACAGCGGCGCCTATGGGAAGAAGACGCTGACGGTCACCGCTGGTCAGACATTTGGATACAGCATCGGGTCGGGCGGCATCAGCTATTTGTACAGCGGTCCGATTGGTGGTCAGGCCGGAGGTGCGACGACGGTGACCAATGGCGGGACGACCTATACCGCAGGAGGAGGCATCTTGACCGCCGGTGGCGCGGCCACCGGCTGGGACACGAACACCTCCGGGACTGCCGGGGCGATCAAAAGCGGGAACCTGGGAGGAGCTGGCGGATCGGCTCCTGGACCGGTCGGCGGCGCCGGAGGAGCAGGCGGGTTGAACGCTTCCAATGGGGGCGACGGGACGGCGCCTGGAGGTGCTGGTGGCGGCATGGGGAAAAGTGCGTATTCCAGCGGACAGGGTGCCCCAGGCAGGGCAATTTTTACGCTGACGCCAAGCGGCGGCTCGACGGTGTCCCGTCGCAGTCTGAGTCTTCGTACTCGTTCGAGGGGAGTGGCAAACTGATGGGATATCCAATCAAAAACGGCAACACGACGCGTCCGCTTGAATTCCTGCTGGTCCAGTCGTCGGATCACCTGACGGGGCTGACCGGGGCGTCACCAACGGTCACGATCAGCAAGAATGGCGGCTCGTTCGCCTCGCCGGCCGGGTCCGTGACCGAGGTCGGGAACGGATGGTACAAGGTCGCGGCAAATGCGACTGACGCCGGTACCAGTGGACCGTTGTTGCTGCACGCATCCGCGACGGGATCGGACCCGACCGACGATCGATTTGAGGTGGTTGGTTATGATCCAGACGACGGAACGCATCTCGGTCTAACCGCAATTCCCAATGCGGCCGCCGGTGGCGCGAGCGGTCTTCCGACTGTCGATTCGAGCAACAATATTCACGGGCTGCAGCCGGGGGCGATTGATCACGCCCAGTTCTCGAATGCTGTCCTCGCGACTCTGCTGCGGTCTTATTTCGTGACGACTGGCACAACGACGCCAGCGACGGCCGACATGTGGTGTGTCGGGGGCCTTTACAACGGACTGGTTTATTGGAAGTCATTCACGACGAATCTTTTTTGCTGGTACAACGGTTCGTCGTGGATCATCAGTGCTGTGCTCGGAACGGCGGGATCGGCTTACTACACGAGCGGGACGAACAATTCGAACGGACCATACACGGCGGCAGGGACGGCCTCCGGAACGCCAACAATCACGCCCCACGGCAACTCGATTCTGGCGGCCTACCAGCCCGAACAAACTTGGATGGCATTGACCGATGGGAATCGCTACCTAAAGTCCGACGCGGCCTACATCGCCGGCCAAACGCCAACCATGACGAACGTGAATGGAGAACCACTGCTTGATGTCAATTGCATGGGTTTCCGAGGGAACGTCTTCGGGCAACTCGGCAGCTATCCGCTGGTCAACGTTGCGCTCTCGGGAAACGTCTCATCGGCGACGTCAACGACAATTGTGGTTCCCTCCGGAACAGGCACTTCAGACTCGATCAAAGGAATGACGGTCACAGTCGGCGGCGGTTCCGGCAGTATTCCTGTGCAGACTCGCACGATCACGGGGTACAACGATGGCACGAAGACGATCACGGTGGATACGCCGTGGATTGTGACGCCGACCGGGGCCGGTTTCTGGGTGCAGCTCAATCGCGAGGCGGCACTTGATTCGTCTCTGCAAGTGGCAACCAACGGCGTAAACGGGAACATGACGGGCAATGTGGACGGATCCGTGGGCAGCATCGCCGGGATCACATTTCCGGCGTATTTCGGCAACATGCTGATCGAGGCTGGCGGATGGGTTAAATCGGATCTGTTTGCCATCCTCGGGACCGGGATGACGGAATCTGGTCCGGGCTGGACAACCGCCGCGATCAAGAAATTCTTCAACGTTGCGACGCCTACAAGCACCATGAATGAAATCACGCTGGTAGACACAGCGACTACGCTGACAAACGCGCCCCCGGCGAACACAACCGAAACGGCCATCTACAACAAACTTCCGGCCAACAACATCGCGGACGAGACGTTGGTCATCGCAGCCACGAATTCAATTCTGACAGCAGTGGGCAGCCCGACTCAAACCGGAGTGACAGTCAACGCGAACGTGATTCAGATCAATGGGGCCACCGCCGGCGGTGATCCGTATCCGATTGTGAACAGCGGCAGCTACGGGAACGCTCAGCTTTTGGCCGCGATCCAGAATGTCCAGAACAACACATTCATTGCCAGTTCGATTCCACAGGAACTCGCACTGCCGACGAGCGGCTCGGTCACATTGCAAATCGTGACGACCTGGTACAACGCGGACGGCGCCGCTGAGAACCTGGACGCCAGTGCCAACCCGACGATTACTCTCCTGAATGATGCAGGAACGGATCGGTCAAGCCGGCTGGGATCGTGGAGCAATCCGGCAACTGGCATTTACCAGATCAACTATACAAGCTCGTCAACCGACGCTTTAGAGGGGCTGCATTGGAATATCAGCGGCACGATCAACAGCAAGTTGCGGCGCCTGGTTGCTTACACGCAATTGGTTCCGACCTATACCAGCACGTTCAACAGTTCTGACCGGACGATGCTGACCAACATTGCGAACGTGTCGCCGACCTATCCGCCATTAGTGGATTCGAGCGGCGGCGTAACGTTGTCGGCCAAAACACATACAGGGGCGACAGTGCCCACTGTCACGACGGTTGTCACGACGACAAATTTGACGAACGCCCCCGCGAATGGGGATCTGACGCCAGCCATGAAAGCCAGCATCACTGCGGCGGTCCCCACGGCCGTTCAGAACCGACAAGAGATGGACAACAATTCCGCGCAGCTTGCCGCAATGGCAACCGCATCGGCCCTCGCCACAGATACCGCTGCCATCCTGACGGCAGTCGGTGTTCCCTTGCAAGCGGCATCCTATATTGCGCCATCGACACCTGTTCAATTGGCCGCAGCTCAGACTGCCATTATCAACGCGGTGGATTCACTGCCGCAGGCCACGATCACGAACTATATCACAGTCCCCGCGGCCGTCGCGGCAGCGTCCCAGGATCCGACGGTCATCGTCTGCCTTCGCGGCGACACTTTGCGAAGCTCTTTGCCACTCATGGGTAGTCTCGCCAACCGCACCAAATTGGTGATAACGGTGAAAGCGAATATCAATGACGCGGACGATCAAGCCGCATTCCAAGTGGTCGAAGGCATCGGGCTGACTCGATTAAATGGGAACGGAACTGTCACGGCGGGAACTGCCAATTTGGTGGTGGCCGATCCGACAACAGGGACCGTCAATCTGGAAGTGGATGCCAGTGTGACGTCGATGCTGGCCATCTGTGACTTAGTCTGGGACGTGCAAGTCTACTTCGCCGACGGAATCACAACCCCCATTGGCGGAGTGATGAGTGTGGTGGCCGATGTCACCCAGGCAGTGACGTAACGAACACAATTGGGTTCATTTTTTCTCCGGAATCCTTACCGGCAATGCATCATGACAGAACCTGACGAGAAAGAACCGCCTCGGCCTCCACTCGCCCATCCTGGACCGCAGACACAATTCATGGAATCGGATTCGGATATTGCCATTTATGGGGGGCAGGCCGGTGGTGGAAAGACCTGGGCACTGTTGGCCGAAGCACTTCGTCATATCGACAAACCACAGTTCGGGGCCGTGATTTTCCGTCGTACATCACCACAAATCACGAACGAAGGCGGTCTATGGGATGAATCCGCCACGCTCTATCCACAGTACAAAGGGGTTTCAAAACACACGTTGGACTGGAGATTTCCCAAAGGGACCAATATCGGATTTCGGCATTTACAGTATGAGAATGACAAGCTGGCCTGGCAGGGAGCTCAAATTGCCATGCTGGGTTTCGATGAACTGACGCACTTCACCGAATCACAGTTCTTTTACTTGCTGTCACGCAATCGTTCGATCTGTGGAATCAAACCCTATGTTCGCGCCACCACCAATCCCACACCGGCGGACGATCCGGTGGGTGGCTGGGTGAATCGACTGATTACCTGGTGGATCGATCGGTCGACCGGTCTGGCAATTCCGGAACGATCGGGACGGCAACGGTGGTTCATTCGCCGACAGGGAGAATTGATCTGGAGTGATTCCAAAAGAGATCTGATCGAGCGTTATGGACGACCTGACCTGCCCGAAAATCACGAGGACCAGACGGCTCAACCAAAATCATTGACATTCATTGCCGCCAAGCTTTCGGACAATCCCACTCTGCTGAAGCAGGATCCGTCCTATCGAGCCAATTTATTGGCTCTGCCGGATGTCGAACGACAACGGCTGGCCGAAGGGAACTGGAATGCCAAGGTGCAAGCAGGACTGTTTTTCAAAGTGGCCAAGATCGAAATCGTCGCGGCCCTTCCGGCGGCGCTGCGTTATTGCCGGGCATGGGATTTGGCGGCAACAGACGGAGCGGGTGACTGGACCGTAGGAGCCAAACTGGGCGTCGACACCGACGGAGTTTTTTACATTGCCGATATTCAACGCGGCCAATGGGAAAGCAGCTATCGCGACCGGGTCATTCGGCAGACATCAGCACTCGACGGACAATGTCAGATTCGGTTGCCACAGGACCCGGCCGCGGCCGGCAAAAGCGAAGCAAGAAGGCTGGTCGTGATGCTCGCTGGCCACGACGTGAAATCTGTCGTCGTCAGCGGAGACAAACCGACGCGGGCCACCGGACTCGCCTCACAAACAAATGTTGGCAACGTGAAAATGCTGGCCGCACCGTGGAATCACGGATTGCTGCAACGGCTCGACGCTTTTCCGACCAGAGGAGTATCCGATGACGAGATCGATGCTCTGGCCGACGCATTCCATGAACTGACATCCAAGAAAAAATTAGTTGTCGGCATCTGACGGTCGGCAGCGGGGTTCTTCACACGACAGCATAGGCAAGAAAACCAACGGACGACACCAGGCGAGGCGATGGTGGTCCGCAGACGTGACACGAAACCGTAATAAGTAACCTCAAATTCGTTGGGAAAAGGCGGAAGCACGATGAAATGGATGCAATGGATGGCGAACTGGTTCGGTGGACAGACCAAGTCGCTGGGATCGGTTGGGATTGGCCTGCGAGCGGTACTCAGTGGCGGATCGCCGGGCGGCTGGGCTTCTGACCATCGCGAAGAAACGGCTCACAACACGGGATTCAACTACATTGCGATTCACGCTATCGCGGCACAGGTTGCCGGAGCAACCGTCACCGTATTTGCCGATGGTGATCAGCAACCCCAACGCCAATCACGACGCAAATCCCTGGCCGCGCGCGTTGGTTCGTTCGCGCGCTGGAAATCGACCTACGGAGCGGATGATCGAGAAACCGATCCGCTGCCCATCGCTCACCCGCTTGTCCAACTGTTGAAGCGACCGAATCCATACGAAAGCGGTGCCAGCTTCCGTTACAGACAAGCCCAGCAAATGCGACTGACGGGTACGTGTCTTGTTTGGAACGTGCCCAGCCTTTCGGGTCCGACTTGTGAACGCTATGTGATCCCCACTGCCATGGCGTCCCCGGTGGCACCGACGCTGGAATTACCGCGGGGAGGCTGGCGAATCAATCCGGTGGCGTCACGTTATACGCCAATTGTGGATGATGGATATGTCGACTGTCCCAGCTGGTATCGAATCCTGGGCCAGATTGTGGATGCTCGCCAGGTCCAGTTGATCCGTCTGCCGCACGCCTGGTACCTGGACGACGGTCAAAGCCCATTGTCTGCTGGCGCCAAATGGGTCGACGCCGGTGAAGCCGTTGACGCGGCGCGGTTCCATCAATTGAAGAACGGGATCGACCCATCCGTCGTCTGGAACCTTCCGCCGGACGTCTCGCCCGATCAGGATGAAATCGATCGAGTGCAAGCCAAGATCAGCGCCAAATATGGTGGTCCAGAAAACGTCGGCCGCGTCATGGTTGCCCAAAGTGGCACAGCGATCACGCCGCTCAGCACCAGCCCCAAAGACATGTGCTACACGGAGGGATTTCATGATTTCAAAGCGGCGATCTTAGCGCTGCACCAAACGCCGCCAGTCGCCGTGGGATTGCAAGAACCGGGCGCCTACGCCGCCTATAACGCCAGTATGAAAGCCTGGCGGCACGCCGCCGTTCAACCGTTGTGCGACATGCTGGCCGAATCGGATACCGAACACTTGGCGCCCCAATTTGGATCAGGACTTACGGTCGAGATCGAATCAGACACGGTCGACGACACGGAATTGATTGAGCAGCAACTTCAAAACGATCTCGCGGCCAAAGTTCGTACAAAGAATGAATGGCGATCAGTGCGCGGCTTGCCTCCCCTGCCGGGCTCACTCGGCGACGCCTTGGTGGGCACGGACAGTGATCAATCCCCTGCTCCCAATCACTCTTCTCCAGCGACGACCGACAACACCCTCGCGACAGACACATCCTCGACGCAAACGAAAACACACAGCCAGCGCCCGGATATGGTCGATCAAGCGGCTTCGAACGATACGGACCAGCAACCACCGACCGCCCCACTCCCCGAGCAGTCGGACATACCGGCCCCAACCACTCATCGGGAAAATCAACGCGAGGCCGATGACGAGGATCGCTCGGAACGCGCCCGGTTCGTCGCGGAAATCTTGTACGGACTGTTCGGCCCATCCCTGTTTTCCGGTGATGCGTTTTGGCCAACGGAAGAAAAGACCTTTGACCCATCGAAGCATCCGCGCGATAGACTCGGTCGATTCACGAACGCCGACTCACCAGACGAGATTTCATCCGCGCGAGATGTGATTTCGAAAATCCTGAACGGGGATCGTAGCGTCACAGCCGACACGGCTCTCCATCACCTGTCGGTGCTTTCGACATCAGCCCTCGAATCGCTCCATAAAGAACACGGCGTCGTTCCACCACCCAAGATTCGATCGCATTTAGTGCGAGGCGTCTTGGCCAGGCTGACTCCTTTCCCCAATTCGGACAGTCGCGCGTTTCCGCCAGCCGATCGATCAAACAAAGTTGACGTGTTTGTGCAACAACCCGAGAGAATTGCCGAACGACTGCCGCTTCGACCGGGGACCAACGAACATTTATCCCTAACATCAGAAGAATGGGGACAATTGGTCGGAGCCCAACCGGGCGCGCGGGTCTACGTTTTTCCAGACGGGTTCTCGGGCATCGAAGTTTTTGTCGACCATCCTGATTATCGTGCCCGTCGCAATCTGAATCACAAAAGAATGATCGAAAACTCTCTGATGAAGGTCTCGCCTCGGAAGCAGAGGCACGGACTGGCCAGTCGCATCTTGTCTCAACAGGTTGAGACGGCCACCAGACTGGGTTTCAAATCGATCAAAGCCTGGGCGGTGGGCGACGGCACAGAAATTCGATTTTCACATGACCGACAACCACCCGGATTGTCCGCACCGTCTGGATACTACGCTTGGCCACGGTTGGGTTTCACGGGGAAGATTGATCGGTTGATGAGAGAACGCAGACGGGATCCTTCACCGGAAATTCGCGCGATCGCGGCCGATTTTGACAAGAACTTTCCCGGCGTCACCGAGGTCTCCGAATTGATGAAGACGGCCAGGGGCCGGGACTGGTGGAAGAGATTTGGCGGGCCCTTCGAGGCACGATTCGGCTTGGCATCGGACAGCCCGTCACGCCAGATCCTCGAGGAGTATCTCAAAGAGAAAGCGGCCGAATCTCAACAGAAACGGCTGGCACCTGCGGGCCTTGATCGATCGCCTGATCATGACCAACTCACGTCAGTACCCGCTGCCGATTTGTCAGATCATCTCGCGGACTCCGACAAGCTCCCCGCTCGAACCTGGTTTGATTGGGAAGTACTCGACGGGGAAAACCCTGACCTGCTGTCCCCAAGCGACGAAGCCATTCTGGATCGTATCTGGGATCGAATCGGCGACAAAATGCCTTCCGAATCGTCGTCGAACGACACTGCAGACGATGACGATTCGGAACCTGAGCAAGTCGACCCATAGCAGGTGACCGTTCGATGCGAAATTGCCCCCCCCTGCTCGAAGACCGATTTGATCAAGAACACAGCAGCATCGATCCCCTGACATGTTGGAACCTTCATGCCCCGTAAACTCACACCCAAACGCATTTGGCGCCCGTGGTACACATTGGATAAGCCACCGCTATGTCCCGATTGCCAAATTCCCTGCATCGTCAAACGCACAAGGACGGCACCCGACGGTCGCCGAATTCAACACCGCTATTGCCCACAATGTGGCAAGCCCCACAAAACCAGTTACGATCCGACGCCACCGACGACGAATCCAAGTTCGCGGTCCAATCGGGCTAAAAAAACTCAACCAGCCTCTGGGAACTCCCGCAACGTGGTTGCGAAGCGGCGTATTCCGTGAGAGGATGGATTGTTCGATTTTCGGAGCCAGTCGTTTTCAATGGACGACCATGATCCGCATCACGAGCCTCATTTTCTCCCATGCGGATGATCTGCCGCAGGGAAAATAAACGATGTCAGAAAATCTGTTTTCATTTCTCGACGGGCATTAAGTCAACGCGACATTGAGTACGTGCGACCTATCACACGATGGCTAAAACACTACTTGAATATTCCGATTGGTTGGCGGAGCGGAAATTGCGATGGCCCGCACCGCCGAAAATCGATCCGATTACCGCCACTCCCTCAATCAAACCCTTGGAAAATATCCGTGCGGTGACCTGGAGCCTTTATGGGACATTGCTGCGGATCACTGACGGCGAATTGATCTTCGAACACCCGCAATCGATTCGGATGGAGGTCGCCATTGATAAGACGATCCACGAATTCAATATGTGGAACAGCATGACCCGCCGACCGGGCAAGCCGTCTGATTCGCTGTTACCCAAATATCTGAATGCTCTGCACGACTCACTGCTAACGTCCGGCAATCGCAAGGGTGACCTGCCTGAGGTCGATGCCGCTTACGTCTGGAGAACATTGATCGGTCTGCTCAACAAAAAAGAATATGTCTATGATGAATCACTTTATGGTGACGCCGTGGCACTGTCAGAAAAGATTGCCTACTTCTTCCACTGTTCGCTGCAAGGGACGGAAGCCGCACCGGCAGCGTTGACCACCTTGACGGCCGTGGCGGCTGGCGGTCTGCGCCAGGCGGCGCTAGCCAATGCCCAATGCTTTACACTGGTTCAGTTGACGCGCGCCCTCAGGGAACAGGGTTCATTGGTTGACGTGGAAACGTTGCTTCCCGCGTCACTGAACACGCTGTCGCATGAATGGGGCATCCGAAAACCGTCAATTTCTCTCTATGCCCAGTCGATTCTTCGCTTCAAAGAAATTGGCATCGAACCAGACCAGATCCTGCATGTGGGAACTCGCATACAGGACGATCTGGCCGTCGCCAAAATCTGTGGATTCCGAACGGTCCTTTACGCAGCCGACAAAACCAGTCTGCAAGCCACGTCGTCAGAGTTAAGAAATCCCGAAACTCGGCCGGATCGGCTGATCACCGACCTGGCACAACTGCGAGACATTCTTCAACTGTAGTCGACGAGAGACCGTCCGCCCGGTTGCCTATTTCGGCTTCGCGGGGTGGGTCACGACATGATTAATGACATTGACTCCGGCAATTTCATTCACCAGATCGCAAAGGTCAATGTCGTCTTCATTGGTCTCAAGCAGGCCTTCGAGACAAACTCCATCGGCACATTGATGCACAGAGAGTCGAGCGAACTTCAGGCCGGGATGAGCTTGCAGGCCACGTTGAATCCGGCATTCCAAATCGTGGGGTCCGGTCCGCAACGCAACCGCGGGTTGGGGAACCGCAATGGGCGCAGCTGAGGCGTCGACGGACAAAGATGGCGCATGCTTTGTCATCTGAGTCTCCTTTGATCGAGTAAGGGGTCTACTCCATTCACACCACCTGAAGTCTAACCACACACTTCCTCAATCCGAAGCTTTTTCTGCAAAGCAACACCAGAATTCGAAAAGTCGATCAGTGCAATTTTCTTCACGAGCTCTACCGACCATGATCACCTGTTTTTGCAGAGATCTCGGCCATGGAGACCGCTGGCGAGAATCGCATGCCGGACAGGCTTTTCCCCGTGCATAGCAGACCTTGTCCGTCACGCCGAAGGACGAATTCTTGAGGCGTCGCATCGGTCTTCAGCTGCTGGACAACTGCTCCCGTTTCGGTATCGCAAAGCCAGATCGCAGGGTCACTATCGTCGATCGGATCGAGAGGCCAGGCCGCGATCAGTGATCGTCCGCGACCCGTCTTACGTGATAAATCGTCCACTGGACCTGAACCGGTCCACACCAGTGTGGTTCGCCATTGTATGGACGAATTCCCGAGATACCGTTCCCACCGACGAGCGCCATCAAAAATCGAGATACCGCGAAACATTCCCTGACTTGTCGCAAACAGAGAGTCGCTATCGACACAGACTTGAGCAACGGGGGTTTTCAACGGAATTTCCGCCAGACCGGTGGACCATTTTCGCGTTCCACTGGCCGGGTCGAATGAGGCTAACTGCGAATGATCGACAATCAATAACAGTTCACCCGCTTGCGACAGGGCGACGGGACCACCGAATCCGACCGAGAAATTGCTGAATTCCCAACGATCCAAGGGTTGCGTCGGCACGGCGCTTTTTACAGGGCCAGAATGACCGGTTTCCGCAGGCGGGTTCTCCATTCGATATCCGACGAGGTGATGATCGGTCGTCAGACTGATCAGTCGATTGGATAAGGCGAAGGGAGTCGTCTGCCACAGTTCACCGCCGATGGCCAGTTCTTCCAGGGACCAGAAGTCACGAGCCGACGAAGCACAGGCCCGCCAGATACGAGTTGGCTTGATTGTTTGAAACAACAAAACGATCGAGCCGGTCGCCTGACCGAAAACGCGGTTCGGCGCCTCGGCCGGCTGATTTGTTCCACCAGATTCCCGCAGACTGCCAACTTGGTTCGCCTCGTTGACCGCGCTGGTCACTCCCACAATCTGATGCAGCCTGCCGGGCGGCTTCAGATTGGCGATGATTTGCCCATCATTCGAATCAAGCAGTCTGATTCCCTGATCGGGATCGAATAACATCGGCCAGATCGTGCCGTCGATGGAACCATTCGACTGCCGGACGAATAACGGTGTCGTCTCGTGACCCGATCTCTGCTCCCAGATCTGTCGTCCGGTTTCTGCCGTCCGCGCCTGCCAACCTTGTGACGTACCAATCAGCAGTCGAAATGGCGTCCAGACGACGATCTGAATCGAGCTGGAAGACGTTTCTTCCCAACGGATCTGTCCGGTCCGCCAATCCAGACACTGCCAGCGCCACGAATTCGATTGCTTGGGGTCTGGCGAACAAATCAAGACTACCGCCAGTTCCTCAGACGGTGGCTCACACTGGGGTATGATCATCCGGCTGTCACTGGCCAATTCACGCGACCAGGATCGTTCAACAAATCCTGGTCGCGATCGATGACCACTCGCCTCCTGTTGGAGACACGAAGTGGCCAATTCATGCAGATCGTGATTCTTCCCTGCGAAGGCCACCTCCATCGACGCTTTGGGTGCCGCCAGCATCTGCCACAGACGTGTCGTGGCATTCGTGGCTTTGGCGGTCTCCAATAGTTCGATCATCGACAACGTCGTATCGACGTAGGCGCGATCGTCGGAGGCCTCTTGCCGTAGTTCATCCAGCACCGCGCATGCTTCCAGAATCTCGCCCGCGTCTCGATACCGCTGAACCAGCCATTTCCGAGCATTGACCACCGCCTTCGCTTGAGGGTATTTCACGATCAAACGTCGCAGCCCCGGTTTATCGGCGGCTTTCGCCAGCATGGCGAATTCCGCAGTGGCGGCCGCTTCCACTTCCCGATAGACCGACCGACCGCGCTCGGCGATTAGACGGGAAATCTCACGAGACGCGTCGTGCCCTGCTGTCAGAGAACCACGGGGAACAGACGCCAGACCCTCCGCATTCAATATTTCCTGCAGTCGCGCCGTTGATGCTTCGGGATGATTGAGCGCCTCTTCCGCACGTGCCAAATCAAATAACAGATCAACCCGTTGCGTTCGGTCATTCGTCACGGCCAACGCTTCCCGCCAGTGATCGCGAGCGGCGGCAGGGTTCGAATCACGACTTTCTGCCGATCCCATTTCCTGCCAGAGTCGCGTCAACTTTCGTCGAATCGGAAGGTAAACCGGATCGTCAGAATTCATCGGTGTAAGGATGGCTCGAAATCGGGCAATCGCCTCCGCGGGTCGTCCTTCTGCCGCCTCCAGTTCGGCCATTTGGATTTGCCAGGCTTCGTCATTGGGCTTCCGAGTCAACCCATTTTCGATTCGTTCTTTCAGTCGACTGAATTCGCCATAGGCGGCCAGACGATTGGGTTGAGCGACTAGCAGCATGCCGCCCGCCAACGTCAGATTTCCTCCTTGCTGGTCAGACTCGGGGGTTTTCAGTGGGAACGTTCTCAGATGCTTGCCAGTCCGCAGTTCGAAGAACTCAATCGATTCTCGCGTCGGGAACAACACCTGGTCATCGGCAATCAGCCCTCGACCGAACTCAATTTTACCGCCCCGTCCCGAGATCCCCTCGTTTCCCGACCAGGCGATTCTTCCGGATGCAATATCAACGGCCCACAGCGCGCTGCCACTGACGATCAGTCGCCCCGCTGCGCCGCCCGGAGCGATCCCCAGCAGATTTCGCCATTCTCGATCCCGCGACTGCCTGAGATTCGGGGGAGACGAACCGATCATCTCGCCGGAGACATCCTCTGAATAAGCAAACGTCCAGTGAATTCGACCCGAATCGGCTTCGATGCAATAAGCCGAACCGGAGTCGGCCGGGGCGACGAATAAATAGCCGGCGTGATAGAGTGCCGGACGCAGAGTTTTTTGGCTGGCTTCGCCGACTGAGATAGCTCCCTCATCCAGACGGCTTTCATACGAGACGGCCCATTCGAGTCGGCCTTCGCGAGCATCCAAAGCGACGATCCCGCCCGCATCCGTCGACAAAAAGACTCGCCCGCCGCCCGCCGTCAGCAGCAGATGACTGACTCGGTTTTTACTATCATCGACCGACGCGCGAAAGGCTCCAATCGGACGCTGCCATTCGAGCCGTCCATCCGATGCGTCCAGACAAGCGATCACCAGTTCCAACTGCGGGCGGCGGCAACACAACGCCACGTAAGCACGGCCCGCTACGACTAGTGGCGTCCCTTCATAGCGCCAAGGCGCGTCACCGGGTAATAACTCATGCGCCGCAATCTTCCAGACCAGCTTTCCCTCTTGTTTCAGATCAAGACAGACCAAGTCTGATAAGGAATCGGGGTGCAATTCCGCGATCGAAGAACAGGAAACGGGCGAGCCCATCCGGGCGTACAATCGATCGTCGGCAATCGTCATCGTGTAGTGCGGCATGCCAACGCAATTCCGCGGTGCCAGCGTTGGCTCATCGGGAATCGAGGGATAGATCACCGCCGAATCGTGGCCTTCCGGCTGCCAGGCGGGCTCACCCGTCAAAAGATTCCAGGCACGAATCGCATCCGCGTCGTTGACCAGGACAATTTTGTCAATCGAATTGTCATAGACCACCGGATGATAACTGAGCGGATCGCTTTGAAAGGGTCGCCTCTCGTTTTGAGGCGGCAGGAGATGGGGGGAAAGCGATCGCACCCATTTCATTGCCCCCACATCGACCGATTCAGGAATTCGCCGAAATCGCTCGGGCGACAAGCCGAACGTGGCCACTTCACCCGCGGAATATCTCGGCTTCCACTCCCGGGTGTCCTCCAGAATTCGTTGCAGGATCTCGACGAAACGGCCCTGCTGACCCGCAATGCGTCCCTCGGCCTGCGGATACCGTGCGGCAAACTGACTTAGTTCGTCGGCCCCGCGAATAGAATCTCGTTCCACAATCGAACACATCACAATCCGCGCCAGAATGGCGGCTCGGTCGATGTCCGTGTCGGGATATCGCAGCACGGTGGGATAATCGGCCGGAATGGCATCGTCGGCCAGAGGAATCAGCTGCTCCCACCAGAGCCGGGCGGCCGAAAAATCGCCACGATCCCAAGCTACTTCACCCAGGGCCAACAGGGCCTCATCACCATAACGACTTAAGAAGGTTTGACGAACGATCTTCAGCAGTTCGGCCTCATCGCGGGTTCGCTGCCAGTTTTCAAACCATCTTTTCGCCTGCGGATCGACTTTTTGACGATAGACCGTGCGGCCTTCCGCCGAAATGCGAGACAACAGAACGTTACAACGCGTCGTCACATTCACGTAGGCAGCAACCTTGCCGGGCCGACCGGGTTGAACCAACATCAAGGACTTGTTTTCGGTTTGTTCGATTTCCTGCAGAATCCCAATCGCTTCGTTCCAGCGCTGGTCAGCGAGCAAATCTTCGACGGTTCCAATCCGCTTGCGCAGGTTGCTGTCGACCGGAAACGTCACGTTTTCGCGAAACGGTCGATTTGCCCCCGCTTTGGGGAAGCGCTGGGCTTCGCACGTCGTCGCTACGGAAAATAGCAACCAAAACGCCAACAACCCGGCTGGAAGGCTGATGCCAAGGGGGCAGCAAGCATCCTTGCTGGCGTCGATTTGCGGACGACGAAACAGACTTTCCCCCAAGCTTCCCAAGGCGATAAGTCGATCGGCGAAATCAGGACGAATTCCGTCATTCAGCAGGCCCCGGTCACTGGCCACTTGCGTCACTTGAACTCGAACGGTCTCGTTCACGGCACCGACCTTTCCGCTATTTCGATTCGCGCAAGCGAGTTCCGATCCAGAACAGCACCATCGCGGTCAGCAGCAGTCCCGGCATCCAAATCAGTTTGAATCCAAACTGCAGCTGCCACCAGGATATCAAAGGAGTGGCCGTCAGCACGATGAATTGGAGGGCGAAACCGATTTGCTGCTTCAGTGGCATTTGACGGGGCTCAAAATGAAGAACGGGAAGAGACGGAATTCTGACAGTTGTCGTGCCGATTGTCTTCCCTACCCCAAAAACGACCAGGTCATCGTCCGACGCGGTTATTGACTACCGCAGTCCAGTGACGTCATTTCTTCGACGTATTCACGAGATTGATCTGCGAGACGTAGCTCGTTTTCGAGGTCAAAAAAGCGTCAGGAACCGTGTGGAAACGGCAAATTTGCAGAGCCGACAACAAAGTCAGTGGCCTTCCTGAAAAAGTTTCCTGTGAGCAAGTTCCGTGCTTGCCAACGGTTGGTCGACCCGCTTAAGCTTTTTCTGTCATTAGTTCTCTACGTCCATTTCAATACACAGGATCGAGGTCGCCGTAGTTGCTGACTTGGAGCAGGTCAGCGCGGGAACCCCGATAAATCGATCCTGAGCGATGGAACGTTCGCCGTGCGCTCCGAGGATAGTTCCGGGGCTGTGGCTCGTCATTCTGTGATTCTTCCGAAACTGCTCGGTGAAAAGGCGTTTGATATGATTTTACGTTCCTGGTTGGCGAATCTCGTCGCGCGATTGACCTTTGTCTCAGCCCGGCCAAATCGAAGACGACGGTCTCTTAGCCTAAACCAAACAGTGACGCCCAATCATGTGGAAATGCTCGAACAGCGACAAATGCTGACTGCAGCGCTGACGGGATTGGAAGCCACAGCACTGACCTACATGGAGCACAGCACGCCTCCATCGACTAATCCGACGATTCCGCTCAGCTCGGCCATCACCGCGACAGACTCGACGGCCACTGTGACCACGGCGACGAGCGCAACCATTCGAATTTCCGCCGGCTATCAATCCGGCGAAGACGTTTTGAGTTACGTCGGTGGTCCCGCGACAATCACGGCGAGCCCTTTTAGTAACGGAACAATTGTCCTAACCAGCGTCGCCCCTGGTGGTGCGACACTCGGTGATTTCACCGCGGCGCTGCAATCGTTGTATTACCATGACTCGGCGGCGACACCCAGTCAGGTGGCACGGACAGTCACATTTGCGTTCACGGATCCGTCAGGTCCAAGCCCCGCCGTGACCCGGAATATTACCTTTGTGAACGACAATCCGGTTTTGACCGGCCTCGAAACAACGCCGTTGACCTATTTGCAGCACTCGAATCCACCGAATCTCGTCGCCAACAATGATACGCCCATCAGCTCGGCCATTACCGTTACCGAGTCGGATCCCTCCGTCACAACAGTGACAGGTGCCATCATTCAATTCACACCCGGCACCTATATTTCGACCGAAGATAATCTGGTCTTTCAGAACACGACGACAATCATCGGCAGTTGGGATGCCGCTACCGGAAAACTCACGTTAAGTGGCACCGATACCTTGGCGAATTACACGGCGGCACTTCAATCAGTCGCCTATTACAATAGTTCAAAGACTCCCAACACGAATTCGCAGCGAGTGGTGACGTACACTGTCTCAAACGCCGACGGCTCCAGTACGTCGGTCAGCCGAAGTATCCTCATCACCGCAGTCGATTCCAATCCCGTCGTCACGGGTACCTCAACGCTGGGCTACGTAGACCATGCACTCGTGGGTTATCCCATCATCGGACCAACCGGCGTTGCACCCTCTGGACCAGACAGCAACAACGCCACGATCCTGAGCCCGACGATCGCTGTGACCTCTCCCGATCCCGCCGCCGAAGCTCCAGACATTACCAGTGCCACGATCAAGTTTTCTTCGGGTAGCTACAAGAGCGACCAGGACCAGTTGATCTTCAATAATACTCCAAAGATCACCGGAAGCTGGAACTCCGCGACGGGCACCCTGACATTGAGTGGCGACGATACGCTGGCAAACTACACGACCGCACTTCAGAACGTGTATTACCAGAATACGATGGAGACCGCAGCCCCTAACACGTCCACGCGAACCGTTAGTTTTACGGTGACGGACTCGTACGGTTACACCAGTGCCTCGGTGACCCAGTCCATCACGCTTACCCACAAGGATGACGCTCCGGTGTTGGGGATGGGTCCCACCGAAGACCGAGTCCCGATAAATTACGTGGAACCGAGTATTCCAGGATCCACTCCACTTACCATTAGCTCCACGATCACCGCCAGTGATCCAGACACTGGCTATCTGCAGGGCGTGGTCATCCAGATCTCAGGCGGCGCACCGAACGAAGACCAACTGCTGTTCACAAAAACCTCGACGATCGGAGGCACCTGGAATTTCGCAACCGAAACGTTGACCCTGTCGGGCGTGGATACGCTGTTGGCTTACTCGAAAGTCCTGCGGACAATTCAATATTCAGACCTCTTCGCCAACCCGACTCCCACACCGCGAATCGTTACTTATGCGCCAATCGACAACACGACAGTCGTGGGTGGCATCGGACTGCAGCAAGTGTCGACACCGGCGGGGATCAGTCCCTCGGTTTTCCTCGCCTCCCGTACGATCATCATGGTCCCGATTGACGGTCCTCCCGTCTTGACGAACCTTGAATCGACGCCGTTGCACTACCCGGAACACAGCGCGCCTCCGCTGAACACGCCACTGCCCGTCACCTCGGCGATTCAAATCTCCGATCCAGAAATTGCCACTCTCGAGAGCGCGACCGTTCAAATCACGGGCAACTACCAACTGGGCGAAGACCAGCTGATTTTTAATAATGCCACTTTCCCCAAGATTTCGGGCACCTGGAACATCGCGACCGGAACAATGACTTTAACCGGTGTGGATACACTGACCAACTACCAGGCGGCACTTCAGGCGGTTGAATACGAGGACCTGGCGGCCTCACCCAATCCGATCAACCGGACTCTGACGTTCCAGGCCACGGATGATTTGGGAACGGCGAGCCAGACGGTCAACCGGACCATTGTGATGGTTCCGACCGCCTCGATTCCCACACTGGTGGGGCTGGAAACGACTCCACTGAACTACGTGGATCATGCCCTATCGTCGACCCCCACCGTCACGAACAACATCGTACCAATCAGCGGGTCCATTTCGGTCGTCGATCCCGGCACTGCGGCCGTGCAGAGCGCGACGATCCAGATCACCGGCAATTACCAGAGTGGTGAAGACCAGCTGATTTTCACCAACACCAGTAATATCACTGGATTCTGGGACGCCTCAACCGGAACACTGAAGTTGTCTGGTGTCGATACGTTGGCGAACTACACCGCCGCGCTGAAATCCGTTCAGTACACGGACCTCTCTCAAACACCGAACACTGCGCAGCGGACCGTCAGCTACACTGTCACAGATATCAACAATCAGACGAACACGGTCGTGCCGACGCGGTTGATTAACGTCACAGCGACTGACGATCCTCCGGTCCTCACGGGACTGGAAACGGTACCTCTGCTCTATCTGCAACAAACTCCGGCCGCTGGAATGCCGGTCACCTCCACCATTAACGTGACTGATCCCGACAGCGCGAATTTGCAAGGGGCGGCGATCTCGATTTCGGCCGGCTATCAGTCCGGCGAAGACAAGCTGTTGTTCACGAATACGCCCAAGATCACGGGAGTCTGGAACGGCACGACAGGCACTTTGCTGTTGATCGGTGTGGATACGGTGGCCAACTACGCGGCGGCATTGCAAAGCGTCTCGTACATCGATACCTCGACCACGCCGAACACCGCCGTTCGAACGCTCAGTTTCCAAGTCACGGATAGCGCAGGCCTGTCAGGTCTCCCCGTGACTCGCTCCATCGACGTCATTCCCATTAGTTCTCCCCCTGTATTGACGAACCTGGAAACCACGCCCATCAGCTACACCGCCCAATCGACGCCTAAGGTCAGTGCGACGATTACGGTCAACGACAGCCTCGATTTGGAGAGTGCCACCATCGTGATTTCGGGTGGCTATCAGGCCGGGGAAGACAAACTGCTCTTCACCAACACCGCCAAGATCGGCGCGACCTGGAATGCCACGAGTGGCACACTGACCTTGTCGGGTGTCGACACCGTAGTCAACTATACGGCGGCATTGCGAGCCGTTTCTTACACTGACACGGCGGCCAATCCGAACCCCACCGTACGGACACTCTCGTTCACAGCCACCGACGACACGGGACTAACGGGCGCCGCCGTGACGCGGTCGATCGTTCAGGTTCCTTCGGCCAGTCCTCCTGTCTTGACCGGATTGGAAACGACGCCCCTGAACTATCAGGATCATCCGTTTGTGTCGCCGCTGCCGGCCACCAACAATGTTACCCCGGTGAGCGCCGCCATTACCGTGACCGATCCCAGCACGGGCAACTTGCTAGGAGCCACGGTGCAGATCACCGGCAACTATCACGGTGCTGAAGATCAACTGGTCTTCGTGAATACCGCAACGATCACCGGCACCTGGAATGCCGCGACCGGCACATTGACGCTGACCGGCAGTGATACGCTGGCCAACTACACCGCCGCCCTGCGGTCGGTGTCCTACACCGACATCTCGGCAACACCCAACACATCGCTTCGCACGGTGTCGTTCGTGGCCACGGATGCGGACGGCCTATCGAGCACTGCCGTAACCCGGACGATTACCGTCACCGCCGTCGACGATCCCCCAGTGCTCACCGGAGTCGAAACAGGACCGCTCAGCTACACCGCTCACACGTCACCTGCGATCACGGGAACGATTACGGTCACCGATTCCGATAGCGTCAATCTGGAAAGCGCGACGATCCAGATCACCGGAAACTATCAGGCCACCGAAGACAAACTGCTGTTCACCAACACCGCCAAGATCGGCGCGACCTGGAACGCAACGAGTGGCACGCTGACATTGACGGGTGTCGACACCCTGGCCAATTACACGGCCGCACTGCGAGCCGTTTCCTACACCGATACGGCAGCGGTCCCCAGCACTCTGGTGCGAACGCTCACTTTCCAGGTCACCGACGATTCAGGTCTGACAGGAGCCGGCGCCGCCGGAGCGGCGGTCACTCGATCGATCATCATCACGCCAGTAAACGTTCCGCCGGTCCTGGTGGGGCTGGAAACGACGCCACTGAACTACCTGGATCATGCCTTCGTTTCTCCAACGCCTCCTCTGAACAACATTACCCCGATCAGCGCTGCGATTACGGCGACCGATACCGACACCGGTAACTTGCTGGGGGCCACGATTCAGATCACTGCAAACTACCACAGTGCTGAAGATCAGCTGGTCTTCGTGAATACGGCGACAATCACCGGCAGCTGGAATGCTGCGAACGGCACGCTGACCTTGACCGGCAACGACACGCTAGCCAATTACACAACCGCGCTGCGAACCGTTTCTTACACGGACACCTCGGCAACACCAAATCAATTGACGCGAACCGTTGCGTTCACGATCACCGATGCCAACGGTCTTTCAAGTACCGCGGTCACACGCACAATCACAGTCACCGCTGTCGACGATCCACCGGTCTTGACGGGATTGGAAGCGACGCCGCTCAGTTACTTCGAGCTGGCTTCCCCTGTCGGACCCGCCAGCGTGACACCGGTTACGGCGGCAATCACGGCCGCCGATCCTGATAGCGCTCTATTGGAAAGTGCCACGGTTCAAATTACCGGTAACTACCAAGCCGGCGAAGACAAATTGGTCTTTACGAACACGCCCAAGATCGGAGCCGTCTGGAATGCGACCAACGGAACGTTGACATTGTCTGGCGTCGACACCCTGGCGAATTATACCACCGCATTGCGTGCCGTTTCCTACACGGACACTGCGGCGATCCCCAACCCGCTACAACGAACACTGACGTTCCAGACGACGGATTCGTCGGGCTTGCCCAGCGCAACGGTGACCCGTGGCATCGTCATGATCCCGGTCGCTGTTCCGCCAGTACTGTCGGGAATCCCCAACACGCCGCTGAACTATGTCGATCACCCTCTGTCATCGACACCGTCGCTCGTCAATAACGTCACGCCGATCACCCCCGCAATCACTGTGGGCGATTTGGATACGGGCAACATCACCAGTGCAACAGTTCAAATCACCGTCAACTACCAAATTGGCGAGGACGTTCTGGTCTATCCGAACGTCATCAACAAGATTTCGGGAACATTTAATGCGGCGACTGGTACGTTGACGCTGACAGGTACCGATACGCTGGCCAATTACACGTTGGCACTCGAGTCCATCTCGTACACCAATACGAACATTGTCCGGCCGAATCCCTTGACCCGCACGGTCAGCTTCCAAGTCACTGACGATCGTGGACTGTCGAGTACCATTGGCACTCGCGACCTTGTTGAGGTTCACAGTGACGATCCGCCAGTGCTCTCGTCGATCGAAACGACTCCGTTGTTCTACATCGAAGGAACGACCAACCAGCCGATCACCAATACGATCGCGATCGCGGACCCTGACAGTCTGAACGGGTCGGGGGCGGTCATCCAAATCACGGGTAACTACCTGAGCAATCAGGACAAGTTGCAGTTCACGAATACCCCAAAAATCACGGGAACGTGGATTGCCGGGTCAGGAACTCTGGTGTTGACTGGAACGGATACGCTGGCCAACTACCAGGCCGCTCTGCAGGCGGTTGATTACGTCAACACATCGCAGAATCCGAGTGTGGTCTTGCGTACGGTCACCTTCCAGATCCTGGATGACAAGAGTTTGGCCAGTCTGCCAGTGTCTCGTACGATCGACGTCATTCCCGTTGACAATCCCCCCGTGCTGACCGGACTAGAAACCACAACACTCAGCTACGTGGATCATGCGTTCCCTCCGGCATCGCCAGTCAACAATATCACCCCGATCAGCGCGGCAATCACCGTGACGGATCCCGATAGTCTGAACCTGCAGGGAGCCACGGTTCAAATCACCGGTAATTACCAGTCTAATCAAGACCAATTGGTCTTCACGAATACGCTGACAATCACCGGAACGTGGAATCCCACCACCGGCACGCTGACACTTTCGGGTATCGACACGCTGGCCAATTACACCGCCGCACTGCAATCCGTGTCCTACACGGATACGTCGTTAACACCCAGTCTTTTGACGCGGACTGTCAGCTTCAAAGCGACCGACGATTCGGGCGTAACAGGCGCCGCGGTGACTCGCACGATTACCGTCGCTCACAATGACGATCCCCCAGCGCTGACCGGGCTGGAATCGACATCCTTGACCTACACGGAGAATATCAGCTCGTTCGCGACGGTTCCGTTAACAAACACCCTTGTTGCCTCGGATCCTGATAGCACCAATGCGGAAAAAGCAACGGTCCAGATCACAGGTGGCTATCTCAACGGACAAGATCAGCTGCTGTTCACGAATACTACCAAGATCGCCGGAAGCTGGAATGCGACGAACGGGACGTTGACTCTAACCGGGGTCGATACGTTCGCAAATTACCAGGCGGCCCTGCGGTCCATCACCTACGAAAACCTTTCACACAACCCCAGTTCGGCGACTCGAACGGTCAGCTTCCAAACCACCGACGATCAAGGATTGCTCAGCCCGATCGTCACTCGCACGATCACTGTTGTTCCCGTCAACAATCCATCCGTTTTGGCATCCAGTTTGACAACCCTCTCCTACGGTGAAGGCACCGGTGCGAAGCCGATCAATCCGGCGGTCACTGTCAGCGACGTCGATAGTACGACATTGGCCAGCGCGGTCATCACGCTGACAAATTATGTCTCGACCGAAGACGTACTGGGATTCGTAGCCAACGCGGGCACGATGGGCAACATTGCCATTTCGAGTAACAGCAATGGCGTGCTGACGCTGACATCAGCCGGCGCCACGGCGACGCTGGCCCAGTGGCAGACCGCTCTGCGGGCCGTCACTTACACCAATACCAGCGGCGATCTGGCTCCCACACCACGAACGGCAACAATTGTGGTGAATGATGGAGGATCGGCGAATGCCACCAGCAATACGTTGACCACAACCATCAACATTGCGGTGTACTTCCCACCGGTACTTTCCGGATCGAGTACGCTTGGGTACGTCGAACAGAATCCGGCGATGGCGATCAACAAAACGATTCTCGTGACAGATGCCAGCAGCGCCACACTCGCTTCCGCCACAATCACCATCACGAACTTCGTTACCGGCCAGGACGTACTGGGCTTTGTGAACGACGGCGCCACGATGGGGAATATCGCCCTCCAGTCCAATACGGGTGGCGTGTTGACTCTGACGTCTGCCGGGTCCACCGCTACGTTGGCTCAATGGCAAGCGGCATTGCAGGCCGTCACCTACCTCAATTCCAGCCTCAATCCTTCTGCCGTGACGCGAAACGTCACGTTCCAAGTGAACAGTGGCACGACCGTCAATAACCTGAGCAACATCGCATCGAGCACGATTACCGTTACACCGGTCAACAATCCCCCGGCATTGTCTGACACGCTCGACGCCACAGCACTCAGTTACACCGAAAACTCGACCGCCGTCGCTGTTGCTCCCAATATTTTTGTCGGTGATCCTGACAGCACTAATTTGATGGGCGCCACGATCAAGATCATCGGAAATGACAACTACCAGGGCAGCCAGGACACGCTCGCGTTTACCAATACCGCGAAAATCACAGGAACCTGGAGCGCCAGCACGGGGACGTTGACACTGACCGGGACCGATACCGTGGCCGACTACCAGGCGGCACTGCGATCGATCACCTTCTCTAATAAACTCGACGGCACCTCGGCACCCAGCCGAACGGTCAGCTTTACCGTTATCGACGATACCCATTTGACCAGTAACACGTTTACTCGCACGATCAACCTCACAACTGTTGACAGTCCGCCAGTGCTCACGGGAATCGAGACCACGCCGAAGATTTACAATTTGAACGATCCATTCAATCGATATGGCATCATCACATCCACGCTGACGCTGACCGACTCGGACAGCACGATGATGAGTGGCGCGACCGCCCAGATCACGGGAAATTACAACGCCAGCCAAGACAAACTTAGTTTCAATATCTCGGGCACCGCCATTACTGGCTCCTGGAATGGGACGACAGGGACGCTGACGCTGACGGGTAACGACACAACGGCGAACTACCAGGCCGCGTTGCGAACGCTTGAGTATTACAATTTCACCGGGACGACCGCCGGGCCGAATCGGACCGTCAGCATTACGGTCATGGACAGCAGCCACGTCGCCAGCAACACGGTCACACGCGTCATTCAACTCGAAACGACCAATACACCACCGACCCTGGCGATTAACAGTACCGGGACATTGAACTACACCGAAGGCACTGCGGCCGTCGCCATCGCACCGGCTGCGACGGTCACCGATCCGGACAGCCAGATGCTGCAGGGTGCGACGATCACCATCTCGGGCAACTACCAGCTGAACCAGGACCAACTGGTGTTTGTCACCCTGGGGAACATCAAGGGAGTCTTCCAACCCACAACGGGGTCTCTGGTGTTGCAAGGTGCCGACACGGTCAGTAATTACCAGGCTGCGATTCAATCGGTGAAATACATCGACACAAGTACCAATCCGAGCACGGTGACCCGGACCATCAGCTTCACCGTCACCGACGGGCTGGCCACCAGCAACGTCGGGACACGCAGCGTCACCGTCACACCGGTCGACAATCCCCCGTTGATTACCAACTCGTCGACCGCATTGGCTTACAAACCAGCCAATGGCGCGGTTGTGGTTGCTCCGACGGTAACCGTCACTGATCCTGATAGCGCGATGTTGACCGGTGCCACGGTGCAGGTCTCGTTCAACTATCAACGGGGCAATGATGTGCTCTCGTTCGTGAATACAACCAACATCAAGGGCAACTTCAATGCCACGACGGGCATCTTGACGCTCACCGGTACCGATACGGTCGCGAACTATCGATTGGCGTTGCAATCGATCAAGTACCAGTTTGTCGGCACGGCCACGACAATGACCAAGATGGTCTCATTCCAGGCCACCGACGGTCAGTTGTGGAGCAACATCGCCAGCCAGACGATCAATGTGACTCCGTAACCAGTCCTGTGATGGATCGAGCTAAACAAAAAAACCGGCCGCCAATTTTTTGGCGACCGGGTTTTTCATTTGTGCGTCACAAGCCACGACTTGACCTCGTGACCGACTCCATTAGAGATTGAGGCCGCCAGGAACCGCTGCGATTTTATCGCCCCCATTCACGAACCACATAGCCATTTGGTCTCGAATTGACGGAGTAGTGATATCGCTGTGCCCCCAGTGGACCGAATTCGCGGTAACGGTAATCGACGCCGTAGCGAGTCACTCGTGACGTTTCCCGCGCGAACGCACTGTAAGGCGTATGAGCCACGGCGACAGGCGCAGAAACAAACACGGGAGCCGTCGCCACCGTTTGTGGCACGTAAACCGGGACCGCATAGGCTACCACCGGCTGGGGCACATAGGACATTTGAACAATCGCGGGAGCGGGTGCCACCATCACGGCCGGCGGACCAATCACAACCGCTGTCGGTGCATAATAGGCCCCGTAGTAGAACGCGTCTTGAGCCAAGCTCAACTCGCAATTCATCACCACCATCAACGTCGCCAGATACCCGATGAACTTCATCACCGATCCCCCTCACTGAGTCACTTCGAACGGCAAACGGCAGTCTGCGGAACATACAAAAATTATACGGGGTCATTCCTCGATTACCAGAATCAACGATCACTCCCGTGGATCGGACAACCGAACCGTCCCCAACCAGACCGCTTTTCGCTTCCAAATTCGTTCGGGACTGGTTCTGCTATGCGATTCTTGAATGATGACACCCGACCTGACAACCCGAAGGTTCTCGCATGGATTCGCTACTTGATCGTTTTCTTCGGTACGTACGCATCGATACGCAGGCGGACGAAACCAGCACGACCTACCCCAGCACGGCGAAACAGCTGACCCTCAGCCGTCTGCTGGCCGACGAATGTCGCGCGATTGGGCTGGCGGACGTGACGTGCGATGAGTTTGGGATCGTCATGGCAACCATTCCGGGAACGGTGGCCCAGCAAACGCCAACCATTGCGTACGTCGCTCACGTCGATACATCGCCCGAATACTCGTCGGCGAAGGTGAACCCGATCGTGCATCCGAACTACCAAGGTGGCGATCTGGTGCTTCCCGGCGATCCCTCAAAGGTGATTCGCGTCGAAGAAAACCCCGATCTCAAAAACTGCCACGGCCATACGCTGGTGACGTCTGACGGTACAACTTTGCTGGGTGCCGACGACAAATCGGGCGTCTCGGCCATCATGTCGGCAGCGGCCGAGCTGATCCGACGAAAAGGGGAACTGAAGCACGGCCCGGTGCGAGTGTGTTTCACCTGTGACGAAGAGATCGGACGCGGCACCGACAAATTGAACCTGAAAGAACTCGGGGCCGATGTCGCCTACACGCTGGACGGAGGCGGTCGCGACGAAATCGATTCGGAAACGTTTTCGGCCGATGGAGCGAAGGTCACGGTCAAAGGGATCAACACCCACCCTTCCGTCGGCAAGGGAGCGATGGTGAATGCGATTCGCATTCTGAGTTGTTTTCTGTCACGCCTGCCGATCGCACGGCTTTCTCCGGAAACGACAGACGGACGCGATGGCTTCATTCACCCCTATCACGTTGAAGGCGGGGTGGCAGAAGCGTCCGCTCGCTTGATTCTCCGCGATTTTGAGACGACCCATCTCGCGGAACAGGCCCTGTTACTGGAATCGATCGCCGCCACGCTACGGGCTGAGCATCCCCGTGCTCAGATCACAGTTGAAGTTCGCTCGCAATATCGCAACATGCGTGAAGGCCTGGTCAAAGAACCGCGTGCGATCTCCAAAGCGGTCCAGGCTCACAAAGCTCTGGGACGGGTCCCGAAATTGAGCATCATTCGAGGCGGCACCGATGGCTCGCTGTTGACGGCCAAGGGACTGCCCACTCCCAACCTGTCCACGGGCGAGCACAATCCTCACTCCCCCCTCGAATGGACCAGCTTGGAAGAGATGCGGGCCGCCACAGAGATTCTGGTTCAATTGGCTGTCGAATGGGCTAAATAGTCGTCCAAGAAAAAGGGCTTTGATCCCTGAGTTTTCGGGTAGTCAGCGGAAGAACAGTTGTTAGGATTCGCAGGGTATTGATGTCGATCCCTCCAAAACCTTGCGATTTCTGACATGAAACCACGCTCGCGTCCGGATGCCCATCAGCGGGATTTGTTCCAAGCTCAGTTCGATCAGATTCTCAATCCAGACCATCCTTTAGTGGTTCTGGCTGGCCAGATCGACTGGGGGCGATTTGATCTGGCCTTGGAGAAGTGCTTCAGTCCGGAA
>CAIQIR010000156.1 GCA_903871875.1 uncultured Schlesneria sp.
TGGAATTATGTCGGTCGAACGGGAAAAGAGTAGACCAAACTTCCTGAATCAAAAGGTCCAAAAATAAAGCAGCCCCCGTCACATCGCGGCAGGGGCTGCTATCCATCAGTGTTGGTCGGACGAGGAAACTTATTTCGCCGGCTTGGCGAGTTCCGCTTCGATCACCTGAACCACTTCCGGAGCGTCCGGCTTGGTCTTCGGACCGAACCGCGCCACCACATTCCCATCACGACCGATCACGAACTTTTCAAAGTTCCACTTGATCGCCCCTTCTTTGGCCGTCAGTTCCTTGTAGATCGGTGCGGCGTTATCGCCGTTGACTTCGATCTTCGAGAACATGTCGAACGACACGTCATACTTCGCCTTGCAGAACTTCACGATCTCTTCTTCCGAACCCGGTTCCTGTCCCCCGAACTGGTTGCAAGGAAAACCGATGACATCCAGCCCCTTGCCGTGATACTTGTCCTGCAAGCCTTCCAGCTGAGTGTACTGAGGGGTCAGACCGCATTGGCTGGCGACATTCACCACGACCAGGACTTTCCCTTTGTACTTGTCCGCCAGGTTCACTTCCTTGCCATCAATGGTCTTCATCTTGTGGTCGAGCACTTTGACGCTCTTTTCTTCGGCGGTGGCAGAAATCGACATCGCGGCAACGGTTCCGACAAACAGGCAGGCGGCAAGTAATCTCATGGAAGGCACTCCTGGCGGGATAGACGAAGCGAACGAGTCGACAGACCTCACAGGCCGCACGATTGGGAAACTCGTTCCACAAAATAGTGTAGCCGTCTCACTTCGGATAACCAGCGAACGCCACACCGCAGCGCCCTTCCATCCACTTTTGCCACCGCCGCCTGCCCCGGCTTTTTCCCGCCAGGGCATCGCCCCAGAACACGATCGTTCAACTCCGACCGCCATCTCAGAAGGCAATCGCGCCACGAAGCGATCACAACAGAGAAGACTTCGACGTCCCGTATCACCCGGGGGGGACAATCGATTGTCGGCGACATCGTGACGACGCGGCCCGCGAACGTCGCACCGACCTCAGGGACACTTCAATAATCCCTTACGCCACTTCTTCCTGGTGCAGCATCAACGCCAGACGAGGCCCCTCGACATGATCGGTCATCCAGGGAGCCAATCGAGCCTCCAGTTTTTCGACGCGAGTCCGCAATTGTTCAAATTGCGACAACCAGCTTTGTTGCCATCCCAGGCACAATCGTTCCAATCGTGTTTCCTGCTCAAGATGAGTCGAGATGCTTTGCTTCAAGGTTTTCAGGGCTTGTTCAATCAGACGAACGTTGGGAAATGACGAACAATCGGATTCGGTCGAATAAGACATCGGCTGTGCTCCCAGGAAGTACGTCGCAGGGTCAGTTCCTCACGACCACAGCAATCGACCTGAACAACCACGTAGCTTGAGACACTTGGGCAAGATCTTCTGAACACGAAGAGTTTGCTCGGTCTGTAGCACCCATTCCGGATGTGGTGAATGTCTCTAACTCGCTGCCGCATCTCTCAACTTCTGAGGATTTCGCCTTCAGTCACGCGATTCGCGAGCAAATTCACTCCCGCGGGAACGGCAAAACAGCCCGTTCCCACCGGCAGAAAACCGGTTCAGCGCGACGATCGAGACGCCGTCGATTGATCCCGTTCCGTCAGATACTGAGACAACGCGTCACGCCAGGGGGGCATCGACCACCCCAGAACATTTGTCAACTTTGAACAATTGAGCACGCTATAAAGCGGACGTCGGGCTCGCGCGCCGTATTCCTCCGTCGTAATCGGGATGAGCTTCGTGTTGAGATTGGCGATGCGGAAGATTTCGGCCGCAAATTCAAACCAGGAACATTGACCCGAATTCGTCGCGTGATACAGCCCGTACGCATCGGTCTTCGTCAAATCGATAATCGCCGAGGCCAGGTGCGCGGTCGACGTCGGCGTACAGTACTGATCGCTGACAACTTTCAGTTCCGATCGGTCGCGACCCAGTCGCAGCATTGTCTCGACAAAATTACCTTTGCCGTGCGAGGCGTTGCGGCCGTACAGGCCACAGGTCCGAATGACGAAATGTCGCGGACAATGCGTCAGGACCAACTGTTCACCCGCATATTTGCTGGCCGCGTAAGTACTGAGCGGCAACGGCTCGTCCTCTTCAGTCCATGGCTTGCGACCGGTGCGACCATCAAACACATAGTCGGTGCTGACGTGCAGCAGTTTTAAGTCCCGCTCGCGACAATAGTCGGCCAGATATCCGGGACCACGTCGATTGGTCAGCATCGCTTCTTCGCGTTCGCTTTCCGCTTTGTCGACAAAATTATAGGCCGCGCAATTGACCACGGTGTCGGGGCGTTCGCCATCCAGCACCGTCCAGACCGAGGACGGGTCCCTGATGTCGATGGCCGCATGCGCCAAGGGGATCGCCTGGGCGCCCAGTCTGGCCACCAGGTCACTTCCCAGCTGACCCTTCGCTCCGATAATTGCCACTCGCATGTTGCCGCTCAATTTCTGCCAAAAAACGTCTGATCGAAGATCAGTGAAACCGCCACTGTGAGAGAATTCGGAGTTCGAACGTCAGGGCCATCATCGCCTTATCGGCCGGCCCCTGCAGCTCGGAGACAGATCGCCGCTTCCACGGCAAAGTAGGTTAGCACGCCGTCCGCCCCGGCCCGTTTGAAAGCGAGCAAACTTTCGAGCATCGCCTTCGTCCGGTCAAGCCAGCCGTTTTGAGCGGCTGCCGCGATCATCGCGTATTCGCCGCTGACCTGATAAGCAAACGTCGGCAGGCCAAAGGTTTCCTTCACTCGCCAGACAATGTCCAGGTACGGCATGCCCGGCTTGACCATGATCATGTCCGCCCCCTCGGCCACGTCCAGCGCGACTTCACGCAACGCTTCATTCCCGTTGGCCGGATCCATCTGGTACGTGCGTTTATCACCCTGCCCCAGACTGGTCGCCGATCCGACCGCATCCCGGAACGGACCATAAAAGGCCGAAGCATATTTCGCCGCGTACGCCAGTAACTGCACCTGATCAAACCCCGCCTGATCCAGAGCCTGCCGCACCGTTCCAATGCGACCGTCCATCATGTCGGACGGAGCAATGATGTCGCAGCCGGCCTGAGCCTGCACCACCGCCTGACGGCAGAGCATCTGCAGCGTCTCGTCATTCACCACATAGCCGTCCCGCACAAGACCATCCTGACCGTGCGACGTATACGGATCGAGCGCCACATCACAGATCACGCCCAGATCCGGCTGAGCCGCCTTGATCGCTCGTACGGCCCGGCAAACCAGATTCTCGGGATTCACCGCTTCGGTCGCCGCTTCATTTTTCAGCGACGGATCGGTCGCCGGAAACAGCGCGACCGCCGGGATGCCCAGTTCGGCCGCCTGCGACACCGCTTCGACCAGCAGATCGATCGACAACCGCTCGACGCCCGGCATCGAGGGAATCGGTGTGCGTTTGTTCGTCCCTTCGTGGACAAACACCGGCCAGATCAGGTCATCGACGGTCAATTGATTCTCGCGCACCAGCCGCCGCGACCAATCAAACCGCCGGGTCCGCCGCAGCCGCGTCTGCGGGAACTGTCCCGACGAAAAAGGAGTCTGTCCGTTCATGAGCGAATTCCGCCGCCTGGTTCCAAATAAGGGAGTCAAAACGATCCCCCCAAGTTTACGCGGAGCCGTTCAGAATGTCGTCGCCACGACGATCTTTCACCGACACCGGATCGCGACGGGTGAACATTCTGCACCGGACGCGAGGGTCTTCCGGACACCGCCCAGGCGGCCCAACTCGATGCCCCGCAGTGTCCAACACGATGCCCACGGAGAGGACAGTTGAGCTGTCACTTGATTGCGATTGAGTTATCAAAGATCAAACAGCACCCGTCAAAACAGCGAAGCCCAAGCCCCGGGGCCCCGTCGGCCACATCACCCAGACGCCGGGGCCAGCAACGACGAGGTAACCTTGGTGAGCCCCGTTCCAGTCAGCCTGAGATTTTGCAAATTTGGTTGGCCAAGTTGGCCAAGTTGGCAAACATCCCTGTTTTGTAGCGTTTGAGCCACTTTTGCGTTTGGCCAAGTTGGCCAACATCCCTATTTCGTAGAGTTTGGGCATTCGCCGTCACGAGCAGTCCGTGCGCCGAGCCCTGCACGGACACTCCGCCCGCGCCGACCAAAAAGCCTTCGGCAGCCAGAAAATTGGCTCGGCCATCCCGCGGAGACGCCCGCCGCAGCCAGTCCCCAACCCACGCGCCGCCGCCACTTTCGTCTGCGCCACCACCGTCGCCGTCAGTCACGACGCGAGGCCTTCGCGGCCCACTCCGGATGTCAGACCGCCGGCCCCCGGCTCCCATCATCGAGCGCACCACGGCCGACCACCACCACACGATCCGTTCACCGATCGCAGCCAGCACGTTCACCCACGTCAGATCCTTGATCCGCGTCGCCCGTTCTCTTCGGCGTCGAGTCACTGCCCCACTCCGACCACATCCGAGCCCGACATACACTGGCAATAAGAGTTCCAACATCCCTGGTTCCTCGACTGATTCTCGCCCGAAACGCCACGAAGCCGATCGCGATCAACGCGACCTGCCCACCCTGTCCGTCCACCATTTCTTCACGCCATTAGTCGCCACGACTGCCACGCGACAGCTCAACTCATGCAAAGATACCGAAAAATAACCGACAGCCAAGATCAAAACGCGTCTTGTTTCCAAACGTTTGGAAGATTGGTCCAAGAAACAAGCAAACAGCGGTGTCAGGCGAGCGATGGGTGGAAGAAATGCAGGCCCGAAGATTGGAAACACAGAGTCACAGAGCGGCTGTGTTTCCAACTCTGGACTTCCCCTGAAATGTGCAACGATAAAGGAACCACAGCTAACTCAACTGGGGAAAGTCCCACAGTTTCGCCGCGTTGTTGCCCAGGATCTTCGAGCGGTCCTCGTCCGTGAAGAAGTCGAGTTCTTTCTGTACCAGTTCCAGTTCGTGCGGCAGGTCGGGACGTCCGTTTTCCACGCGCGTCGAACCCGGAAACCCCGTACCCCAGAGCAGCCGGTCCGGACCGAACGCGTCGTACAGTCGCCGGACCCAGGGAAACGTGTCCCGGTAAGGATGCCTGCCCGAAGGCGAGATCACCGACAACTCCGTGACCTTGGCCCAGACGTTGGGATACTTGGCCAGACGCAGCAGTTTCTGGAATTCGGGCAACGGGTCGCTGGCCTTCAAATCGACTCGCGCAAAGTGATCAATCACGACCCGCACCTGCGGGTATTGCCCAATCATCTCTTCCAGTCGCGGTAACTGCGGCGTGCTGATGAAATAGTTGAAGATCGCGTGCAGGTCACCGGCCTTCTGCCACAGCGCGTGATGCGCCGGACCATTCATCCACTCGTCCTTGCCCAGGTAATAGATCGGACTGAAACGCATGCCCGACAGCCCGTGTTCCTTCATCCAGAACGAAAGCTTGTCGGCCACCAGAGGGTCTGTCGGATCAATCAATCCGTGGACCCGAAACCGATCGGGATACCGCCTGAGGCAATCAGCCACATACAGGTTGTCCCATCCATGATAGATGGCTTGGACGATCACGCACTGAGTGATGCCAAACTGGTCCATTTCCTGCACCAGCATTTCCACAGTGCCAGCCGTTTTCGGCGGCTGAAAATGGGGGATGTAGGGATGAACGAGCGGAAATTTCTGCGGGTCGCCGCTCCAGACATGCATGTGCGTATCGATGATCGGCGATTTCACCGCGTGATTCGCCAGCACGTCCGACGAGCCGCGGCAGCTCGCCAGAGCGGCAGCGCTCAACCCCAAAAACAAACGTCGAGAAATCGTGTCACAGGATCCGGCCAAATTCATATTTGCGTCCTTGAGTTGAAGTCCCGCCGAGCATACCACCACCGCGTCAATTTGGGGAACCGCCAACGAGGGACAGAACAAATCAAGGCGAAGGAAGATTGGAAACACGGAAACCACAGAGAGAAAACCGAGAAATGCAGGAGGGGCGAGTCTGCCGGTCTTGAACAACCACAGGAGAAACGTCCAATATCGGCGACCAAGCGACATGCGGTGAGCAGATGCGATCGAAGCCGCCATCTCCTACGGCCCAAGGGGCCAGTCAGCCGACCAGCCAGGGTCGCAGCCGTCCGCGGCGCAGGCCCTGGATCAGATCAACCAAGAGACTGTCAGGTCCAACGGCCGGCCAAGGGAACGTTCATGGACCGGGTCGATTTCCTCGACACAAATTCTTTCCTGGCCCTCGTTGCTCCGTGCGTTTCGCCCGGGACGATGACCCGTCGATCGGCCTGCCCTGGCTGAGATCCTCAAGAGACAGGCCGGTCCTTCAGACCTTTGACCTTCTTGGGGGGATTGGTACCAGGGCCTGCGCCGCAGACGGCTCCGACCCTGGCTGGTGGACCGGTTGGTCCGTTGGACCGGATGAAGAATGCGCCTGGAAGATGCGGCCGCACGAAAGCAACAAACGTGTCGGTTAGCCGTATTCACTCTTGAGTTCGTTCGGTTTGAACGGATCAAACACGGCGAAGTCCGAAATTCTTCAGGCAGGAATTTCTAAGGCGGCTTTCATCACGACGGAGCGTGATGGCTACTTTGGAAGATTGGAAACACAGAGCCAAGCCATTTCCTGGTCCCCCTCCCCTCCTCTTACCTCCATGATCTCTCTGTGTTTCTATCTCCGAATTCCCCTCATTCATTTGCGACGGCGCGCCCCAACGCACACGACGGCACGACGGCCCTGGACCGCGACGGCGGTCAACCGGAAATCGGTATTCATCGGCCATCGCCTCGGTTTAGCCTGCTTCCCTCGGGGCGACCTCTTGCGGTAATCTGCTTTCGCACGGGACTGTTTTGTTTCTTCCCATCGCTTCGCAGGAGCACAACATGTCGACGTCGACACCGGTCAGTCCGCCTCGTTTGCAATCGCTGGATCAATTTCGCGGTTACACCGTGGCCGGGATGTGGCTGGTGAACTTCATGGGCGGCTTCGTCGTCTGCCCGCAGATCTGGAAGCACTCGAACAACTATTGCAGCTATGCCGACACGATCATGCCGCAATTCCTGTTCGCGGCCGGTTTCGCGCTGCGACTCAGTTTCCTGAAACACCTGCAACACGGCGGAGGTCAAGAGGCCTGGTTGCGGATGCTGCGCCGAGGGATCAGTTTGTCGCTGATCGCGATCATCTTGTACTCTCTGGGAGATTGGCACGGGATCGCCAAGAGCTACCACGAGCAGGGGTTACTTTACACGCTGGCCGCGTGTGCGAAGCGCAGCTGGATGCAGACGCTGCTGCACATTGCGCTGACCTGCATCTGGATCCTGCCCGTGATTTCGGCATCAGTGCGGACACGAGTGGCCTATGCCGCCGCCTCGGGCCTGCTGCATGTCGTCCTGTCGGCCTGGTTCAACTTCATGTGGGTGAACAACCTGTTGCCGAACGGCGATCCGATCCCCGCGACGCAGCTCGGCGCCGGCAGCGGCATCGACGGTGGTCCGCTCGGCTTCCTGACCTGGTGTATCCCGGCGATCGCGGGCACCTGGGCCTACGACATCGTGCAAAGAGCCCGGTCGAGTCCCACAGGATCCGGCCACGCCCTGCTGCCAGCGATTCAGAAACTGCTGGCGGTGGGAAGCGGACTTGCGCTGTTGGGCTGGGTCCTGTCATGCGGGACCACGATCTACAATGTTCCCGACGCTCTGGCCGACGAACTGAAAGAGCAAAAGTTCGCCCAGAACCCGGTGTTCCCCTCAAAGGAGCAACTCGCCGCCTGGAACCACCAGCCGGCCGAACCTCCGTTCGTTCCGCCTCCGGACACCGATCACCGGAAGCTGAACTACTGGATGATGAGTCAGCGATCGGGAACACTTTCCTATCCGACATTCGCCGCGGGCTTCTCGCTGCTGGTCATGGCGCTTTTCGTGTGGGCGGTCGACGTGCATGGCTGGAAGCTGGGCGCATTTCGGACGCTGGGCATGAACGCACTCGTCGGTTATATCGTGCCCGGAATCTTTACCCCATTCGCCCGACGCTGGTCAGGAATGCTATTCGGCGAGTTGACCGAGCACGGTCGACTACCCAAATCCGCCGGGGCACTCTCCGTCGCGGTGGCCTTCGGCCTGATGTGCCTGATGTCCTACCTCGTATTGCGAATCATGGAATGGCGGAAGATCTATATCCGCATGTGAGTTGGCATATTCAATGGAAAGCGACAAATTTGTTTTACTCGGTTGGTGAATCGATAACGGCTAGCTGCCAGTCCTTGAATCATTTCGGGTGACTGTCCGGCGCTGTCGCTTCGATCACGATTGAGTCGCCATACCTTGTCTTCGCCGAAATCTTGGGCTTGAACCCCAGCCTCATTGCCGTGATCCCGAAGATTGATGCTGAGATGATGGCGACGATATACACGGTTTCCATGATTTTGCTCCAGTTTGTCGGAGACGTGTCGAATGACTTTCTCGACCAACTTTGCTGAAACTGCCATAAAAAAATGCGTCTCCGCGATGGAAAGCGCGGGCTGGCTGGGCCTGCAAATGACGCGGAGGAATCTGCGGCGGACAGACGGCACGCCTAATTCGCTAACAGATCTCTCTCAATCCGTCTCCGTAGAATCCGGCCTCACCAATAGCGATGGCAAGTCGAAAGAAGACACGATGGATTTCGATTTTAGCGGAAGCCGCTTCGAAACAAATTGCCTCGGCGGCTGCTACGAGCGGAAGAAGTTTTTTCTTGGTTTCCGACGTGATTCGGGTGCCATCAAGAGAAATCCCAGTCTGAATCAGATCACGGATTTCATTGAGTGCTTCGAGCTTTTCGCTCTGACCAGTGAGGATTTCCACCATTTTGGGTGTCCGAATGAACAAGTGAGGGATTGAACGTAACAACCGCAATTGAAACGTCCACTCGCGTCCTCTTCATCACCCTTCGGACTGACGTGCGGCGACCACCAACGGCAAACGGGTGCATCTAACCCTTCAAGGTCGAATTTGAACGATTTGTAGATGGCCAGGATGAGCTGGCGCCGCCTGGAGAGGCATAGGACAATGCGACCGAGCTTCTCTGCTCTTTTGGCCGCATTGATTTCATCGAAAAGACGTTGTAATTCCAGCCCGTCGCATTCGGTGCCGTAGAATCCTTGGAACAGTATTGCTCGGTAGAGCGCAAGCTCTTCCTCGGAAGGGCCACAGAAACTTGGGATGTCGAAGTCATCGCAACGGCTGGGAAACAGTGAAAATGGATGCAAATGAATCACGAAATGAGCCGATTCGTGCGCGTACATGAATCCGAGGTTCGTCTCAGTGCAATTGAAGATGATATCCATATTCGTCACTCTTCCGTCGCCAAAAGTCGCGTCATCATTTTTCCTGCCGCAGTGGCCCTCAGACCGGGAAAACGAAGTTCAAGGCACTTCATTGCAAGCTGTTCTGGCGCCACTTGCAGCGCGTTTGCAATTGATTCGAGTGCAGTCATCGACAATGCCAGACCGTCATTCTCGATTTTGCTAAGCCTTCCCCGATCAACACTGAGGCGTTCAGCAAGTTCCCGAATACTCACACCAGCGGCGATCCTGGCATCGTGAACGACTTTTCCACAGTTCTCGAAACGAATTTCAGCAGCGTCGTTTTGCATGATGGTTTCCATAATAGAAACCATATCGGCCACTCCCCGATTCGTCAATATTGATTCACTGAATCTGGAATCGACGTTTCGTCCCCGCGGCCGGGCAAAATGTCTTTGACACAATCGGCAGATGATTTGCTCGGCAAGCCAAACCGCGAGCGAACTCAACCGCTTGCGTGAAACAGGAAACGGCACCACATTTTGAGCTTTTCCCGTTCGTACTGAAGTGGCGACGTAATTTTATCCGGCCATTTTTCGAGAGCATTCGTCTACTTGTTGCATTTGCTGTGACGTCGGAGCGCCGTCGTTCGGCATGGACGTATGAGACCCGATGTAGGCGTTGGGACAGGCCGGTTTAAAATCCAAGTTGCTAACCTTGCCGCTGGGCCGCTACAGAATCGTCGCGGTTCAGTGGTACCAGCGAGTTTCCATGGCAAAGGAAGGGCCAAAGGTTTTGCCCGCCTCCGGCCTGGTAATTGCAATCCAAATCTGACGAAGACCGTTTTATTTGTGCAGGCAATGGGCAACTCAGGCCGACAATCCAGATCCGTGTCTTGATATGTGCGTGCGATTTGCATAGCATTTCAGTCAAGAACTCCTTGTGTTGGCTGGAGTTACGTTTCTCTGGGTGAATCTATATGCTTACGACGCTGCGAATCCCGGCGAGCCAACTCGCGGATCTCGAACGAGCTTTGAATCTCGGAAAAGAACCTATTAGACGTGTTTGCGAGCATCTCAATGGGTTAAATCCACTTCCGTTAACGGTGGGCGAGCTCCAAAAAGCAATCGAGGGTGCTGTTGGAACAAACGAAGAGGACGCGAATGCCCTCGTTGGACTCTTGCTCACTTGGAATCAGCTGGCGCGGCAGAGGGATATGCCGATCGACTCGATTGTGGAAAGTTTGAGGGGGGCAATCGCCGCAATCCCGAAATCAGGCGTGGCCCTTCAGACTGCCTGGATCGCAATCGAACCAGAACTGAAAGAGTTAATTCGCGCAGCTCCGATCCGATCGGTGGCAAAAGCGATTGATCTCTCCTATGACCATGCTAACCTTTTTCAAGGCGCTCGAATCATCGCGGACATCCGCCCGATCTTCAACGACTCAGACGGAGACCAAATGGCGATCGACGGAGCCGTAGTTACCTACACCTTGCGACTGCACTACGACAATCGCGAGGGCGAGCATAATCTGAGCATGGCACTCGATGAGGTCGACATCCGTGCGCTTCAACATCAGTGCGACCGTGCGATCAAAAAGGCTGAGTTCAGCAAGTCAGCTATGATGGACACCGGCACCCCGACCATTATTGCTGGGGATGCCCAATGAACCACAACTTCGAGTTTCCCGATTTACCTCCGGGTGCGCAATTCATCGTTTTGTCAAAGTTGTCCAATCAACTCTCCTGCCTGACGGTAAATGAGCCCGTTCTTAGTTCTAAAGCGTGCTATCAGGGATTTCAGCACGCCCTGAGTGGCGACTTCGTGTTGCCGACTAAGGGGCGGCAGCATCTAGCATTGGTCAATGACTATGAGAACGACGAAATCGAACGGAAGCCAATCGTTTGCCGTGGAGCTGTGGTCCTGGGTAATCGCCTGGAAGATTATTCTGGAGCCCAGGAGGCACAAGTTTTCGATGACCACATTCGCAACGCCAGTTTACTCCCAATGAATGTCGTCGAGCATTCGGCTTTTGGCAACGATCGCTCACATGCTCAACCAATGCAAATAAGCCGCTTTCCGAAATACGACGACCATGTCGACCCCAAGCCGTTGAGCCCTCAGCAAGGCGCTCGAAACCAACTTGCGCGCGACGCGAACGTAACACAGACATCATTAACGTTCGTTCGTCTCAAGAAAAAATCGAGACAGTTAAGTACCGACGCGCTCCTTCGGATGGTGCTCCGCGTAAGATACCGCCGCGAGCAGTTGAATCAACTGAAGGAACTACGTTCGTTTGCAACGCAGGAAATCGGCCGATTGTCCGGTCGTAACGAACGTGCCAACGAAATGACTGTCTTGGAAGAGCTTGACGGATATGTGGATCAAATTGAGGATGGATCCGCGTTCGTTACGTTGACCTCTAAATCCGGCGAGGAGCTGATCGGAGAGTATCCAGCCAACGAACTGGCCTCGATTGGAATTCGGGAATGTCGCCGCTTCAAGTGTCAATCAGTTATCATTGATGGTAGGCCGGACGTCCGGTTCCAGGCAATCCCCGACGCCGAGATCACTTCCGACGAAGCGAACCTCATCAATCGAGAGATCAGAGAGCTGACGTCTGGCGAATACTTCGATGGCGACTATTGATCACGGTAAACTCGAAGTTCATGTTATTGGGGCGGATGAAGGCGAAAGCATCGTCCTTGGTCTACCGAATGACGAATGGGGCGTCGTGGACTGTTGCGCCGGCGATCTGTCGGATGAAAATACTAATCCTACTCTTCGATACCTCAGGAATCGTGGCATCGGACGTCTTGCATTCGTGTGCATGACTCATCCTCACGTTGATCACTATCGAGGAATAAGCCAACTACTTACTGCATTTAATCCGGAGTGTTTTTGGTTTCCTAGTGCGATGACCGGTTCCGAATTGGAATTGATACTAAGGCATGAATTGTTTGACGCTAAGAAGTCCGGATCTCTTGGAAAGACGGAAAACGCGAGAGAACTTTTGAAGATCTTTGGACTCGTGAAAGATCAGAAGATTAGGTCTGGAAAACCGAAAATTCCAAAGAGAGCTGGGACGGGAACATCGCTCTACCCGACACGCGCTGATGAGAATGCAATCCTTCGAATTAGTGCCTTGGCTCCTTCGACCCGTCAAGCAATTCGTTATGAGTCGAAGCTGAAGAATTGTTTCGACGCCGATCACCGCTTGAAGTCGTCGCTTGAGCTATCTGATCACAATTGGATTTCGATGGCGCTCCTTGTGACATTCGGCGAAACACGCGTTGTCCTTGCAGGCGACGTTGAGGAAAACGGATGGAACGATGTGCTCGAAGAAATCGAGGGCGCGTCCCTATCATGTCATGCCGTCAAGATCAGCCATCATGGATCGAAGACGGGATATTGCGATAATCTGTGGTCAAAATTTGCACGCGAACGGCTTCCGATCTCGATTCTTACCCCCTTTAAACGGCATCGGCTGCCAAGACAAGAAGCGATTCAACACATCCGGCCATTTGTGGATAGAATCAGTTGTGCGTGTCTCAGCGCACTTGATGAAAGGGAATTTCCGATTCCATTTTCCACCTCTGCACCGGTGGCTAGCCGAGCCATTTTACATCAAAAGTTGGGATTGCAGGCTAAGCCGAAGTACGCCACAGGACGGTGCACATTCGTCTTCGACGACAAGGGAAATTGCACGCATGAAGAATTCGATGGCGATGCAGGAGATATTCCGTCGTTATAGTATTTCACGATGGCATTTGTGGCTTTGCCTTCACAGTTCGCTTCGTGCACACACAGATTCGTCTGTATTGATTAGATTCCGCCTATCCGTCAGTCGGTGAGCCTCAACTTGGCACCAACGGACAGGGCTAAAGAGATAAGTCCAATATCCGCGGTCGCCGGCCTGATGAGCGCTCGGCGGAAACAACTTCCTGCAAACAGGTTCGGCAGCGGGTTCGATTCAGGGTCGATCATGGCCAAGGCGACTCCATTTCTGATGTTTCAGGGCGACGCACAGGACGCGGTGGACCTTTACACCTCTGTTCTGCCCGACACCAAACTTGTCCGCGCGGAACGCTATGGAAATGGGGAAGCGGGACCGCCGGGAACAATCAAGGTCGGGCTGCTGCAGATTTGCGGGCGGGAGTTCATGTGTGCTGACAGCCCGATCAAGCACGACTTCTCGTTCACGCCAGCCAGTTCGATCTTCGTCGAGTTCGGAACAACGGAAGAACTGGATCAGGTGTTCCGCGTCCTCGCGGATCAAGGAACAGTTCTGATGCCGCCGGGCCACTATGGTTTCAGCACTCGCTTCGCCTGGCTGAACGACCGCTTCGGGGTCTCGTGGCAACTGAACGTTGCCGCGTGAAAATTCCAGGCGATTCAGGTCTTGCGCCGAGGACGGCTGCGTCTCTTTTCCCTGCAAGACAAATGAAGATTTGAAACACAGAGTCACAGAGGACACGGAGAGAAAACTGAGAAAGAGATGACGGAAGAGAAGGCTTGCCTTGTTCAGAGCCGTGCCATTCCTGGCCTCACCTCCTCTTACCTCCGTGATCTCTGTGACTCTGTGTTTCTACCTCCGGATTTCCTCGCAGGCTTTGCAGCGGACGAGAGACAGGTGACGGGTCCAATATCGGCGCTGACCGGTCCTTCAGACCTTTAATCCCGTGGTGGGGGATCGGTTCCAGGGCCTGCGCCGCGGACGGCTGCGACCCTGGCTGGGGGGCTGGTTGGTCCGTTGGACCGAAGGAAGAAGGCCTCGCGAGGATCGGGGAAA
>CAIQIR010000157.1 GCA_903871875.1 uncultured Schlesneria sp.
AACACCACAGTCCTGCAATAACACCACAGTCCTGCAATAACACCACCGTCCTGCAATTTTCAGGCACGACCATGCGCGTTGGTGATCGAGTCTTATTTCTTGGTCTCAGCGGCCGATTGGATGACCACATCCGTCACCGAAATGGGGTGGCGCTTACCTTGAGCATTGAGGGTGCCGCTCTCAAACAACCAAAGTCCTGGTGGATGAACTCGAAAAGTCCAATCGAAACTCTGGTTCCTGTTTTTGATCTGGATGCGCAGCGGAACGGGATGTCCTGGGTCGATGTCGACATAGTTCGACAGCTTTTCGATTAATTCCCCACTGCGATGTTCCACCAGGGTCTTGGTTTTGGCGTCAATGATCAGCGTCCCCTCCTTCACGCCCATGCTAGAAGTAACCTCGCCATGTTCCCGAGACTCCATTACCCGCGCTGACGCGGGCGAATTCTTTCAACGCATACACCAGCTCGATCTGCTGTTCTCCGATGTCGACGGCTCGGAAGATCGCCAGTTCCGGATTCGCGGTGAGGTAATCCAACGCGGAATAGTAGGAAGTTCCTCGGCGTTCCGAGATCGATCCGGCCGCGGGATCGGCCACGTTGATCGACTGCGGTTCGTGTTCAGGCAGCGTGAACTTGTAAGAATAACTCGCGACTTTGGCGGGTGGCCGCTCCAGCCAGTACCGATTGACGGTTCGCAGTTGGCGCAGGATCTGTCGGCCTTGTTCCTGAATTTCGGGGGGGACCGGGGGCCTGAACGGTTTGTCGTTCGTGACAATCCGGTTTTTGACATCGTCATCGACGCACTTGACGCTGATCAGCGCCAGTCGATCGTAGCCGGTGAATTCTTCGATGGTGTGCTGCAGCACGATTTCGTACGGCTTCGTGGTTTCAGAGAATTTCAGCGGCACGGATCGGGCATGGCGACGTTGCTCCAGACTCACTTCGAACCACCATTCATATCCGATCGGAACGCTTTGGAACGTGAACCGTCCAGCGGCATCGATTTTTTCAGAGGCCATCACGCTGGAGGCGGGCGGCAGCTCGTTGCCGTCCAGGTTCAGTTGATTGCCATCCAGTGGTTTTCCTGCGCGATCCAGGATCTGGACGGTGACCTTTGCCGCCGGCAGCAGCACAAAATTAATTTCCCGCGGTTCACCTCGCACGAACAAGCGAGTTCGATCGACGTATTCGGGTGTTTCTTCATCGGGTCTGGGGAGTCGATTCACCGCATGCAGGCCGCCATGACGATTCAAGTTGGCCTCGAACAGTCCGGTCCGGTACGCGCCCACTTGAGCGGAGATCAGGCTGAGTGGATCGGCGTCAAAACCATCCATCCGCATACCGCTTTGAGCAAACCGCCCGGAATAACGTCCTTCGTCGTCAGTCCTCGCGATCACGCGGCCAAACAGCGTTCCCCATCCGGCCGAAGCCCAGATTTCAACCCCGGTGATGGGATGGCCGTTGGCATCGGTCACGCGGCCTCTCGCGATCCAGGGTTCCCGCTGATTCTTCTCTGCTTCGGTCAGTGGTCGGCCTTTCAATGTCAGTGGAATTGCCTGCGGTTCGTCCCGGGTGACTTCCTGCCCGACACCTGGACCCAATTCGTATTCTCGCCCTTCAGATTGCTCCGCCCGCTGAGTAGCGGAAATCGAGTACTCGCCGACGGGAAGTTGTTCATAGATAAAAACGTTCCCTTCTTTGCGTGACGGTTCAAATTCCAGTGGCGGCCACAGCGAATCAGTGCGTGTGAGCGTCACCCGGGGATTCGTCAGCGCCTGACCGTCGTCGCTCACGAGCGACAGCCGCAGGCTGCCGCCGGGCTGCAACGGAAGATGAATCTGGGTGTCGCGACTCGCTTCTTCCAGCCGGATCGGGTCACTCATGCCGAAGGCGTTACCGGACGGAGAGACGGAATTCGCCACGGCCCGATACCAGCCAGGCTGCAGGTGATCTGCCGTCCAGCCGTCCGCATCGTTCCGTATCCGGTCCGAGAACTTTCGCCATCTCTCCCGGTTGACCGCATCGGTCCAGTCATCCTCCTGGGCCGCCTCGTCCGGCTCGACTTCACGATAGAAGAGAACCCGAAACTGTTCCGGCCGATTCCCCTCGAAATCGCGGACTTTGATTTCCAGAGATTTGTTCCAGGACGGAATCTGCTTGATTCGTGTTCCGTAGAAATCGCCGCGGGGAACCCACGTCGGCGAATCATCTTCTTCCGCCTCTGCGATCCAGATTCCCGCGATCCGATCCTGATCATCCAGGTCGATCCGCATTTCGAGGATGGTCTTCCCTAACCGGATATTGATTTGTGACAGTTCTAACCTGCCAATCGTCAGCCGCCCTCGGTATTGGAAACTGCGAATCTTTCCCTGCCGAGCCTCGAGATCCTGCCAGATCTTTTTGAACTTCTCCGACGGAAGTTCTGCCGACAATTCGGCATTGAAATGGCCAATCACTTTTTCGAAATCGCGCTTCTCCAGCCGGTCAGCCAACTCCTGAGTGAAGCGCTGGCGAAAACGAAACACTTCGGCAGCCGTACGTCGTTTCTGGACGGGACCGGCCGACTCGACCTCGTCAGTCGTGGGAGTTGCCACCGCAGTTCGGGCAGGTTCTTCGGCCAGGGCATCGAATGACGGACCACATATGAACACCGGCACCAGGATCAGCGAAATCGACAACACCACCGCCCCCAACAGCCCTCGGCCAGAGACAGCCACGGGTTGCTCCGCGTCGAGCAATCGCCTGACACAGTGCTCCACCATGCGGGTCAAAGTGCCGGCGTATTGCAAACGTTCCTGGCCGGCCGAAATCACCCTGTCATCGCACGCCTTAGCCAGCGTCACATCGCCAGTCTTCCGTCGCCATCCATGAAAGAAGTTGCCCATGATTTGGTGTTCTCCGCAGGAAATGATTGGCGTTGACTGAGTGATCGCCGCCGGTCACTCGGGGATTTTCCGTCGCGTCATGATCGATCGGAGATCGATGGTGTTCAATCAATTGTTACGGATTGAACGGCAGCTCGGTTGTGATGCTCGATTCGCTGGACGAGATGCTTTCAAATGTTGATCTCTTTTATCCGACTTTATCTTTATGCTGGCCTCAATGTCTTCGTTGGATGAACATCCACGGATGACGAACAATGCCCGTACAGCAAGCCGCTGCATTCCGCCCAGCGTGTTCACTGTGTCGCCGTAATTCAAGGTTGACGATGCGAATCCGAGTCAGACCACTGCTGTTATTCGTTTCACCACTCGTGATCTTGGTCGCGGCGGCATATCTCCAATTGGTCATGTTCGGGCTACCCGCCATCTCGCCAGGGTCCGATCTCTCCGCCAGCAATTCGCTGGCCCAGGGCTTTCCGGCTTGGTTACGTGTCACCCACTATGTCAACTTTCTGTTCATCATCCTGCTGATCCGTAGTGGTCTGCAAATCCTGATGGACCATCCCCGGTTGTATTGGAACGTTCACTGCACCCCCGGTACGGAATGGCTTCGACTTACGCCGATTGAAGTTCCCACAGATCGAGTTTGGACGGCGAAGGAGGATGCCCGTTACCTTTCGCCCTGGATTGGTCTTCCCGGCGACCGACACACGATCGGGATGGCTCGCCATTGGCATTTCCTCAGCGTGCTGTTCTGGGTGGTGAACGGCTTCATTTATGTGGGGCTGCTCTTTGGCACGGGACAGTGGCGTCGTCTCGTCCCGACCTCGTGGCAAATTGTTCCTGACGCCTGGGCCTACTTCGTCCATTACGCGACCTTCCATCTTCCACCGGAGCCTGATGCCTTCTCTCACTACAATCCACTTCAGCAAATGGGCTACTTTGGGGTGGTGTTCGTCTTGGCACCACTGGCAATTGTGACCGGCTTCTCGATGTCACCGGCTTTCACGAACCGATTCAAATGGTATCCGCAGCTTCCGGGCAACCGGCAAATTGGTCGGTCGATCCACTTTCTGATCATGTGCGTCTTTGTCGCCTTCGTCGTCATTCATGTGACGTTAGTGCTGCTGACCGGGTTTGCCAAGAATATGAATGGCATTGTCTTAGGCAGGCACGACCGGAATTGGACCGGAATCTTCCTGGGTCTGTTGGGAATCGGCCTTGTTGTGGTGTTGAATGCGCTTGCCAATTGGATGGCATGGAAGCGTCCCAGGACCATTCAGCACCTGGCGAAGGCAATCGTCTCCCCTGTGATGGGGTTCTTTCTTAATAGTCCTGAGCCGCAAGCCGAGTTTCTGCGGGAAGAAATCTCGCCGTTTTTCTGGGTCAACGGAAAGTTGCCCACTTGCGATGAATGGAAGGGTTTCGCCAGCAACGGGTTCAAGGACTACCGGCTCAAAGTGTTTGGCGCGGTGGAAAACCCGGTCGAACTTTCACTGATTGATCTTCGAGCCTTGGGAGAGAAAACGCAGATCACTTTGCATCATTGTATTCAGGGTTGGTCGGGAATTGCCGAATGGGGCGGACTTCCTCTGGCGGAATTGGTCAAACTGGTCCAGCCCAAGCCGGGTGTTCGAGCCGTGGTCATTTATTCATTCGGTGAAGGGGCGGGGGGCGGTCAGTTCTACGACAGCCTCTCCCTGAAAAACGCCATGCACCCGCAGACGCTCTTGGCCTACGAGATGAATTCCGAGCCGCTGAATGACCTGCACGGAGCGCCCTTGCGATTGCGAGTCGAAAACCAGCTTGGCTTCAAAATGGTGAAGTGGATACAGAGCGTCGAATTTGTGGAGAGTGTCCATGCCGTCTACCAGGGCGAAGGCGGCTACAATGAAGACCACGAATACTTTGGCGAGTTGGCCAATATCTAGCCCATGAACGAGGGGAAGAAATTGGCTCTGCTGAATCGCAAGGGAAACCGATGTCGCCGCAACTTTTCACCATCGGGCATTCAACTCACCCGCTTGATCAGTTTCTGGCGCTGCTGGCCGAGCACGGCATCGAAGTTCTGGTCGACATTCGGCGATTTCCTGGCTCGCGAAAGTTCCCGCATTTTCATCAGGATCAACTCGTTTCCACCTTGCCGAAAGCGGGGATCGAATATCACTGGCTTGAGGCTCTCGGAGGTCGTCGTGGTCAACAGGCCAACGGTTCGTCCAAGAATCTCGGTCTCCGAAATGAAAGTTTTCGGAACTACGCGGATTACATGCTGACGGAAGAGTTTCGGGAAGGGGTGCAACAACTGCTGGCAATTGCGGCGGCAAAACCCACGGCCTTCATGTGTTCAGAGAGTGTTTTCTGGCGTTGTCATCGGCGACTGGTCAGCGATTTTCTGCTGGCGGAAGGGATTACCGTTCAGCACATCATGCCCACGGGCAAGTTGCGGCCGCATACGCTGACAGAAGGTGCGAAAATTGTCGGTGGAGAGTTGACGTATCCGCCGCCAGAAACAAATCCGCCGCAACTTTTGTGAGAATGATTGTTCCCGCTCCGACTCTGTTTTTCGGTCGGTGCCTCGTTTCAGGCAATAACAACTTTCAAGGCAGATCGCCCACCCGCTTACTCTTTGCTTTTCTTGAGTTTCTTGAGTGCCGACCCTTTGTGGATGGCGATATGGTCGGTCTTGTCGCTCTGGATGATGTACTGAGGCTCTGCTTCCGAAGCGTGCCGTTTGTATCCCTTGAAGGTGATCTCGGACGTCACTTTCTGCTGGATCATTCCGCGGACCAGTCCCGCTTCCGAATTCCACTCAACGTGATCACCAGGCTTGAAGTCAGTGGCCATTGGCTCAACCTCCTGAAAGATCCCTCGGTCACGATCATTGCGGCGTCTCGCGGACCTCAATTCATGACGTTTCACCCACGTTTCAACGTGACGCGGAGGTGCGACCCGCGCTCGACGCCATGATTGTATGCTCTTGATAGCAATCGGCGAGTGTCCGTTTTGTCCGTTGACCAATCCACGCCAGCAAAATCCGCTCGGATGGCGACTCGATCAGGAATCATCATGTTGGCCCTGGGGATCAGTCGCCGCAGTGGGGCGGTCGGCGAAAGACCCGCCAAACTCATTTTGTTTGCCAACAGCAGCCATGGTCGACGGTAATCAGTTCTGATTTCCTGGTCGATCAATCATGGTGGGAACTCTCTGGAGCATCAGGGCGAAGATCACTAGCAGCCCCACCGAGATTTCGATGACCACCAAGTCACGGATAACGGTCATAAAACCGAGAGAAATGATTAATGTTGTCGCCACAGCGGGTGCGTGGTGAACTCCCAAAATTGTCATCAACAAGCTTGTCAAAGAAAATGACAACGCTGCGGCGACGATTCGTGAGGGGTCAATTCCGTTGGCCAACACCGACCCCGCATGGATCAGTCCCGTCGCCCAGAGCGAAAAGTAACCGCAAACAATTCCCACAACATGCCCGCAAAGGACGTTTTTGGGTGCGGAGGTCTGTGATTGCGGATCGTAAAACAGCAAAAACCCCGTTGGCCCGAGCGATGGAAAGAGGAACGGAAGACCTGTCGCCATCGCAATCACGCCTAACAGACTGAATGTGCAAAACGTGAGGATGAATACGACCAGCGTATTCCGAATGTGATGCAGAAGGGGAGGGGTTGGAGGCATCATTTCTCGGAGGAATTCATCCCACGAAACCGATCGAAGCTGGTGAGAAGGTTCTGCCATATGACGATCTGGTGCGGGACAATCGGGTCTCTTTTCGGCACCGGGATGAGCCACCGCGTCGTTGCAGTGCCACCTTGCCCTCGACCGGTTGTCGCCAGCAGGCTCATGGGGCGGCGAAGTCGAATGATTGGCAATTCCCAGCAGGAATGGGAATTCGTTGTTGGTTCCGCATCGGAATCATATATTCCAGATGCCCGTCATAAGAGCCATCCGGCAAGCTGAAGATTTCCGTTGTCTGGAATTGGTCTTCGCCAAAATGACAGAGCAACTGACGAACCGCATCAGCGGGGCGTGTACCACCGATAAGAATCTCTGGGACATCGAGGAACCAGGCCGACCAACGACCGCTCGACAACTCGACGATGATTTTGCAGAAGGTTTGCACGAGGAATCCATTCTTGTTCGTGTTCGTAGCCGGCCCGGACAGTTTGACCGGCCCTCACCACAACGTGGCCGCCGTTCATTCTGTCTTAGGACTCGGTTGAACATTACGGTTTCCCGAAGGGGAATGCGAGGGCCGGAATCGGTCGGGGATCCATTGCACCATCAAAAGTGCGCGGGTGGTATTTACTCATTCCTCGCCGTGATGCTCCGTTGCCGCACGGTGGCAATGGATATCCATCGTATCCTGGCAAGAATTCTCGTATCGGGGTTGTCAGGTCGACAGATTTGGGGAGGGAATTCGATGAAGGACACTCGTTACACGGTCGAGCACGTTCAACTGACCAGCGACAAGCGGTTCGACGAAGTGACCCAAGCGTTCGAGCTTCAATTAGGCAAATACGAGGTCGATGTGCGCAATCGGTCACTCGCCGCAGGCGGGAATACGGAGGAGGCCAAAGCCAAAATCGCGGCGATGGCCGGATCGAGCGGTTTCATGCTGTTCAACGCGATCGATCACGGGGCGCTGCTCGGACTCGCGGGCCAGAAGCACAGGGCCATCCAGTACGTCGTCGGTAATCCGCTGTTCGCCCTGCAGATGACGCAGCACGACGTTCGCGCAAGCCTGTACGCCCCGCTGCGGGTGCTGATCTACGAGAATAAAGCGGGGAAGACATGTCTGGAGTACGACAAGCCCACTTCGCAATTCGGGCAGTTCGGAAATGCCGAGATCACGGCCGTCGCCGTCATGCTCGACAACAAGCTGGAGGCACTGGCGTTGTCGGCGATTCAATAGCCGACAGGGACTGGGTTTCTGATTCCCGCGGCCCGCCACAATCTTGACCTGCTGCCGCGGGAAATGCTGCGAGATCCCGCTTGTGCAGATCATGCTGAGGTGAAACTCGTCGTCGAGAACGCCTTGCAGATTCTGCCATTCCCATTCGCCCGTGCGGCAAAGCGGTCAGAATTTCCAATTTGCCGACAAGAAAAAAGGTCTTTCTGAACTTCCCGCGACGAGTGGCCCCGAATGATCTTGTCCTGTTTCGGACCGATCGATATACACCTCGATGGATGGTGATCCAACACACCATCACTCCTGTGCCTCCAACGAACTGCGCTCGTTGGAGGCATTTTTCGTTTTGGTCTTGAGCCCCCTAAGAGAGGGCTGAGTACGAAGTTGCACTCTGTCCTGGTCAGTCCGAATTTCATCGGAAACCAACCGTCAGAGTCGTTCGCAAATTCGTCGCTGGCCTCGGGTTTGGCAAACAAGTCCGTTTGCGCCTTGTTTGCGGGATCGCTGTCCCGCCAGCAATTCTGACCTCCGGCCAGCCGATGTTCGTGTTCGAGCCAGTACAAGTCACTCTGAAAACAATGTTCTTGCACAGGTTTTGAAACACTCGATGACAGAAGAATTAGCCAAAATCCCGACCCTGACACCGGAACAGCAAAAACAACTCATCGATGATGCGATTGAACGACTGGACAGGCTTGCCGAAAGCCAACTGGAAATGGCTCGATTGTTTATTGATCGAGGAAAAATCGACATTGCGCGTCGGCGGTTGCAGGAAGTTGTCGAACTGTACAGCAAATCGGACGCCGCGAAAGAAGCCAAGAAACTGCTCAAAGGGCTTTGAGCGATCCGAAGAAACGATACGAGTTGGCAATTTGACTTACCCGATGACGATCAGCGAACGATGCTCCCCGCTCTGTGTTTGATTTCGAGCGTCCGACGCTTTTCTTACTCTGCGAGGCTCAATTCTTTCCCAGTAGAAGATCAATGACCCAGCAACCCCGAAAGTGCGGCCCCGGAATTCGGCAGTGGTCGAGGATTTCGGTGTCAGAACAGCCCGTTGCCTCAAGTGCGTTGGCCAGAATGTGAAGTCTGTCGAACGCTTGCTCGTCGTAGATGCCACGAGCCAACTTGACCACTGTGTCATCGTTGCATCGCAGCCAAGAGGGATCGAGGAATGCGGGTTTGAACGGGTTGCCGAAAATACACTGGACGAGGAGGGCTTGTTGCCGTAGCTCGGCGGGATTGCAGTCGTTCGTATCCTCCATGTTCATCGCCCTTGACGTTTCGCAATAGCAGTTTATGGCTGCACTCATTCCGGTATCTCGAGTCACATCCTGTGCCGCACCAGCTGCCCGCAAAACGACGGCGTCAGCAGGCTCCAAAAACTGCCGCTCGGCATAATTTGCCCGAAACTGCCGCTTGACGTCTCTTGCTTCATCCCTCGCTCCGATAAGGTGGACACGATCTTTCAGTCCATCGGCGTAAAGTTCAGCGACTTCAACGGCCTTCAAACTTCGCTCATCGCTGAAGAAGTGCTGGATACGGCGGCAACATGCGCAGGCGAACAGACGTCGCTTGCGGTCACTCACCTTGTCCCCAAGGAACTCAAGCATCGGCCCCGGATCGCAGCAAGCCAGCCACTCGGTTTCGTTCATCCTTCGGCGTTTAAGTTCCTCGTGTGCATTTTGACCGCTTTGCTTCCACGAACGGCGGGCCTTGGCCGCACTAACCCCTCGTTCCATCTTTTCGCAAGCATCAATCCATTCCAGCAACTCGTCATCAGTCATCTCGACAAGCTTTCGACCTCGCAGTCGTTGTTGCGATTTGGAAAGCGGTTCATCCATCTGAAGTTTCCTTCGACTTGTGCGACGGATCAAACAATCCTATCGAATGATGTTTTAGCAGGCTTCCAACAGACTACCATCGATCGTCTGACACGTTCCCAGTTGATCAAGTTCGGACTGAAATCAAAGGCGCTCGAGATGGAGATACGGTGCGAGACCCCCCTCTTGCATCACCGACCGTTCTGAGTCTCATTCGCCGAGTGATTTAACCTGACCAAATCCAGCAAGCGCAGACGGTGTCCAGCAGGCTTAACTGCGGTCGTTTCTGAATTCACAATTTCAGCGAATCCCCCAACGTATTGCGATCAAAAATGAGCAAATTCGTTGCAATGGGGTCGGCGCGCCGTCGCGATAGCGATGTCCATAACCGCGACACCAGCCGTTGGTGACAGATCAATCACGAACGGCGTTCGCGTTGAAAGTCCCCCCTCGCATATTTTTTCTCAAATTTTATAAAAATTGTCATATTCGTATTGCGTGTCGACTGTTTATCTAGTAGTATCGTATGTGCGTGGCTGGTGTGTATGTCGGCGGGTCACTCAATGGCGGAAATCGGAATCGCGTGAACGACGGGGTGATTCGTAACCCATTGTGCGACGCGCAGAAAAAAAGGTTTTTCCATGTGGAATTTATCGGGACTGTCGGCGTCTGGTGCGGAACGGCCAGGCGGGTTTCAGGTCGTTCGCCCGGCTTGGTCTGGGGTCTGGGCAGGTGTGATGCCTGTGGACAACGCGACGCGCTTCAGGCGTGAATCCGCTGCCGGTCGAAGTCTGCTCCTGTTCTGCCTTGCGATTGCGGCGCTGCTGACGCGTCAAGATCGCGCGAAGCGCCAGGGGCAATCCGTGTCTCGCGCGGCCGGCTCGTGGAAGAACCCGGGCAAGAACCTGTTTTTGATGGGCTTTCGTAAGGGTCGCCTGCACGGAAGTCAACAAAATAGGGATGTTGGCCAACATTGCCAAACCGAAAACTGGTCTAAACGCTACAAAACAGGGATGTTTGCCAACTTGGCCATGTTGGCCAAGCAAATTCGCAAAAACGCGTTCGGTTGTCCGAGTCGAATGAACGTCTCTGAAGCTTGCCTGAAGTCGCCGTGCTGGTCGTGGTGAAAAACGCGGGCTGATGACTAAGATTCCGTGGATCGTTTTCTGGGTTCGCGTCGCTCGAATCGATGGCTGTTCGATGTCTTCAGAGCTCGCCAGTGAATTGCCGGGGAGAGACTTTCATGTGGTGTCGTCTCAATTGGTTCGTAGTCGTCGTGACGGCGGTGGCCGGGATGGGCAGCCCCTTGCTGGCGGCTGACTTGGCTGCACAGCGACAGCAGAACTGGCACCAGTGGCGCGGACCCGACGCAACGGGAGTGGCTCCGGCCGGTGACCCGCCGATCGCGTGGAGCTCGACTTCGAATGTGAAATGGCAAGCCGAAATCCCCGGGCAGGGCAAGTCGAGTCCCATTGTCTGGGGTGAACGGATCTTCTTAACGACGGCCATCAACACCGGAAAAATCGACGAGACAGCCGCGAAGCTCGAGGATCAGCCGGAACGTCCGTTTGGGATCAAGTTCCCGAATACCTTGTTCCGCTTTGTGGTCCTCTGTCTGGATCGGCAAACGGGAAAAGTGCTGTGGGAAAAGACGGCCGTCGAAGAACTGCCGAATGAAGGTCATCATGGCGATAACAGCCATGCCTCGGCCTCACCGTTTACGGATGGGCAATCGCTGTTCGTCTCATTCGGGTCACGCGGCATGTACTGCTATGACCTGGACGGCGAATTGCGGTGGAAAAAGACGCTCGAAAATGTGTCGACTCGGTTGAGCTTTGGTGAAGCGAGTTCGCCCGTTGCTTATGGCGATGTGGTGGTTCTCGATCGCGACAACGAATCGAACTCGTACATTCTGGCCATGGATGCGAAGACCGGTGAAACGCGTTGGAAGATTCCGCGCGAAGAAATCAGCGCCTGGGCCACTCCGCTGATTGTGGAGCAGAACGGCCGGACTCAGGTCATCACGAATGCCAGCCGCAAGGTTCGCAGCTATGACTTGAAGTCAGGCGAACTGTTGTGGGAATGCGGCGGTCAGGTCTCCAATGTGACTCCGTCGCCCGTCTTGTTTGGTCAGGATGTGATTTGTATGAGCGGTTATCGTGGCAGTGCCGCGTTGTCGATTCCGATCGACGCCACGGGCGATCTGACCGGCAGCGACAAAATCGCCTGGAAGTTCGAACGAGACACGCCCTACGTTCCGTCGCCACTGCTGTACGGTGATCGGCTGTTCTTCAACAAACTGAACAGCGGCATCCTGACCTGTTTGGATGCGAAGACCGGCCAGCCGATCATGGAAGCGACCCGTTTGCAGGACTTATCCAATATCTATGCCTCGCCGGTGGGAGCCGCCGATCGGATCTACTTCACTGGCCGCGACGGTACGACGGTGGTCCTGAAACGCTCGTCGACCGTGGAAGTCCTGGCGACGAACAAGTTGGATGATCAGATTGACGCCTCACCGGCGATCGCCGGCCCGCAACTGTTTTTGCGTGGTCAGAACCATTTGTATTGTCTTCAGAATCAATAGACGTTGCTTTTCGCCACGAATTCCCGGCGATGACGCCGGGGTCAGGCGCGGCCTGCGAAGTCCGTCGAGTTTCCAAATCGCACCCGGACCTGTTTTTGCCGTAACTTCAAATCTGTGCGGCTATTTTCGTCTTGGGGCACGCCCTTTTTTCGGCCCGGTTGGCACGATAATTCCCGCGTCGTTTCGCGAAAAAGCATCGAAGTTCGGTGTCATCTCGCAACATTTTTTGAGCGCTTCCGGAAATCCGAGCTAGGTTTCGGAGTGGAGCGAGGTGACTGACCCATTGCCGTCAAGACGACGGAACAATGCGTTCGTCGTTCGGTGATTCCAGCGGACGAAGCATCCCGAGGGGGACTCGTTGGCCCACGGATCTCGACAACACTCGTCGGGGAAACGTCAAAAAAACGTGTCTCGCGCGGATCATGGTCCGCACGGGGATCAATTTGGGGTACTGGTGAAACGATGCCTGAAATCATGAACGAGATTGCCAATCCGCTGCGCGTCGAAGTCGAAGCCATTCGTGAAATCCTCGCACAGCACGGCCGCTTGTCGGTCGATGTGAACAGCCTGGATGAAGAAAGCGACTTGTATGCGGTGGGGCTGACGTCGCTGGCCACCGTCGGAATTATGTTGGCCCTGGAAGATCGGTTCGATATCGAATTCCCGGAATCCATGCTCAGCCGCAAGACCTTCAAAAGTGTCTCGGCCATTACCGAAGCTGTTTCGAACCTCGCCAGCTGATGCGGTTCGTCGATCCTGACAGATCAACTTTCGTGCGTTGATCGCGAACGTCCTCCTGCGTTGTGGAATGCCATGAATACGCTCGTTTGCAGTGCCGATCTTGAAGTGACTGCCGAATTTGATGATCTGCTGCGTCAGGTTCACGCCATCGGCCGTGACACGCTGGCGGTTCACGCCGCGGACGTCGATCGCGATGCCCGGTTTCCGACCGAATCCATCACGGCTCTCAAAGACGCCAGGCTGCTGAGCGCCTATGTGCCGGCCGAATACGGCGGGATGGGCCTGAACATTCATCAGATTGGCGAGATCTGTGAAGTCCTCGGCCAGTACTGCGGCTCGTCGGCCATGATTTACGCCATGCACTGCATCCAGGTGGCTTGTGTCGTGCACCACGGACAAGAGTCACTCTTTTTTCAGAACTACCTGCGACAGCTGGTCGAACAGCAATTGTTGATGGCCTCGGCGACCACGGAAATTGGCACCGGTGGCGATCTGTTGTCGAGCATCTGTGCGATCGAAGTGAACGGCGACAATTTCAGCCTGACGAAGAAGGCTCCGGTCATCTCGTACGGAGAACAAGCGGACGACATCCTGGTGACCTGCCGCCGTTCGCCGGATGCACCGGCCAGCGATCAAGTCCATGTGATGGTTCGTCGCGGCGAATACACGGCCACACCGTTGTCCACCTGGGACACGATGGGCTTCCGCGGGACCTGCAGTTCCGGCTTCACGCTGACAGCGATTGGCGACACGGCCCAGATTCTGCCGGCCTCGTTTACCGACATTCTTACGCAGACGATGCATCCTTACTCGCACATTGTCTGGGGCGCTCTCTGGTCAGGCATTGCGATGGACGCCGTCAACCGGGCCCGCGCCTTTGTGCGCGCCGAAGCACGGAAGACTCCGGGCGAAACACCGATCTCGGCCGTTCGTCTGGCCGAAGTCGATCAAGTGCTGCAGGAAATGCGTCACAACGTCAAAAGCGTGACTCGTGAATATCAGGAACTGCTGGACAAGAACTGTCCCGAAGCGTTCAAAGGATTCGGCTTCTCCATTCGCACGAACAATCTGAAGGTCTCCTGCTCACAACGGATCGTCGAGATCGTCGGCAAGGCCTTGTTGATCTGCGGGATTTCTGGCTATCGCAATGATTCGAAATTCAGCCTCGCGCGGCACCTGCGTGATTCCTACGGTGCCGCTCTGATGGTGAACAACGACCGCATTACCAAACTTAACGCCACCATGTTGATGGTTCATAAAGAAGGACATTAGAACAATGTGCTGTCTCTCAACGGAAACTCTGACTGCTTCGTATCAGGCTTATCTGGATGAATTGACCGCGGCCGGACTACTCATTCCGTCAGGGGTGAAGGGGCTCTACGGACACAGCGGCGTGTTTGAAGGCGTGATCGAACGCTTCGAACAGGCGGTGACTCGTCGTGCCGTGTCGTACAAAGCCGAGGTCATGCGCTTTCCGGCAATTATGAGTCGTCAGACATATCTGAAGACCAGTCATATTGAAAATTTTCCCGATCTGATGGGTTCGGTCCAGAGCTTCATGGGAAACGAACGCGATCATGCGCGGCTGCTGCAAAAGCGTCATCAAGGCGACGATTGGACACGCGACTTGGAACCGACGGAAGTCATGATGACTCCAGCGGCTTGCTATCCGCTGTATCCGACTGCCACGGGTACGCTGCCCGAAGGGGGCCGGATCGTCGACCTGCGATCATTTGTGTTCCGTCATGAACCTTCGGTCGATCCCTGCCGCATGCAGATCTTCCGTCAACGCGAATTTGTTCGTCTGGGCACTGCCGAAGAAGCGGTGATCCATCGCGATCACTGGCTGGAAGTGGGCGAAGAAGTCCTGAATAGCGTCGGCCTGAACGTGGAGAGGGTCGTCGCCAACGACCCGTTCTTCGGCCGGGGCGGACGCATGATGGCCGCGACGCAAAAAGAACAGATTCTGAAGTACGAACTGGTGATCGGGGTGGCCACCACGGAAAAGCCGACGGCCATTACTTCCTGCAATTGCCACCTGGACCACTTTGGTCATGCCTTCGACATCAAGACGGCGGACGGCGGTTACGCTCACTCGGCCTGCATCGGTTTCGGTTTGGAACGGATTGCCTTGGCCCTGTTTAAGACCCATGGATTTGATCCCGATCAATGGCCTGCCAGCGTCAAGAATGTACTCGCATTATGACAAAACACGTTTTTCCACTCGACCCGACGGCGTATTCCCGGCATGCCATTCATGCCCAGGAACGCCAATGGGCCGAGACGAATTGCTATGTCGACGTTTGGATCGAACTGCTGCACGCGTGGGGGTTCGAGCCGATCGCGGCACTGCCGTTTACACTGGCGATCGATTTCGAAGGCGACCAGTGGACGTTCTTCAAGTTCCCCCTGGCCGACCTTTACCATCTGTACGGACTGGATGTCCAGGAATTGCAGATCTGGCAACCGCTGGTCCGTCATCTTGACGAACAGGTGGGAATGGGCCGTCCGGTCCTGGTCGAGCTCGATTCGTACTACCTTCCCGACACGGCAGGCACGGCCTATCAACTGGGGCATGTGAAATCGACGGTGGCCGTCATCGAGATCGATGTCGCGGGCCAGCGGATGGGCTACTTCCACGGTCAAGGTTACTACCACCTCAGTGGTGACGACTTCGTCAACATCCTGCATTTGTCGGGCGTCCCTCATCCGTCGGTCTTGCCGCCGTATGTGGAAATCGTCAAACGCCGCGAAGCGCCGCCGGTCTCGGAGCAGGCCTTGGTGCAAACGTCGCTCAATCGATTGAAGGCCGAACTGCAGAAGCTTCCGGACAGCAATCCGTTTGAGAAGTTCAAGCCCCGCTTTGCCGCCGATCTGCAATGGCTGGCCAATGAACCGATCGAAACGTTTCATCAATACTCGTTCGCGACACTGCGTCAGTTTGGCGCCTGTTACGAACTGACGGCCACCTATTTGCGCTGGCTGCAAGGACATGGAATCGCGGGACTGGAACGATCGGTCGAGCAGTTCGACGGATTGTCGACCGGCGCCAAGTCGATGCAGTTCCAACTGGCTCGAGCGATGGCCCGCAAGCGGACACTCGATTTGGCGGCCGTGGATCAGATGGCTGCGACCTGGCGGATGGCGACGGAGGATCTGAAGGCGCGGTTCTTAACCGCCGATTGAAAGTGAGTGGATTCACGAAATGCTCGACGTACTCGTGCCTGTGACTGGCGAGGATACGACGGCGAAGACTTTGGTCTTTGGTCCGTGGTCATGCTGCTCGCACGCACCGGGCGTCGTTTCGCATCCCGAACAGCTGCAGGACCGGGCCTCACAATGGCTGTCGGCGTCCGTTCCCGGCACGGTGGCCGGCGCGTTGAACGATGCCGGTCAATGGGACATGCAACAGCCGCCGAATATCGACGCGAGCGACTGGTGGTACCAGACAACGTTCGCTGCTGCCGACGACGACCGTCTGAATGGACCCTGCTGGTTGTCGTTCGACGGATTGGCCACCTTGGCCGAAGTCTGGCTGAATGGCGAACGACTGCTGACGACGGACAACATGTTTCGAGCTTATCGGCTCGATATTTCTTCGTTGCTGCAGACTCAGAATGAACTGGTCATCGGCTTCCGTTCGATGTCCGCCGATCTGCAACAGAAGCGACCGCGGCCGCGTTGGAAAACGAACCTGGTCAATCACCAGCAACTGCGCTGGCGACGTACCACACTGGTCGGTCGCATCCCCGGCTGGTGTCCTCCGGTCCCGACGATTGGACCCTGGCGCGACATCCGATTGGAACGGCTGGCGACGTCGCTAACCGACGTTCAACTGAAGACACGCGTGGACGGCACCGACGGCATGGTGACGGTCCAGGCCACTCTGCAATCGACTTCGCCCATTGATCGAGTCCTGCTGCAAGTGGGATCTCACGAATGCGAACTGGCCGTCAAGGACGAGGCAGGTCAGCCGTCGGTGAGTGGCACACTGCGTCTGGCGAATGTGCCGCTGTGGTGGCCTCATACGCACGGAGAACAGCCGCTGTTTCCATGCCAGATCATTGTCGAATCGGGCACTGATCGGCACGAGTTTGATTGCGGCCGCGTCGGCTTCCGTCAGTTACACGTGAATCAGGACCACGGATTCGCGGTGGAACTCAACGGGCAGCCGATCCATTGCCGGGGAGCCTGCTGGACGGTCTCCAATGTGTTCACGCTAAATGGAACCGAAGCCGCGCTGCGGCGAGATTTGACGCTAGCGCGAGACGCCGGCGCGAACATGCTGCGCGTCATCGGCACGATGACCTACGAAAGCGATCTCTTTTATCAATTGTGTGACGACCTGGGTCTGCTGGTCTGGCAGGACTTCATGTTCGCCAACATGGACTATCCGATCGACGATCCGTCATTCGCGGAAAACATCGAGCGAGAAGCGGTCGGCCAACTGCGTCGACTGTCCCGACATCCGAGCGTCGTGGTCTACTGCGGCAACAGCGAGATCGAACAACAGGCCGCGATGCTGGGCATGCCGCGCGAATTGTGGCGGAACAACTGGTTCGCCGAACGATTGCCGGGTCTGTGTGCTCAGTACCATCCAGACACGGTTTACGTGCCGTCGACACCGTCCGGGGGTGTCTTGCCGTTTCATCCGGGGACGGGCATCAGTCATTACTACGGTGTGGGGGCTTACCTGCGGTCGCCTGCGGAACTCCGTCAGGCCAGCGTGAAGTTCACACCGGAATGCCTGGGCTTTGCCAACATTCCGGAACCGGACACGATCAATGCCATCACTGACGGGGCCTTGCCTGTCGCTCATCATCCCAAGTGGAAACAACGGGTTCCCCGCGATACGGGAGCCGGCTGGGACTTTGAAGATGTGCGCGATCATTACCTGAAACAGATCTACGGAGTCGATCCGGTTTCGTTGCGATCGACCGAAATGTCTCGCTATCTGGAGCTCAGCCGTCTGGCTTCGGGTGAAATGATGGCCCAGACCTTTTCCGAATGGCGCAGTCTTCACAGTCAAAACCGGGGTGGGCTGGTCTGGTTCTTCAAAGACCTTTGGCCAGCCTCCGGCTGGGGCGTGATCGACAGTACCAGTCAGCCCAAAGCGGCCTATTATTATTTGAAGCGTACCTGGCAAAGCCAACAGGTCACGCTGACCGACGAAGGATTGAACGGTCTGCACCTGCATCTGATCAACGAGACTGCGGCACCGCTGCAGGGCTTCGCGGAAGTCACGCTGCTGAAAGAACCGAACGTCATCGTCGCGAAGAAGGAAATCTCACTGGAACTGGCCGGCCGCGGACGGCAGTTGATCAGCGCCGATGAAATCCTGGGCGGATTCTATGACGTGAGTTATGCCTACCGTTTCGGTCCGCCACATCATGATGTGGCGATCGCCACCTTGTTTGATGCGGACCATCAGGTGATCAGCGAAGCCAGTCATTTCATTCGTCGCCGCGAATCCCACATCGTCCCGGCTGTCGTGGAAGCGGTTGCGGAACGGACGGGACAGTTTGATTGCCAGGTCACACTGCATTCGGATCGGTTCCTGCACAACGTTCGCTTGAGCGCGAAGGGTTATTTGCCAGACGACAATTATTTTCATTTGCCGCCACAGCGGAAGAAGGTCGTTCGCTTTACCGCGATGGGCGATGCTCCGCCGCTGTTTCGGTCGGATGTCGAAGCCCTGAATTTGGAATCGCCCCTGCTGGTCTCTTTACCCAAGAATCGAGAATAGGACGCAACCATGTCTGCCTCCCTGATCGATTTTGTGGCCGCGCCTGCGGAGGAAGTCACGGGCCAGGACGCATTCCTGCATCGATCGGCCTTCTACCTGCAAGGGCAGGGAGAACCGATCTTCGCCTGGTTACATCAGTCGTCTGATCAGGACCACGTCGATCACGGCGTGATTATCTGTCCGCCGATTGGCTATGAACAATTGCATTCACATCGCGCGCTGCGGCAACTGGCCGATCAGCTGGCCAGTGAAATGATTCCCACGTTGCGGTTTGATTGGCACGGCACAGGTGATTCACCGGGTGTCGACGAAGATCCGCATCGCTATCGGACCTGGCTGTCGAACATCAATCAATGCGTCAAATGGATGCGTGAGAATCTGGGCTGTCACCGGATCAGCCTGGTGGGACTGCGGATGGGTGCGGCACTGGCCACGTTAGTGACGGACGAGAACGAGATCGACAACCTGATCCTGTGGTCGCCCGTGCAGAAGGGCCGCACCTACGTGCGGGAAATGAAGGCACTCGCGCTGACGTCTCAAGCGCCGGCGCGCCGCTCGTCGGAGGGTTCCAGTGATATTGAAGCGGCCGGCTTCGTGATGACTTCCGATACGGCCGCCGATTTGGGCCAGATCGATTTGTTGAAGACACGGCCGGCGTGTGAACGCGTGCTGATTGTGAACCGCTCGGATCTTCCCGACGACAATCGACTTTCGCAGCACTGGACGTCGCTGGGAATCAGAGTCGAGCAGATCACCGCCGGCGGATACGCGGAAATGATGGCCGAACCGCATCGCAGTCAGGTTCCCCACCGAGCGATCCATCAAATCGCCGATTGGCTGACGCATGTGATCGATAGCGATTCCAAGACTCTGGTCTGTCATGACGATGCCAATCGTCTGTCCTCGTCGTTGGTTTCGACCGTCACACGCTTATCGGAAACCCAGTGGTCCGACGACCGAATTCGTGAATCGCCCCTGATCATCAATACGCATCCGGCGCTGTTTGGAATCGTTAGCGAACCCACGCGTGTCGTGGATGCGACATTGCCGCTGATCGTGTTGCTGAACGCCGGCTCGACACATCGCATCGGTCCCAGCCGGCTGAATGTGTTGATCGCGAGACGATTGGCGGCCGAAGGATTTCGCTGTTTGCGAATGGACTTGAGTGGTCTGGGTGATAGCGTGTCGGAATCGGCCGACCACAACAACCCGTATCCGTCGACCGCGTTCCGCGATATCGATCTGACGCTGCGTCAGGTTCAGCAGAAATTCGGCGCGACCCGCATCATGCTGATGGGGCTGTGCTCGGGCGCCTATGCGGCGTTTCAATCGGCCGTGCAGATTCCCAATCCCGCACTCGTTGAATCGATTCTCATCAATCCGTTGACGTACTTCTGGAAAGACGGGATGACCCTGGATGATTCGCCGACGAAGCATCTCAGGTCGTTCAATTATTATAAGACGGTGGTGCTGGATCCTCGCAAATGGGTGAAGCTGTTTTCCGGCAACAGCAAGATCGGGATCGGCGGAGCCATGACTCTGCTGGCGCGCCGGCTGAAGGTCCTCAAGAATACTCCCGATTCGAAGACGGCGGTGGGGTTCGATACCCGACGGACCCTGGGGCTGTCGCATCCTCAACAGGAAGATCTGGCGGGCGACTTGCAGAAGATCGTCAATGCGAACCGCAAGCTGGCGATGTTCTTTGCGGCCACCGATCCCGGGTTCGGTATTTTGAACTTTCATGCGAAACGAAAGGCCAGTCGGTTACGAGCCACGGGTCGATTGAAAATCGAATTCATTGACGACGCCGATCACACCTTCACGATCCGAGCGGCTCGCGTGGAGTTGATCGAAGCCCTGACGAACTATGTTTGCAGGCGCTATCCGTTACTCACGAGTGATGAATTCATCCAGGTTCATGAGCACTCGTGAGACGGCGACCCAGGCCGCTGCTTCCGACGTGGTGACGCCTGCGGGAACCGGGTTCGGGGCAAATGATTCGGCCGCCGCAGGATCTTTGACAAATCGTTCTCGCTGTTGCTGCAGATAAGCACGCAGTCGAGCTAATTCCGCCGAAGCGGGTTCGCGACCGATCGCCGCCTCGACGGCGAACGACAATCGCTGGCTGTCATCCATCGATTTCTCGTCGAGTAATCTGACGGCGAAGCCTCGGGCGAATTCGAAGAACGTTTCGTCGTTGGCCAGGGTCAACGACTGCAGTGGCGTGTTGGAACGAATCCGTCGAGTACACGTGACGTTCGGTTCGGGGAAATCGAAGACCGCCATCGACGGATAAAGACTCGATCGCCAAAGGTGTGTGTAAACCGCCCGGCGATAACGTTCGCGGCCGATCGATGTCGTCCAGGGCTTCTTGTCTTGAGTGAAGTCGAACACGCCGTCCGGTTGCGGAGGGAACACCGGGGCCCCGCCCAGTTCCTCGGACAAGAGACCGCTTGCCGTCAGGGCCGCGTCACGAATCGCCTCGGCGTTCACGCGGATTCGTGATTGACGCGCCAGCAATTTGTTCAAGGGATCGACTTCCATCAGATCGGGCCGAGTATGCGACGATTGCCGATAGGTGGCCGATGTGACCAGCAGCCGCAGCAGATGCTTCATGTCCCACGCTCGTGGCCCGTTGCCAATCGGTGTTGACGAGATCACGGAGGTCTGGTCGGCGGTGAGATCGCAAGTACCGCGAAATTCGCTGGCCAGCCAATCCAGTAGTTCGGGATGTGTCGGCCGGTCTCCCTGGGTCCCGAAATCGTTTTCTGTTTCGACGAGACCCCGTCCGAAGAATCGTTGCCAGTACCGATTGACGACGACCCGTGCCGTCAGCGGGTTGCTCGAGCTGACCAGCCATTCCGCCAGACTCAGTCGAGAGGCTCGATGATGGGTTGGATCGGTGGCTGGTTGTTGAGCGTTGACCGATCCCAACACCACCGGCACGGCGGGTTCCACGGCCGCACCACGGCGCAGGAAGTCGCCGCGAACATGAATGTGCGTGGGCCGCGGTTCGGGCGTTTCGCGAGTGATCATCGTGGTCGAAAACTTCGGCTCGGAATCGCGCAGTTTTGCGATGGCATCGAGTTGCGTGTATTTGTCTCGTGCGACGCGCAGTCCACGGAAATAGCCATCCAGATCACGTTTGTGAATTTCCGAACGATCGACGACGGGCAAGTCGACCGCGTTCTTGACGTTGAACGGAAGGGCCTTCTTATCTTCGTAAGTCAGCGTTTGTTCCCAGGCCGTCAAATCGGCGGCGATGTTCTCGGCCTGGTCTTTCAGCTCTTGTTCCAGCCGGCGGATTTCGGCACGGATCTGGGCCGCACGCTCGGGCTCGCCCTGGCGAAATTGTTCCGGTGTCGGGACATCGATGCGCGGCGCAGCAGGATCACCGGGGGCAAAGTCTGTCGAGTTGAAGAAGGCATACAGCTGATAGTACTCGCGCTGTGAGATCGGGTCGTACTTGTGATCATGACATTGAGCACAGCCGACCGTCAGACCCAAGAAGACGGTCCCCGTCGTGTTGACGCGATCGACAACCGCTTCGACACGGAACTGCTCCGGGTCGGTTCCTCCTTCTTCATTGATCAAGGTATTGCGGTGGAAGCCGGTGGCGACCAGTTGTTCGAGTGTCGGTTGGACCAGTAGATCTCCCGCGATTTGTTCGATCGTGAATTGATCGAACGGCAGATTGGCATTGAACGCGTTGATGACCCAGTCGCGATATTTCCAGATGGTTCGTGGCTGGTCTCGGGTGAAGCCGTTGGAGTCGGCATAGCGAGCCGCATCCAGCCAATCGCGGCCCCAGCGTTCTCCATAGTGGGGCGAGGCCAACAGTCGGTCAACCAGCCGTTCATAAGCGTCGGGGGACTGATCCGCCAGGAACTCATGGATGGTCTCAACCGTCGGAGGGATCCCCAGCAGATCGAGATGGATTCGCCGCACCAGAGTTGTTCGTTCGGCCTGTTCTGACGGAGCCAGTTTCTCTTGTTCCAGCCGCTGGCGAACAAAGTTGTCGATGCCGTTTTGGAGACTGGCTTTGGATTCGAGTTGGGGAGGAATCGAATAGCGGATCGTTTGAAAGGCCCAATGTTCGCTGGTCTTGGCCGCCGCAATTTCCGTCACTTCATCGGCCGGAGATTTGGCTCCTTCATCGATCCAGTGCCGGATTGAGTCAATTTCGGTGGCCGTCAGTTTGTCGCCCTCAGGTGGCATTTGCGAAGCCCCCTCGGTCCCCGTGATGGCATGCACCAGCAGACTTTTGGCGGACTCGCCGCGGATCACGACGGGACCACTGTCCCCGCCAGTAAACAGGCCCGATGCGCTATCGACTCGCAAACCGACTTGCTGTTTTTTGACGCCATGACACTGGGCACAATGCTTCGTCAGCAGTGGTTTGATTTGCGTCGAATAGTCGATCGCTGTCTCGTCCGCTCGGCTGACCGTCGACATCAGAAATAACAGCAACACTATCCCGAAGATTCGAGCGAGTGGCATCAGCAACTCCTCACGATGTCAAAGATCGCATCGGATTCTGGCAAGGAAAAATTGTGGTCAAGGCAGGCACTCGGTGGATACATCGGAAGTCCAGTTGCTTCGACGATTTGTGCATCAGCACTGGCTGATGCAATCCAAAGAGTATCACTCGCCGAACCACTCAGGTCAATTCGGTCGTGACGGAAGATCTTCCGCGGGATCGATGCCGCGGGGCGTTCAGCGCGATGACGGCTTTTTCGCTTTGCGGTGGTTGGCGACGCTACGTTTGCTGGCTTCATGCGGGGCGAGATGATTGAGCGCCGCGAAACCTCCGTCGGCGGTGGAATAGGCCAGAACCTCGCCCGTGTCCATTTGGTAGATCCAGGCATGCAGCGTGAGATCGCCGCGTTGCAATTTCACGGCCACCGCCGGGTGCGTTTGCAGGTTTTCGATCTGCACCAGCACATGTTCGCGAACCGCGATTTCGAGCAGGGCCGGACCCGAGTACTGGGAATAATTTTCGGTCACGATTTGTCGCGTGGCTTCGGCTTGATTCAGCCATCCCCGCACCAGCGGCAGTTTGGCCATCTTCTCGGGCTGTAGCATTGCTTGGATGGCACCGCAGCCGGAATGGCCGCAGACGATGATGTCCTTCACACCCAGCGCCGAGACGGCATATTCGATGGTCGCCGGTTCGCCACCGTTCGAAGCTCCGTGGCAGGGAATGATGTTGCCCGCATTGCGCAGCACGAACAATTCGCCCAGCCGAGCTTGAGTAATGATCGAAGGGTCAACACGTGAGTCCGAACATCCGATAAACAGTGCGCTCGGATGCTGGCCTGAGGCGAGCTTGGTATAGAATGATCGTTCGTGCTGGAAGACGTTCGTGTGGAACTGGTGAATTCCCGTAAGCAGCTGATCCATGACGCCCCCATGCTGACCAAGAATATCGTGTCGACAAACGTCGATTTCCGCACAATCAGGATCACCGCTGCCGATTGATTTTGTTAGTCGTCCGGTGCGGACTTCACCGATTCTGTTTGCCGAATTCGTTCACTGGATGTTACAAATCCGCTGGCATCGATGCGAACCGCTCGTTCAACCTTCTCTCAAAAGACACACCATGAATTCGACTTTTGACCGACGTGATTTTTTGAAAACCGCTGGCGTCGTTGCGGCGGCCGGGGTGTTCTCCGTCGCCACTCGAACGGCCCAAGCGGCGGCCGACAAACCAATGCTTCGCAAGGCCCTGAAGCTGAGCATGATTCGAGGGAATGGCTCGCTGGTCGATAAGTTCAAAATGGCGAAAGAAGCTGGCTTCGAAGGGATCGATGTCGACAGCGATCAACCGGTTGATGACGTCCAGCGAGCCATGGCTGAATCGGGACTCATCGTCCATGGGATGGTTGATTACGTTCATTGGGGGGAACCGTTAAGCAGCCCTGACCCTGCGGTCCGAGCCAAAGGGGTTGAGATCCTGCAGAAGTGCTTGCGAGAAACGAAGATTTACGGCGGCACGACAGTGCTGCTGGTTCCTGCCGTGGTCAACAACGAGATTTCGTACGAAGACGCCTATCAACGATCACAGGTCGAAATCAAGAAGTGCGTTCCCTTGGCGACGGAACTTGGCATCAAGATTTTGTTCGAAAACGTCTGGAACAATTTCTTGCTGAGTCCGGTCGAGATGAAGCGGTACATCGACGAATTTGAAAGTCCGATCGTCGGATCCTATTTCGATGTAGGAAATATCGTCAACTATGGTTGGCCCGCTCATTGGATTCAGACGCTGGGAACGCGGATTGGGAAGCTGGATATCAAGGAATTCAGCCGTAAAGTCGCGGACGAAAAAGGGAAGTATGCCGGCTTTGGTGTCGAGATTGGCGATGGAGATTGCGATTGGCCGGCCGTGCTCGCGGCCTTGAAAAAGATTGGATACTCGGGCTGGGCCACCGCCGAAGTGCGGGGTGGGGAACTGGATCGTCTGAAAGAGATCTCAAGCCGCATGGACCAGCACGTCATCCAGCCGTACAACGCTTAGCGAGCGATCGCGATTGATTCGCGCTGGCCTTCACCTTTGCTGCCGATCGTCCTCAGGCAAATCGAGCGGCGCCAGTTCCACCTTCACGAACGGGTGGTCCGAGGCGCCGTTGTCGATCAGGGCTGCCGAGATCGTTTTCAGCCCACGAGTGAAGATCCAATCGATCGTTCCGCTGGGTGGTCCCTGTTCGAGAGATTCGTGGAGCGGGCTGTGTACGCCTTGCCGATCGCGTAGGCCAATCAGCAGCGGATCGCCTTCGGTCGTATTGAGGTCGCCCATCAAGACGCAGGGGGCCTGCAGGCCAAGGAACAGGTCGATCATGGATTGTAGTTGGCTGCGGCGATCATTCTCGCGATCGATGTGCACGGAGATAATCTGGACGTCGGCGTGTTCCAACTCGACGGTCGACAGAATGGAGTTTCGATAGGCTTTCCCGCGGGTATTCACCAGCGGAATCCGCATGACCGACCGAAGCGGCCGGCGAAACAGCAAACCGTTGCCGAAATGATTAGTCCACCATTGTTGTTCGGTCGGAGCGAACAACCATGCCGCTTCGCACAAACTAGCCAATGACGCAGCCTGATTCGGTTGGTTGGTTTGGGACGTTGCCCGGACTTCGTACAGGCCAACGAAATCGATGTCGGACAGAAGTTCTGCGGTACGAGACAAATTCAGTACGCCATCTCGCCCCTTGCCGCTGTGGATATTGAAGCTGCCGAGTTTCAGAGTTTGAGGAGCGGACCGAAGAGCCTTGGGTGCAGGGCTCTGAGATAACGGCTGCGTGGCATCGGACGCTTTACGATCGGCTCCGTTCCAGATGACCAACCCGGCCAGCGCGAACAAGAGTCCAAGAGCAACGGCCTTCCAGCGTGCGACCGCCGTTGTGGGTGACACAGTCATTCCAGGTTCTCAGGAGGATGGGGGATTCGGCATGGTCGCGAACTGATTGTGGTAACGGCTGGAAACGGGATCAGGAAAGCAACCGGTTCTTCAGCGCGGCTTACGATCTCGACTTCGGTTCGAAATTCCAAGGCCAGGAAAGCGTCAAACGGGGCATTAATTCAGAAGGGTTAAGTTGCCGGATTTCGTCGATGCGAAATCGCCTCATGTTTCCAGCCGGTGATGGGGCGCCACAAGTCGTTTTATTGTCAAATGTTATCGATATTTGAGGCCGGCAAGTTGTGGTGATTCGTCAACATCCGCCGTGCGGCCAAAATGGATCTGTAAAGGCTGGTTTACAAAATCTTTTTTGCGACTGAAGTTGTTTTAAGGTTATGTCTTACGATCTTTTATGGCTTCAAAATAGCGGTCAATTCTTTGGTTGGCGAAAGGTTTGGCATTCAGTCTGCTTTACACCTGATCATCCTGTGAAACACAACTCACAACAAACCAAACAGCAGACAAATGTCTCTTGAGTCCTCAGAAAGGAACTCCGCCATGAACGCACTCTTCACGAACCTGATGAACGACGAAGCCGGTTTCATTATCTCTGCCGAATTGGTCATCGTTGCGACGGTCGCCGTCCTGGGAATGATCGTCGGACTGTCGGAAGTCAGCTTCAATATCAATAACGAACTGGAAGACTTGGGTTCGGCTTTCGGCAGCCTGAATCAATCGTATTCGATGCAAGGCTCTTGCGGTC
>CAIQIR010000158.1 GCA_903871875.1 uncultured Schlesneria sp.
GAAGCCCCTGCTCTGCCCCTGGCCACTTCCCCGCCCGGCGGACTGGGTGTCCCGCGTGAATCGAGCGTTGACGAAAAAGCAACTCGAAGCGGTGCGGGAATCGGTAGTGCGTGGGCGTCCATTCGGATCGGAGGCATGGCAGGACCTCACGGCGAAGCAACTCGGCCTGGAGTCCACATTCCGCCCCCGCGGCCGTCCAAGAAAGACAAACGGCGATGGGGAATCATAGGAATATTGGACTTATCCCCTTTTCTTCGCCGATGGAGTAGTCCCATGAATTCATGTCTGTTGAAAGAACTGCGTCAATTGAAAGATGCGAGTTTTCATCCGGGTATCGATGCCTCACTGATCGCCAGGCTTGAGAACGACCATGGCATCGTGCTTCCGAATGACCACCGAGCAGCGTTGCAGGAGAGCAACGGAGTCGAGGTGCACGCAGGGTACATTCGGTTGTTCGGGGTGCGCACGACAGAGAGCATTGACGCAATTGTTTGGAACCAGTCGGATTGCTGGAAGTTCGCTTGGGGAGACCGGTGTTCCGGATACTGGTGCTTTGGCGAAACGGCCTGGGGAGATCAGTACGCATATGCTCTTGAGGCGTTGCGTAGTGGCGAGGCGGTCAATGTCTACTTCCTCGATGCCCTGTCCATGACCTCTCAGCTTGTGGCCTCGTCTTTCACAGAGTTTTTGGAAAAGGAGTTCGTCCGATCAGCTAAAGACCCGTACGATGCCGTGATTAAACAGGCTCGCCAAAAACTAGGCCCGCTTGAGGCGACTTCTCACTTGGTCTACATCCCTTCCGTTCTTCTCGGCGGTGCCGAAGACATCAACAACGTTCAGAAGATGAACGCGCGATCCGCCATGATTTGCAACGGTGACATCGCCACGCAACTAGACGCAGGGCCATCCGACAGAGCCGTTAAGAGTGTACAGCCATACGAGGATGAATCAGATCGTATGCGGCTTCGGCTCGTGTGGACGTGAGTCGGGCTTGCTCAAGCTGGACGCCTGCTGATTTTGCTGGGGAATGTGCCTTTGCCGGAAACGTTCCCCGGTTCCTTTTTGTGCCCGCATCACTAAACGTCACCTGCCTAGTGAATGCGGCCGGTGACGTCCAGAAAGGATATGCGTACAGCGGATACTGGACTCTGGAAATTCTCAATCCCAGCTTCGGCGGACTGTCAGCGAGCGGCTACGCGTGGGAAACGCTGTTTCGAGGGTATCGATTTGAAAGCGGAACCCCTACCTACCGCCGAACGTAAACGCAGCGCGGTGTGAATGGTCGGATTTTATTTGCTGCGACGGCTTAGCAGGTACTTTGGGAGCCTGGGGACACAGCACTTTGGAAACGGTTGGCGTGGTGAGGCAGCACTTTTGTCGACTCCTTTTTTCGTCCGGTCGACACCACACGCAGCCGAGTCAACCAGCAGCGGTTCCATCTGGGAAGCCGAACCAGAAAGCTGCTCGCCGCGACGAATTGAATCGTCCTGACAATCACCAATGACCGCACGTCAGGGGCTCTCGATCACTCCTGCGGGCGGGAGCGGATGATGAACCTGTGCCGATGCTTGCCGGCGGCGGGATTGTTCGCAGTCAGCACGCGGATCTCCTTCATCACGGCAGCTTGCCGCCCCCGTGCGCTGCGCCACTTCTGGTCACTCCGGCCACCGCAATTGTTTGCCGACAGCTTTTGTCGACTCTAGCAGTGCCTTGATCTAGCGCTGCCCAATTGTAAAGTGGTGTCCCCGTAGTCCTCACATCAAGTCCGATCCTGCGATCAATTGAAGAACGTCCCTGATTTTCTCTAAGCCGAAACACGCGGTGTCCACGATGGCGTACCCAGTTTCACTGCGGAAAATCTTCGTTTTTTGACCAATCTTCCAAACGTTTGGAAACAACACGCGATTTCATCTTGTCGGACGTCTCGTACAATATAAAATAGAAGGTAATGCACTGTCGCATGTCAGTCGCCGTCTGCAGCGGTGAGGGAATGCGGTGGGCAGCGGGGGGAATGTGGGTTTGATCGCGATGGAACTTGTGGCGTTTCAGGCGGAAATATCAGGGGGGAACAGGATGTTAGAACTAAATTTACCAGTGAATGCCAAACCCGAAGTCGGACGTGGTCGGATTGATTGGCCGACTCAACGGCGAACGGCACGGCCGAGGGGAATCCAGGGACGGAATTGGGCGAACGCGTTGGCTGTGATCGGTGAACGGATCGTGTGGTGGTTGTCTGCCGTGGTCAGGTCGGTGATTGCGCGTTGGGGCTGCGAACATGACAACCTATTTAATTCCCGTGGGGGTCCCGTCGGGACGGGCGGTATTGGCGTGACGAGGGGCGTCGGCTGGCCTGGTGGCAGGTGGGCTGGAGGCTGGCTGCAGAGGGCGGGTTCGCCTGGTTGTCGAAGAAGTCGTCTCACTGCCGCAGCATTCTTTGTCGGCGCGGACGAAGTGCCCGTTCCTGGCCAGTCCGAAGGAGTGTTCGGGACCGCGAATCGCCAAACTCTACGAAATAGGGAACTTGGCCAACTTGGCCAACGGGAAATGTGGCTCAAACGCTACAAAACAGGGATGTTTGCCAACTTGGCCAACTTGGCCAAGCAAATTCGCAAAAATGGTCCGGTGGCCGCGGGGCAACGAGTCGGTCCTGTTAGGTCGAAGCCGCCCTTCCGTATCCGCCTCGACGATGAGGCTTCCTGGCCACCAGGCTCGGCAAAATACGGATATTGATCAATGTTGATCAGCGGGCAAAAGTGGGCCAAACGCTATAAAACAGGGGTGTTTGTCAATGTTGTTCAAACTTGCTCAATGTTGATCATCCGATTCTCAAAAAACGTGTTCTATCCCATTTTAACATTTGCTGAGGGGCGATGAGTTGCGAAGAAGAGCTTGGGAAGGAGGGGGGGGAAATGCGGAGTTGGAAACACAGGGTCACACACGTAGAGAAAGCGGAGAAAGAAAGGGCGGGCAACTGGGGCTGTTCGATCAAGATTGAAAAAGGATCGTCGTGACTCGCCACATCAGCAGGTTGCCAACATTGCCCCATTGGCAAATGTTTCTCACCAAGTCGTCCGGCAGCGGATTCGTTCGCCCGTCTTGCGTGGACCCTTGTGTTGCTGGAGAACTGGTGTCGTTGGCATCCGTTATCATGAGTTGGTCGAATTGCAGTTGCACCGGGTTTGAGTATTGATCTTGAGCGTCGCAGGAATTTCGTCATGAAGGTTCAGTTTGGTTTCAGCCGCATCGAGTTGGCTCACGGCGATATCACTCAGCAACACGTCGATGCGATCGTCAATGCGGCGAACGCGGACCTCGCGGGAGGCGGTGGAGTTGATGGTGCGATTCATCGGGCTGCCGGCCCGAGTGTGATGGAAGAAACACGGGCTCGGTATCCGCTCGGGTGTCCGCCGGGTGATGCCGTGGTCACGTCGGCAGGCCTCTTGCCGGCCAGGTATCTGTTTCATGCGGTGGGGCCGATCTGGCGTGGTGGGCAACAGCGTGAAGCCGAATTGTTGCGATCATGCGTTCGTCGATGCCTGGAACTCGCCGCAAAACATGACTGTCAGAGTTTGGCATTGCCGGCGATCAGTACGGGGGCGTACCGATTTCCGATTGATCTCGCGGCAGAGAATTTGTTGGACGAAATCCGCAAGTTTGTGGACGGGGCTCCTCGATCGCTGATTGTGCGCGTGGTTCTGTTTGATGCCGGATCTTATGGAGCGTTCGCACGGGTGCTCGAATCATTCGTCGACCGGTAATCGGTCACCGCGATCGGGTGCGCAGCGGCCTCGATCGTTCAAAAGAAAGATGGCCGCAAAAGAGTCAGTGACTCTTCCCGGCCATGTTGTTTGTCTTCTGGAGGAGGTTTGTCAGCAGGAGGTTTATCAGCAAGGTTGTCTTACCGATGTCGCAGGGCAGCGATCAACTCAATGACAGCGATCAACCCCAGAGGCGATCGCACCAGTGAGGCGATCGCACCAGTGAGGGTGACCGCAGCTGATGCGGCTCAACTCCAGAAATTCTGGCCGTGCCAGTTCATGGGTGGTTGGGTTTGAACTTCGACGTCGCCGTTGACTTGCATCTGACAGGCCAATCGCAAGTTGGATTCATTTCCCAACCGTGCGAAGAAGGTCAGCGGATGCATGGTCATCGAAACTTTTTCGTACAGGCCTTGGTGCGAGACGTTTTCCAGGCCCTTTTTGACCATCACACGGCAGCTGGTGCAAAGTCCGATTCCCATGCAATTCACGTAATTGTGCGGGGTTGGATACAGCTGAACGCCGGCTTTAATCGCTTCGCGTCGCAGGTTGGCTCCGGCGGGGACTTCGATCGACTTCTTTTCATTCACAAATGTCACGGTCGGCATGTTGGACGATCTTCCCAAAGCGACTGGTTGACGGATAAATCGACGTGTGCCAAATGATATTCGCCTCGGGACCGGGAACGCAATATTCCCAGATCGACATCGGTGGGCAAAACCTCGTTTTTCAACGAAGGTTTTTCAATTTTGGGAAAGACACGGGCTGGCCAGAAGGGGCACGAACGCTTTTCGCGTTAAAGTGCTCCGCTGCCCGTCAACACGACGCGAATCGTGCGCAGCATGATTTTGAGATCATTCACCAGGCAGCAGTTCTGCAGATACAACAAATCCAGATTCACTTTGCGTTTGAAACTTTCAATGTCGTTGTCGTACCCGTTGATGATCTGCGCCAGACCGGTCAGTCCCGGTTTCAATCCCAGTCGATTGATGTAGTTGGGGATCTCTTGGGTCAAATCATTGATGAATTCTGGTCGTTCTGGCCGTGGCCCCACGAACGACATCTCACCGCGCAAAACGTTCCACAATTGAGGCAATTCATCCAGACGGGTCTTCCGCAGAAAGCGACCAATCACGGTGACTCGCGTGTCGCCCTTGACGGCGAATTGAGGGCCATTTCTTTCGGCGTCGACCTTCATCGTGCGGAATTTGTACAGCGTAAATGGCTTGCCATATCCGTCGCCGCGACGACGCTGGTTTTCGGGATTACGGCGGTCGACTCCCATGGGCGGTCTGACGTCCGAATCCTGGAGACGTCGATCTCGCCGTTGTTGTCGCAGATTCAAACCGACTCGGGTTTGGCAAAAAATAATCGGGCCACGCGACGTCAGGCGGACGGCAATGGCCACCAACAACATGACCGGCGCCAAGAGGATCAAGAGGGTCAATGCCGACACAATGTCCAGCATCCGCTTGCATTGGCGTGTCGATTCGTTCATGCAATGGATGTTTCGACGTGGTCGATTCAAATGCAATTGGGTCAGCCATTCCGCCGAGGGCAGGCTTTCGTCGGCGATATAATGATCGAACAAATCTGCCAACTCATCGTTGGCCGGCATTGTTCGTTGTTCAAGAATCGACGCACTCATCAACCGGCTCCAGCGACATTTGAGCAACGTGGAATCCGCAAGGGGTTCCGATCATCGCATTTCACCGTAACTCTGAGAGACCGACCGAAGTATATTTCACCAACCCACGGGATACCGAAGCTCTCTCGGATTCAACCCTGCGAAGACGGGAAATCGTCTGCCGGGAATAACGACTTTGACGGTTTCGATGGAGCGGCAATCGACGGGAGCGAGCCGGACGATCAGGATTGGCTTTTCCGCGAGCAGCCGACCTTAAGGGCAGTGAGTGCGGGTCGCACTTTCGCGTCGCGTGGAAACAGGGGTTAAACATCACGAATTGAGGCCCGCGGGACGCCACAATGATCGTGGAATCGCTCTAGGGGTGCAGAACCAGAGGTCGACCGCTAACATTTCTGCGGGTTCGGGACAAACTCTGAAAATTGATGAGATCGCGAGACATGAAAAATATGCTGCCGGTGATTTTTGCTCTTTCGACAGGTTTCTTCTGGGGAACATACGGGCCTGTTCTGGCACAGGCGCGGATCCATGAAAAGAGTCCCTTCAAACCGTACGTGATGATCGGGGTGGCCTATTTGGTGTGGGGGATCATCGGTGGTCTGGTGGGCATGGCATCCAAAGGGGACACTTTCAGCTTCACCAAAGAGGGGACTTATTGGGGCTTTGCCGCCGGGACTCTCGGTGCGTGGGGGGCTTTAACGTTGACGCTGGCGATGTACACCGGGGGAACCGCCATTCCGCAAGTTGTGATGCCGATCGTGTTCGGGACAGCCGTTTCTGTCACCGCAATTGTCACCGTACTGACTTCCAAGACACAAGCCGATCCGCGTCTCTGGCTGGGAATCGTCGGTATGGGAATCTGTATCGTGACCGTGGCCTATTTCACGCCTCACGCAGCACCCCATTCGCCGAAACCGGCTGAGGTTCAGTCCGCCAAAGAACCTGCTTAGCAGGCGGATGGCGGAAGGACGTCCGCGATCGAGTCTCGGACCACCTGGCACAGCTCGATCACCAGTGATTCTGGCATGGCCGGTGCTGGCATGAGCACAAGTACTTCGGCGATGTTTCTGACGACCACCCCTCGCTGGCGACAGGCGAGGGTCACGTGGTGTCCGATGCGTCGTTCGGGGCTGAATGGTTTTCCGCCGTCGCTCAATTCGATGCCGACCATCGTGCCCTGTTGTCGGATCGTTTCGACTTGGGGGTGAGCTTTCAGGGGTTCGAGTTCACGTTTCAATGCGCATTCGAGTCGCCGAACGTTGCTCAGGACGTGGTGTTCGTCGATCAAACGTAGCGAGGCCAGGGCGGCCGCACAGGCAAGTGGATTTCCGGTATAGGTATGGCCGTGATAGAATGTGCGGCCCAACCAGGGATCGCCCAGAAACGCCTCGTAGATCGGATCGGTCACCAGGGTGGCCGCCAGGGGAAGATAACCGCCGGTCAGTCCCTTGGAGAGGATCAGAATATCGGGTGATACCGATTCTTGTTCGCAGGCGAACAGCGTGCCTGTTCGTCCGAATCCGACCGCGATTTCGTCCGCAATCAGCAGGGTGTCGTGTTTCTTCGTGATGGCCCGCACACGGCCGAGAAATCCCGCCGCTTGAACTTTGATGCCCGCGGCCGCCTGAACGAGGGGCTCGATGACGACCCCTGCGATTGTTCCCTGGTGTAAGGTCAGCAATCGATCCAGTTCTTGCGACCAGTGATCCAATTGTTGCTGTTCCCGATCAGGATCGTCAGGTGATGCACTGGGCACACTCGTCCAAACGGCGGGAAACAACAACGGCGAGTAAAGATTTTTGAATCGACTGATCGACCCGATACTCATCGTTCCGATCGTGTCGCCGTGATAGGCGCCGTCGAAATAGATGAACTTGTCTCGCTGCTGGGGCTGATTCGATCGTTGCTGATAATACTGATAGGCAATTTTTAAGGCGACTTCGACGCCCGCTGCACCGCAATCGGAATAAAAAACCTTGGTCAGATCGGCGGGTGTTCGCCGAACCAGTTCGTCGGCCAGTTCGATCGAGGGCTCGTTCGACAGGCCGAGCAACGTACTGTGGGCGACTCGATCAAGCTGGTTGCGAATGGCGGCGTCGATCGCGGGGACACGATGTCCGTGGATGTTGCACCAGAGCGAAGAATGGCCGTCGAGATAGCGTTTGCCATCGGCATCGGTCAAATGAAAGCCGTTTGCTTCGACGATGATGGGTGCCTGCTCGTGGCGATATTCCGACATTGCCGTGAACGGATGCCAGACCGAGGCATTGTCACGATCACGCAGTTTTTGAGAGTCCAACTTCAATTTGCCCTTCGGAAAGCGGCAGGAATAGATTTGTTGATGCCCGCGAAATTTGGAGTGGGGCCGGCGATAGGAATGATGTCCCGTCGCCGGGCGTCAGCGGCCGCTATTTGAGTTCGGCCAATTTCTTGGTCGCTTCTTGGCGAGCTTTTGTCATGACGCTTTCCAGGGTGACACTGGCTCCGTTCTGCCGTTTGCTTTCGTCGGCCGCTTCCATGAACGCGTAGATTTCTAGTGTTTCTTCCGCGGAGACCGGCGGCTTGCCGGTGTGAAAGAATTTGACAATTTCGAAGACTAACGGGTCATAGCCGTCGTATGCCCCCACTGCCGCTTCACCTTTTTCGCCGATGGCCTTTCCCTGATAGCCCCCCCCTTCGCGGAAGACCCCGATACGACCACCGCTCCATTGTCCGGTCACTTCGATTTGACCCTCGGCCGTCTTGCCACGAACAACAGATTGACAGCCCGTTCCCATGACGGTGAACAGCGATTCCACTCCGTGAATGCCATACCAGAACAGGTCGGGATGGGTCGATTCCAACTTCGCCGGGCTGCTGGTTTCGCAGCGGGTGACCAGTCCCAACGATCCGCCTCGCACGGCGAGAGTATTTTTACCGAATCGCAGCGAGGATGATGAGAAGACCGGAACCTGGTGCTTTTTGGCCACTTCGAAAATCGCTATGGCATCGGAGAGCGACGCCGCAATCGGCTTGTCGATGAAGCAGGGTTTTCCCGCTTTGAGGCACGGTAACACCTGGTCGAAGTGAGGTCGGCCATCATTGGTTTCGAGCAGAATCACGTCGACTCGTTTCAGTAACTCATCGATCGAATCGACGATTTCGACGCCCAGTTTTTTCAGGTCTTCGGTATAGGCCGGAACTCGTTCCGTGCTGGATGGGATGTCAGGACTTCCTTTGGGGTAGGCCGCGACAACACGAACTCCTTCTGCTCCCGCGACGGCGGGTTGTGCGTTCAGAGTTTTTGCAAACGCGGGGGCATGCGAGGTATCAAGACCGATGATGCCCGCTCGCAGGATTTTCGGGGTTGTCAGGGCGACGAGTGGTGCGTCTGCGGCCGCTTGTGCGGGGGGATTGGCCTGAGTCGCGGCGGTCGCGTCAACCGATGCCGAATCCGTCGCGGACTTCTCTGGTAAGTCGGCACACAAGAAGGCGAAGTCCCAAAGTGCGACCGATTGATCCTGACTTCCCGTGGCGACAAGGCGTCCATTGTGAGAAATCGCCAGTGACGTGATTTTGGATTCGTGTGCTTCGATGGCGGCCACGGGCTCGCCCGTTTCGAATTCCCAGGCGATCAATTCATTCTTGCCCACGGCTCGTCCTCCACTGATGCTGACCGCAATTTTCCCATTGGGATGAACGATCACCGCATTGGTGGGACGCGAATGTCCGCCGAAGAATCCCAGCGGCTTCAGTTGGGGAACGTCGTAGACATTCACTCGTTCATCGACGCTACTCGACAAAAGAAAGTGGCCGTCGCGTGAGAATGTCACGCCAGTCGCGGCCTTTTGATGCAGTTCAAACTGATGCTTTAACGCCCCCGACACGGCGTCCCAAATACGGATTTGTCCCGGTTTTGTGGGACGCGTGTCGTCGCCTGCAGCAGTGGCGACCAGAACTCCGTCGGGCGACCAGGCCACTCCGGTGACGGGGGCACCATTGCCTTTCAGGACGATCGGCGGCTGTTCGTCGCTGACCGGCCAGATTCTGGCCAATTCGTCGTCGCAAGCGGTTGCCAGATGCTGGCCGTCTGGCGAAAACGCCACTCCGGTCACATAGCCGCGGTGGCCCTTCAATTCTCGGACAAGTTCGCCGGAATTCGCCTTAAACAGGCTGACGTTCTGGTAACTGCCGCTGGCGATCAGTTGTCCGTCGGGAGAGTAGGTGAGGCTACGGACTTGGCCGGACTTCACAGGAATCGAACGGGTCTCGGATTTCGAGCCGACATCGAATAGTTGAATTTGACCTTTGAGTCCCACTGCCAGAGTCTTGTCGTCTGGCGAGAAGGCGAGGCTGGTTGCCCATCCGGGGCGTCCGGACCAGCGATTCAATTCCTTCGGTTCGCGGACACCCGATGCAGTCTTGAGACCTTTCAAAGCGTCCAATCCCTGCGGACCGTCGACAGCGCCGGCATCGAGGCAGATCAATGAGGTCAGGACCAGCGAAACTTGGAACAACACGCCACGCATCAAAAACTCCTCGGTTGATGGAGATCGCCGGCGGGGGATGTCCGGCATCATCAGCAAAACGGATTATGTCACGGCGGTGGACAATCCGACAACTGGACCGGAACTTTGATGCAGGCACGCACTCAATTTTCGGTCAATTGGTGAGCCAGGTATGGCCGAGTCGAACTGGTGACTCGGTCCGAATCACTTCGTTCCCAGTTCCTGTAGACGGGCGGCAATCATCATTTGAAACACGAAACAAACCAGTCCGGTCAGAATCCAGACGGTAATTGTTGCTGGCAATTCACCCCAGATGGACGCCAATCCGTTGGGGCCTGGCCCCACAACCAATAGCAATTGCCAGACGGGGCAACAGGTTGATACCGGGCCCATCAAAAAGAATGCGGCGGGCAGCGCGCCCCACTTCACAAACAGACTCAGTAGCGCGATCAGGTGCAGAAAGATCAGGAACGTCATGATCGCCGCCCACAGTCGTGGATCCAAAATACCGGTCACGAGTTTGCTGTACGTCATCCCCGTCAGCATATTTAAGCTGAGAGCAAAGCCGAGCGCGGCGGGGCCCAGTCCCATGATGCAGCCGATCGCTTTTGAATAGCCGATATAGGGGATTGAACGAGGCATCATGAGTAATGCCGACATCGTCTGCAGCCGGATTTCGTCATGAAAAATGCGTGAGGCCGAGACGCAGGCCTCCAAGGCCAAGGCCCCGAGCATGCACTGACAGTAAACCGGACCGACGTCGTTCAGCGTCCATCCGAACCAATTCTGTGGAGTCAGTGATGTGGCGACAATTCCCAGGAATAGAGCGCCATACACGGCCAATTTTCCTGCCAGCAGCAAGTAGCCGCCACCAATAAATTGAAAGTCTTTCCAGATGAATGGATTCGACCAACAACGGCCGGGACTGAGGAATTTCATGCGGCTGGTGGACTTCACCAAAGCTCCCCGCGATACGCCCCCCGGAGCCGCATTGTTGACGCGAGGCCCAAAAAGGAGCCAGGCCAGTCCGAAACAGAGGAGGCCACCCAATATGTTCGAACCCACCTGTCGGGTTAAAATTGGCTTGGCGAACCCTGTCGTCATCACTTCCATCAACTGATAAAAGACGCACGATTCCTCCATCCAATCAAGACAATCCAAAATGCGCGATTGCCACCAGACCGACTTTGTCCATCCCATCGCAATCAAGCTGGTCTTCTGGAACGCCGCGTATCGAGGGGCGATGGCGTAGATCAACATGAGAAGCGTGGTGTAGGCGGCGGCCGTTCCGCCTCGTTGAAAAACGACTGAACAAAGCAGCGCGACATTGGCTAGCAGAACGGTATACGCCATCAAATCGACGTACGCGGCTACGATTTGCAGAGTTGTCACTCCGCCCAGCGTTACGGCTAGCAACATAAACGGAAACTGCACCACCAACAGCAACATCACCTGGATCAACCGGCTGGTCGACTTTCCGAGCAGGATGCCCAGATGATCCAGCCCGGCCATCTGCAGCAGGCCAATCGTTTCTTCTTCTTTTTCTTCGGTGATGGCCGAAGAAAAGAACCCGATGCCGGCGCAGGTGATGAACATCGCGTTCAACCAGGCGATCTGCGAAAAGAACGACAAGCCGGGGGCGCCAAGAAAGCCGCTTTGGATGCTGGCCCACAACAGGCAGAGATAAATGAACCCGACAAATGCCAGGCGGAACAGATGATTTCGCAGCTGCCGAGCATCCAGTCGTAACGCTCGCGTCAACAGGGCCAATAATCCGTAATACATGAACACGCTCAAGAGAAAATGAAGAACAATGCCGGACGAAGGCCGTTGATACAGTGCGAAAGCGACTCTGCGGAAATTATCGCGGACAGAACAGTTTGACCTGAATTTCGAGGCGTGAAGCCGAAATCGAAATGCTCAACCGTCATTTGACTCCCTTAGTCGTCAGGTCCATGAACGCATCGTTCAAATGACGTTTGTCTTCGGTGAAGCCCACGATTGGCACATCGAGTTCCAGCAGGCTTCGCAGCAGATTGTTGGTGTCGGTTAGCGCCCAGTCATACGAGACACGATAGTCGGGGCGACCTTCCACTTGATCTGCATCGACGACGCCACGCAGTGTCTTGATGCGATCGATGATTCCATCGACTTCCGTCGCGAGAGTCACCCGCCAGGTCGGGTACTCGTTTGTCGATGTTTGCAATCCGCTCATCGTTCCGCTGTACATCACCTTGCCCTTGTCGATGATCGTCACCGAATCACACAACTCGGCCAGTTCCGGAAGAATGTGGGAACTGATAAAAATGGTCTTGCCCATCGAACGCAGGGCTTTGAGAATGTCCATCAACTCGATACGAGCGCGAGGGTCCAGGCCGGACGCCGGTTCATCGAGCAACAGCAGGTCGGGGTCATTGACCAGCACGCGAGCCAGACTGGTGCGTTGCTGCATACCGCGAGACAAGCCGCTGATCAAATCGTTCTTTCGTCCATCCATATCGGTCAATGCCAGAACTTCGTCGATCACACGCGTTCGCTGAGCGAACGCCAGACCGTAAGCAGCCGCGAAGAAATCGAGATATTCGTAAACCGTCATCTGCCGATAGGTACTGAAGTGATCGGGCATGAAGCCGATCTTGCGACGGACAAGCTTTTGTTCGTCGACCACATCATGACCAAAGACTTTGACAACGCCGAACTGTGGACAAAGCAGCGTGCAGATGATTTTGAGCGACGTGGTTTTACCCGCTCCGTTGGGGCCGACGAAACCATGCAGCGATTTCGGCATGACTTTGAAGCTGACGTGATCCAAGGCACGTCGACCTTTAAAGGAATGCACGACATCGTCGACTTCGATGATCGGTTGTGGTGAACTGCCATTCGTTGCGTTGCTCATCGAGAGATTTCCGGCATCGGAGGACGTGGATCAAATCAATTGCGGTCAGCGAAGTCGTGATTGTCGGACTAGGGGGAAGTGATCTGGGTGGCCGACAGCGTGATGCAGTACAGCACTCGGCCTTCCTGATTCAGCAGTCGTTGATTTTGAACGGCGAATTCACCGGGGATTTTTGCGTAGAGAAAGACCCGGATCATATTGGGCGGCAATCTGAGCAGCTCGGCATCTTTTTCCCGACTGATATTCAGGCTGCGCGAGAGCAGCATGTCGAACATCTGCGTGTAGCGCTCCGTAGGCGTTTGCTTCTTGTAGTCGTAACCGTACATGCCGCCGTATCCGTATTGATAGTTGCGTTTGTCTTGAACCCGCAACACGCTGACCACATTACCGGTCTCGCTTCCCAGTATGAGTTTGTCGTCCTGCCAGTTGAGGGCGTAGAACGACGTGCCGATCAGTGCGAATTGTTTTTCGACGTCTGCGGGTTTCAGTCCTTGAACGTTGAGTACGAGTTCCGACAGCCGACCGTCGTTTGACTTCAGCGAGTCGATCGCGATCTTTGGACCGCCATAAGGAGTTTTGGTACGAGCGGCCATTTCGCGATTCGAGAAGGGGGGAATATCAACCTTGAACACCGCCTCGGCACCGTTGTTGATCTCACCTTTCACCTGTTCATGATCGTTGCAGGTGGAATACAGCGAGCCAAATGCATCGTGTCGGATTTCGTAATCGGCCCCGTTGGTCACAAAAATGTTCGACCAACTCGAAACATCCATCTGTCCATCGGGCAGCGGTTTGGCAATGGCGACGGTGTGGACGGCCGTCGATTCCCCGTAACCACGTTGTCCGACGTACGAGAACAGGGCACTGAAGACGGCGACCGTTCCAAGTAACCCGGCATAGACCACGCGGAAGTCAGACCATCTTTTTCCCAGCAGGTAGCAGCCGGGAAACACCAGGGCGATATAGACCCAGAACATGCAGTGCAGCAAGATCCAGTTGTGATCCGGCTTCGTCATCTGTTTGAGTTGATTCAGAAACGAATTCGATTGAAAAGGATCGCTTCCTTCACTGAAGCCATAATTGTGGGCTTGGCTGATCTGTTGTGATTCGTCGACCCGGTCGACGATGTCATCGGATTTGTCCGAGTTGGAATGTTGATAGTTTTTCGGCAGCCCGGCACAGATTTGGCGAAGCTGGTCTTCGGTGAATTGAGCCCTGGTCTGTGGAAGCTGAATGACGCGCCCGGAACCATAAAGCTGGTCTTCCAGTGGCGTCTTCAATACGCTCATGGGGCCTGTGAAATCGGGAAACTTTCCGCTGACGTCTTGCAGCACGACAACTGTCCCTCCCAGGTACAGCCAATCCAGAAATGCTTGACGTCGCGATTCTTCCCAGCGTGGAAGATGATCGAGTACCACGAGTTGTAAGGAGTCTGTCGCGGTGACGAATGGAGGAAACAGATTATCCGGCAGGTGAAATTTGATCGCACCGCCGGCTTTGGCGGAAACGCTGTTCGGATCATCCAGGATGATTCGCTGATATTTGGCGATACGGGGGACCGGAAGGTCATATCCTCCGCCGCGATAGCTCAGATGCCAGTTTTCATTGATGAATCCGTTGTAGCTGTTGTCGCTGGTGATATAGACGTAGAACTGGACCCATTTCGACGAATTGGGTGAGAGGGTGATCGTTTCGACAATTGTGGCGTCGACGGTTCCAGCACCTCCCAGCGATTTACGCAGAAAGATCTCGCCGGTGAATTGCTGCGGCGTTGGATTGTTGACCAGCACGGAGAGCGTGTTAAAGCGGTGAGGGGCCACTTTTCCGTTGAAGCCCCATTTGTAATCCGAGATATCAATTGCCAAGGCTGCTGTGGTCGGCAACACACAGAAGATCACCAGCGCCAATAGCCGCAAGCCCCGGACCGCACGTCGATGTCTGGTTCCGCTGACGGCCAATCCAGCTTCGGCCAACCGAGTGATCATTTTGCTACCTCGAACAAGCATCGTCCCTGCGCAAATATCGGCCTGGCATCTCTTGGCCGCGTCAGACCAGACCCGAAATGTCTATTAAGGCATTCCGTCTGAAAAGTATAGAGTGCCAGCGCCAAGGAAAAAATGGAATCGAACCGGGCTTCTGTTTTTTTGTCAGAAGAATCGGAAATCCGCCTCTGAGAATCAATACTACGCAATTCTGATCGGACTGTCCGATCCAGAAATGCCAATTTTGGGGCTGGTACGACTTCGTATTCCGGCTTCCTTTCGTGTTTTTCGTCAGCTGACTATGCTGCCTTCTCCATCCGACCAATGGATGGAACAGACTTTGATTATTGGCACACAAAAAGGAACCTCGGGAATGTCTGCTGACGTCGAACTGCTCGATCTGAGCCGAAAACTTCTCAACTCAATTGATACCGGCGATTGGGCCACTTACGCCTCATTGTGCGACACATCAATTACGTGCTTTGAACCGGAAGCATTGGGGCATCTTGTCGAGGGAATGCCTTTCCACAAGTTCTATTTCGATCTTCCTGCTGCTACGACGAAACCGGCAAAACAATCTTCGATCGCGTCCCCCCGCGTGCGAGTGATCGGCGATGCTGCTGTTGTCACGTACGTACGCGTTGTTCAAAAGCTGGATTCTGTTGGTGCGCCCGTCACGGCGGCAGCGATGGAAACTCGCATCTGGCAGAAAACGTCCGGCGGATGGAAACATGTTCATTTTCATCGGACCCCCTGTTGAAAAATCGATGTCGTCTCGACATCCGGGGCCGCTTCGCATTGGTTCAGAAGGTCCGTCACCAAATGACGTAAACCGATATGTCGATATTGCTCGAACAACTTGAGCAGCTGCTGCAGACGGATCGACCAGTCTGTTTTGCGATTCTCGTCGAGACCCATGGCGCCACGCCTCAGAAGCCTGGCGTCACGGTGCTCATTTCGAATCAGGGGGCCTCGCTGGGGATTTTTCGGGGCCAAGCCGTCGATACGCACATTAAGCAGAAGGCGGCGGAATGGTTCGAAGAAGTCCGCCAATCTGTTGACGATCGTGCTGGCCGTGCCACATTTGATGTTGGTTACCGAAACGCGGAACTTGTCACGCTGTCGTTGGACGGTGGCCAAGCGAATCGCAATCCGCCAGGCGGCAATGGGGAACTGACGATCCTGTTCGTTCCCCTCGCTCCCGTTGGCGATCGTTCGTACTTTCAATGCTTGAGAGATGAGCTTGCGGCTGGTCGCGGTTGCACCGAAGTGGCCATCGTCGATGCCATCGAAGCGGGTGGTGGGTGCGATGGTGATCTCTTTCTCGTAGATGGCAGCGGCACGGTCGTGGCTACGCGGTCGGCGGTTGCTGGGGAATTGCCACCAGCCAATCTGATCCCCAACCTCAAGCTCTTGGCGGAACGTCCCCAGCCATTTGTTCTGGAGGGCCTTTCGTTTCTGCCCCATGTGCCGCGATGTCGATTGATTGTGATCGGCGCCGGAGATCTCGGACAGAAAGTGGCCGCGCTCGCTGCAGATGTCGACTTTGATATTTGGGTGGTCGACGATGGCCGCGATCGTTTTCATTCCAACCGATTCCCATTCGCGAAACGGGTAATTTCTGACGAATTGGGAACCGCTTTACGAAGCCTGGAAATCGATGCCCACACGTACTGCGTCATCGTCACGCGTCACTTTCCGCACGACGAACAAGCCTTGCTCGAATTGGCGGAATCTTCGGCGACTTATCTCGGCATGATTGGGAATCGTGGGAAAGTGCAGCGAATCTTTGAGAATCTGCTTCGTCAAGGAATCTCACGCGAAGCACTCGATCGGGTCCACGCGCCGGTGGGCTTTGATATCGGTTCACAAACCGTCAATGAAATCGCCATCAGCATCGTGGCCGAATTGATTGCACATCGAAATCTTGGGCGGCGTGAGCGATCCGTTTGACAACCCTTGTTCACAGGGAACTTGCCTCAGGAATTGCTGTTGCCAAATAAATGGTGTTGGTTGGTCCATTGAATGGTCTGTTGCGATATGCTGGGTTGTCGTCCGTTCCTGGCGGACAACCTGCAGCGTACGAGGGAGTCTCTGGTTCTTGGGATCGACAATGGATTCGTCTTCGTCTGATAAACCGCCAGAAATTCTCGCGTCAAACGACTCACCTCCGGCGAAAGTCTCGCGTCCATCGGCGTGGCTCGCATGGTTTGGCATCGTCGTGACGCTCGGATTCGCGTTATGGCCGCATGGTGGTGCTGGTGGACGACTGGATGTCGAAGAATCGTCGATCATTTTACCTGAGATTCAGGCGAAATATCTGATTGGTTCCGCCAGTCTGTCCTTCACTTCGAAAGAAAATCAGCAAGTCCAGATTCAAATGGTTTTTGGTCAAGGGCCGCCCCGACATCGATTGATCGGTGTCGTGTTGATCGGCGAGCTTGTCGGAGTCAATCAAGCAGAGAAATCACTGAACGATCTGGATGCCCAGATTCAAAACGGGGTGATGGTTGCGACCGAGCATGACCAGGAAGTGATCGGCCTGCTGCGGAAGACGTTTGCCGCCAGACGGGACAAGCGAGACGTTGATGCCGACCTATCTGACGTCGAACGCCCGCTTTGTCACCGCCTGTTTCCCCAGTATTTGGGTTGGACTGGCCGACTGGCACTGCTACCTCCTGGTACCTCCAATCAATTTGATCGAACGACGCTATTGAATCAGGCTTTTCGTACCGTTTTCGCCATTCTGGGCGTGTGTTTGTTGGGGCTCGGCGCGGCCATCTGCGGTATCGTGTTGCAATTGACTTGGTGGACGTTTGCCGCGACAGGACGACTGACGTCTGGAATTGGTCCGCTACGTGGTAACCATGTGATCTATGCCGAGACTTTTGCCGTTTGGATGGCGTTGTATTTGGCATTGTCGATTCTTATCGCTCAGCGGTCGCTGCAGACTTGGGGCCTGATTGTGATCGTGATTCCACAAATCGGCGGTCTGGCCGCGCTGGCCTGGCCAATTGTGCGTGGCTTGCGATGGAGCGATGTTCGTGACGATTTGGGACTGCATTTCGGGCCGCAGGGCTGGACCGTGCCGCTCGTTGGGGGCGGTGCCTATTTGTCGGCAATACCGCTCGTGGGTGTGGCCATGGTCGTGACACTGGCGATGATGCAAGTGGCCAGCCAATTTGCGGGTGGCGGGGATTCTGTCGCGACGCCCATGCACCCGATTGTCGAGCCGATCATTCGAGGCAGTTGGGGTGTCCGAATGCAATTACTATTTGTCGCGGTCTTCGCCGCCGTGCCCGAGGAAATCATGTTCCGCGGTGTCTTGTACCGGCACTTGCGCGAAGCCGGGGCTCGACTTGGCTATGTGGGCCGCGTGGCATTTGCGACGCTGATCAGTAGCTTTGTCTTTGCCGTGATTCATCCACAAGGATTATTTGGAATCCCGATTTTGATGAGCGTCGCAGTCGTATTTGCCCTGGTCCGTGAGTGGCGTGGCTCTGTCGTTCCGTCGATGATTACCCACGCCCTGGTGAACGCAGGGACCACCACAATCTTGCTGTTGATCGCCGATTGACGCTCGTGTCAATCGTCTGATTCACTGACAGAATTCGGCTTGCTCAGGAATCGGCCTCCGCTGATGAACATGCCATTTTCGCAGGGCATGCACCATTCGACCGCCACGCGATAACAGTATTCACGCGACTCGCTGGCCATCTTGACCGTGACTTCACCCAGGGAAATCGAACCACGATGCAGCATGCCGATACCGAACCGGCTGATTTCACGAGTCATTGCGGGAACGGTGTTACCGCGTGACGTCGTGATTTCTGCCGGAACGGTCAATTCAATGCGTTCGTGTGTTCGAAGGTTGGTGACATCGAGTCGTTCGATGCTTTCCAGGACTTCACGCAAATCTCGGACACTTGGTCGACTCCAGGGGTCTGGCGTTTTCATGACGGTTCTCGCGATCTGACTGAGGGACGTTCTGATGCAGTTGTTGGGCTGCTCGCGAAACTCTAGTTCACAATTCAGAACAAAATCCGACAGTCTTCACGGATGCCGTCACAATGGCGTCGATACAATCGTCCTATTCGGCAAGGTCCGCTATTTGTCGTCGAGCAACTCGACGGCGACAAACTTTTTGCCTTCCAGCATTTCCAGGCTGGCACCGCCACCGGTACTGACGTGGGTGACTTTATCCGCCAGGCCGAATTCCTGGATGGCCGCGGCGCTGTCGCCCCCACCAATGATGCTGGTCGCGCCACTGGCCACGATCGCATCCGCGACAGCTCGAGTCCCTGCGTCGAAGGGTGGCATTTCGAAGACACCCATGGGGCCGTTCCAGACAACAGTTTTGGCCGATTTAATGACGTCGGCATACTTGGCGATTGTGGCTGGGCCGATATCGAATCCTTCCCATCCCCCTTCGTTCGGAATCTTGCCAGCGGGAACCACCTGCTTGTTGCAGGTTCCTTTGAAGTCGTCGCCACAATGGGTGTCGAGAGGCAGCATCAGCTTGTCGCCACCCGTCGCGATCAGCTCTTTGGCGAGTTCGACCTTATCTTTTTCGACACGGCTACGACCAACGGATCCTCCCATCGCCAGAGAGAAGGTGTAGGCCATCGCGCCGCCAATCAGAACCTTGTCGCAAATCGCTAACAGATTTTGGATGACGTTGATCTTATCCGAGACCTTGGCACCGCCGACAATCGCCACGAAGGGACGAACAGGGTTGGCGATTGCATCGGAGAGAAATGCGATTTCTTTTTCGACCAGGAATCCACAGACCTTTGGCTTACCCACCATGGCGTTGGGAACGGCGACCATCGAACCTTCGGTACGGTGACACGTTCCGAAGGCGTCGTTGCAATAGATATCGCCCATCGTTGCCAGAACGGCCGCGTAGTCCGGGTCACCCTTTTTTTCGCCCTTGTTGAATCGAACATTCTCCAGCAACAGGATTTCCCCGTTTTTGAGTCCTTTTGCTTTCGTCTTCGCATCGTCGCCGACGGTGTCCGAGGCAAAGTAAACCGGGGTACCCAACAACTTTTTCATTCGCTCGGCGACGGGTTTAAGGCTGAATTTCGCGTCTTCGACGGGGTCTTTTCCCTCCGGGCGTCCCAGATGGCTCATCAGGATCACGCGTCCACCACGATCCAGTACGGACTTAATGGATGGCAACGCTTCGGTAATGCGTCGATCGTCAGTGATTTGCGATTGGTCGTCCAGCGGTACATTGAAGTCGCACCGCATCAGAACCGCTTTGTTCGTAACATTGACGTCCGCAATAGTCTTTTTGGCCATGATCGAAAGTGCTCTGTCCTGAAAATTTCGTTCAGAGAAGAGGCCCCATCCACACGACGAGGTCGCTCCCTCTCAATTGTGCGAATATGGTAGATTGGTCGACGGCCGAAACCAAGTGCGGGCGACAATCTCGGCTGGGATCGATCGAAGAACGGCCTCTTTATTGGCCGTCGATCGGCTTGGAACCGGGCTGGTAGCGATAATACACTTCCAGGCACATGGTGCTGAGGGCGGTGGAATACAATCGACCGCCGATACCGGCCCATTTCCCCCGTGGATCCCAGCTTCCGGCCAGCGGCCCATCCTGACGCTGCAACGAAATCAACAGATCGCGCAAGGAATTGTTCCATTCCTGCCACGATTCGTTATCGACATTGTGCATGGCCAGCGTTCCGTAGTACCAGAAGTACTCATCATAGGACGTGATTCGCGGCAGGTTCCGTCGCAGATAATTGACCGCTTCCTGACTGGCGGCATCATTGGCACGAACCGAAAACATCTGGCGGCAAAACAACGCTTCCGCTGTCATTGCTGGAGTATGGGGATCGTTCTTTTTGTATCCGGCCAGGCCACCATGCGTGCCACGGCCGCGAGCATCTAAAAATCGCACCATGCCCCGGCGAGTCTCCTCGGGCACGGGAATCCCCGCGTTGACCGCGCTTTTTAGTGCCATCAGTTGCCATCCGAACATGCTCATGTCACTTTCGGTACCTCGGCTATAGCGCCAGCCACCATCTTCATTTTGTAAGGCCGAAATCAACCTGACGCCGCGCTTTACGGCGATGCGCAATTCAGGATAGTCTTCCGCATCTTTTTGCATGGCATAGGCTTCGGCCAAGGCGAAGGTTGCGATGGCGTGACAATAGTTCTGGTCGTACTGTGTCGCGGTCCCTCCGAGATAGCCATTTTCCGGCTTCTGCTGGCCGATCAGCCAGTCCAGGGCATTGCGAACTTCTGTGGCATAAGGTCCGCCTTCGTGCGTGTAACCGGCCCCAAGAAATGACAGTACTACCAATCCTGTCACTCCCGAATCGGCGAATTTGCCGCCATCCAGCCGCGGTTGTCCTTGAGGGTCTTTGTCCACCGACCCACCACCGTGACGAGATGACGACCAGCGACCGTCCCGTTCCTGGACACTCGACAACCACTTCAGGCTGTTTTCGACTGCTCGCTCGGATTTTTCGGAACCCCCATGTTTCAGCACGCTGGACATTCGCTGTCCGGATGACCGGGCCTGGTACGTTTCCGGTGCCCGGAGCGGGGCGCGTGACATGGTGCCCGACTTGGGGCGTTCGAAGTTGGGCTGAATTGATTCGTCGAGCAGCTCAAGGGAGCCCTGACCGATTGGCAGGCGATCATCGTTCGGAGGAATGTTCGTTGATTGGCTGGTGTTGGAAGACTGGTTGCTGGCGACCGAGGGGCGAACGGAGATTTCGTCGCGGCCGTTGCCTGTCTGCAGGGCCGATCGTCCCATGCGATTTTGACGTCGGGGAGGGGTATTTCCCGAGACATTATTATTTCCATCCGGCCCCGATCCGGTTGCCGAATCCACGATTGGGCTGGGATCGGGGCTTCCTTGTCGACGAACGATCTCGTTGTTCGGAAGCCCTTGTGGTTTCGGCAAGGCGTCCAGAGCGACCTCTGCCGGAAACGTCATGATTGCGCCGTCTTCGATCAGGGGCGTCGATCGTACCGAAGCGCCGCGCGCGATATCAGGGCGTGGTGGTGCCTCAATTCCGGTGGTGGCAGGTGAAACACTGGCTCGCGAGGGAGTCGATTTGGCCGTCACTTCGGGCCGGGCTTCCAGCAATGGTTGATCTGCCGACACCGAGCTGGTGGCTGCCGCTTTCGAGGCCGTCTCTGGCGATTGTTCAACGTCTGGCGCTTGTTCCTCCTGTTGGGCCGCAAAGTCAGGAACATCCTGACTCACGCTCATTTCCGGCGCCTTATCAACTTGGGGCGAATCGATCTCTTCTTCCGCCATACTGGAATCGAGCCGTTTCAAGCTGCGCGTATCGCGTGTCAGCGGTCTTTCCATCGACGCTGGGCCTGCGTGCCAGATCGGCAATTTGTTCTTCCCCTCCATCGGTGCCGAGTCGACGTTGCCCGGGGAATCCACGAAATTGATCGGGGTGTTAACGACGGCCTCTTCCGCAGCCATTGGTTGGCGCGGATAGTTTTCCGCAACGGTGGCCCAGCCCAGACCGAAGCACCCGTGCAGCATCAGCGACAGAAAGAAGGATTTGGTCAATGTGTTGTGGTCTCCATAACGAGTTCCCCACAACGAAATCAGGTGGACCACGGCGAACATCGAGCAGGCGATCAGGGCCAGACGCAACAGCACGCCGCTGGCCGACAATCCGCCAGTGCTGTTCATGATCATCTCAAACAATTGCGTTGGCATCAGCTCCCTTTCGGATTCGGAGTATGCGCCAACGAAACCGTCTTAATGCCAGCCGCTTTACACGTCGAGATGACATCCATCACAATTTGGTACTCGCCCCGTCCATCGCCGCGAATGACCACCGCTTGGCCGGGGAAGACTTCCCGAGCGCCTTCGAGCATCGTCTTCAGCGATTCCAGCGAGTGTGTTTCATTGCGGACGCTGACTTTTCCATCAGCGGTGACATTAACGATGATTTCATCGGGCTGTCCCGACATCGCGAGATTGTCTGACACGGTGGGCACCTGGATGCCGGTCTGCCGTTCTTCTTCCGAGAATTTGGTTCCGACCATGAAAAAGATAATAAGCAGCATCACGACGTCCAGCATGGACGTCAGATTGATCGAGGGTTCTTCCAGCGGTTCAGTTTTGAGAGGCATCCCGATGTTCCCTCCGCTGTGAATCTGATGCACTCACCCGATGCGGATTCCCGATTCAAATCGACGGTTCAAACAGTGTTGATCTGTCCGTTGCACGTCGGTTTTCCGTCAAAGTTTATTGTCAAACAAGGATTTTGGCCTCTGAAGTCCCTCGCTGCGCTGTTTCTATCATAGCAGATCGGCAAGTCTGGCAAGAGACCGTGAGAAGCGGTGGAAAATCCCGAAACATCGGGCTAATGCTTTATCTCAATCATCCGTTGCCGATGGCTTTGATCAAATTGGTCCGATGGCTTCGCCGAGAGTTCGCTCATGGAGCAACTGCCAATCAACTCTCTGGTGCGTGCCGAACGGCATGATAGGACGGGATTCGTTTTCGCTTATGGGGCTCTATTGGCCTTCGGTCATTCGCTCAACTCAATGGATGCTCTCTTCGGAATTTCATTGTCATCCATGTGCATGGTCTCACCTTCAACCTGCCCGTTGGGCTCTCGGTGAGGGTGGTCTGACGGGCCGTCAGGGAAATTGATATCTCGGCTCGCTGCGGATCATGGACAATTCCTGGCAGCAGCAATTCTTGGCGGGTTGGGTTGGCACGGGAGACACCTTCGTAGCCGGAGCGGGGCCGACGGCCGGTTGTGAACGAATCGTTTCCGGAAGCGCGGCTGGTTCTTTGCCTCGTTCGACGACGACGATTCGGGCCTGACCTCGCGCCACGACCTGTTCGACGGCGGCCACTTGCAACACGTTGACGGCATCGCCGGCTTGTTTGGCGGACATCTTCAGGATGGTCTGATTCCGGCCGCTCACATCAAGGGTTCCTGCCTCGAAGACGACGTTTTTGCCATCGCGATGAGACAACTGATTCGGCACATCAATGCGAACCTGAACGTTATGAAGCTTCGTATCGCCCGTGTTCCGAACCGTGATCTCCAGGTCGACTTCGTCGCCGACATAGACTTTGTCGAGGTATTGGATATCGCAGGCCAGGGCCGGATGCTTTTCCGGGAGAATTTCAGGGGGTGCGGTGGGCGTCGGCTGTTCAGTCTCTGCTGGTTGACTGACTTCCGTGGTTGTTGCCACCGCGGCATGAGCGACCACGCGGGTTCGATGGAACTGATGCCGACCATCGTTTGGAATCCACTGCAGCACAAACTCTTGTCCTTGACCGGGAACAAGCTGTTGGATTTCGCGATGCAATAGACGCTCTTCTAAACCGGTTGCGGCATCAATCACCGTTTCGATCAGGGCATCTGGATTGGCCGCCACGACGGTTTGCAGCCGCGAAATCTGATCTTTCACTTCGACTCGGGGAATACTGTCCCGGCCGGCATTGCTGATGAACAGCTTTGACTGGTGTGGTTGGCCTGCCGAAACGGAATGCGGTGTGACAAGTTCCAGCCGCAATTCGACCTCTGCCATTGCTGGCAGTGTCGGATCGATTTCATCGGAAGTGGGCAACTCGGCAGAAAGTGGATCGAAGGCGCCGACCCCCATGTAGGAAATCAGGTCATCTCCCGGATGGTGTCGGCCGGTATGAGACCGTTGCCAGCCGGAATCACTAAACGAAACGAGTCCACTCTGAAACCGTGCATCGTCGTCGGGAAATACGCTGCGATCTGACTGGCTGATGATCCGCGAACCAGGGGGAAAATGTCCCGAGACCGACGAATGTCGTATCAATTCCAACTCAAACGAAAGATCCGGCGAAAATTTGCGGATGGGCACCATTCTCGTGTGCGGCTCGTCCGGCGGGACGGGCACAGGGCGAATGCGACGTACTGGCAACCCTGGATACTCGCGTTGATTGCATTCCGAACCGTATTCCCAGGTGGCTTGAACGAGCAATCGTGGATCGCGAGATCGAATTCGCGCCCGCGGCTGTTCGCCAATCCTCGCTGCCGAATCGATGATCGTTCCGCCCGCGAAACGTTGATCCTGCTCTGCCTTCTTCGGGCGGTGCATTTCCAGACGGACGTCGAAGTCCCGCTTGATCCAGGAAGGTTCTGCCATCGAAGTCCTTCCGAAATCCGATGAACGGTTCGATCGGTCCGAATTGGTCAGCGGTGCCATCAAACGACTGTCGAGATGGATATTTTTGGGCTGGGGCGTGGGTTTGTTGGGCACGAACATGTGAGCCACGCGCCATCGATCCTGGGCCGACCATTCGTTGTTTCGCTCAAGCTGCTCACGGCCCGCCGCCGCCGCCGTCGTGCGGTGCTGGGCCAATTGGACATGATGACTGGGCGTGGGAACAATCATCGAGATGAATAGCAAAACGGTCAGACCGACGCTGAAGATTCCGACCAGCGTCACAAAAAACCATCCGGGCGATTCACGCAGTACGAGCAAGGCCCGACCGGCTCGGTGATCGAGCCAATGGACGATCCGAACCAATTCCATCCCCATCCATCTCAGAGGGGTTGGTAAGATTCGCAGCAATAGTGACCACGGCCTCGACTGCACGCTTTTTGCCTTCCGTTGGCCGGCCGCCGGAATTCTCAAATTTTCCGTTCGGCTTTCGACTCCCTTCGAAATTTCCGCTGACCGAATCAGGCCTCATACACAACCAAATTAAACCTCGGTTTAAACGGCTCTCACGAAGTCTCATGCCAGTCGCGTCAATTCTTACTAACATTGAAATAAGTATCAGAATTCCATGACAAGGAAAAGACCGGATACGGACTTTCGAACTGCCTTGATTCGGGCCACGGGAAATGACTTGCCTTTCGCCACTCGGCGCGATCCCGGGGTACCGAATCGTGATTGTCCACGTTTCCAGTGACGTCGCGAATGTTTGAACTTCAAGGCCTGGGCTGATTGAAATGACGTAGGGAAGGTGCCAATCGCATGCTGGTTTGGTTGTGTGTTTTTGTACGGGTTGTGGCGAACCCGTTTTCGAACGTGTTTCAGAAGTTATTGACGCGGCAGTTCGCTCATGCGTTGAGTATCGTTTGCGTCACTCACGGGCTGTTGACCGTCGCTTGCGTGCCTTTCCTGGCCGTTTCTCTGCCGCCAGTTTCATTCGAATTCTGGTCGAATATTTCGGTGAGTGCGCTGCTTTGCGTGGCAGGTAACGTCCTGATTGTCTTGGCACTTGAGAATTCGGATCTCTCGGTCCTTGGCCCCATCAATGCCTACAAATCGGTCATCAGTCTCATTCCCGGAATGATTTTACTGGCCGAATTCCCGGGGCTGTTAGGCCTGATTGGAATCGGCCTGATCATCGTCGGTAGCTATTTCCTGCTCGATCAGAAGTCGCAGGAATCAGGGGCGACCGCGATGAAGCGGTTTTTCACCGATCGCGGTATTCAATATCGATTGGCGGCACTCGTTTTTTCCGCCCTGGAAGCCGTGTACTTGAAAAAGGCGCTGCGGGCGTCCTCGTCGACGACCGCTTTTGCCTACTGGTGTGTCTTGGGTTTTGTGATTTCGCTGGCGACGGTCGCTGTGCTGTTGCGGCGCGAACAGTCAGCTCGCAATCTTCGCATCTTCAGAAAAAACGGGCTCACTGTTTTCTTGCTGGCCGTGACCACGGGGTTAATGCAGCTCTGCACGCTGTTTGTTCTGGAGTACCTGAAAGTCGGATATGCGCTCGCGTTATTCCAGACGTCGACCCTCATTTCGGTGTTGTTGGGTTACCATCTGTTTCAAGAACCTCATTTGCTGAAACGGCTAACCGGTTCTGCGATTATGGTCATGGGGGCCATCCTGATCATTGTGGCGAAGTAGTTTCTCGACCCGTACATTCCGTCGGAATTGATTCTCGTTCTGCGTGGCGGAAATCTGACCCGAACTGAGCGGGTGAAATGGCAGCCGATTCGCAATCGACATATAACTGGCTTTCCGTTTCCGCAGTCGTCATGAATTTCAGTCTCGACAGAGAGGTCAATGATCGACGTCGTGATTCGGGGCTCTTTTATGGGGCTCCATTCCTTGTCAAATGAAAGTGATCCATGCCTGTTCCCTTGGCGGCGTTCGACGCTTCCGATAAAGCAACCCAATTACAACGACTCCGCGAGCAACTGCTGGGTCATCCCATTTATGATGCTGTTCAAACTGTGGAAAACTTGCGTTTGTTCATGCGTGAGCACGTCTTCGCCGTTTGGGACTTCATGTCGCTGCTCAAGCGGTTGCAACAGATTGTGACCTGTTGCGAAGTTCCGTGGATGCCATCAGCCGATGCGTCGCTGGCTCGATTCATCAATGAAATCGTGCTCGGTGAAGAGTGTGACGAGGATGGGTGTGGAGGCTACGCCAGCCATTTCGAGCTTTACCTGGCCGCCATGGACGAGATCGGCGCGGACGCTCGACCGATTCGTGAGTTTCTTTCTCAATTGAGGCGCGGTGTTCCGATCGATGTGGCTCTCGATGAAGCGGCGATTCTGGACAACACGCGTGACTTCGTTCGATCAACATTACGGTTGACGAAACAGGGGTACGCGCACGAGGTGGCCGCGGCATTCTTCCACGGTCGTGAAGATATCATTCCTGACATGTTTTCTCGTTTCGTGAATTCGTTGCCACAGCAGGGGATTCGTGTGGAGAGGCTCGTCCACTATCTGCAGCGGCATATCGAATTGGATGCCAACGATCACGGTCCATTGGCTGCGAGACTCGTGAAGCGGCTGTGTGGTGATCAGCCGTCGCGCGAAGCCGAATCGATGGCGGCGGCCGGCATGGCAATTTCTCAACGAATCGCGTTGTGGGACGGCATCCTGGCCGAAATTCGCCGCACGACCTGAATCTCGGTCGCGGTTAAGCGTTTGGAATGCGGCGGCGGAGCATTGCCGGTGGCGGAAGTATCGACTTGTTAATCGAAAGCCTGTTCTGCCGGAAACTGCGGCGTCGACGTAATTGCCGCTTCTTCAATGAGATCAGTGTACGGACATCGTTTTTATGCATCCGAGTGATCCGCGAACCACTCGGATGCGTTGTGGTTCTTTGAAGTGTTCAAGCCACTATTCAAAGAATCACAAGGTAAGAAACTGTGTTGATGTTCGACCCCGTCTATCTGCTGTTTGCTGCTCCGGGGCTATTGCTGTCGCTCTGGGCCAGTTCTCGAGTGAGTTCGGCATTTTCCCACTATTCCCAGGTTGGCACGGTGAGTGGGCTTTCTGGAGCCGAGGCGGCCCGGCGCCTGCTCGACAGAGCTGGTTTGCAGGCGGTGACGATCGTGCAGACGGAAGGACATCTGTCCGATCACTATGATCCGCTTCACCGCCAATTGGCTTTGTCGGAAGAGGTTTATCACGGGCGATCGGTCGCATCCATCGGAGTGGCGACGCACGAAGCCGGTCACGCGTTGCAACACGCCCATGGCTATGCGCCGCTGTGGTTGCGATCGGCATTGGTTCCTGTGGCAAATTTTGGCTCCAGTGCGGGCTACATTGTCATGGCGATCGGACTGTTCCTGCATCCCATGGTGGTCCTGCTAGGAGCGGTCATCTTCTCGTCAGTGCTGCTCTTTCAAGTGGTTACGTTGCCGGTCGAGTTTGATGCCTCAGCGCGAGCCAAAAAACTCGTGGTGGAAACGGGGATCATTCAGCCGGGTGAACGGCAGGGAATCGATCGAGTGCTCGATGCGGCCGCGCTGACCTACATTGCCGCAGCAGTCAGTACTTTGTCGGTCTTGCTCTATTACGTATTCCGGGCGGAAGGTGGCGACGGTTGGCGAGTTGGCCGATAAGCGGACTTTTTGCCGTTCGTTTGAGCCGAAATCCTGGCGCTCGTCCGACCAACGAACAGAGCCTCTCCGAGAGGCGGCGGTCGTCATGTTGACTGCCGGTATGAATTGCGGAAACGATCTACCGGCAAGTGGTCAAAGTTGCCGGTTTACGATAAGTCAGAATTCAATACCGGCCATTGGTCGGTCAGTTGTGATCAAATGTCTGAAAGACTCGTCTTGACGGTGTGACAAACGCGACATACCTTCCGCGCCTCTCTCCCCCTTAACAATTCGATGACTGAAGAATTCGTCGCAGTTCGGCGCGCCCGTTCCAGGGAACGCAGCGACGTTTGCTGATAATCCTGCATTTCACAATTCGACAAGAACCCCTCGACATGCTGCTTGGTCGCGGATGGCGGAGCCATTCGTCTGACTGAGTGATGATTTTCGTAAAAGATGGGCCATTGCCCGTCGGTTACTGCGAAAGGAGTCGCATTTCATGAACGAATACAATCCCTTCCACTGTTCTCGTCGAACCTGGCTGCAGGCAGCCGCGCTGACCGCATCGTTTCCCTTAGCGGCTTGGGGCCGCTCTGTGCCCGAGGCGAAGGACGATGAAGAGGAAGACGAGGAAGACGACAAAAAGTACAAAACAAAGCTCGAAACCAGCCTGATCGGAGATCACACGACGTTTGCTGGACTGGACCCGGTCGTGCTCGAAGGGGTCGGTCTCGTTCGCGGACTGTCGGGAACAGGGGGCGATCCGTCTCCCTCGCAATACCGCTCGGCATTGATGGATGACCTCAAGAAAGACGGCTACAAAAACCCCAATGCCATTCTGCAATCTCCCGATACGGCGTTGGTCATCGTTCATGCCTACCTGAGGCCGATGATTAAAAAGGGTGACCGTCTGGACGTCGAAATCGTGATTCCGGAAAGTGCCAACGCGACCAGCCTCGTGGGTGGCGAATTGATGGAGGTACGTCTGTCTGATAAGGCAGTCGTGGACGGGCGATTGATGAGGGGCCGTGACTACGCCGTTGCTCATGGGCCGGTCCTCACGGCCGGACTGGGAGCCTCATCGGCGAAAGAGCCCGCGTTGCTGAGAAAAGGACGTATTTTAGGCGGCGCCATTGTCTTGAAAGAACGAGAGCTTTCTCTCTATTTGAAAAACGATTTCCGTTCGGTCAGAAATGCAGGGCGTGTGGCGGAAGTTATCGGAAAGCGATTTCATGGTTTTGATGAACACGGAATCAAGAAGCCATTGGCGACGGCCAAGACCGATCAAAGACTGGTGTTGAAGGTCCAGGAGAAGTATCGCGATAACTTTCCGCGTTATCTGAATGTGATTCGTCACTTGGCTTTCACGGAAACCGTGGTTCAACGACGCGTGCGGATGAATTTTCTGAAACGGGATCTTGCCGTTCCGGAAACGTCCAGTTCCAGCTCTCTGCAGTTGGAAGCGATTGGCAACGATTCAATCCCGATTTTGAAACAGGGATTGCTGTCGCCCATTCTGGAATGTCGATTTCATGCCGCCGTGGCACTGGCCTATTTGGGAGATTCGACGGGTCTTCCTGCCTTGGTCGAAGCCGCGAAGAAAGAACGTGCGTTTCGCGTATTCGCTTACGCGGCCATGGCCGCGTTGGAAGATGCGGAAGTACACCTGGCCCTGCGCGAACTGATGAACGAATCGAACGACGAGACTCGTTACGGAGCGTTTCGCGCTTTATGGACCCTCGATCGGAATGATCCATTTATCCGAGGTGAAACGCTTGGCTTTCGCGAAGACGCCGAAAATCACGACCACGAATTTAAGATGCATGTCGTGCGTTCGAGCGGTGCGCCTGTGGTACACGTCACCCAACGAACCCGTCCTGAGATCGTCGTGTTTGGAGCCGATCAAGAATTCTCTGCTCCGATGTACGCCTCGGCGGGCAAGCACATCATGGTTACGGCTCAACCGGGTGCGACGAAGATGTTGTTGTCGCGATTTGAAGTGGGAAAGCCCGACCAGCGCAAAGAGGTCTCGATGCGAGTGGCCGACGTCATTCGCGCCGCGGACGAATTGGGGGCAACCTATCCTGATGTATTGCAATTGCTGGCCGACGCGTCCAAGCAGAAGAATCTTCCTTCCAGCATCGCGGTCGAGCGGCTGCCCGAATCGGGGCGGGCCTATTACCGGCCGGTCGAAAATGGCACAAAGGCAGGTCCTCGCTTGATCAAGATCGGCCGTGATAACTCGGCGCCGAACATCTTCCCCGAAGCCGATAGTCCGGATGATGCCGCACGTCGCAAAGAAGCGGAAGGTGAAGCTAATAATCCCGGTTCTGGGGGTTCGATGGCCAGTGTGTCTTCCGAGCCGCCGGAAACTCTTTCCGATGCGGACTTTAAGTCTGCGAAGGGGAGGGATCGCTCCAAGAAGAAAACGGAAAAGAAGAGCTCGTGGCCCTGGTTCGGAAAATAAGCAACTCGTTTGTGCTTTCGCTCATTGAAATCCCTGCGTCCGTCTGTTGGTCCTTCCGATGCTCAAGTCACTCGAATTGTTCGGCTTTAAGAGCTTCGCCGACCGAACCCGATTCGATTTCTCGACAGGCATTAACTGTGTCGTCGGGCCGAACGGTAGCGGAAAGAGCAATGTCGTTGACGCGATGAAGTGGATTCTCGGGGACCAATCGGCCAAAAGCCTGCGCGGCAAAGAGATGACCGACGTCATCTTTAACGGCTCGGCCAGCCGCAAAGCCAGTGCGTTTGCCGAAGCGACTTTGACCTTCGACAACGCCACCGGTTTGCTTCCGCTGGATATGCTGGAAGTTCAGATCGGTCGTCGGATCTGGCGCAACGGCGATGCCGAATATCTGCTGAATCGCGCTCCCGCTCGATTGAAAGATATCAAGGATCTCTTCCTGGGTACGGGCGCCGGAACTGCGGCCTATAGCATCATCGAGCAGGGACGGGTCGATCAGATTCTGCAGGGGAATTCGGCCAGTCGTCGTGCCGTTTTTGAAGAGGCCGCCGGCATTAGCCGATTCAAAGCGCGAAAAGTTGAAGCCCAGCGAAAACTGGAGCGAGTCGGTCAAAATCTGGAACGGCTCACGGATATCGTCGATGAAGTTGAGGCTCAATTAAACTCGACCCGCAGCCAGGCGGCGAAGGCGGCCAAGTTTCACGATGTTTCCACCGCTCTGAAAAAATGGTGGCTGGGTCTCGCTGCGGACGACTACCGTCATCTCACCGCGGAACTCGACGTGGTTGAGAAACGACTGGTCGAGTCGAAAACGCGGTTGGACGTGCTGGGCGAACAGCAAAAAGTCGTGGAATCGCGCGAGGCGGCGTTCGATGCCGATCTGGCGAAGCTGGATGACCAGCTGCGCGATGTCGAGCGGCGAAGTTCGGTCGGGCGCGAGGCCGTGGCAGGTCACGAAGCGACGATTCAGTTTCAATCGGCCCGCTTGCAGGAGCTGGAGTCGGAACTTTCCAGGTTGCAGAAGCAACAACTGATTCTCGGACGCCGGGCACAGGAAACTAGGTCTGAAATCGCGTCGCTCCAAGAACAACTGGCCGAATTTGAAGCGGAATTCAACTTTAGCCGTCGTCAGGTAACAGACCACGACGAGAGTGTACGCGTCGCGGCGAGTGAGCTCGCGCAACGAAAGGAACAACTCGAACAAGACCACGCGCGGCGTCTGGAGTTGACGCGTCTCGCGTCCAATACCGCCAACGCCGTGATGATGCTGCAGGCCAACCTGGCCACGCTGAGATCGGCACAGCAAAAAGTCATTTCTCAATTGGACGCCCTCGACGGGACAATCGCCGAACGAGAATTAGAACGTGCACGTGGACTGGAACGCGTTGAAGAAGCACTGAAGAATCAGTCCGCCGCTCAGCAGAACTTACGGGCCACACAAGCTCGCCGCACCAGTTTGCTCGGCGTTCAAGAGGATGCGAAACAGTCCATTTCGGAGTACCGGGAGCGTCGAAGTGCCGCCCAGGCTCGGAAAAGTCTGCTCGAAGATTTGGAACTGCGTCAGGAAGGACTGGGCATCGGCGTGAAGGAGATCCTCAGCCGTGCTCGCACTTCGCCGCACGCTCCCTGGAACTCGATTGTGGGAAGCGTGGCCGAACTGTTGGACGTCGATCTTGAACGGGCAGCCCTGCTCGAAGTGGCGCTCGGTCCTCGGGCACAGTTGATCGTGTTGCGGGAATATCAACCGCTGCTCGACTATCTGAATCAAGGCACCGTCTTGCTGACCAGCCGAGTGGGATTCATTGCCGTCCCCGATCGTGTTCATCATCAGCCACAGCTTCCTGTCCAACAAAGCGACCGATTCATCCATCTTCAGCTTGATGCCGGATCACTACCTGATCTGACGCGAGAACCGGGCGTTGTCGCGCGTGCGGACGAACTTGTTTTGTCTGATCGAGGTACCTTCGGTCTGGCCCCCGCCGTGCTGGCTGATACCTGGATTGTGCAAACGATGGAGGTGGCAATCCGGCTCGCGACGGGCGTGGGGCGTGGTCTGCGATTTGTGACCATGCAAGGCGAACTGCTGGAGGCCAACGGGACGTTGTTCGTCGGGGCAATTCGCAGCGAAACGTCGGTGTTGTCGCGAAAGAGCGAATTGCGACGGCTCAAAAATGATTTGACCCTTCTCGATCGGGACATTGCCGCGGCAGAGCAGTCGCTACAGGCCATGTACCAGTCACTGACAGGAGCCGATTCCGAACTCGAAGCGATGGCGGCGGAACTCGATTATGCCAATCAACGACTGGCCGATTTGAAGGCCGAATTGGCGGCTCAGGATCAGACCTTGCAACGATTGCGTCGCGAACGCCAGCTGTTGGCCGAACAACTGTTGGCGAGCGACGAGTCGTTAACGGGCCAGGAAGCCGAACTGAAATCCGCCGAACAATTGGCCATCACAACTGAAGAAGATCTGCAGCAACTGGTGGCCACGTTAACGTCCACCGGAGAAGACATCCTGATGCTCGAACGGCGCCACCGTGAGCTCGAGTTGCAACGCAGCGAAAATCAACTGGACCTCGTCAAGCAGAGTGAACGGCTCGAGGGATTGCGGTCTCAATCGACTCGCCTCGAAGACGAACTGAAGCAACGGATCTCGCAGCACGATGAAGCCGAACGGCGGTTTGTTTCCTCGCACAGCAAGCGGGCACAAATCGTCTTGCAGATTCTGAACACACGCGCGACCCGTGACGAACGGATCCTCGCGGCCGAACAGATTCAGTCTGCCGCACACGCACTCGACACGGCGAAGATGGCTTTGCGAGTCGAACGAGGACGCATTGTCGAACAGGAACTGGCGCTGCGGAAGGAGCGTCGGGAAATCGACGATCGTCATCACGCCAACGAAATCCGTGTTCGCGACATGAAGAATACGCTGCTCAACCTGAATGAAACGTTGGAAGAAGAATATCAGCTGAAGCTGACCGACGTTGTTGACTCGGGAGCCTCGTCGTTTACCCTGGCGATGGAAGAAAGAAGTGGTAAAGCGGCTGCTCGCAGCAAGAGCCGCAAAGAAGAAGAACCCAATCCCGCGGAATCGGGGCCGTCGGTGTCCGAATCTGCGGACACGAATCTCGAACACGATGACGCGGCGGATGAGACAGCGGATTCTTCGATCGAATCGCACAACCAGACGGCTGACGGTTCTGCGACGACGAACTTCATGGATCTGCGTCCCGAAATTGAGGCCCGCGTCAATCGATTGCGCAAACAGCTCAAGTTGATGGGAGCCGTGAATACGGACAGCCTTCGCGATCTGGAAATGCAGGAAACTCGTTTCACTCAATTGGCCGCACAACTTCAGGACCTGGTGGAGGCCAAGCAGACACTGGAAGACATCATCCGCAAAATCAATGCGGAAAGTCGTCGCTTATTCATTGAAACGTTCGACGCCATCAGAAAGAACTTTCAGGAACTGTTTCGACAGGTTTTCGGCGGTGGCGAAGGGGATATCGTGCTGGAAGATCCTGACGATGTGCTCGATTGTGGGATCGACATCGCCGCCCGGCCGCCGGGTAAGGAACTGCGGAGCATCTCGCTACTGAGCGGTGGCGAAAAGACGATGACTGCCATTGCTTTGATCATGGCCATCTTCAAGAGCAAGCCCAGTCCCTTTTGTATTCTGGACGAAGTGGACGCCGCGTTGGACGAGGCGAATGTCGAACGGTTCACCGCTGTCGTCAAGGCATTCCAGCAGACCACTCAATTCATCATGATCACCCACCACAAACGGTCGATGACGGTCGCGGATGTGCTGTACGGCGTGACGATGGAAGAATCGGGCATTTCCAAACGCATGAGTGTCCGGTTCGAAGATGTCAGCGATGACGGCAATTTCAAGGCCCCGGCACAGTCTTCCGCCGCCTGATTGATCCGCTTTTATCGCACCAGAATCCGTAATTCACGAAATTGTTCTGCCGTGAAGACTTGTCGCTGCCGCCTCTGTTTTGGTTAGAATTGCATAGCTTCAGGCAACTCGTTCGTCCTGATCTCGTTTTCGGTTGGAGATTCTCATGAGTGGTCACGAAGATGCAGCACCGGTCTCGAAAGCCGGGGCCGGGATTCGACTGGGTACGAAAAAGGAAGACTTACCCGTCAATAAGTACTTTCGCGCATTGATCGACCTGGGCGGGTCCGACTTGCATATGCAGGTGGGTAAGCCTGCGATTTTGCGTGTCAAAGGCTCGCTGTCGCCACTCGATATGCCGCCCATCGACGAAGAAAAGATGCGGGAACTGTGTTGGCCGCTGATGGACGAACGAAATCAAGAGATCTTTAACAACACCGGCGGTGCCGACTTTGCGCACGTCGTCGAACACAAAGGCGAGCCTTGGCGATTCCGTGTGAATTTGTTCATTCAAATGAGCAAAATGGGCATGGTGACTCGTAAGGTCGAACGCAGTATTCCGAACTTTGAAGGACTGTTCCTGCCGCCGATTCTGGAAAGTCTGTGTGTGTACGACCAGGGCATGGTGTTGCTGGCGGGCGTCACAGGATCCGGCAAGTCGACCACGATTGCTTCGATGCTCGATTGGGTGAACCGCAATTTCAAAAAACACATTCTGACGATCGAGGACCCTGTCGAATTCGTGTACAAGGCGGACAAATGCCTGATCAATCAGCGGGAGTTAGGACAGGACGTTTCCGATTTTCATACCGCCATGAAACATGCGGTACGTGAAGACCCCGACATCATGCTGGTGGGTGAAATGCGAGACCGCGAAACGTTCGAAACGGCCATGCACGCGGCCGAAACGGGGCACCTGGTGTTCGGGACGATTCACGCTTCGTCCGCGCCGTCGACTATCGGTCGTATTCTCGATTTGTTTCCACAAACGATGCACCGGGCGCTCCGCTCGTCGATGGGCTTTAATATGAAAGCCATCGTCGCACAGAAACTGTTGCCGACGATTATGGACAAGCCGAAACGCGTCCCGATTACCGAGATCATGATTTTTAACGGCACGATCCGCAAACTGATCCTCGAAGAGCAAGACGAAAAGCTGCCTGCTGCGATCCGGATCGGCAAGGCCGAAGGGATGCAGCAGTTCAACGACAGCCTCTATCACTTTGTGACCAAAGAATTCGTCAGCCGTGCCGAGGCGTTCGAAATCAGTCCCAACGTGGAAGAACTAAAGATGATGCTGAAGGGCATCAACGTGAAGTCTTCGGGGATTTTGTAAGGCGGGCCCGCGAGATTATTTCACGGGCACGATCTCAAAAGCATTGGCTGTGATCGCGATCGATTTGACCACTTCGGCATCGAAGTCGGCCAATTTGTTCAGTCGATCTTGAATGATGGTCTGTTTCTTGGCTTCCAACATCTCTCGCGGGACGATGTCGTAGATCCAATCAGGCACGCTGGTCAGCACGACACCGCGGAAAATGGCATCGTGGTTGAAGTTGTTCTTGTTTTCCACGGCCAGTTTGACGGCTTTGGCTTGTTCGGCGATCGGACCGCTGGTGAGTGCGCCCGAAGCGATGTTCGCTCCGGCGGCGAGTTGTTCCGCCGTCAATTCGGCGATTTTCACTCCGCCGAGTCGCACGTCATATTTCCCTGCCGCCAAACCGGTGACCTTCAAACGATAATCGTTAAGTTCTTCCAGGATGGGATCCCATTGCACGATCGAGACCGCATCGTGCGGGAAGAATGGCAAGGCGCCGTCCAGCCGCGAGAAGGTCAGTCCACCCTCTTTGGCTTCGATGTTTTCAATGGTGCAATTAGTCGCGGCAACGACCTTTTTGCTGGTCGCATCAATCTCGGCCGACGAAACCAGTGACGGAAAACTCATGCCTTTGAGAATCGACGCGGCCATCAACGTCTGGCCGGGAGGGCCAGGATGGACGGCATCGCCCCCGGTGATGCGTTCGTATTTGGGATCCTTTGCGCGAGCTCGATCAAGGACTTTGACGTAGGGATGAAACTGATCCACGAACAGGCCTTCGTTCTTTTCTGCGATGACGCGGACGCCATCCGAGAATTTCTCGAGCGTCTGATTATAAAAGTCAGACATCGCGGTTGGTCCCTGATCGGCCTTATCCAGTGGCTGCGGCGTAATCCAGGCCGTCCGCAGATTGGCGACCTTGGCCTGGTTGGCCATGCCTTGCAAGCCTTCCATAAAAGGCTTGAACGTGGCCTCGTCGAACGGGCGATAGCTGCCGTCGTTCATGCCAAAATCGACCGTCATGGCGGTCGGCTTGTGCAACAGGACATCCCGGGCAAATCGCTTGTCGCCACCGACGGAGCGGTCGCCGCCGATGCCTGCGTTGCGGAACGTCAGCTTCCATTTCGGGAACCGCGTAATGGTCCACATTTCGACATAGTTGGAATAAAGGCGTTGTTCGGTGATGCTGTCGCCGACCATCACGATCACGTCGCCGTCTTTGAAAAAGAAGTCCCCCGCACTGGCCGTGGCCAGACTGGATACGAACATCGCCACCACGCACCATTGCCAGATCTGTCGCATCCGTCAAGCTCCTCACAGAGTAGTCTGAAACATCCGATTTGTATTCGTCGTCGGTCGTCCGCGATTGTGGAACGATTTGATCGGTTGAGCAAGTCATCGACGTCTGAAGTGGCTCTCGGACGTTTCCTGTGCGCGGCTACCCCTGAACTTCAGCAACCGGTACGATGAGACACGATGACTTCGTGATGAGAGACAATCAATGAGGAACTAACCATGACGGGATCACGACGCGACTTTCTTGGCAGTTTGGCTCTGGGATCCACCGCGGCCATTAGCGCATCCGTGGCGGGCTGCGCTCCGGGGGTGGCCGTCAATCCGGCTGGCGGTGAAGGATCGCACGCGGGAACAAAGCCCTTGCGAGCTGCGTTTTCCAATGCCGGTTTGCAAAGTACCTGGTGTGAATTGGGGAAGAAGACCGCCGAACTGTGGGGGCGAATGCTGAACGTCGAAATCGAATGGTTCGACGGAGAATTCGATCCCGGACGACAGCGGGACAAGATCGATTCGCTGACCAATCGCGATTGGGATTTCTGTTGTTTTCAGGCGGTTCAAATCGATTCGCTGGTCGACCCATGCCTGCGGCTGAAAGAGCGAGGGATCCCCGTGATTTCGATGGACACGCTGTTGGTCAGCATGGACAAAATGCGATCGACCGGTGTCTGGTGCGAAGTGATGCCCGATCATGTCGACATGGCCGAAAAGAGCGTCGGTTATCTGATGGAAAAGATCGGTGGCAAAGGGAAAGTCATCCACATTGGTGGGCTGGACGGTCACAGCGGCGCGCAGGGACGAAAACAAGGGTTTGAGAATATCGTCAAGAAGTATCCCGGCATCGAAGTCATCGGAGGCGGGGTTCGCTGGTGCGATTGGAAGAAAGAAAAGGCTCGCAACACGTTTGAAGCGTTGCTGCAGCAGGAAACCACGCCCATCGCCGGTGCGTTCTTTCATAGCGACGATATGGCTCTGGCTGCGGTTCCCGCGCTCAAGGGCACTATTCACGAAAAGATGCTGGTCGTCGCGGTGGATGGTCAGAAGGACGGACTCGATGCCATCAAGAGTGGAATTCTGGCCGCATCGGCCGTAAATCCTGTTTGCCGGATCCACCAGACGGCCCTGTTTTTGGGGCAGTTTATCGCGAGAAACAAGGAAAAAATCGATTCTGTACCGCTGGAGATTGTCACTCCGGGGCCTCTCGTCACGGCCGACAATCCCCGCGTCCTCGAAGCGATGTACTATCTCGCCGATCCGCTGCACTGCATCGTTTGATGCATCAGATCGTTTGATGCTTCGAAATGGTCGGTTCCGTGGTCCCTGTTAAGACCCCGGGACCAGACCCAAGCTGAGCACTTTGTCTGCCACGCGAAGTGAGACCGAGCGGCGTGCTGCGCTGGGGGGCGTTTTGTCCTGTAATGCGATCGCGTCTCGTAAGGCGACCGGCGTTTCCCCGCGGTTTTGAGAAGCGGCAGCCGCAGCGACCTGGGCTTTTCTTCGGCCGCTCGAACGCCCAGCGTAAAGCTCACGTCCGCATGCATTTCCACGGGACGACCCGTCGGAAAGCTCGTTGTTCTCATCGCAATTGGCTTATTAGTTGTATTCGTCTCAATCGACGCAAATTGTCTAAATTTACGCTAGACAGTCGCTGAATCCCCTTTTAGTATCACGCTCGTCAAGGTTTCTCCAAACTTACAAAGCCGTTAAATGCTGTTCGGGCCGTTTTGAAATTTGCTTTTTTCTGTCGGGCTGTCCGGCGGGCAAAGGTCTCAGATGGTTGCGAGTTCTAGCTCAATCGAGGGGGGATTTTCATGGTCAAACAATGGGCGATTCTGATCGCCGCAGTCGTGCTGATGGGCGCGACGGCAGACGCCGGGTGTCGTCGCTGCTGTCAACCTTATCCAGCCACCTGCGCACCGACGCCGTGCTGCGCGAGCGTTTCCGCTTGCGGAGCGGCGAGTGTACCTGCTGGCGGATGTGCACCGCAGATGATCGAACAGACGGTAATGGAGCCGGTCATGACGACCGAGACTCGCAAGGTCGCGTCGACCGAGTACCGTCAGGAACAACGGACGCGAAGTTTCACAGTTCAACGACAGGTGCCTCGCACGGAAACGCGGACTCGTACGGTGAACTACGCCGAAAACGAAGCCCGCACCCGCGATGAGAAGTACACCGAGAGCCGGCAAGTGACGGAAATGGTCGATGAGGCCTACACCGTCCAGGTTCCCTACACCGAAACCCGTAAGGGGACCCGCACGGTGATGAAGCCAGTCACGCGCGACGTGGTTGAGAACTTCACCGTCAACGTTCCTTACACCGAGACCCGTAAGGGGACTCGCACCGTCTACAACACGGTGACGGAAAACGTCGAACAGCCCTACACGGTTCAGGTTCCTTACACGGAAACCCGCAAGGCCACTCGCACGATTTTCAACACGGTGACCGAGAACGTCGATCAGCCTTATACCGTTCTGGTTCCTTACACGGAAACCCGTAAGGGAACTCGTCCGGTCTACAGCACCGTGACGGAAAACGTCGTGCAGAACTTCACTGTGAATGTTCCTTACACGGAAACCCGCAAGGCAACCCGTACGGTCTACACCACCGTCGCGGAAAATGTTCAGCAAACTTTCACCGTCCAGGTTCCCTACACGGAAACGCGGAAGGCGACTCGCCCGGTGACGACGCCTGTGACCAGAACGGTCGAACAAACCTACACGGTCACGATTCCTTACACGGAAGAACGCCAGGGCACGCGGACTGTCTGCGAAACCGTCCAAGTTCAGCAAACCCGTACGGTCTGCCAGGATCAAGGTCACTGGGAAACACGCTGTGTTCCTGTGACGAATGGTTGTCAGCCTATGGCTGTCGCGGCCAACTGTTGCTCACCTTGCGGAAACGCCGCCGGATGCTGCAATGCCGCTCCCGCTTGCGGAGTTTGCCAGACCACCGTGAATCAGCAGTTCTGGGTGCCGAACATCGTTCAAACCCAGGTGCCTTACACGGTTTGCCAGCTAGTGCCTAAGCAGGTTCCTTACACCTACACCGTGACACTTTGCCGTCAAGAACCACGGACCCGTCAGGTTCAGGTCTGCGACTTTGTGACGACCTCACAAGAGTACGAATACCAGGTTCAACTCTGCCGTCCAGAACAGCGCACCTGCACCGTCCAAGTCTGCAAGCAAGTTCCTTCGCAGCAAGAGTACGAATACCAGGTTCAACTCTGTCGCCAGGAACAACGCTCGCAGACGATCCAGGTCTGTAAGCCCGTTTGCACGATGCAAGAGTTTGAATACCAGGTTCAGCTCTGCAAGCCGGAACAACGCACCCGGACCATCCAGGTCTGCAAGCAGGTTCCTGCTCAGCAAGAGTATGAATATCAGGTTCAGCTCTGCCGTCAGGAACAACGCACGCGAACCATTCAGGTCTGCAAGCAGGTTTGTGCTCAACAAGAGTACGAATACCAGGTTCAGCTCTGCCGTCAGGAACCACGCACGCGAACCGTTCAGGTTTGCGAGCAAGTTGCCGAAACCCAGGAGTATGAATACCCGGTCCAGCTCTGCAAGCCAGAAACGCGTACACGTCAAGTGCCGGTCTGCAAGACCGTGACCGAAGAGAAGACCCGTACGGTCAACTTTACGGTTTGCGTTCCCAAGACTCGAGAAGAATCGTACCAGGTGACGGTTTGCGATACCGTGAACGAAGAGAAGTCAGAGACCTACACGGTCTGCGTTCCTGTCACGGTCGAGAAAGAAATCCAGGTTCAGGTTTGCACGATGGTGGCCAAGAAGATTCAGGTTCCTGCACCTGCTCCTTGCTGCAATCCCTGCTGTAACTGAACAAATTCATCGATCGCTGATCGTCAGCGGTTCTTGAATGAGTTAATCGAAAAATGCCTCGCAGTTCACTCTGCGGGGCATTTTTCATTTCTGTCTTTCCAAATCTCCAGCATCGGACGGCCGAAAATTGCTTTTACCGCTGAAGGCAGACGACGGAATCGGCTAAGATTAATTATCCATGCATTCCCATTGTCGTCGCGATTGCCAGCCAACGTAAACTTGGTTCCGTGCCGTTGTGCGGGATCCATGGTAAAACCCTGTTTCTCGCTGCATTCATGGTGCGACTGCCTTTATTCGGAAATTGATCGATGTCTGCCGTTTATCAGGATCTTGTGACATCTCTTCGTCAGGGCTTCCCCCAACCGGTGTCGGATCGTGTTCACGATTCGTATTTTGTGTTTTCGTTCTTGCGAGCCCTTGATCAACTCGACGGAATGAAGTCCGCGTCGCCCCTGTTGGGCACTCCGGTCACGCTCGACTACGCCGCCGCCAAACAATCGCGGATGAACGAGGGACCAATTCAACTGGAGCAAGTGACACAGCTCTTGGTCGAGCATTTGTCCGGGATGTTTATCTGGGGACATCCCCGGGCTCAGATTAATGTGATTCCGCCCCCGACCATTGCGAGCGTCATCGGTGGCCTGTTGCCTTCCATTTACAATCCCAATCTGGTCAGCGAGGAATCCTCGCGACAAGTCGCCGTCGCAGAAGTCGAAGTTTCTTCGATGACCGCGGAACTGATTGGATACGATTCGCAGCAGTCCGCCGGGTTCTTCACTTTTGGAGGAACTGGCACGCTGCTCTACGGCGTGAAGCTGGGGTTGGAGAAAGCCTGTCCTGGATCCGCTCGGCAAGGGGTGCGCGAGCGAGCGGTCATTTTCTGTTCCGAACGAGCTCACTACGCTTGCCTGAGCGTCGCGAATTGGCTGGGGATCGGACAAGAGAACGTCATTCAGATTCCCTGTTCACCCGAGAACGAAATGCGAACGTGTCTGCTGGAAACGATGGCCCGCGACGTCTTGAAAGCAGGGGGCAAGATTGCGGCCATCGTGGCGACCATGGGGACGACTGACCACTTTGGACTGGACGACCTCAAATCCATTCACGAGATCCGGGACCGACTGGTCGACGAATTTCATCTCGATTACTGTCCGCACATCCACGGCGACGCAGTAATCGGATGGGCCTGGTCGGTCTTCAATGACTACGATTTCGACAAGAATCCACTCGGCTTTCGCCATCGCACCGTCAGAGCCCTGGCGGGAACGCGCCGGCGGATCTGCGAATTGCCGCTTGCCGATTCGGTGGGCATCGATTTTCACAAAACGGGATTCACGCCGTACATCTCCAGCCTCTTTCTCGTGCGGGACGCGGCGGATCTCGAACTGATCACCCGGAAACAGTCGGATACTCCGTATCTGTTTCATGACGGTCACTATCATCCCGGCCGTTACACTCTGGAGACGTCACGCAGTGGCAGCGCGCCGATGTCCGCTCTGGCCAACCTGCGGCTCTTTGGCAAGAACGGCTTGCGCGCATTGCTCGGTCACGTCGTCTCCATGGCCGAGGTGCTGCGAGAACATCTGGAAGGTCACGCGTCGACCACGGTGGTCAATCGGGGCAATTTTGGACCAGTGACGCTCTTTCGCGTTTATCCCGATGGTGTCGATACGTTCGGTGTGGCAGACCGTGAGCAAAAAGATCCCGCCTATCGCGATCAATTGCGAGTTCACAACGAATATAACCGTCGCATTTATCAATTGGTCCAATCCGACGCGTTGCATGGCGAAGGCGTCGTGATTTCCTTGACCGATTGCTACCGCGAAACCGACTACGGCGAACCGATCGTCGCGCTGAAGAGTTATATTCTGAGTCCCTTCGCCGAAGAACGGTACATCGATTCCGTGCTGCAATCGCTGTGGAAAGCCCGAGCCAAGATCGCCGCCGAGAGTGCTGCCACTCCCTAGCGCGGCGTCACCAACTGCCAGTGAAATTGCGCGATCGTTCCTTCGAAAAAGGTCCGAGGTGATCCGAAAAATGGACCACTGCTGCTCCGAAGCAGTGCTCTTCCTTTTTTCTCTGCAGAAGTCGAACCTCTGTCCGCGTGTCCAACGAAAGAACGGTGCTTCAGAGAAAAAGTGGCACACCAGAAGATGTCGCACGTCGCCCGATTTTGAGTTCGACAGATCCCGGCCTAAGCGGCAGTGGAATGGCTGTCCGTTTTGCTGGACTTGTCCAGCCACCCCAAAATGACTTCCGCCGTTCGCCGTGTCGCACCCGTGGTGTGCACGCGATGACGCAATTCATCCAGTTCCGCCGTCGCCGCGGCCAGTGAAGCCGGGTTGCCCAGCCATTCGCCGATATCGGAAACGATCGCGTCGACAACCGGCTTGGGATTCCCGACACTGAACCGTTCAGGCATGATTTTCCGTCCGGCAATCAGATTGGGCAGTGACCAGTATTTGCAGACAATCACGATGCAGCCGACGAAGTAGGTGAACCAACTGGATCGGTAGAGCGCCACAAACGGCGTTCTCCGCGCCAGCATTTCCAGGCTAACGGACCCGGACACCATGACGGCACAATCTGCGATTTCGATGATTTCGGGAGTTTTCCCCACGAAGAACGACAACGGCAGGGTCTGTTGCAGCTTTTCGTACTCGGCCACGCAGAACTGTCGTTGGGTTTCCTTATAGTTGGCGATCAGAAAGTTGACCTGCGGAAATCGGGCATGCAATTGCTGGACAATACTCAGCAGCAGCGGCCAGCAACGATGGACTTCTTGTTTGCGTGATCCGGGAAGAATGGCGACGGTGCGCGTGTCGCTGGCCGTCCATTCGCGGCAGAACGAATCGTCCAGCTGATGGTCGGCAACTTCGTCGAAAAAGGGGTGACCGACATACATGACGGGGATGCCTCGTTCGGCGTACCAGTCGGTTTCGAACGTCAATCCCGACAGAACCAGATCGACATATTTCCGCACGCGGCTGATTCGCCACGAACCCCATGCCCACAATTGGGGCGGCATGTAGTAGATCACGGGGATTCCCGCCGCTTTGGCCTTACGGGCGATCCACCAATTGAAGCCCGGAAAATCGACCAGCACCACCACGTCCGGTTTGTGGCGTTGGAAATAGTCTTCCGCCTGTTTCACCAGCTGATAGAACTTCCAGATCAAGGGCAGCACGGCGATCACACCCATGACGGCCATGGATGTCAGGGGAAACAGCAGATGGCAACCGGCTTGTTCCATCGCCGAACCACCAAAGCCTGAAATCCTAAGGTCGGGACGTCGACGAGTCAGTTCGTTGATCAAATGCGCGGCATGATGATCGCCGCTGGGTTCGCCGACCGAGAAAAAGATATGCATATTCAATACTCGATGCTTTTCGAGAGACTTATTCCATCGTTACGACGGCACCGTTCTCAGAAATCGCCAACTTGGTCAAGACTGAACCTGGGATTTTGCTCGGATCTGAGAATGTTCGATTCCGGCAACCGGGCATGATTTCGGCGTCCTGTTCGGTCGCCATTGCGGAAATCGGCTGCGGGCGAGGGAAATTCGGTATTTGTCGGTCATGGAGGCAAGGCCGCAATACCCTCGCCGGGGCATTGGCGAGGTGGATATACTTTCTTTGGCGGGTGGTCCCGCGGGGGGTGTCGACTTTCGATTTGACCGCGACCCGATCTTCAGAGGTGCAAACATGTCTCAGGCTGTTGTCGATCCGATCGAACTGCGGCGCTTTGCGGCGCTACTGCGTGACTTTACTACCGAACTGCAAAGCCGGTTGAGTGCCGTTAACGGACAATTGAACGGACTCAGTCAGAGCTGGCGCGATCAAGAACATCTCAAATTTGCCGACGAGTTTTCCCAGCACCTGAAGCTGCTCGCCCGTTTCATCGAAGCCAACGAACAGCATGTGCCCTACTTGATGCGGAAGGCGGAACGGATCGAAGAGTATCTGTCCCAGAAATGATTCGCGGCACGTTGCCACCCAAGATCGTCGATCGTTCAGGGGCGATTGATCTCACGTGGGAAATATCGGAGACACACGATGCCGGGACAACAGGGAGCCAGCGTCCAAACCGTGGATGCTTTGAAAGATGTGCGGATGGCCCTGATCAAGTTTCAAGAGCGAGCCACGACTGCCATGGGCGATTTGCGGCAGAAGATCGATCGGACCGTGGGCTGGCTGGAACTGGATCGTCCCAGTTACTGGCGGGATCAGGAACATAAGACCTATGACCTGGTTGCGACCACGCGAGTGGCCTACGAAACCTGTCGTTTGCGGACGGTCGGTGGCCGGCGATCAGACTGTATTGAAGAAAAGAAGGCGTTTGAGCGAGCCAAAATACGGATGGAATATGTTCGCGAAAAACAACAGGCGGTCAGAAAGTGGATGGTGCAGGCCGGCCGCGAAGCGAATGAATATCGGGCTCGGACCAGTACTTTTCAGCGAACACTGGAGAATGACGTGACGTTGATGATCGCTCAATTGGGGCGCATGATCGACGCCATCGAAGCTTACTCGGAAACCCGTGTTTCCCCCGCCGACTCAACGCCGCTCGTCGTTTCGTCAGCGGCCGCGGATCAAGCGGCGACCACGAATCCACTCACGGCCGAAGCGTCTCGACCTGACAGTGTAGAAGCCGATCAGGCCTCGAGCCAACCGCGGACGGACTTTCATGAGTGATTCGAACCCGGTTTCCGGTCAGCCGATGACGTCGGGGCTCACGTCCTACACGTGTCCCGGTGAGCTCTATTCCATTCCTCGCGGAATCCATCTGGCGCGGTTGGCCGCTTTTTACGCAAAGTGCCAGGACTGCGAGCATCGGTTCGATACTGGTCAGGCCCTTTCCTCAAACGAGCTGCCGCGAACAGCGGAACATCGCACGGTCCGTACGACCCTCTTGACCGACGAGAGTGTTCGTGGAGTGTACTTGAACGAGTTGGATCGCAATCGGGCCTTGTTGTGGGGTGAAGCGTTGGCTTCGTCTCTCTGGGATCAGCAGCCCATGATCGGTCGCCGAGCACCGACCGACAACTCGCAGATCATCGCCGAACAAACGCGCGTCGTCCACGCCGCAATGCCCACCGTTCCCACGGTCGTCGTCGGCTTCGACGAACGGCCCTCGTCACCCGATATCGTCACGGGCGTCGTGCTGGGCCTGCGACGCATGGGGTGTCCCGTGGTCGATCTGGGACAAACGGCATTGCCGGTTGTGGCGTTCAGCGTGCATGCGTTGCAGGCGGCCGCCGGTTTGTTTGTCACGGGCGCCGGCTGTGATCCCTCTTTGACCGGTTTCGAGTTTCTTGAACGCGGTGCCCGTCCGTTTCCAGAGGCCAGTTTGCTCGAACTGGAACGCCTGGTGAAAACGGGTGTGGGACGGCAGACCCGTCAGATTGGCTCGCACCATCCTCAGCAAGGGCAATCGCCCTATTTCGCGACCCTGGAATCGCATTTTCATGCTTTAAGGCCCCTGCGGATTGTGTGTGGTTCAGTCACCCGTTTTCTGCCGCGAGTGCTGGATCAATTGTTCGCGAAACTGCCCTGTACGCTGACGCATGTTCCCCTGCCCACGCGGCGACGCAATCTGTTTGATGCGCGCGATGTGGATTTGCATCGCGTGGCGACGACGGTGGTCGAAGGGAACCATCATTTGGGAATGCTGATCGACGAAGATGGGCGACACGCGGCCTTCGTCACCGATCGAGGGCGTCTGGTTTCGCCGCGGGAAGTGGCTCGATTGTTGATCGAGATCACTCAGCGAGAACAACGCGGTGCCCCCTTCGTTGTTTCCAGCTCGTTGTTCCACGATGCGGCGAAATGGCTGGAAGGTCGTGAGGCCCGTGCGATCGATGGAGGCGAGTCGGCCGCAGACCTGGTGCGACTGCTGATGGAACACGAAGCCGCGATGGCATTGTCAGCCGATGGTCGGGTCTGGTTTCGCGATGCCTATCCCGCCTGCGACGCGCTATTGGTGCTGGCACATGTCCTGCAAGCCCTCAGTTTCAGCGACACTCCGTTTTCGGACGTGGTGGCTCGCATCAGCGACGATTGACGATCTTCCAAAATTCTAACCTGTCACAAATTAGGACGAAAACAAATGTCCCTGCTGCGTGGAAAAACATTGTTCATTACGGGGGCCAGTCGCGGGATCGGAAAAGCAATTGCACTACGAGCGGCCCGCGACGGTGCGAATGTCGCCGTGGTGGCCAAGACCGATTCGCCGCATCCGAAATTGCCAGGGACTGTGCATACGTCCGTCGAAGAGATTGTCGCTGCCGGTGGCCGGGGACTGGCCTGTGTCGCGGATATTCGTTCCGAAGAACAGGTTCAAGCGGCCGTTGATCAGACGGTGGCAACGTTTGGCGGCATCGATATCCTGGTTAACAACGCCAGCGCCATTCAATTGACCGGCACCGTTGAGACCGAGATGAAGCGATTTGACCTGATGTATAGCGTCAATGTCCGCGGCACGTTTCTTTGCTCGAAGCTGTGTATCCCGCATCTGCGACGCGCGGCGAATCCGCATATTCTGAATATCTCGCCACCTCCCAGTCTTGACGCACGCTGGTTCAAAAACCATGTCGCCTACACGATGTCAAAAATGGGGATGAGTCTCTGCGTGCTGGGGATGTCGGCCGAACTGGCGGATGCCGGAATCGCCGTCAATGCGCTCTGGCCGCGAACGATCATCGCCACGGCGGCGGTGCAAAATCTGTTGGGCGGTGATCAGGTGATCGCACAGTCCCGTAAGCCCGAGATCATGGCCGACGCCGCCTATGCTATCCTGGGCCGCCCCAGTCGCAGCGAGACGGGGAAATTCTTCATTGATGACGAGGTTTTGACGAGCGAAGGCGTGACGAACTTCGCCGATTATTCTGTCGTGCCCGGTGCCACGCTGCTGAGCGATTTGTTCATTTAGGTCGTCGCGTGGTTGCTTTGTGATTCCGCCAAAGGCGACGGTGCCTCGCAGTAAAAACAGGGTGGGTTTTCCCAGACGATGACGCATTCCTGGTTGACGAATGGCTGAAGGAAACGTCTCAGTCGGTTCCATGCACAGTCGTCTGTTTTTCCACCGCATGCCGGGCTTGGCGTTTCGGCCCCGCTTCGGCATTTTTCGTACGGCGTGCAGATTCCGCCTCGGGAGTGATAAACGGGCGCAGACAATGCGGTTTGTCGCTGCGACCGCCGCGTTGATAATCGCGCCAGAGTGGGGCTGCCACGTCGCTGGCCGGCCAGCGTTTCACCTCGGTCAAATACTCGAAAACAAGTTCGACGAGACGGTTCAGTGGGATACCGTGTGTTTTTCGCTCGCGGTCAAACAGCCAGGCGACCAGCCGACGAAACTCGGCAAAGGCCGATACCTCGCTGATCTTCATTTGATTTTCTGATCGGGAACCACAGGCCGGTGCCCACAACAGCGGCAATGTTTCGACGAAGTTGCCGCTGTTGGCGATCGCATCCCAATACTTGGCGAATCGTCGCAGTTCCTGGACGGTCGAGAAATCGAGCAGTTTGTTGGACAGGATTTCGTACGGCGGATGGGGGCTGTAGATCATCTGCCATTTGCCGTCGTGTCGGCTGATCGGTGTACCCCGCAGTCGTTTCAGGATGCCCACCTGGATCTCGTGCGGACCCAGGCGGACCAGTCGATCGAAACCGGCCGCGAAACTTTCCAAGTCTTCACCCGGTAATCCGACGATCAGGTCCGCATGCACGTGCACACCGGTATGGTTTCGCAACCAGCCCAGATTTTGTTCGACGACATCGTTTTCCTGATGACGGCTGATCAGTTCGCAGACCTGCTCGTTGAATGTCTGGATGCCGACTTCAAACTGCAACGCCCCAGCCGGGAACTGAACGATCAATTCCTTCAGCGATTCCGGCAGCCGATCGGGAATCATTTCGAAATGCAGGAATAATCCCGCCTGATAGCGCTCCAGGAAGAATTGCAGAATCGCCCGGCCGACTCGCAGATTCAGGTTGAATGTGCGGTCGACGAATTTGAACTGGCGAGCACCCCGCTGCAGCAACGAATCCATGGCGTCCAGAAACAGTTCCAGCGAAAATTGTCGGACGGGAATATCGAGGGCCGACAGACAGAATTCGCACGTGAACGGGCAGCCCCGTGACGCCTCGACATAAATCACACGGTGAGCGATGTCGTCATTCGTGTAGAGGTCGTAGGGAAGAGCGAGCTGGGTCAGGATCGGCAACGGGGCGGCCAGCAGTCGAGAATTGCTGATCGGAATTTGCGCTGCGGAATGGGCGACGTCAGAGATCTCTGCTTCGCCGTTCAGCTGGTGGCGGCAGAATCGCGCGAATTCCAGATCCGCTTCGCCTGAAATCACATAGTCGGCCAGCCGGACGATTTCCTGATCGTCCGTTTCGAAGCTGACTTCCGGGCCGCCCAGCACCACGACGATGTCGGGCCTCACGCGTTTCAGGTCGGCAACCAGACGCGCAGTTTCGTCGACATTCCAGATGTAGATACCAAGTCCAACGATCTGAGGATTCTGCTCAAGAATCACGTCCAGAACTTCCAGCGTCGGCTGCTGGATCGTGAATTCCAGCAACGTGGTTTCGCTTTGCAAATCGCCCATGTTCGCCAGCAGATAGCGTAGCCCGAATGCGCAATGGGCATACCGAGCATTCAACGTGGCGAGGACGATCTGGGACATGGCGAATTATCCGCCCAACTGACGGCGAAGATCCTCAAAGCGATCTTGTAATGCAAGAAAATCGGAGCGGACCGAGGACAGTTCGTCACGCAGTTCGCGAACGGTCGATTCGAGAGCCGTCATTCGTTCGTGCCCGGCATTGCCGGCGGGCGTCTCGACCACGGCCCGGCGAACCGGGGCAGCCGCAGCCGTCCCCTGGGATGACACGGGACTCTCTTGTTCTTCCGATTGGTATTCCGCCAGCGGTTCGTGATTCTCGGAATGCGGATACAGATCGTGATCGACCTCGATCCCCCGTCGTTCCAGCGATCCGTTGGCGCGAACCAAGCCCGCGGCCATCAGGTTTTGCAATTCCCGCCGCAGATCTTCTTGCGAATCGATGGCGACCATCCGGCTGGCTCGCGTGCGAAGTTCGCCCAGTTGCTGCTTACCACGCAGCATCAGTTCGGTCATGATGGCCAGCTGTTGTTCGTTCAGCTTGGTTTTATGCCGCATGTAATGTCGGTACCGTTCGGTTCGTCCGCTCTCGGTATGCAGACAGCCGACCAGACCACGTTCCTGCAATTGCGTCAGGGTGTTGAGGACATCATCCTCATCGTAATTTGCGATCGGGTCGCGATTGTTTTTCTGGTTGCAGCCCGTCGTCGTGGCTTTCAATGTCATCGGATATTGATCGGGAACGGTGAAGGCCTTCTCCAGCAGGACGCCCAGGACGCGTCGTTGTTTGCGGGACAACTCTTTCAGCGACACTTGCTCGTCGACGGAATCGGTCACGATCAATACTCGTTATGAAATAGGTGGGGAATTATTGAGGAAGCTCGGGAGCGGTTTGATCTGGGTATTTCGTGCTGGACAAGCCTTCTTTCAAGAACGTGACCAGATCCGAGATTTCTTCCGGCGACAATTTCAACGCGTAAAGTTCTTCGTCCAGTTGCGGATTGGGATTTCCCCCTTTGACGTAGTGGGCGACCACCTCTTCCAGTGTCTTCAGACTTCCGTCGTGCATGTACGGACCCGATTTGCCAATCTCGCGGAGCGTCGGTGTTTTGAAGGCGCCTTTGTCTCCGACCGATTTGGTCACCGCGGCGCGTCCTTCGTCATCCCCGGGCAGTCCGATGTTGTGAAAACTGTGGTCGGTGAAATGCGGTCCGACATGGCAGGCCGAACACCGGGCCTTGTTGAAGAACAACGTCATCCCACGCTGGGCCGACTCGGACATCGCTGTTTTGTCGCCCGCTTTGAAGCGGTCATAAGGCGCTTCGCCCGACACGATCGTCCGTTCGTAGGCCGCGATCGCTTTGGCCATCCCGTCCGACGTCACGTCGGTTCCAAAAATCTTCTGGAATTGATCCTTGTAGCCTTTGATGCCGTTCAGCCTGGCCACAACCGCATCCAGGGTCATATTCATTTCGATCGGGTTCTGAACCGGTCCCAGCGCCTGGTCTTCCAGGCTTTTGGCTCGTCCGTCCCAGAACTGGAAGTTCTGAAAGGCCGTGTTCAGCACCGTGGGGGAATTCCGGCCTCCCTTTTTCCCTTCAACCCCGGTGGCGAACTGTTCACCGTTACTGAAACCCTTAGCCGGATCGTGGCACGACGCACAAGAAACTTTGTTGTCGGCCGACAAGCGGCCGTCGAAGTAAAGTTGCTTACCCAGTGCGATTTTTTCAGGAGACGAGGGATTGTCTTTCGGATGCAAGACCGTCGGCATCCCGATCGATTCTGCGGCCACCGCGAAACCGGTCGAAAACAAGGCCATTATCGTCAGAGAAGCGGTGAGCAACGTTCGAATCATCAGCAAGTTCCCGTAAATATCGCAAGACAAAAGGATCACTCCCACTGATTCTGTGTCAGTCGGCAGGCAAATCCAGGACGTCCTCAGGCACGTCGAGCCTGTATTCTTGGAACAGTGACGCAGCCTTTCAAGAGACATCCCTTGAATTGATGGGGACTCTTGAATTCCGACCAGCAAATGGAACCTGTGAGCGGGACACACATATCGTCCGTCGTTGATGAAATTTCGCCGGTGTCGGCCAGCGGGCAACTTCCCGAAGGGGGCCTCCCAATGCGGACAAATACGACTGACGAGCTTGGTTTGCACCCACCCACATCGCTGTTACACTCGTTGCCGATAATCGCCTCGATTGAAATCACATAGTTTAGGGTAATGGAATGACGCATGCTTGGCACGATGTGACGCCGGGAGAACACCTTCCGTCGGAATTCACGACCGTGATCGAAATCCCGCGAGGGTCCAGTGTGAAATATGAATTGGACAAAGCCACCGGATTGATTCGTCTCGATCGCATGCTGCATTCGGCCGTGTACTATCCGGCCAATTATGGATTCATCCCGCAAACATTGGCGGAAGATGACGATCCGCTGGACGTCCTGGTCCTTTGTCAGGAACCGGTGGACCCATTGACGCTGGTGGAAGCCCGCGCGATTGGACTGATGACCATGGTCGATTGTGGCAAACGAGATCACAAAGTGCTGGCCGTGGCCGTGCATGATCCGGAATATAACTCGTTTCATGAAGCCAGTGAGCTGCCACCGCACAAGCTGGCCATGATTCGCCGCTTTTTCCAGGACTATAAGATTCTGGAAGGAAAGGCCGTCGAAGTGGATGATTTGACCGAAGCCAAGACTTCGTTTCCCATCATTCTGGAAGCGCTCGAACGATACAGTTTGTCGCGTCGCCGAGGATTTCGTTGACCGGCGGGAAAGTTCAAGTTCTATCGGCCTGGAAATTTCCATCACCCCGCTTGATGTTCAGGCCACTAAAAAAAACGGTTTCGATCCAGAATGAGCCAGGCGGCTTTGATTGACGTCGCAACGCATACCGTGACTTCGTGTTTTCGGAATTCCGCTGGTATCACGCGGCTTTGAAACATCGAATCAAGATTCCATTCGTCTATTATCCTCTGTCCTGACGTAGCGAAGGGGAGCGACGACCTTATTCGTCGTGCCTGTTTTGAAAGGATTCATTTCCATGGGATCATGCCTTCGAGTCGGTGGTTTGGCCGCAATCGTGACTGTCAGTCTGCCAGCCATGGCCTGTGCGGCCGAAAATGGCGAGGCGGCTGCCGCAGCGGTGTCATGGGGCACGATGATCCTGCTGTTTGTGTACTGTGTCTTGATTGCGCTGTCATCGATGGGCGGCGGCATCCTGCCGACGCTGATCCGACTGACGCATACCCGGATGCAGTTGCTGGTCAGTCTGATCGGCGGTTTGATGCTGGGCGTCGGAATCTTCCATCAGCTGCCACACGCCGTGGCCATTATGCCGGCAGACGGCCCCTGGGGCTCGTCCGCTTTGGATTGGTGCATGCGGTGGCTGATGTTTGGCCTGCTGATGACATTTTTTATGCTGCGGATGTTTCACTTCCACAGCCATGAACCGATCGAAGTCGATGGCGATCATGACCATGACCAGGCGCACGACCATGATCACGACCACGCTCATGATTGTGCCCATGATCACGATCATGGCGGTCATGACCACGGACATGGTGCGGCGGTCGATTTGTCAAAACGAGCCAGTTGGATCGGGATTTTCCTGGGACTATCGCTGCATACCTTGCTGGACGGAGTGGCTTTGGCCGCCGCCGTGCAAGCGGATGCCATTCATCAACAGGGAAACAACGCTTTCGCCCTGTTCGGGATCGGTACGTTCCTGGGTGTTGTCCTGCACAAACCGCTGGATTCACTATCGATCACGTCGCTGATGGCGGCGGGAGGCTGGTCGCGGCGATCAATGCAATTCGTCAATTTTGGTTACGCCTTGATGTGCCCGATCGGTGCCGGCTTATTCTGTCTGGGCATTCAAAGCTTCTCTGGCACGCGTGATGTGGTGGTTGCCAGCGCTCTGGCCATGTCGGCGGGCGTGTTCCTCTGTATTTCGCTCAGCGATCTGTTGCCGGAAGTCCAGTTCCATTCCCACGATCGTTTCTGGCTGTCGGCCGTCTTGCTGCTGGGTGTCGGTTCCGCCTGGTTGATCGGGTTTCTCGAACCGGCCCACACGCATGGTGGTCCGGCGAGTTCCGGTGCCCATCAACACGAGGGTCATCAGCACCACGGTCATGCTCATTGAAATCGACATTTTCCGTGAGTCCGCGATCGCGACCGTGCGCTGCTGAGCAGGCGATCGAGAACCCCGGCTTGGCCGACAGCGAGGACATTACCAGCTCGACTTTGGGTGGGCGTTCCTTGTTTGTTCCGTCGGTTTGAGCCCCCATGCCCGTTCAGGGCATGCTGCCAAATCGTCGTTCTCAAGCGGTATTCGTGGCATTTCGCCGTCCTTGGAGAAACCAGACGACAATTCCCACGTCGACGATCACAAACGCAATTCCGAAAATGCCGGTCATGGTGTCGGACAGGAAGAATGAACGGGGCTGGTGACGAACAAAACCGCCACGCCCGCTCAGATTTTTGCCCTGCGTCAACCAGATCGCGCGTCGGAATTCTTGCTCAAAATATTCTTCCGAGGGGCTTACCTGGTCATGAGCATCGTCGAGCATTTTCAATAAATAGTCACGGCCGGCCCACAGCAATTGTTGCGAGACTCGATCATCACAATTGGCCGTCCGTTCGAGTCGCGCCACGATTGGCAGTACAGCACGACGGGACTTCCCCACAAATGCCGCCCATTCCGCTGCCGTGGCTTTCGAGTTGCGCTTTTCTTTCAGTTCATTCCAGACCACCGTATAAGTTTTGATGGGATCGCCAGCAAAAAGGTCGTCCAGCGGAATGTATTTCGCGAGCACAACGGTCAGCGAACCGAAGACACCAACAAATGCGATCCATGACACCACGGAACGAGCGGAACCCAATCGGTCTGAGCAGAGTTGAAGAACTCCGTCACGGAGTCCTTCGAGGCGATCCCGGATTGAGGAAACGAGTTTGGCCAGAAAGCCCGGTTGCTTCGGCTGTCGCACGACCGGTTTTTGCTCGACTGCGGTTTGCTGGGCTGCCATTGCTTCCACTTCGGCCACGTTGGGGAAGGGCAGGTCCTCGATGTCACCCGCTCGCACCCACTCACCCGCAGTTCCCTTGCGAACTTTGTCGTCGTGAGAGAGCTTTCCCTGATGGGCCATTTGCCTGAGGCGGCTAAAATAAACCGGACCTTGTTGCTTCGCATCAACGAGGATGTACCAAAAGGTCACCTCAATGGGGTCCTGATCCGCATGGTTGTGCCGGTTGAAATTGTTCATTGGGAATCGCACCCTCTCAATCATCTGGGAACGATCAAAATGGCAATGTGAACGGACTGATGTTGTTGCGGCAGTGAAGTTGGAACCAGAGATTGGGATTCACATTGTCGCTGACAAAATGAACGCCGCCATCCAGCGTCATGACATGAACGCCACCGGGATGCATGCTGCGGGATGTCGCTTCGTAATTGACTTCCGAATACAAATTGGTGCTGGAATGGCACGGCATCCTCAGCTTAAGTAACTCTTCGCCACCAATGGCCTGCTTCAATTGGGTGCAACTTTGGATGTCGTCGGCACTGTGGATTTGATTGTTCGGCCCCGCATCGTCCTCGTTGGCGCTGACGACTCCGTGTCGCACGGTTCCGCTCGCGCCGGCATACCCCAGCGCCCAAGCGCCGCGGGGATCCACGGCATGCACCCCGGCCCGAATTTCCTCGACGGCCACCAGGTTTGAGAGCCCCGTTTGCATATCGGCCAACTTGAACGAAACATTCACGCCGCCGACACCATTTCCGCTGAGTGTCGTGTTATCGACGGCCAGGTTCGTGCCATCCACAGTGAACCCATTGTCGCAGGTCGTCGGAGATCCGGGGCGTGGGATGTTGTAACAGGCGGCATTGCTGCCGATGTTCATGGCATAGTTGCCGCGAGCGTAAGTGAAACCAAGAATGCCCGACTGCAATCCACGCTCGTATAAGCTGCCGTTATAGGGGTCGCTTGGACAATTGAGAATCGGAAGCGAGACGGTCCGTGCCGCGGCGTTGGCGGGATCAACGCTCGGCAAACGGAAATTGAACTGGTTAAAGAGATTTGTTTGATCCAGTTGTGGCAAAATCATCATCAGCCAATTGGCATTCAATCGATCCGGCTCTTGATTGGGCGAAATTCCCTGAGCGACACGATCCACGATCCCCACGGGAAGAACACCGCCTCCCAGCGGTTCCCCTGGAGGACCGGACCAGATCGAAAACGGCGGCAGAACCTTGAAGTCGCTTTCGTAATTGGCCAGTGCCAGGCCGATCTGGTGCAAGCTGTTTCCGCATTTCGTTCGTCGTGCGGCTTCGCGAGAAGTTTGCACGGCCGGGAGCAGCAACGCCGCCAAAAGGCCGATGATGCCGATCACAACCAGCAGTTCAACAATCGTAACCCCCGCTCGCCGAATTCGTTGGGTTTTCATGGAAGCTTTTCCCTTCGCTCGGGATTCACAAGCCGGGTTCGTTCAGGCAACCGCTGACAATTCGGATGGTGAGTCATGCGTAAGCCGCAGGCAGGCCGCATCTGTTCACAACAGATTGTTGTGCCTTTTGCCCGCTTGATACCGGCTACTTCTCCGGTGAAATCGGCTTCACCGCGGGGAGCGACTCGGCCGCTCCCCTGTAACGTTTGTAGACCGGCATATTGGCAATCTTCGGGTCGATCCGAATCGCTTCATCGAAGGAGTCAATCGCTTTGTCGGATTCCCCTTTCTCAGTCCAGGCGGCGCCACGACAAAGGTAAGCCATTCCGTTTTTGGGATCGAGCCGGATCGCTTCCTCATATTCGGACAACGCCTTGTCGAATTCGTGCTTATTTAACGAGGCATCCCCCCGCCATCTGTGGGCCTCGGAATGCGTCGGATCGAGCTGGATCGCTTCATCCCAGGCGGCGCTGGCTTGATCGAAATTCCCGCTCGCGAACGCATCGAAACCACGTTTGGCTGCGTCCGCAAACTTCGGACTCTGTGAGTTTGAGGGGAGTGATTTGGCCGCAGCCCTGTAGCGTTTGTAGAACGACTGGTTGACAATCTCCGGGTCGATCCGAATCGCTTCATCGAAGGCGGCAATGGCTTTCCCGGATTCCCCTTTCTCAGTCCAAGCGGCACCACGACAACAGTAAGCCATTCCATTCTTCGGATCGAGCCGGATCGCTTCGTCATATTCGGACAGCGCCTTGTCGTAATCATGCTTATTTAACGAGGCATCCCCCCGCCATCTGTGGATCTCGGAATGATTCGGATCGAGACGGATCGCTTCGTCCCAGGCGGCGATGGCCTCATCGAAATTCCTTCTCCGGAACGCGTTCGAACCACGTTCGGCTGCTGCAGCAAACTTCGGGTTCTGCGGGTTTTGGCGGAGCGACTCGGCCACTAGCCTGTAGCGTTTGTAGAACGACCTGTCGGCAATCTTCGGGTCGATCCGAATCGCTTCATCGAAGGAGGCAATGGCTTTGTCGGATTCCCCTTTCAGGGCCCAGGCGGCCCCACGACTGCTGTAAGCCATTCCATTGTACGGGTCGAGCCGGATCGCTTCGTCATATTCGGGCAGCGCCTTGTCGTACTCATGCTTGTTTAGCGAGGCATCCCCACGCCATCTGTGGATCTCGGAATTCTTCGGATCGAGCCGGATCGCTTCATCCCAGGCGACGATGGCTTGATCGAAATTCCCGCTCTCAAACGCATCTAAGCCGCGTTTGGTTGCATCAGCAAACGTCAAATTCTGCGGGCTGGTAAGGTTGCCAGAGAAACGACCGCGGAACAGGTACAGGATTCCAATGTTGGCAGCCAGAAACAAGACCACCAGCGTGATCTCGATCAGTCTCTTCTTGTTCATGGGTTGAGTGCCTTGCGACTTAGGGAACTTGGAACGGGGAACAGCAACGGGGGCAGGATTCGTGATCACGGAACCTGTCCCCGTTGCTGCCGGAAACGGCAGTCGTCCGACTTCGCTGTTCGTTTCATCTCTCAAACTTGTGAGCAGCGTCAACAACTTCTCGCGTCGCTCAAGCCGCACGCGTACGCCGAGGTGATTGATGAAATACATTAATGCCGGTAATACGACGAACACACCTCCCAAATCGACGACGATCCCTCGCACATCGACCAGAGCGAACGACAAAACTCCTGCGGGCGATCGCAAGCCAAAAGCAACCATCAATGCCAGAAACGAAAGGGAGGCCGGCACGACAACCCACCAGAAAACATGGCGCGCCTCGCGAATTTCCCGCTCGACCTGATTCAATGATTCCTTCACACAGTGAAGCAGCGGTTCGCCTGGTTCATTGGCCTTCTGCGAGTGATGCGAGAAACGATTTCGACACTCTCGAATGAACACGATCTCCATGACGGTGACCCAAACAATCACGGGTACTGCCATGTACCAAACGGCGCACACATAGAGCCAAAGTGGCAGCGACAGCAGTACCATTCCGACGGCCAGACATTTCCCCCGGAAAATCTCGGCTTCGTAGTTTCGTTGATCGCTCTGCACTTCTTTCAGCAGTAAGTCGGCATAGATCTTGACGCGCGTTTGAGACGCCTGCGCCTGCCACGCCTGCTGATAATTGTCAGGGTCCATGTGATTTCCCGTTCATCAGTTCACCGAGCGATTTTTTCGCTCGATTCAGCTTCACGCCAACGTTGCTTTCTGAGATGCCTAACACGTCCGCCATCTCCGCATAACTCAGTTCGTCCAGGTACAGCAGTACCAGCGCGGCATCGGTTTGCGGCAATTGCTTAATGGCTTGGTAAAGTTGCTCAACGGTATCCCGATGCTGAACCTGCTCGGCACTGTTCGATCCCTCCGTTGCCAAGGCTTGCACTTCCAGCAGCGGTTGCTGTCGTAATCGGCGGCGACGATCTTTTCTGTGCCAATTCATCGCCGTGTGTAAAGCCACACGATAAAACCATGTCACGGCGTTCGCCTTACCCTCGAAATTCGGCAAGGACCGCCAAGCCTGCAGCAGAATCTCTTGTGCCAGATCTTGACATTCATCGCTGGTCAGCGTGTAAGCACGCGCCACCTTCATGACCGACGAGCCATGCTCGCCAAGCCAGGTCATGAACAGCGATTTGTGATCTTCGTCAAGCAATGCAAAACCTTCTTCCTGAGGTATTGGTAACTCGAACGAACGTTGACTTACAAAAAAAGCTGCACTTTCTGGAAAATGCGTCGAGTGTACGATCGGAAGCGGGCTTCGACAGGCAAGCGACTCTTCGGGAAGACGGATGTTCGGCATCATCCGACGAATTCGTACCGAATCAGACGGAGATTGCAAATCGTGAGAGGGAAAGGGCTCTTGGTCACGGTCGCCGTAGGCTCGGAACCGTTCTGTCAGCGAGGTGAGCCATCGAGGCGACCTGCCTGGGACAACGCTCCGCGCCGGCCGATTTCGCGGAAAAAAACACCCTGCTGCAACACCGGCGCCGCATCGCCGCATCGCCGCATCGCGATCAGCGAATCACCGGTCGAAATGCCGTAGCGGTCGGCTGTACGGGGGAGCAGTCGATCGAGGCTTTTCCACCGAAAAATTACTCCGACACGCCTTTGACCGCGTTGACCGCGTTGACCGTGCGAACGTTGCTGATGCTTTTGAGGTATTCATAAAGATCGGCATGATCTGTCGGGGTTAACCCCTTCAGCAGTCCTGCCGGCATTAGCGAAACGGGCGATTTTCGTTTTTCGTCGACCTGTGACGTTTCGATGCGAAAGGTTTGCCCGGTGCTGTTACGCAACAGGAAGCCATCGACCGATTCATAGATGATCAGGCCGGAATAGACCTTGCCGTCTTTGGTCGTCACAACCGTCGTCTGATAGCGAGCAGACACGTCGCGGCTGGGAATGACGATCGAGGCGAACAAATCGTCCCGCGAAAAACGACCTGCCGCTCCTGACAAATCCGGTCCCAAGGCGGTCCGGCCACCGTGACATTGGCGACAGCCCAGCCGGGTGAATAAGGCGGATCCTCGCGCGGCGTCCCCACTCGCCCAATCAGTTTCTGCCAGCACTGTTTTCAACTGTGCGATCTCGGCATTGTTGCCCCCCAATTCCGTGGCTGCTTCCTTGGGAAAACGCAGTTCGATCCACTTGGTCCATTTGTCCAAGGTGTCCGGCTGGGGACGGTGTCCCGGCTTTCCTTTTTCGAACGGGAACGAGTGCTTGTTGTTTCGCTCGAGCAGTTTGACTACCTGCTCGCGGGCCACAAATTCCCCCTCATCCGCTCCCAGGCGACGTAGCGATTTCAGCAAGGCGACCTGTTCCGCCGGCTGATCGTTGGCACCCAGTTTGTCCAGGGCCGACAGGCAAGCGGTCTGAACTTCGGTCTGCGACCATTCCAGGCCGGCGACGAATAGCTGACGCTCGCTCGCTTCGGGCTCCCGGCTGAGGACGACCAGGACCGAGCCGCGTACGGCGAAACGCTCGAACTGCTGCCGAATCAGCGACCGCAGGGCCGGATCATCCGATTCACCCAGTGCGAACACGACATCGTTCGTCCAGGGGTAGTTGTCGTCATTGGCGATCGTTCTCGCGAAAGCGGTGCGGGCAATCGGAAGCAGTTCGGGCGCCATCTGATTCAGAAATATCGTATGGCCCGGTCGGCCAAATTTGGGATGGCCGACAATCGCCGGAGCCAGGAAGGGATCGGCCATCGCCAGCTTGATCCACATTTCTTTGATTCGGTCGGCCCAACTGGCGTCCTGTGGTCGTTGCAGCCGCTGGATCTTTTCTTCCAGCTCAACCAGTGCCCTGACGATTTTGTCCCGTTGCCGAACGGTATGGGTCATCGGGCAGCGAGCCAGCACGACCAATTGATGAATATCGTTGATCGGATCGGAATCCTCGGTCAGGCGGTCGCAAATCGCATCGATGACCTTGCCACTGTAAGTCGTCAGCATGGCCAGTAGACGAGAAAACTCTTCGTCGAGTTCTTCTTGACCGGTGGGGAACAGTTCGGCCAGTTGGACGCGAAGTGGATCGAGTTCCCGCTCGTACTGCTCGAGATCGATACTGCTGGCATACCCATCGAAGACCGGAGGTCGTCCCGATTCCGGTCCCATGTCACCCAGGGCCAACTGCAAGAGCCGAATGGCATCGAGTTTCAGGTCGAGGGGATGGTCTGATTTCTTCAAGACAGCGACTGCCAGTGGAGGAATGATGCCCCGCACGCGTCGCGAGCTGTCAGTGGATCGGACAATCCAGCCGAACGCATAGCTGACGACCGCTCGAGGGCCGACCTTCGTCGCTTCCGCCGACAGATCGGCCAGCAGCTTTTCGTCCATTCGAGTGACGACGGCAGCGGCCAGGGTCCGATTGAATCGATCCGGTCCACCTAATCGCCGTGCCAGGCTGGCGACGATTTTCGACCAGTCGAACTCCGATTCACTGAAACCAAGGCAGGCTTCCAGGGTTGATCGTCCGACCAGGGGGCTGGGATCATCCAGATATTGCTGCACCATCGTGGCATCGTGAGGTTCCAGCGTAGTGCGACCATAGGCCCAAATGGCCCGCGCCCGAACTTCGGCCGAACTGGAGGCCAAAACCACCTTCAGCGTGGCGGCATCCATCCCATGAAATAATTCCACCAGGATTTCGATCGCGCGGATGCGATTGGCCGCCGGCTGATTCTCGTCGAGGACCACCGCCTTAAAGGGCAGGGGGCCCATTTCCGTCGCCGCAGGCTTCCATTTGGCGCGTGACCAACTGCTCAGCGGCTGATCGGCCGTCAGAACTTTGGCGATTTGTTCGTCGCGTGTGGGGGGCTCCAGTGAGATCGGTTCGGCCAACGGAACGGCGTCACTCTTGTAACGAATTCGATACACCGTGCCGCGCGTACCGCGTCCGCCCACGCAGACGTACATCGAACCGTCAGGGCCGATTTCCACATCTGTCGGGGCAAACCCGTGCTGTCCGGTGCCGGACATAAACAGTTCCGGCTCGGTCGCCCAAGTGTCATTGTCCAGGCGTAAGGGTAACGCCTGAACGCGGCCGTAAGTCCAGTCGAGGACGAACAGGGCTCCGCGGTATTTTTCGGGGAACTGTGTGTGCCGATAGCAGGCGACGCCGGTCGGGGAACCGCGTCCAAACGAAGCCACCGCCGGAGGCATGTCAAAGTAGCCGTCGCGACGCATCCAGCTTTTGCTGATCCAACCATGATCGGCGGCCGTCAGCATGTGGTAAACGCGCGTCGGTCGATACCAGGGCAGTGAGATTTCCCGTTCTTCGTCGCTGTCGTAGGTGAAGAGATCGCCTTGGGGATTGAAGGCAAAGTCGTAAGCGTTACGCAGACCGTGAGCCAGTAATTCGCCTCCTGTCAGGTCTGGCTTCAGACGGAACAAGACACCTGCGTGAGGCGTTTTGACTGGCGATGTCGGCAACGTCGCGTATTTTTCATTGATGCCGGCGGAATTCCCGGCGATGACATACCACCACCCGTCAGGACCTAGTTGAATCGAGTGCACGTCATGTTCGCCGCCGGTTTTCAGCTTCAGAAAGACTTCCGGGGGGCCATCCGCTTTGTCGTCTCCGTCGACGTCTTTCAGGCGTAAGATACCTCCATCACCGATACAGATCAGCGACCGGCCATTGAAGTACATGCCTTGAGCCCCGTTCTTGGGGAGCTCGGAAAACAGCTTGGCTGTATCCGCTTTGCCGTCGCCGTCACTGTCGATCAGGATTTTGACGTATCCGGCGCCGGCGACAACGACACGGCCTTTCGAGTCGATGGTCATCGAATAGATATTGTGAGCCAGATCGTCTCCGGCGAATTCCGTCACTTCGAACCCATCAGGAACTTGCACACCCATTTCGTCGGCGGTGACGTGGCGGGCAAGAAGCACGAAAGCGAAGACGGCGAATGTTCTGCTGGTCAAAGCCGAGAATGGGGACATTTGACATCCGTGGTCAAGAGAAGGAACTCCATATCAAGCCGAATCTTACTCGGAGTTGACGACTTCGGGCAACGACGTTTTGACGACCCGCCAGACGTCCGTCAAAAAGCGGCGTGGGGCGTCCCGAACGATCTTTTTGGTGCTTCGGGCCGGTCGCAAGTAACGCTCACTGGGCATTACCGACCGGCCATTCGCAGCCCAGCGAGGGGGCCTTGTTTGTGGCTCTGTTGGCTCCAACAATATTTTATGAAAAATGTGAAAAACGGCGACAGATAGTATTGACGCCACATAGTAATGGCGATAGTATGGCGATAAGAGTGGGTGTTGGGTTCGCTTGGGAGGGAGGGGCCGATGAGCCGTCAAAGCAGAAAGTCGTTGTGTGAATCCCGATTGTCAGGTGCCGTTGAGGCTGGGCCGATGAATGGGGCTCTCGTGCCGGTGTGTCGCGAAACGTGGGGTGTGCGTGTGCACCCCGTAGAGGCGCCGAGAGAAGAAGTGGGTCCACAGGCGTGTCGCGTTGGGCCGCCACGACAGAACGGTCAGCTCGGGCTGGTGGGACCGCCGATTCGTCTGACAGTCGTCGGTTGGTTTTTGTTCGGCCGACTGCGGAGTCTGGGAATCTTGCTCATGGCTTTTGGTCAGGCAACAGAACCGCTCGCCGGCCAGACGCGAAATCAGCGTGCCGGTCGAGGTGGGCCCATTTGGCAAAGCGAGGCAGCGGCCAGTGTTGCGGCGCGCTCAGTCTCGGCGTTGGTCGACTGCCGATCGTGTGCGAGCGCAGCGCAGTGGGGCCAAACCCAACGAACGAGGGATGTTGGCCAACTTTGCCAACTGGCAAAGTGGCTCAAACGCTACAAAACAGGGATGTTTGCCAACTTGGCCAACTTGGCCAACGTTTTTTCACAACATCGTCCGGCGGCGGCCCCGCTTTCGATGTTGGTGTAGAGCCTGTGGCTGAACGTGCGCCACCGGTGTTCGGCGTAATCAACAGCCTCGGAGCGAATGAATACGGCAATTGCCGCCGCTGCTGGAAGTCGCAGGATTGGACGACATTTTTTTGTCCTTCAAAACCATGCTCAATCCACAAACTCACCTACCTTTCTTTTCGTTCAGTAGCTGCTGCTCCGGAAAGCACTTAGTTCAATCGAGAACGTGGCGATCCACGTCGAGTGTCAACTTGGGAAGTTTCTGCAGGCACTTGGATGATAAGAGCAACTGCAAAAAACGGATCTGCCGATGATTCCGGTCCAAGGGCCAAGGGATGATTTCAAATCAGTCAGCAATTCTGAATTGATTGAAATCAAACTCGATCTGTCGCCAGGAATGCCACTCGCTCGTCAAGGAAGACGAAAAAATGCGCCGCAGAACTATGCGATTTATCAACTCGCACCGATCCACGTCGTTGCTCTGTTTGTTCGTACTTGCAGGAGCTGCCGAAATACGTGTGTGGGGGGCCTGGCCACATCGGCAGCAATCGAACATTCAGAAATTGGCCGGCTGCATTGATAAGGTCGAAACGCAAATTGAACAGTACGGATCCGTCGTCCCGAAGCAGCCGGACATCTGGGGCCAGGCGCGGTTGTCCAAATACCGGCAGATGGTTGAAACGCAGCTGCTGAATCAACAAGGCGCGTTTCAGGAAACGATCAATGCGACGATTTCGCGTAGCGATCAAGCCAGCTTTGTGAATTCGATGGCACTACAAGCGGCGATCAGCGGTCCTCAATCGATTATCACGCGACGAGGTGGGTCGACGGTCGTCAATAATACTCCGGCCGCGACCACGCCGGCGTCTTCGACGACATCGACCACGACGTCAACTTCGACAACGCCCGCGACCAGCCCCACACCGATTGCGATTCCGAATGCGCCGGACAATTCCGCCGCGATCAGCTCCGTCGCCTTTACGACCACCAATGCGAACAATCAAAAATTGCTGCCGTTCACGAATGGTTCGGGTGTCGCCATTGAACCGGTGTTGATGCTGGATCAGTTAACGACTTATTTAAATCATCTGAATCAGCTCCGCCGGACCAATGAAGGTGACGACACGGCCGACGCACCCGGTTACGCACTGCACCTGGTGCGGATCCCGGTCTCACTGAATCCGGGCAAAAAGACTCGGCAAGGCTACGGTGCCGAGATCACCTTCACTGCCGAACCCGTGATCAATGATAATTTGCTGCCCAAGGTCTTTAAGAGCCTGATCACGAATGACGTTTTGGATATGACGACCGCCGTAATGCAGGACTTGGTTGCCAACCCAATGCCATCAGGCACCCCACAAGTGGTGGACAGAAATCCGCTAATGGGGGATAGAGAGCTGCTAATGGTGGACAGAAACTCGATTGATATCCGGCGGAATGATGGCGTCATCGCAGACCCGGGGCAGGGTGACGACAACGCCGATCTTGCCCAAGAATTCTCATTGACGTTACCAAGTCCAAAGAATGCGGACTCCCCACCAAAGAAACCAGACCCCGCGCCAAAGAAATCGGACCGTGGGGCAGATGTAATGCGAGGTCTTTTTGAGGCCCCCGCAGGGCCCGGTGGAGTGGCCTCATCCGTCGTCAACATTAGCGACGTCTTCAGCGATACGATGCTGGCCGCACTGGGTGCGATTGTTGACGCGAACAAAAAGACTCCTGGCTTCAAGGCGGAGTTGATTCTCGACTTGCAAAAACTGGCCGAACGCCACACGGCGAAAGCCTATTCGCTCTTGTCCGCACCCGACAATCAGGATCTGTGGGAAACCTATGCCACGGCCGATTTGATGAAGTTCATTCGAAACAATGATCAGCAATCGGTGGGTCAACTGCGGGATCAATTCGTCGTTTCTCTCGGTGAGAAATCGAACAAAACTCTGACGGAGTCAAATGCGGTCACCGCTTTTGCCTGGGCGATCATCTATAACGCGACCACTTTGAACCAGCGATTGATCGACGACATTGCTGTCGTACTCGATTCCAACGGGACAGCCTGTCAGGTTGCTGGCGGCTGGTATCCCTACCACTATCCGCATCCTCCCCAGGACGCCTGTGCGGTGTTCGCCGATTATGTTCGAGCTCGCTGGCCGGTCCATGTGTTTGCCATTGATCCTTCGACGACAGACCAGAATGTCGCCGACACCTATAGCCAGCGTCGCGATATGCAGCTGTCCCTGTCCCTCGCCTTTACGTCGGGGCAAATTAGCGCTCAGAATTTCACTCGCTACGCCCGACGCCTGGAACTGGATATGGAAACGGTGGCTCTCAACCGGACCCAGGTCGGCTTCTCGCATGGCAGCGATACGTTTGGATGGCGATTTTATCCACGGGTTCAGTCACCTCCGACCGAAGGCAACGCCACGGTGCTGTTCCGTGATTTGCTCTGCGGCGGCCCCAGTCGAGATGCGGCACTCAAAAAGATGATGCTCGAACCGGGGCAGCGCGAATGCGTCGCCCTGGTGATCATGCCGTCGTTCGTGCCTTACGTGCGAATTGACAGCCGCACCAATTGGTTCAAGCTTTCCAATCCCAAAGCGAAGGAATTCGATCTGAAGGACTCGGTCGGCATCGGCTGCGATATTAAGTGCTTGCGCGATTGTGCCTACTGCTGTCAGAACGATGCCAGTTGCCGTGGCGAAGACATGTCGCTGCTGATGCGCAGCGTGGATCAGCTCGAACATCGCTTGCCGTTGCAAACCTGCCAGGCTCAAGTCCCTTACGAATTGACGTTGCCAGGACGTTCGTTGTTCAGTCACGGCGTCAGTGACCTGGTTCCTCGTCTCCGCGGCTATTACGGCGAGCCGGGGGCCAACGGCAAGGCGTTCAATGTCGTGCTGTTGGGTGAGCACTTCAGCGCTCTCGACACGAAAGTCATCGCCGGGAACCAGCTGCTGCTCGCCACGTCTGATCCGACGACGAACCAGGTCACACAACTCAGTCGACAGGTCATGGTCATTCAGGTTCCTGCCGGCGCCTTCGCAGACGGTAACACGATCGACGTGCATGTTGCGACGCCGTACGGAATCAGCAATCACCTGGCGATCAGTATCCCCGCAACAAAACCCGCCCCGACGACTGCGCAGGCAGCGACCTGTACTTACAAATTGATTCCCACAACCGCTGCCGCGATTCCTGGAGTCCCGGCCGCCGTGGCGCCTGCGGTGAACTATGCCTGCATTTCCTATACGCCGGCGATCTCGGTGCCGTACTCGTCGACGACGACGGCCGGACTGCAGACTCTCGATATCACCTACAAAATCAACGACATCACGATTGTCTCCACGGCGAGGGTGATTGCGGGAACATCGAATTGGTCAGTGAATGTCCTCGATGTGGGGCAGCAATTGCTGAATCAGTTGAATAGCACCCACCGGATTGATCCCAGCTCGCCACCCGAACAAAGCACCTACACGCTGACACCGATTTCCGTCAGCGATAACGGGGCCCAAGTGAAGGTCGATGGGCAATTGGTGATTTCGTTTAAACCGATTCCCACATCGTCCCCACCAGCGACGCCTCCGGTTCCTGCCATTTGAGGTGCGAGATCGATCAGAACAAAGTGGTTCATCCCCTCCCGGACCACAGAGGCTTGAGAGGATGAGGGAACTTATGCCGGCTGAACATCGAAGAAACGAGAAACGCGTTCTTCCGAGGGAGGGGTGGTCAGCAGGCTGGTTCCAATACCGGCGACCGTCGATGCGAAAAGGCTCCAGACGATGGGGTCGATCCCGAACACATAATAGGGGCGAAACATCACCGCGATGCCAATCTGTGGATCGGGCCCCAACAGGTTCAGGACCGACTGAGCAAATTGATTGTCGGGGGCAGTGATCGCCCAGTTTTGCAGCCAGCCTGCCAATGACAATCCGAAGTAACAGGAGAATCCAACCAACATGCCGGCCAGCATGCCGGCTGCAGTGGTTCGTCGCCAGTAACAGGCCATCAGCACGGGGACGGTAAACGACGCGCCGCCTGCGGAACTGCTCAGGACCACCAATGCTTGCAGATATTTGGGCGGATCGAGGTTCGCCAGGACCGCGATCAAACCGACCCCGACCATCGAGATGTTCGTGGCGCGTCGCACCTGGGCTTCGGTCGCCTGAGGATGGATGCAGCGGACGTAGATGTCCTGGACCAGTCCCGATGAAATCACGAGGATGAAACAACTGACCGAAGCCATGATGGCTCCGAAAGGAGCAGCCAGAATCAACCCGCTCAGAAAGGCACCAAAGGGCAAGCCTTCCGTGACCAGCATCGACATTCGCGGAATCACTTCATCCGGCTTGTCGAGATGAGGCAACATCGTCCGGGCGGCGATGCAGGTCATGACCAGCGGAATGTAGATCAGGCAATTATAAAAGCTCAGTAGACAGATCGACTTTCGCATCACTTCGGTGCTTTGTGCGGCCATCACCCGCACCAGCCCCGCAGGCGATACGAAGCCGCCGAAAATCCAGATGAAGAACATCGACAGGGCCAGGCCCGGTGTCAGGAACTGACGTCCGTCGACGTTGTAGCCGGGACCAAACGCGATATCCGCCGTGGTGTGTTTGATCGCCGTCTGTGTGGCCTGTTCCATTCCACCGGCCATGGGTACGGCCAGACAGACAAGGATCATGACGCCGATCACCATCATCACGCTTTGAAACAGGTCGGTCCAAACCGACGCGAGAAAGCCGCCGATCAGGGTGTAACCGACGACGGTCACCGTGAAGACGACCAGTCCCACATAGTATTTGCGGTCGATCGGCTTCTTCGACACTGCCGTTGGAGTGGCCGACGCGGTCTCTTTTGACGCGGCTTGAGCCGCAGGCATTTCTTCAAATTCTTCGGACAATGCCAGCACGCCCGATCCGGGCCAGGCATGTTTCATGATGGTGGCACCCGCTTTGAATTGGGCGAACATCGTGAACGACAGAAAGGTGATGATCATGATCGATGAGACCAGACCGACTCGCGCGTCACCGAATCGTTCCCGTAATAAATCCGGCACGGTGAACGAATCGGTCAGACGACTGAGATGGGCCATCCGTTTGCCGACGACGGCAAAACTCATCAGGGGGACGACCATGTAGCTACCAATCCAGAGCAGCACGATCCAGCCATGGCTGTAGACCAGGGCGGGGTATCCCATAAACGTCCCACCGCTTTGCACCGTTGCCGTCAGGGCCAGCGTCCAGGCTCCCAGGCCTCGATTCCCCAGGAAAAAGCCTTTGAGGAAATCCTTTTTCTCCATCGCCTTCTGTGCCATCGTTCCCAGCCAGACGGACGCGGCGATGAACAGCAGCAACGCGAACAGGACGCTGTATCCCGGATTCGTGATGTCAGTACCGGCAAGCATGAACTTCGATTCCGTAGGCGAGATTTTCGGCAGGGAAAAACGACTCCGCGACCCCGGCGTTCGGGGGAGGGATTCACGAGCGATGGTGGCTTATTCGTTGACGATTGACGCTTTGCAACCGTCGTCGAGATTTTCGTCGGTCATAAAGCAGAAGGCGAACAGGCTGGCGACGATCGTGCAGATGCCCCAGGGCAGCACAATGCCCCAAAAAACCCAGTCAGGAAAGCCCAAGACAAAGGTGAGGGACTCGGCCGATCGTCCGTACCCATAGGCACTGCAGTAGCCGACTGAATAGGTCGTCGCCATCAACCAGAGGCTGAATGCGGCCAGGGCCTCGCGGCGGGCCGACTTGAGAAGCGGGTATTCTTTCGTTTCCGTGGCAGTCATCGATACCTCGTCGTTTTGGTGACGCGTTCTTCGAAACCTTATCAATCACCGACAACCCGTGTCGCGGGTGCAGGGACCATTCTTTTCAAATGGTGTCGGCAGAAGGGCGAGGCTTCCCTCCGCGGACAGATCGTCATTTTTCAACCGGTGTGACTTCGCTCAATATTCGTTTTTTTTGCGCTCGATGGGACCACCATTCCCAAGCAATCGGTAGTACAGAGATTCCCACAATGGCCAGTACGACCAGCTCAAAATTCTTCTTGATGAACTCCAGTTGCCCGAATGCATAGCCAGCGTAAAGAATCGGGACGACCCACGCGATGGCGCCAACGACGTTGTACGTCAAGAATTTCCAATAACTCATAGATCCGATTCCGGCGACGAACGGGGCAAACGTGCGGACGATCGGGACGAATCGCGCGATGATGATGGTCTTGCCACCGTACTTTTCGAAATACGCATGCGTCTTGTCGAGATGGGCCTTCTTCAAGAAAGGGATCTTGCCACTGAAGGCATGTTCGCCAATCCAATGACCGATTCCATAATTGACAGTATCGCCCAAGATTGCCGCCACGATCAGCAACGGCAGCAGCCATTCGATCCGCAACGAATTGTCGGCGGCAAACGCGCCGGCGGCAAACAGCAACGAGTCACCCGGAAGAAACGGTGTGACCACCAATCCGGTTTCACAGAAGATCACCGCGAACAAAATCAAGTGCGTCCAAACGCCGTAGTCTTTGATCAGTTCCTTCAACTGGTCATCCAAGTGAAGCAGCAAATCGAGCCACCACTTGAATGTTCCTGGCCCTCCTGCGGCCTCGGCAAAAAGGAAGTTCGAAGTCAACGCGTCAAAGAGACCAGGCATCGAAACGGCATCGATCAGGTGCAACATTATGGCAGATTCGTCCTTGATGAATGGGCTCAATCAGGTGTGTGGGCGTTTGCGCGGAAAGGATCAGGTGTGGAACCAGGTGATGTAATGTTTGTCTTGAAACGTGGCGAGCATCGAAATCACCGCCATGAATGTAAAGTAAAAGCCTCCAAAAGCGAGTACGGCCACCCGAAATTTGGGTGGCTGTAATTCCGAAGGAAGCAGCGCTTTGTTGATGAAGATCACATGGACGCAGCTAAAACCCAGCGCGTAGTTGTAAATGATCGTCGACCAAACAAGCAGTTCTGTCGAATTCACAAACAGCAGCATCCACAATCCGACGGATGCATAAACGACAAGTACCGAGAAGTACAGTTTGCTGATGTGCTTTGTTTCCCATTGTCTCAGTGCCGGTAGTCCAGTCCAAAAGACGTCGATCCATCGTCTGAGCACTCCGTCAGCGGTGGACGCCATACTGGTTCCCAAAACCAGCACACCACAAAACAGCGTGGTGAACCAGACCAGGTAATTGGGCCACGGACGTTGTGACGCTTTTACGCCCAGCAGCATGTTCTTTTCGTCGGCCGTTTCGGTGAGACCGGTGTCGACTTTGCCCGTCACCGTTTCGGCGACGCCATTGGCGGTCATCGCGGCCGCGAGATATTTCTGGCTGTCCTTCAGGGGTTTGTCTTTCGGAAGGAATTGCACCGACAGCATGCTCGGCAGTGCCAGCCCAATGAAGCAAGCGGGCATCCAGACCCAGAATTGTTCACGAGAAACATGTCGCACCCATTGTTTCCACCGCCTTAACGATTCTGCATTAATCGGAAACACCATGCCGACGTGGGATAATTCGAGCGCATGCCCGCCGACGATACTCGGGATGCCTCCCACGTGTTTGCCCATCCCCCAACCCTGTTCTCGCGTGAAGGTACTGATGGGAGTGTTGGTCAAGCCACCGTTGCCCGAGATGGCGATCATCGCGGTCAAAAAGCTAATCCAGGCCAGATCGATTTTCGGCCAACCACGACCTTCAGTCATCGAGAGGAACACGTTGTCGATGTTGTTGTCTCGTACGGAATCGACCGCATCAATGACGCCATCGCCGTTCAGATCTCGCAAGCCGACGACGGGAACGTTGCCGACTTTGAAGAAGCCGCTGAAAATCTCGACCCAGGTGTCGGCGCGAGAATAGAACAAAGCCAGAAACACCAGGAAGCCGCCCACGAAGATCAACTTGAAGGTCATGACGCGTTTAATCGAATCGTAGACCTTTCCGCCGAACACCAGTGGCAGCATCACTCCGATGTAGATCATGCAAGACAGCACAAGTTTCAGAAACTTGTGCGACGGATTTTGATCATCAGGAAGTTCTCCCAGCCAAATCGCCGAAAGCGGTACCGCGGTACTCGATGCGAGATAGGGCAAGAACGAGCCGCAATCGAGCAGCAGATAGATTGGCAGCCAAAAAATGGGCCCTGGCAGCGTACGAAACTTGCCCGTGAAAATGGGCTCGCCCGTGTACAGCGTATAGCGGCTGATTTCGACGTTGTAGACCACTTGCACTAGAATACTGATTGCGGCCAGCCACAGTAGCCCGCCGCCGTAGCGTGAGGTCACCACGGGCCCTGTCAGCCATTCCCCACCCCCGATGGCGGCTGACGCCATGACCAGGCCGGGGCCCAGCATCGATGTCAGATTCCACCAGGAAAACACGGGCGCTTCGGGAAGCTCGCCACCGTCCCAACGTGGCATCTGCTTTGAGCCCGGATGAGGGGGAAAGCCTTCCGTGGCCACGTCGGTTTCGTCGGAGGTCGCTTGCATGAACGCTTTCAACCAAGACAGGCGGTATTTCGCAACGCATGAATTCGTACGAATCTGAAATGGTAATCAGACTTCAGAGCAGATGCGAGCATGCCGCAGTCATTTGGCGGTCGGGTGCCCGTGGGACCATCGGCTTCGGATTTCAGAAGGGCGAGCGAATCGATTTGGCAGGGGCTTTTTTCGGGGGCGAGATCCGGGGAACTTCCGAAAACAAGGTCGGGCGGGAATGCTTCAAATGGTCGCAGGACGACGGCGACGAGAACTGGCAATGGTACATCAGTCACGAATTGGAAAATCCGCTCCGGTTTGCCCGCTTTTGTGCGGAGAGGTATTATCTCCAGCAATCTTCGTGAACTGTTCTCGAATTCGTGATGGACGCACGTCGTTCGAGTCCAGGCGATGTTGGGGTCCTTGATAATGATCGATGTTTTTTGTGCCGCAGAGCGAGTGACGTTTTCGGATCTCCTTGCGGCTGACTCCCGCTTTCGGCGAGGGCCATCCGATCGTGATCCATCCCGGCCCCATCTCAATCGGCAGTGGCGATTTCTCGGCCGCTGCGCGGTGGTGTTCGTAACGCTGCTGTTGGGCCAGTCGTTACTCTTGCCCGCTCACGCGGATGAAGGTCTGGACGATTACAATCTGGCGATCAGTCTCTTCAATCAACAGCGATGGAAGCCGGCCGCCGAACAGTTTCGCACATTCCTCGCCGCCCATGAAAAGCACGAAAAAGCGGCATTGGGACGACTGTATCTTGGGCTGACGTTGGGCAAGCTCGATGACTACAAGGCGTCACGCGAAGAACTGTTGAAATTCGCGGAAGCCAATCGTCAAAGTCCCTATATCTCACAAGCGCGCTACCGGATTGGAGAGTGCAGTTACCTGTTGGATGATCTGCCGAATGCTCGCATCGAGTTAGAAGGTTTCGTGCAGGCCTTTCCGAAGGATTCGATGTGTGAGTACGCTTTGCCCTATCTGGGCGATACGGTCCTGCGACTAAAGGATCCGGGGGCGGCGCTGAAGATTTTCGATCGAGCCATCGAACAGTTTCCCACGGGCAAGCTGATTGACGACGCGAAATTCGGGCGTGCTCGATCCCTGGAAACTCTCAAGCGGTTTGACGACGCGATCGCTCAGTACCGAGAACTGACGACGCAGAAAAACGGAGTTCGCGCGGCCGATGCACAGCTGCATCTCGGGGCGAGTTATTTCGAACGAAAGCAGTTCGCGGAAGCGATTCTGGCGTACAACGAATTCACAAAGGATTTTCCTCAAAGTCCGCTCGTGCCGACGGCGCAGCTGAACGCGGGTTATGCCTATTTTCAGACGGGAAAGTTTGCGGAGGCCGCTCGCCAGTTTGAACTGGTGTCCAAAGACAAATCACAAGGGATGACGGCCGCCTATTGGCAGGGACGCAGTTTGAAGTCGCTGGGCGACTATGCAAAAGCGGCGGAAGTTCTGAAGGTTGCCGCCGCTGGTTCTCAGAAGCATGCCTTGGCGGAAGCGATCATTTTTGAGCAAGCTTTGTGCGAGCGGTACCTGCAACATCCGGTCGAAGCACGCACTTATTTTGAGCAGGTGTTGAAGCAGTTTCCGATGGGGGATCTGGCCGATGACAGTCTGCACGCGCTGATCGAAATGTCGATTGAAGCCGGGGATCTATCGGAGGCGGAAGAACTGCTGGCTCGTTTTCAGAAGGCATATCCTCAAAGCGGACTTCGACTGCATATTGAAATGTTGAGTGGTCGGCTGGATCTCGCACGGGCCGGCGTGATGCGACGGGAGAAACAACCGGCTGCGGAACTGACCGCACTTTACGATGATGCAGCACGTCGTTTCGAACAGATCATGACATCGAGTTCCATTCCCAGGACTCAGCGGCAGGCTCGCTATTACCTGGCGCTCACCCGACAACTGCAGGACAAACCCAGCGTGGCCCTGGAAGTGATCGCCCCCCTGGTTGAACAGGCAACTGCTGATGGAGCGAAGAGCGACTTCGTCGATGCTCTGGTTTTGCAGGCCGATTGTTATTATCAGCAGCAGAAATATCCGCTCGCTGCCATCTCGGCGGCCAAGTATTTGGAACTGGTTCCCTCGGGCCGACAGGTGGCTCGGGCATTGTTAATCCGGGCGATGTCGGCCGACCAATTGAACGATGCCGCCGCATTAAATGCCGCGTTGGATCGATTGAAAATCGAATTCGGCGATCATGCGTTGACCTCGCTGACACTCCAGCAATTGGCGGATGCCGCCGAGACTCGACAGGATTGGGTCGCCTCGGGCAAATATTATGAGGTGCTGGCCCAAGTTCAGAAGGATCCGGAAAGACAGGCGTATGCGATTCGTGGGTTGGCCCTGTCGCAGTATAGCCAGCACCTGTATGAGGCGGCGGCCACAACGTTTGGGCGTGTGCCGGCAGAATTCCCGAAACACAGCCTGGTTTCCGAGTGTACCTATTACAGGGCTGAATGTTTGAAAGAGGCCAAGCAATCCGATCAGGCGCTCGTGCTCTTCAAGCAGCTGTTTGAATCGTTTCCCGACGACAAACCAGTTGCCGGTGGTGCCGAGACCGAGCCTCCACTCGAGTTCAACTACAAAGCGGGATGGTGGATCGCCAGGATTCTGACCAACCAAAACAAAGTGGTGGAAGCGGACGCCGCTTACGAAGCTTTGTTGAAGCGATTCCCCAAACCGAATGATCTGGACAAGCGGCTCTACGAATGGGCGCGACTCAATCATGACAATGATCGATTCGATCAAGCCGACGTGATCTGGCGACGGCTGGTCAAAGAAGTGCCGCTCAGTCTCATGGCGAATAACGCGAAGTTGCACTTGGCCGAAAGCGATCTGATGGCGGACAAGTTCGACGATGCCCGACAGACGTTCGAAGAGCTTGCCACGAGCGATAAGAGTGCTGACGACGTCAAAGAGCGTTCACTGTTTCAACTGGTGAGTCTTGCGGTGGGGCAGCAGCGATGGCCTGATGCTCGTGTGGCGGGCGAGCGTTTGGCGACGCAATTCCCCAAAAGTGTCTATCTGCACTACGTCGCATACGGCCGAGCCGAAGCCTTGCTGGCCCCAGCCAAGACGAGTGAACAGGATTTGGCGACCGCACGCCAACTGCTGCAATCCCTTCAGGCGGAATCGTCGAACGATGATGTCAAAAACGAAGAATGGTTTGATCGCGTCTGGGTGTTGCTGGCGGAGTTGAATTTTCGCGAGAAGAAATACGATGAGGTGCTGACCGTGGTGGAAGACCTCAAGCGACGTAATCCGAGATCCCCTTACGTGTATCAGGCAGAGGAGGTACTGGGCCGCAGCTTCAAGCAGCAGGCGCCTCCCAAATTTGATGAAGCGCGAGCGGCGTTTGAACGCGTGCTGGCGAATCCTTTTGCCAACCGGACCGAGACTGCGGCAAAGTCGCAGTACATGATTGGCGAGACCTATTTGCTGCAGGAAAAATGGAGCTCGGCGTTTGTTGCCTATCAGAAGGTCTACAGCTTGTATCGATTTCCAGAGTGGCAGGCGGCTGGGCTATTCATGTCGGCTCGCTGTGACGAGAAGCAGAATGAATGGAAGCCTGCCGTCGAAGCCTACAAACGGCTGATCATGGACTTCCCGACGTTCTCGCAGATTGATGACGTCAAGCTGCGGCTGGAAGCGGCGCAAAAGAGGGCCAACGAATAGTTGGACCACGCTTGGCCGCTAGTCTGTCGAAACGGGTCTGCCAAAACCGCAGACCCGTTTGTCACACCGCGGAATGAATTCCCACCCGGGCGCCGGATGGCTGACCGGCGGCGCGAATCGCCAACGGACTGAACAGGAGCACCGAGTAGAATGCGGTGCTGGCGAACGATTTTCCGGCAAAAGGAATCGCTGCGACAAAACAGGCGATCAGCCCTGCTGGCGTATGCGGAAGATCGGTCTGCACGACAAAGTAAGCGAAGTTGCTCACGGCGAAAAAGATTACTTCAGCCAACATTCCTCGTCCGAGAGCGTCGAACGCCCGCAGGGGCCATGCTCGTGAAGCCAGACCGCTTCCCAGGAAAACCGTGATCAGTCCGCAGACATAAGCCGACCAGCGATCACTGGGAAATCCCATCGAGAAATGACCGGTAAAGGCCCAGATTCCCAAATCACTGATCAGCAACGCCAGCAATGGCAGCACGACAGCCCAGCGTCGATCGGCGACATAAGCGCCAGAGTACAGGCAAACAGCAGTCAGCGGGATGAAGTTCCACGGATAATAGTAGGCCGAAGGATTGATCACGGCGTCATACGTCGTCAGTAGATAGGGCAACAAACGCAGGACGACGGTGAATGCGACCAGGCCAATCAGAAACTTCATACGCGACGGCATTTCAAAAATCCTTCAATCCAATGGAACCGCGAACGATGGCCGCAGCCAACTCTCGATTTTCAATATTATGGGACGACAACCTTAGGCGAACAACCATTCGATCCGCAAGGCTGTTTTATTGTTGTAAATCCTTGGGCAACGGCCCCTCGCGGGACAGCGGCGTTTTGTGAATCGGACAATTCCGCACCGATCCACGGTTTCGTAGCTTCTCAATCGAACCGACCGGTTTCCAAGCTTGGCATTTTTCGCAATACATGCCCGGTATCAGCGTCGGTTCTCCCGTGTCGGGGCGATCGGCAGGCGTGGATCGAGCGGAGAGCAGAAACACTTCCTCGGTCTCGAAGTCCACATAAACGATTTTTGGTAGTTGTGAGTCCTTGGCCGCGGAAGCTCGGGCGACAACAACCAGGTAAACGATCCCCAACCCCATGGCGGTGGCCAGCATGGCGAAAGAAACGCGGTATTTGTTCATGAAGGTACCCTGTCTTGGCGACCCGGATTGACAATGGCCGGCCACAAAATCAGCGAGAAATCGATCGTCATCTTTGACGTACTCTCGATGACAAGTCCGTGGCGCGGCCTTCCATTGACCTGATTTCACTGCGGTCGTCGGCAGTCCTGATGAGCTGCCAGGCCCGCGGATCCGTCAGGGGTGAGGCTGTCCAGGATAGAGTTGATACAGAGCGTCTACAGGATTGGCCGCATTGAGGGTTCCGTCGGTGACATAGCCCAACAGCTTGGCCTGCATTTTGGCCGCCTGCAGGGAAGAAATGCCGTTCCACGCATTGGCTTGAATTGCGAAGGCAAAACTTCGGGACTCGACGTGTCCATCGACAAAAGCCACATTGGCGGAATTTGTGTGGCGAAAGTGGGTAGTGGGATAGTTCTGACTGGGCGGCTCCAGCAGCCAGTTCTCTTTCATGTTGTTGTTAAAGTCGATTTGGGCGCTGTCTGCAAAGGAAATCGTGTTTGAGGTTGTTTGTACATCTCGCAATTGGTGAAAGTCGGGAACGACCGTGAAACTCGGATAATTCGAGAAATCATAGTTGGTCCCGTAGCCGAGATAGTACCCGTTGTACCCATACCCGCAGGTCATTTTTCCGTAGGGCAGCGTATCAACCTGGCTGGGGCCAAAACTGGGGCACTGAAAGGCCGAATAGTTCGTTTCCATGTACGGCGCCAGCTGACCTTGGGTGAAGTCGAACTGCTTGGTGGGATCGGGTTGATCGTAGTTGACATTCCCCACCCAGAATCGGGCCTGACCCAAGGAGGGATATGCGGTCGCATTGGCCATGAATTTGGCGTTGTCCAGTTCCCAACACGGCAGAAAGTCGTTGTAGGTTTCCGTGTAGTTGAAGAAGGCTAACCCGAGTTGTTTCAGGTTGTTCTTGCACTGGGTTCTTCGAGCGGCTTCTCGTGCCTGTTGAACGGCCGGAAGCAGTAACGCGATCAGGACTGCGATGATGGCGATCACGACCAGCAGTTCAATCAGAGTAAAACCCGGTCGGCGAAGGCGAGGCACAGCAAGGTTCGGCATGACAATTCTCCGTTGTCGAAAAATCACGCACGAACGAAATCGAGTACAAACGGTTGCTGCATCCGATGACTCGATCACTCCGAACGATCGCAGCAGCGATCAGACGAAGGAACCGGACAACGATCCCGCGCAGGCGGGCGAAGAGGCAACGTTTCGTTCGGCGCGAAGTCGTTGGCGTGCGAAACCGACATCTGGGCAGGTCTTCTGGCTACCGGATCACACTACTAACCGCGCCTTCCCAAGCGAAAGTGCTCAGTGGCGAGTGCGGCGTTCGTCCCCGGATACAGCGGCGGGACCGCGACGGATTCTCACCGTCTTCCCTATTCTTCCGTGGAACACTCGTCCACGGACACCCACGTCGTGCCGAAATGGTATCGTCCTAATCGACATTTGCAACCGTCGTACGCGGAATTAGCCGCCTGCTGAAAGGCATGGTTCACGGACGAGCAGCTTGCACGAAGTTGCGAGACATGTTGAGCACCTCACCAATGGACCGCAGGTAGAACGGTTTGGCCATTTTTGAGGGTTCTGATTCGCAGAGCTCGGCGGTGTTTGCAGGGCCGACCACGTCCAGAACCGAGTCGAGTAATTGCCTTGAATCAGGCCGTCTACGACTGGCTGATTTGAGTCGATGACGAACCGGCGACAAGAAGGTTGGCTGCCACATCGGTGTCACAATCGACACGGGACGAATCGAAGTGAATTTCGCGACCCAGTCGATAAGCGATGTTACCCAAATGGCAGAGCGTACTGGCGACGTGGCCGGTCTGCAGATCGGCCGACGGCGTCTGACGCGTCTTCACGCAATCAAGGAAATCCCGCAGATGAGTCGTCTGTAAATCCGACGCATCCGCCGTGACGTTTTCGCGGTTGTCATAGACTTTCCAACCGCCTCGATCGACGACCAGAGTGCCCAACTCTCCGTGGAACGAAACCCCCGAACTACGCCCTTCCACTCCGTGCGACGACCACAGCCGATGTTCCCACAAGATCATCTTGTCTCGAAACGCATATTGCACGGCTAGCGTGTCGGGCGTTTCCTGATCGTCATCGAATGAGTATTTGCCGCCGACCGCGGAAATACGCGACGGATAATCGACCGACAGGCCCCAACGAGCGATGTCGAGCATATGGACGCCCCAGTGGGCCAGCTCACCACCGCCGTAATCCCAGAACCAGCGCCAATTGAAATGGAAGCGGTTCGGATTGAAGTCGCGAGCGGAAGCCGGTCCAAGCCATTGGGCGTAGTCGACGTGCGACGGCGTTTCGCAATCCAGCTTGCGTCCGATGGTTTTGCGTCGATGCACAATCCATGCTTTGGCCAGATTGACCTTCCCCAGTCGACCGCTTTGCAGCAACTCGATTGCCGATCGAAAATGGGTACCGCTGCGCTGTTGCAGTCCCACTTGGACGATCCGGCCGGTTCGCTGCGCGATTTGAATCGTCTGCGGCCCTTCGGCGACGAAGTGCGTCGAGGGACTTTCGACATACACATCTTTCCCCGCCTGGCAGGCCAGGGCCGTCATGGTCGCATGCCAGTGGTCGGGCGTGGCGATGATAACGGCATTAATCGTTGGATCGTCGAGCAGCTTGCGGAAATCTCGCTCGATCGAAGGAGCGGAACGTCCCGTTTCTGTCACGGCATGCAGGGCCGGGGCAAACAACGTTTCATCGACATCGCAAATCGACCGAATGTCGGTATCTGCGAATTTCGCCAGTTCGCCCGCCAGCAGTTTTCCCTGGTTGCGAACGCCGATCACACCCACACCGATCCGGTCATTTGGCGAATGGCCAGACAAAGCACTGGTTGCAGTGGCAGTCAGTCCGACGACTCCAACGGCGACACCTTGTGCGCTACGCCCCAGAAATTGGCGGCGGCTGACTTCGCGGCGTTTGAGTTCGTCGGTATCCATCTGGGCCATTATATCCAATCCAACGAGTCGACCCAACGACCGATTTCCTCAAAGGTTTCTTCTTCCGGATATTTTGAGCCCGGGCCTTTGAATGAGTCCAAGACGACGGGAAACTTCTGTTTCCGAAGTCCAGCGACTGATGTCTTCACGAATCCCAGCAGTTTGTCGGCGTCGCCACAGAGGAAGAAGTACTGTTGACGAAAATCGGGTTCACCCTCTGGTAGCAAGAACACGTACGGAGCTCCCGTGACCACGGCACCCCGCACAATATCCCGGTTTTTGTTCATCATTAGCCACACCATGGCAGCCCCGGTCCCGTGCGAGTGCAACACAATGCGTGAACTATCGATCGTATACTTTTCACGAATATGACCGATGAGCGCCTTGATGAACTCGGCCTCACCGGGTTGCCATCCGGCCAGTTTTTCGGCCTTCGGAGCGACAAGAATCAGGCCTCGACGGTCGCAAATCGATTTCCATCGTTTAAAAACATCGGCTTCCATCAAATCACCGAAGGGATGGATCCACACGACCAGACCGTACAGACGTGAATCGGAATAGGATTCGGGGACGTACGCCCAGTAATCATGTTCGTGGCCGGCCAGGTTTGCCGTAAATCGGCCCTTTTTGACATCACTCTCTTTTTTCTGATCGACTTCGGCCTTGGGCGGAGTGGCATCGACGATTGCAGTCGGTTCAATATTTTCGAACCCGGTGATCAGTTCGGTGGGTAACTCGTCGATCACGGTTTCAGGAGGCAAACCAAGAATTACCTCTGCGGTTGTTTCCTGTCCCTCTCTGACATAGGTCACGCTGGCGTGTTCCTTCGGCTGCGCGCGGCCGACCAGGTCACTCAGCGAGCGAGTATCCTTCAGTTCGATGTTGTTGAATTTGGTCAGGCGGTCGCCGCGGATCACACCGATCTTTTCGATCGGACTTTTGGGGAACACGAAACGCACTTCCACTCCGCCACCGGTCGATGCGGCTTGCCGCACGGGCAAAATCCCTAAAAAGGGGATCTCATAGGGGATCAGTTGCCCCGCCAGCGACACGTCCATGGGCAACGATTGGTCGCCGCGCGAGACCACCAGCCTGACGGAGTCTCCGGCATATTTTCGGCCCAGCACATGTTTGAGCTGTGCTACACGTGCGATCTTTTCGCCATCGGCCTCGACGATGCGGTCATTTGTTTTGAGTCCCGCCTTTTGGGCGGGCGAGTTATAGCGAACGCGATCGATGATGGCCGGGACGTTCAGCGATTGGCCGCCAGCGAAGGTGATTCCCAGTAACCCTGGCAACAGGTCGGTTCCCTGCTTCAACTTCTCAAGCGAGACATAGATATCTTCCAGCGGGATCGCGAAGCCGATTCCACCGTCATACCACTCGACGCCGGCCATCTCGCCTCCACCGGAGGGCGATAAGGGGGCAATCACACCCAACGTCCGTCCCTCGATGTCGATCAACGCTCCGCCGTAGTTCACCGGTGACGTTTTGGCATCGGTTTGAATGGCTTTTCCCCAGACGCGATTCAAGGCGCTCACGATGCCGACCGACAGGCTGGGGGTCGTGTTGTCGAGCGTGCGTCCCAGCGCCACGGCCCACTGGCCGACTTTGATTTGATCGCGTGGAACCGGTTTCGCAGGGGTCAGTCCGTCGGCGTCGACTTTCAATAGCGTCAGGAATCGCAGCTGATCGTCGGCGATGTGCCGTGCGGGCAATCGACGTCCGTCGGACAATGTGACGAGGATCGATGCCGGTTTCGAGACGAAATTGAACGAACTCGAGATGATGAATCCATCTGTCGAGACCACAACACCCGTAGTGGGGCCGGTTCCCAATAGCACGTCGTCCAATCGTTCAAGCCCACCCACCGTTTCAATGCGAACGACCGAAGGATCTGCCAGGGCGGCTGCTTGTTTGAAGGCCTGTTCTTCCAGAGCCTCAAGCTTGCCATCCACGGCGATTGCGGTCGAAGTCATTGCCCACCCGCACGCGATCAAAATCGTCAGCAATCGCATGGAACGAGCCTTATTTAACCGCAACGACCAACGGGGCATCGAAGACACGGGTCGTCGAGCAGCCGTTCTGACACGTCCGGTTGATATCTTCATCGTACAGTCGGGCGCCTGCTTCAGTGGGATAATGTCCGTCAATGCATGCTTGGCACAAAGAACTGACGGGCAGATCAACGCTCCGCGCAATCGCGTGTCGCGAAAGGAAACGAAGACTGTCGGCACCGATCATATTGGCCATTTCTTGTTCAATTTCCGGCGTCAGATCTTCGCCGGCAGACATGAACCGTGGTGCGAACAATTGGCTGGTGGTCGACATATCAATGCCGTAGAAGCAAGGTGCCACAATCGGAGGACAGGCGACTCGGACATGCACTTCTTTCACCTGGCCCCGTTCACGCAGCTGCGAGATCAGCACTTTCATCGTTGTCGAGCGAACAATGGTGTCTTCCACTAATAGCACGCGTTTTCCCGCCAGCACTTCGGGGAGCGGCGTGTATTTCATGCGAGCTTTGTCTTCGCGATTGTTGCCTTCGATGAACGTGCGACCCATGTATCGATTACGGATCAATCCCTCCAGGCAGGGGACCCTCAAGGTGTACGCCATGCTGTCGGCCGCGGCTTTGGCAGTATCCGGTACGGGAACTACGATCGTATCGCCGTCATCCAGCGGGCAAACGGGATTCTTACGTTCTTGTTTCGCCAGTTCTTCTCCCAACCGTTTGCGAGTCAGATACACGCTTCGTTCGTCCAACGTGCTGGCGACATTGGCGAAATAGATCCATTCGAAGAAGCAATGTGCTGTACGAGGGGTCGCCGCGAACTGCTTCATTTCCAGTCGGCCGTTTTGAATCAGCACGGCGTGCCCAGGAGGGACATTGCGAATGGATTCTTGTTTGAAGCCCAGGTTGGCCAGGGCCACGCTTTCGCTGGCAGCGGCAAACAGCGAACCCTCGACTGCGTAACAGAGTGGACGAATCCCCAAGGGGTCACGCGCCACAAACATTTCACCCAAAGCATTCAGGAAAACGACGTTCCAGGCTCCGTCGAGTCGTTCACTGAGGTGCGACAGCACTTCCAGCAAGGTTGGCTGACGATCTCCCGAAAGAAGCTGGGAGATGAGGTGCATCAGCACTTCCGTATCCGTATCGCGAGCCAGATGAAAATTCGGCTCGGAAAGGATCTCGTCCTTCAGTTGCTTGTAATTTGCCAGTTGGCCGTTGAAGCCAAAGGCGAACCATTTGTGTTTTTCGATGTGATGGCGTTCAAAGGGTTGAGCATTACCCCGATCGTCAGCGCCGCAGGTGGCGTAGCGAACATGGCCGATCGCGGCCGGACCCGCGTATTTGTCCATTAATTCGGTCGCTTCCTTCTGGTGATTCAGATGAAACACCTCGGTGACCGTGCCAACGTCCTTATAGGTGTCCAGCAGCTGCGGATGTCCGGGTCGGTACACCGTCATTCCCGCGGCCAATTGTCCGCGGTTCTGGATCTCAAGCAGCAGACGCGACATATGTCGCGAGACCTGTGTCGGATCTTGTTTCGGTGCCAGACGGCTGGTTGCGCCCGGCAGATGGTAAATCGCGGCAATTCCACACTCGTGATAGAGGTCGGCCACAGCATGTCCTTGAAGGAAGGCAAGCCCGAAAAAAGAAGCCAGGATTCAGGCAGCAGATGATACTCCGTTACCTGTCCCACACCAACCATCGATTCAACGGATCTCGGGGGAACGAAATATAAAGTCAGGATTTTTCCGTCAGCGTCGAAAAACAGATGTTCGCCGATAGCAGGAATGGCCCTTGCAACCGCTTTGATCATAACGGTTTTCCGAACAGTCGCTCCATTATTGTATACCCGGCGTCCGCAAAGCCCAGCGAATCGTACGCTTCGACCGCTTTAGCGTTGTGACGTTCCACGTACAAACGAATACCGACGACTTGAGGCGTTTTTTCGGCCAGTCGCTCGATGTGATGGTACAGAGCCCGAAAGACTCCTGTCCGACGGTGTTCCGGGTGAACATAGATGCTTTGCAGCCACCAAATTTCTCCGTTTCGCCAATCGCTCCATTCGCGGGTATGCATCATCTGGCCGACGATTTGTTCCTTGCGACAGGCGACAAAATATCGTCCGTGACGCTCCTCCTTCAACAGCGTCTGAACTCCTGCTGCAATCGTTGCCGGAGGCAGTTGTTTTCCTTCGGTTTCGTCAGCCAGACGCGAATTAAATTCCGCGATGGTCTTCCAATCTTCGAGGCCGGCCGATCGAATCGTCAGAAAGTGGTCCATTTCCAGCTCATTTTCCCCCATTCCCCCGTCCCTCATTGCCCTGTTCTTTTGTTGATCGCTGCCAACTCTCGCGGGTTGTTGATTAACGCGGCGCAGCCTAGAATCGTGCTTCAGGTGGCACGTTGCCGTCGTCTCGTCTGTTAGGCATTCGTCCGTTGATCGTTGGAAAGAAGTTTCATGCTGGCTCGTCGCGAAGTATTTCCTCATGTCATCGAAATGAACTATCAAGCCCGTCAACGGCTGGGTTGTTCAGTATATCTGATACATGACGCGGGTGAGTGGCTGTTGATCGACATCGGCTTTCAAGAGACGGTTGATGAAATCATTGACATGATTCGCCAGATGGATTTCTCGCTGGCCAGCTGCAAATACTTGATTGCGACTCATGCCGACGTAGACCATATCCAAGGTTTGAAACGAGCCAAAGAGCTGCTTCCCAATGCCGTCACGGTGGGACACCCCGAATGTCAGCAGTTGCTGGCCACCAGCGACCGAATCGTGACATACGCCGAAATTGCGGCGCAGGGGATTTCGATCGATCTGCCTCCCATCAAAATCGACAAAACCATCAATGAAGGCGATTCGCTGAAGGTTGGCAGTTTGACGCTCGACGTTTGGAACACTCCGGGGCACACTTCCAGCCAACTGGCGTTTCGCTGCGGAAAACTGTTGTTCTCAGGTGACAATATTTTCCGAGACGGATGTGTCGGCAACATCGACGCGCATCATGGTTCAGATATTCCCGCATTCATCAAATCGCTGGAACGAATCCGCGATTCGGACGTCACGTGGCTGCTCCCCAGCCACGGTCCAATTTTCCGCAAAAACAATGCTCATCTGCAAAAGACAATCGATCGCCTGTCGGAATATCAGCATATGGCCGATTTTGGCACCTGCGCTGTCGACTGGCCTTTGCTGGACGAGTGGGAAGACGAACTGGTTCGCGGGTTCGACCCCGAAAAGGCTTGAGGCGAGTCGGTTTCAGTGGGCCACCGATTTCAGCAGCTCAATCAGGCGTTAACTGGCGATTGATGCAGACCAGTCGAACGCCAGATCGAGAGCCGGGGCCGAATGGGTCAGTGCTCCGACACTGATTCGTTCGACGCCTGTGCGGGCAATCTCGGTCACGGTGTCCAAGGTCACGCCGCCAGAGGCTTCCAATAAAACGGCCGGCGCCAGACGATTACGCAGGGCGACCGCTTCTCGCAGCATTTCGACCCCCATGTTGTCCAGCAGGACGATGTCCGGGCTGCCTTGAAGTGCGTCCTGCAATTGGACGAGGGTGTCGACTTCCACTTCCACAGAAATCGTCGGAAGAACTTGCGAACGTGCGTTTCGGACAGCCTCGGCGATGCTGGCGGACTCGGTCCATGCCGCGAGATGGTTGTCCTTGATCAACACGCCATCGTAAAGGCCCATGCGATGATTGGTACCCCCGCCGCAGCGAACGGCATATTTCTCCAATAGCCGCCAACCCGGCAGCGTTTTTCGTGTGTCGAGGACCTTGGCGTGCGAATTGGACACGGCGTCAACGAAGATCCGTGTCATTGATGCAATGCCGCTCAGATGGGTCATGAAATTGAGCATCGTCCGTTCGCCCGTCAGCAATGAGCGGAGCGGACCGGAGACATTGGCGACAATGGTACCGGCACCGACACAATCGCCGTCCTTGCGCATAGCATCCCATTGAACTTGCGGGTCAAGCTTGGCGAAGACCATGCGACCAATCGGTGCACCGGCCAAGACTCCGGTCGTTCTCGCGACAACCTGAACTGTGGCCCGTTGTTCGGGGCGAATCAGGGCCTGGCACGTCAAATCGCCAACCGTCGACAGATCTTCGGTCAGGGCGAGATCGATCAATTGTCGAGCGGACGATTGTTCGTTCTCGCCGAAGGTTTCTTCAACCATGAGTTTTACATTCAATCATCGACTTATGGTCGAATTTCACGAGAGGCTGATTGGGTGGGCGATGGGCTGGGGGGCAGAGCTCGATCACCAAGATGCTTTTCGGCAATTGTCGATCCGTATTTCGCGGCCATTTGCCAGTGGAGTTTCGCAACCCCCTTCTTCCCGGCTAGTTCGGCTTTTCGAGCCAACTCTTCATGTTGCCGCACTTTTTCGGTGGGCGAGATGGCGATTTCAGGAGTCGCTTCACGGTCTGCCAACGGTTCGCGGGCAGGACGGTTCGCCGGGAAATCGACACTCGACCGACGGCTTTCTGAACCGGCCGGTCGGGAGTTCAGCAACGCCTCGTCCATGGCATGTAAGTCGATGATGTAAACATTGGTCGTGATCGAGGTGGACTGGCGGGTGATTCCGCTCGATGTGCCTGACCGCAGCGGTCCATATTGCGAGCGTCCCGATTGTGCTGACGACACTCCGCCGAGCAGGACGCTGCCCCTGTCAGGAACGGAAACGCCTGTGTTGACGGACATCGTGCCGACCACCGGTTGTTGCACGGCCTGCTGTGCAAGCGCCGATTGTCCGGCGATCAGCAGCAACGCGACAGAAATTCCGGACCGCATGATTTCGCTTCCTTCGACAAGACGCCGCCAAGATTCTACAGTGATTTGCGGCCGTCCGACAATCGAGGTTCGTCCAGAATCATTCGGCGAATCAAGTTCTCGACGGTTGGATCCACTCCCGTTTATGTTCACCGAAAGAATCGAACTATGTCTGCATTTCAATATTGCCTGAACACCAGCACGATCCGACCAACACCGCTGCTGGACAAAATTCGGATCGCGGGCGAGACCGGTTATTCCGCGATCGAACTTTGGCACGATGACATTGAGCCGTACCTCGCCGCCGGCGGGAAATTGTCCGACATTCGCAAGGCGCTCGACGATCAGCGGCTTCAATTGCCCACCACGATCTACTTGCGAGGCTGGTGCGATACCACCGGAGCCGAACATGTCGCGGGCCTCGACGAATGTAAGCGACGACTTGAGCATGCGGCCAAGTTGGGGGCGATCTATTGCATCGCCAGTCCGGCGGGTGGAAAAGTCGACGTGAATTTGGCGGCACGCAATTATGCGGAATTGGTGACACTGGGGCTTTCGTACGGGGTGAAGCCCGCGATGGAATATCTGGGTTTCGTCGAACAGATCAACACGATCGAATCGGCACTGGAAATCATGAACCTGTCGAAACAACCCGAAGCCACGATCATTGTCGATCCCTTTCACAACTTCCGTGGTGGCGGATCGTTCTCCTCCCTGGCGTTACTCCGCGGCGATCAGATTGCAATCAGTCATTTCAATGATTCCCCCCAATCGCCTCCCCGAGAACAACAGCACGATCATAGTCGTGTGCTGCCAGGGAAAGGGCATTTGGATATCAAGCAGTGGGTTAAGTTGCTGAAGCAGGTGGGCTACAATCGCTGGTTGTCGCTCGAACTCTTCAGCGAAGACCTGTGGGCGCGTGATCCGAAGGAAGTCGCGAAGATCGGCCTCGAATCGATGCGGGCCGTCGCCGAGTCATGAGGCAGTCGGCGATGACTTTCGAGATTTGGGCCAATTCGGCGGCGCGACCACGAACGAAGTCAGCACCAGCAGTCCGAACGTCGTGTAGACCGTCGCGAACACCCAGGGCGGCGCTTCGTAGAACAGATGATCGTGAACAAAATTCGCGATGAAGGCGCCGTCGTAGGATTTTTGGCCGGCAAGTTCCCGCAATTGAAATTCCCATGTCGTGAGCGGGCAGGTGATGCCCGCCCACACTTCCGCCACGACGATCAAGATCATCGACAGATGACCGCAGCGCCACCAGAAGTTCCGTGCCCAGCGCTGCTGACGCCAAATTCCGATCCAGATCGCGGGTAGCCCCAGGACGACCGTCAGCACATAGGCCATATGCAGCAGCACAAGGACGTCGGCGGCGACTCGGTAGAAAAGTGGCATCGTCAACACGAACTCGCGTACGGAAAAAAGGGGGTCAGCTCTCCGAAATGCGTGCGCCCATCAGACGAGGTTTGTGGGTGGACGTGGGGGCAAATAACGTGGTGACACAATCCGCGATTAGATTGTTTTCGCCAAACGCCCGTTCGGCTCCCAAAGCCTTCCAAAGTGCGGCGCCTCGCTCGACGGCGGTTTTGATTTTGACTGGTAAGCGATCGACTTCCACGGGGCGAATCGTGGTACGTTGACGTTCAACGACTAGTGCGGCGGGAATGTCTTTGATGCGATGGACGGTCGTGAAATCGACAAGTCCCGCCAACAGCGGATTCATTCGGCCGGCAATCATCGATCTGACATCGTCTTGAAACGCGACCAGCGGTTTTCCGAGTGTCCAGGCCATCGCGGCTTCGGAAACCGCACCTTCATCAGGGACGCGACCGTTCATATTCCAGGCCATCGCATCGCAGCGGACCACCAGCTGATAGACATCCAGTGCAAAAATGGCTTCGTGTAGAAACTGACCTGCGATTTCGGCGCCCCAACCTCGTTCGACCAATAATTCGCGGACGAGGCGAAATTCCATGCCGTCGCGATGAGGCAGGTAGACCGTATGTCCATCCTGCATCAGAGCCTCGGAAATCGAGGTCATTTCATCGCGTTCTGACTGGTTGAACAGAGGTCCGGCACAATAGACGCAAAGAGAATCCATTCGAGTCAATTTCCTTAAGAGAACAGGCACGACTGGGTTTCACACAAAGTGGCCCTGACGTTAATCGAATTCGACAAGCCGAAGGACATCGAAACGAACTCAACGCTCGCCATCCAAAAGCGTTGTGATGTCCTGCCCACTTTCGAACAACGTTCGATCACCGGATGCGCGGCGATTGTATCGCCGAATCGGAAGTCTCGAAATCGAAGAATCACTTGTGTTTCTTGATTCAACGGAGGATTGTTTGCTTCAGTGAGAGTATTTTTGTTGGGCTGTTCGTATCTGGAACGATGATGAGTAATCTTCCCCCGCAAGAACTTCTGGACGAGATGCATTCTTTTCCTGGACGATTCACGTTCAAAGCGATTGGCCGGTCTGAGGATGACTTTGTGCTACGCGTCGTTGCAGTCGTTCGAGACGCTCTGCGACACGATTTCGATGCCCCTTATGAAGTACGAGAAACGTCAGGAGGGCGACACGTCGCCGTGACGATTGAGCCCTGGGTGGAGTCCTCGCAGCAGGTGCTGGATGTCTTCGCCGCGATTCGCGATCTCGAAGGCCTGGTCATGCTGATGTAGTTTTGGCGGACGTGGCGATTTCGACTCAGTCACGTGGGTATCTGGACTCGAAATTGATGCTCGTTGGCAACAATTGTTTGGCAAAAATGTTGACGACTCGCAACTGTGACGTATGTTTGCCATACCCTCGATTTGAAAAGTCTCCCAGCGTGCCGCGGATGGTGCTACCCGCACAATCCGCATGACCGGCCTTACAGATTCCAACTGCGCAGCCACGGCGAACTCTTTGGAAAGAGTTTGACGGTGTTGCCAACGGCGGATCTGCGTGGCCACGTTTCCTCTTTTACCGCTGGATCGAGACTCTCTTCGCAAAGCACAGGTTATGACTCAAGGATCACTCCTCGTCGTTGATGACGATCGTCCTCTGTTGGAATCGATGGCCGACTACCTCCGGAGTCTCGGGCACAGGACCGAGACTGCGTCGACGTGTCAGGAAGCCATCGAACGGATGAAAGAATATCCCTTCGATGCCGTCGTGTGCGACGTGAATCTGCCAGATCAGGATGGCTTCCATCTGCTCGAATGGGCCACCACGGCAGTGCCTGATACGCAGGTCATTTTGCTGACCGGTTTCGGGACCATTGAAAGCGCGGTCGACGCCATTCGCCTGGGCGCTTTCGATTATCTGACGAAACCGATCATCGAAGACGAACTGAACTTTTCGATCCGTCGAGCTTTAGGGCAGAAGCAGATTGTCACCGAAAATAAGCAGCTGAAACAGGCCCTCAATCAACGATTTGGCTTGGGCAACATTGTCGGTCATGACTACCGCATGCAGAAAATGTTCGATTTGATCGAGAGCGTGTCCGATACGCGAACGACCGTCCTGGTGCTCGGCGAATCTGGAACCGGCAAGACATTGACGGCCCGTGCGATTCATCAGATGAGCAATCGGCGGGATAAACCATTCGTCGAAGTCGCCTGCGGTGCACTGCCAGATTCCCTGTTGGAAAGCGAACTTTTTGGTCACGTTGCGGGAGCGTTCACCGGAGCGAACCACGACAAAATGGGAAAATTCCTGCAAGCCAATGGCGGGACGATTTTCCTCGACGAAATTGGCACGGCCTCGCCGAGCCTGCAAGTGAAGTTGCTGCGAGTCCTTCAAGATCGCGAATTCGAGCCGGTCGGCGGGACGAAGACTCATAAAGTGGATCTGCGGATGATCCTCGCGACCAATCTCGATTTGGAAGAGGCTGTGCGGAAGGGCGAATTCCGTCAGGATTTGTACTACCGAATCAATGTTGTCACGCTGACACAGCCTCCGTTGCGGGAAAGAATCAGCGACATTCCATTGCTGGCCGAGCACTATCTGCAAGAGTTTCTCAAGCAAACGAGTAAACCGGTCACCGGTTTCAGCCAGGAAGCCGTCGATCTGCTGCAGCGATATCGTTGGCCAGGTAATGTTCGCGAGTTAGTGAACGTAGTGGAACGGGCGGTCGTGCTGACGAAGAATACCGTGATCCAGCCCAGCGACTTCCCTGACGCATTGCGTCGTGACGATCAATTCGCCGAACTGGGCGGCCGTTTTGGTGTTGTGGGTAACAATCTGAAATCAGCGTTGGCGACACCAGAGAAGCAAATGATTCTGGAGTCCCTGGAGGCCCATGGTTGGAATCGCCAGGACACGGCCGACGCTTTGGGGATCAATCGAACGACGCTCTACAAGAAAATGAAGAAATATGGTATCAGCTTTGAAAAACAACTGATGTCGTAACACCGATCAAGACCGACTCAAGTAGCAACAAGCCCGTTTTCTGGCAAGGAAACGGGCTTGTTGTTTTCGAGTCCATTGCTGCCAATGTTCGGTCTGCGTGAGGTCGTCATGGTCAGGCGGCACGAATAACTTACCAATGCCGATATCGATCTCGGGCAGGTGAAACTAACGAGGATCACTTCACGGTTGCGTCCCGACATTTTGTGAGCCAAGCTAAGGGGCCGTCAGAAGTCGTTGTGCGAACGCGATCGATTTCCTGATGGACGACCTGCGATTTGATAGCCCTTTGATTGAGAACCTTCCCTGTGCAACTTAATGATGTCGAGATTGTCGATACGTTCGCCGAAGCGTTTCCGATCAAAGCCGCTCGGTTGATCATCACGGCGGCCACGCAACGTTGGGCACTGACGGCGGCCACCGAACTGTGTGGTAACGCGACGAGTGTGATCGCCTGTGATGTCGAGGCGGCCATCGAACGGACGGTGCCGGCCGACGAGTCCCCTGACGGACGCCCCGGGGTGGCTGTACTCGTCTTTGCCTTCACGCTCGACGGTCTTGCCAAATCGCTACAAAGCCGGGTGGGCCAGTGTGTCCTCACCTGTCCGACGACGGCGTGTTACAACGGGATTGAGGGTTGTCCGAAAGAGAAGCGAATTCGAATCGGTGGTGCGATCCGTTACTTTGGTGACGGTTTCCAGAAGTCCAAAAAATGGGACGATCGCCGGTTCTGGCGAATTCCGGTGATGGATGGTGAATTCCTGTGCGAAGACTGGTTCGGCACGATCACCGGTGTGGCAGGGGGAAACCTGCTGATTTGCGGGACAGATGCGTCGGCTGCGCTCCAAGCGACGGAGGCCGCCGTTGACGCAATCCGCGCGGGCTCGGATATCGCTCTTCCTTTTCCCGGCGGGGTAGTGCGCTCGGGAAGTAAAGTGGGGTCGAAGTATCCGAAGCTGCGGGCCAGCACCAACGACGCTTATTGTCCAACCCTTCGGTCACTGACAACGTCCGAACTGCCAGAGGCCTGTCATGCCGTTTATGAAATCGTGATCGACGGCTTGAACTTCGATGCTGTCCAGTCGGCCATGCGTCGTGGTCTACATGCGGCCGCCGCCATGCCAAGCATCTTGATGATCACTGCCGGCAATTACGGGGGCAAGCTGGGGAAACATCATTTCTATCTCCGCGAGCTGCTGTGATTCGATCTATTCGCTAGGTGGTTGCGGACTTGATTCGCGAAGCCCATCGCGCACTGGGAGCTTCCACGAACCGATAAAGAACGTGTCCCGCCACCAGGCTGGCGACCAGCGAAGCCAGCAGGATTGCGGCGGCTTGAGCCGGTGTGGGGGAATTGCCAAACCATTTCCAGCAGACGGCCGTCAGCAGATGGCAAACAGGAAAGTGAATCAGGTAAAGGCTGTACGAAATCCGACCCAGATACTGCAGCCAGGGCCAATTCAACCATGAATAGAGTCGGTCCTGACATCCCGCTGTGAAAATGGCCAGCGCAGTTACCAGTGCGACGGTGTTTTCATATTGCCAATCGACATTGAATGCCAGTTCCACGATCGCGATGATCACGATCGTTGCAGAAACAATCCAGGATACTGTTTTGTCGAGTGTCCACCAGGTCAGCATCCCCAGAAAGAACATCCAGAGGAAATGCGTGACCCAGGGAGACGTACTTTCCAGCGAGCGCCAGTGGAACAACGAGATCAGTGCGACGGGAGCGAACACCACCAGTAGACCGAGCATCGATGGCCGGGGCTCGCTGGCGACCGGTCGAGGAAAGAGTTGTTGTGCCAGTCCCCATCCCAGGATCGCCACGAAATAGAATTGCATCTCGATACAAATTGTCCACATGCCCGCTCCCAGCGGGTCATGCCCTGTGACGTCTTGAAGAAACGTCAGATGAGCGGAAATGCGAGCGAGCGAGAGCTGCCCCTCGAAGGGCGATGTCAGATCCCCCCAATCACGGCAGATCAGATCGGTCAAGATGACGAATCCGATAGCCACCCAGTACGACGGTACCAATCGAATCAGACGTCTTCCAATAAACGTCGATATCTCCCTGGGGGTGACCCAGGTTTTTCGCATTGTGTAAGCAATCACGAACCCACTGATCACCAACAGAACTTGAACTCCGCCGCGAACTTTTAAAAACACCGCGTCGATCAGGCCCGGTTCGGAACCCAGTGTGGGGTAAGGTTCGGGTTCGTACCACCAGATGTGGAACATGACGATCCCCAGGGCCGCCAACCCGCGAAGTCCATCGACGAAAACAAAACGGGGCGCTGGCCGGTTAAGGCTGATGGGTGACGCCGTCTGTGACGTCGACGGGGCGACCTCCCGATGTTGTTGGTCGGTGGTTAAGTCGGTTTCGCGATTGTTTTCCATCTTGAATTCTCAATGGTCACTCAGGAAAACAAGAAAGCCCGGAATTGCATCCGGGCTTTCGAGATCGATCACAACGATCCATCACGGACCGCTCGGGTCACTATTCAGCTCGTTTCAGTGTAAAAGAAACGGACTTGGCGCCTTTTTTATCGGGAACCGTGTAGCTCGCACTTGGCAAGAGATACTTCGAAATCGCTTCGAACGGCGGCAACTTGGAAACGTCGATTCCTTCGATAGTATCGCCTTCGGCATTTTTCAACATGTTGTAGTAGAGTTTCAACTGAGCTTCGCTTCGTTGAAAGGCTTGCATTGATGTTTTTGCGGGAAAGACCTTGGCTGCCCGTTTGTAATCAGGCGCGTCAATCAACGTTGCTCCCCGGCCAGCCTCACCGCGCATCACACCTTCCAGCATTGGCGTATCGTTGGTGACGATCAAAAGATTCTCTGCCACGGTAATCGAAATCACTTGATCACCGCCGGAAGGACTGACCTCGTAAATTGTTTCGCCACCGAATTCCCGTGTTTCCATGTTGGAAGCACCGGCCTTGGCCGCGGCTGAAAGAGTCTTTTTCATTTTTGCGGCATCTTTCAGTCCCAGACCGACAAACAGCGATGGGATGGGAGGAGCATCGTCTTCTGCTTCCTTCGGTTCATTTTGGATGAAATGAATTTTGCCATCGAGATGATCGAGCAGATCCTTCTTCGGGTGGATCATCGGTCCTTGATCGGCGATCGAATCCAAAAAGCGAGCCGTCGTTCCGCGACCCTGGAACGAATCGACCAATGTTTCGATCGAGGTGTACGCTCCCAGAATATTCCAATTGGCGGCCAGATAGGATGCGACGTCGGCTGGAACCCATTTGGGAGGTGACAGCTGAGCGGCCGGGAAATTGAAGATTCCCACCAGGCCTTTGGGGGTTTCGGAAAAAATGAAGAAGTTCGCGATACTCTCAAAGTCTCCTTCATCGAAACTCATCGCTCCGCCGTAGCCCTTCAGTCCGTCGATGCCCAGCATCGGCAGAAATCCGGCAGCCATTCCAATTTGAGGAATGCTCGTTTGAGCCATCGCGATGCCCGTTTGAATCAGACCGATCGGACTCAAAAACAGCTTCACCAGAGGTTCGCCGCTTTCGATTTTACATTGCGTCTGGATGTACTTGTATTGGTCGTTTTCGGCGAGCGTATCGTCGCTGTCGCCGTCCCATCGCTTCAGCACTTCCTTGATCGCGTCGAGTTCGTTGCTCAAGACCAAATACGATTCGTCCGTGAAATAGACCAACGTCTTGAGAGGGGAATCAGGATCGTCGTTTTTCAGTTTGTAGATATGGACTTTGACATCTTCGATGTCTTCCGTGGAATGCTCGGCGCTTTCTTTTTCCAGGCCGTCGTCCATTTTCTTGAGAAGTTTGTCGATGGTGTCCTGGCTGTCGCCGTATTCCAGCATCATGACGACGGACAGAGTTCGTGCCGGTACTTCCAGCAAGGCGAATGTCAGTTCACCCTGCGGCAATTCCAACAGTTCGTCGATCGAGACACCGACTTCGTCTTCGAGCTTGCCCGACAGTTCGTCTTTCTTCTTGCTGATGTCGTCCAAAAATGGCTTCAGCTGTGGATCTTGGAACAGTTGCCCCATCGACGTTTTGCCCCATTTCTTCTCGAGTTCGGGCATGTCCGAAATCGTAAAGAAGGCCAAAGTCTCTTTGGGAAGCAGTTTCTCCGCCGCTGCATGTTCATCCGCCCGGCATGAATGCGAGGTGGCAAACAATTGCACGACGCAAAGCAACATTAAGGACGAACGGAGCCACAATCGATTCATGAATGAGTCCAATCCCTGTCAAAGTCTTGTGAAATGGCCAACTGACGTTGTTTGCCACTTGTCCCGAATTCAATTCCGGCATCCGTCTTGGGGACAGTTGCGACGAGTATCTTCTCAATTTGTCGTGATTCCAACAACGGGGCGACACGATTTTGTCATTGAAATACGAATCGTGCCAACATTGCGATGGGCACGTTCTATACCTTCCAGCGATGAACCCCGTTTCAATCGCCGATTCTGAACGTCGGTAATCTTGATTTGGAACCGATTCATTCAGCAGGAGCAGTCTTCGTTTTACGGCGTGGGGGATCCAGATAGCGAAAACCGGTATTCGGGTTATTTCGGTCGAACGCGAATGCTTCGTGATTGTCGAGAAACAACTTTACGTAGGGTGACGGGATGGCGAATCCCAGTCCCTCGGCGAACAACAATTTCATATTTGTCACGCCGATCACTTCGCCTCGAGCATTGAACAACGGTCCCCCGCTGTTGCCCGGATTGATTTCGGCGGTCGTTTGGATATAGACCTGTCCGCGAAAATTGCGGTTTTTCGTACCGATGATCCCCTGCGAGACAGATCGTTCCAGTCCCAGAGGGTTCCCGATGGCGAAAACCTCTTCACCTTCCTGCAAATCTTCTTCGGCCGCCAGAAAGACTGGTTTGAACGCCAGGTCCTTCTGCACCGGAATCTGCAACAACGCCAAATCGAAAAAGGGATTCAATGCCACGATGCGAACGTCGTCGATTCTGCGACGATTGAATGATCCGTCTTCACCTCGATGAAAGATCGTGGTGGCGATTCGCGTTTCTTTCTCGATCACGTGATAGTTCGTCACGCAAAAGCCATTTTCGCTGACGATAAATCCCGAACCCAGTCCGCCAGGCGTTTGAACCAGGACGACGCCTTCGCCAAACTTTTCGGTCAGATCTTTAATACTTCGTCGGGGCAGTTGCGCGGTGCGGTAAAGTTGATGTTTTTGGACTTGGGTCGGCGAATTGGCCGAGTCTTTAGCGGCGACGCGAGACTTGATCTGATTGAGCGGCACCTTGACCACATCGATGCCGATGTCGACATACAGCAGGTCCGCTTGTTGTTTCAGAACATCGCCCTCGAGCTTATGTCCCGTTTTCAGTTCGATGACATCCGCGTTCGTCGACGTCAATCCTAAAATGCCAAACGCAAATAGGGGCGCGAGTGGCAGGTAGCGTCGTGGAAATCTCATGGCGGTCCTTCAGGTGTTGGCGGTACGACTGCGGTATTTGTCAGAGAAAGTCACACAAGCATCAAGCATGGCGGTGGACGATTTCTATCAAATTCTGGTTTTCGATCTCGAACTCAACTTCCTTTCGCGAAGATTCAATCATCCATTCCCGTACGCGGAATGGCAATCCGTGCAGGATTTATTCACTCGGTCGACGGACTGTTTGAATTTTTCATAGGATTCGTCGCCGACGGCCTCCGAAGCGGTTTTGGCTCCTTCGATCAGTGACTTCGCGAACATTTGATAGTCGTCGTTCTCAGCGTATTCGTAGCCAGATGTCGTGATCACCGTGGCCAACGCCGAAAGAATGGCGGCTTCGTGGCGAATCTGATCCGATTTCGACTGAAATTTGGCTTCGCTGTTCACGTCCTGTTTCAGCCAGTCCTTGGCCTTCTCGATACGTTTCATGAGCGCCTTGCGGGAAGCCGTCTCGTTCAGTGGGCGAACCGTGGGAACGTCCCCGGCATCGGCCGGGATCGATCCATCCAAAGCTGTCGACAATCGCTGAAATGCCGACTTCGTTTTGTCAAAGTTCTCTTTGCCCAGGCCGATCGCCGACTGATTGATCTGAATACCGAAGTCGCGCACGTAAGGCGCTTTGTCCTTCCAGCTGAGTGATTCGCCGTGCTCTTGCACAATCACCGCGAGCGCCGCCAATTCCGCGCCGTCGACGGCGATCGATTTGAAGTTTTGATTGAATTGACCTGGATTCGCCAATGACTTCGTCAGGTTGCTGCGAATGGTTTTGATTTCTCCTTGAAGTTCTTCCATGGGCAAGAGGACCTGCCAACGGAATTCCTCAGAGGGAGTGACGGCTTTTGCCGTGACCTTCGAGTGATCGGGTTTGAGATCGATTGGCTGATCATTTGTCGTCGGTGCGACGGCGACGTTCTGATGGCTGGCAACCACCTGCAACGGATTCTCAAAAAACACGTCGTAGGGGATTTTGTTGACGAACCTTGTACCATTCTCGTCTACACGTACCGCTGGTCGCACTGGTCGGGATTTGGGCTTGCTCTCTGCCCACGAAAACCGTTGGCCACTCATCACCGATTCGATGAGGATGACGAGGTAAATCAGGCAACGAGGCACCAGCCAGTTGAAGGTCTGTGAAGGGCGGTCGATGTTGCGAAAACGCCACATGGTGGAAACTTCATGAGAATTTCCGATCCAGTTGGACCGAATGAAGCTGACTCGGTGCTAAATTCATACGCGTAGAGTTCTTCCGTATTATGATTGGCTACGTCTACTCGTGCAATTGTATCGAGGTGTCTTTCTCTCTGATCGACTGAACCTCTTGCCTTGGAGGGGTTTTTGATCGCAGAGCGGAAACCTGACAAATATGCACGTTTGACGAGTTTGTCGGGCCGGCCTCTTGCGTCGGTAATCTCGACCCATTATTCCTATTCCTACGGGCCATCCGTTTTTTGAAGGTGATCGCATCACGTTCGATTGGTCGTCAACTGTGACCGTCGAGAACATGAGTTATGTTTGGTGAAGATGCGGTGTCGATGCAGTGAGGCAGTTGAGTTCGAATAAGGAGTCTTTCGATGAAGAAAATGTTGTTGAGTGGTTTGGCCCTGGCGATTATTGCGAACATCGTCGTTGCTGCAGAAGGGCGTTCGATCCGTTTCGCCTCGCCAGCACCGACCAGTCCGACATTGCTGGGACAGGTGTCGGATATTCCGCTGCCACCACCACTTTCACCCGTGCCGGATCCTGCCTTCACGCAGTCCAATCCCGTCTACACGCCGTCAGGTTCAACCCCGACCCCATCCTCCAACCCGTACACGACCAATTACGTCCCAGGTCCGAACGATCCGACTCTGGCCGTTCCTTCGCCTTCCTATGGCGTTGTGACTCAACCGGTGGAGCTGTTCAAGGACGTCCGGTACCGTGGAACGCGAAATATTTCGCCCTGTGCCGTTCCGATGGTGATCCAGGTTCCCGATCCCTGCAATCGTGACAAGTGCTGCAAAACTTGCGTCAACGTTCAAGTCTGTGTGCCTCCTTGCGATCCCCAATGCGTCAAGGTGACACGAGACGGCAACCGTGTGCTGTATGATTTCGGCAAGTACGAAGTCGTTGTGAAAACGGTTGGCAACCACGTTGTCGTCCACTACGGTGATTGAATCGATTGCCAGATGTTGAACGGGGCGCTTTTCAACGGATGAGCAGTCTTGGGAGACGTTTGGCAGGCAGGAATCAACGAAAACTGATGTGCCACGTTCATTTGGACGTGGCACTTTTTTTGGTGGAACGAGGTCCTCAAAACGTCAACGATTTTGAGTCAGCCAGCGTAGATGGCGAAGTCGCGACCATTTTTTCCCTTTTGAGCCGGTGATATGAGTTTGTTTCGCTCCCCCTACGTTTTCTTGCTGGCTTTTGCCGTCATCGGTTGTGGTCAACGCGCCGTGAAACCAGAAGTTTCTCAGAGTGAGAATTCGGCGGTCGATGGAAAGGGACGCGCTGCACCCGCCAGTGCCACTTCGGACGACGTTTTGACCAGTGCGCTGTTCCAGTTGCAGCCTGAAAATTTTGGCATCAACTCGACCACCGATAAGCCGGTCAGCCTGTTGAATTCGTGGCGTTACAAACGGATCGAACAAGGAATTGTCGAACAGCCGGTGCCCGCCAGTGCACCTTCAGGTTGGGTCGCGGCGGACGACGAAACGCGACTCGCCCAACCAAAATTTGACTTCACCGATGCGGTCCATATCCGTGATTCCTTGTTCTTCCACCATATCGCGGGATATCTGTCCGACCGCGGACGTGAGGAGTTGCAGCGGGTGGCGATTGTCGTCGATTTTGTCTGTCGAAACGTCGCCCTTTGGAAAGACGATGAAATCGAAATTCCACTGACACCCTTCGCAAGCACGCAATTCGGTCGGGGAACGGCGGATGACCGGGCATGGATCTGTGCCGAGATTTTTCGCCAGTTGCGTATCGACTCGATCGTTCTACGGGCCAATACCGACGTGAAGGAGACGACCGAAAAATGGTTGCTGGGAGTGCTGGTCGAACGAAAGGTCTATTTGTTTGATCTGCGTTTGGGACTGCCTGTGAGCAACGGGAGCGGCGATAAAGGAACAGCTCCCGCTGCACTCGATGAGGTCGTTGCTCATCCGGAATTGCTTGAGAAAATGGCGGCCAGCGGAGCTTATCGACTGAAGATTGACGATCTTCGAGACCCGGCCGTGTTTGTGATTACCGAGCCAAATTTCTGGTGTGACCGGATGCACAGTCTGGAACAGGCATTGCCTGCCAGCGACACTTGCGTCCTCTATGATCCAGTCAGCGGCAAAGAGGGGTACCCGGGTTTGTTGGAACGTGTCGCGACGGCTGGCGGCTGGGCCCAGGATAGCCTGAAATTGTGGACGTATCCCCATCAGCAGCACGAAGCGGCCCTTCATCCGGTTCCAGGAGCCGCACAAGAGCTGCAACGTCTGTCCATGCCCTTCAACGTTCCATACCCCTTCAAAATGGGTGACGATGGAAAACCGGTGATTGGAGCGCCTGAACGCAAGCTGCAAAGAATTCGCACTGATCAGCTGCAGGGCAAGTTCTCGGATGCCACGCAACGATATTTGAGTATTCGGCATCTTGAGGTGGAACGAAATCCGCCCGATCTTGAGCGATTGAACCGAATGGCTTCTGAAGATGCGTTCTACTGGACCGGGTTGTGTAAATTTGAATTGGCTGATTACGCGGGAGCCGTGGACCAGCTATCGGCCTATCTCAAGAAGTATGACCGCAAGGGAAAATGGTTCTTTTCCGCTCGATCGTTGCTGGCGCAGTCCTATGCCTTGCAGGGCCAATTGGCGGAAGCAGTCAGCACTCTCGAGCGCACGTCGTCAGACGATCCGTACCAATCCGCTAACGCCATTCGGGTGAAGCGCTGGGCCGCCGCTCGGTCGCAATAGCCAATCGGTTTACAGAGTTCCCTTGGACGAGGGAACTCCGGTTTGACGTGGATCGACCGTGGTGGCTTGTCGCAGGGCGCGCGCCGTGGCCTTGAACAACCCCTCAGAGATGTGGTGGCTATTGGTGCCGTGATGGAGCACAAGGTGCAGATTCATCTGGGCATTCGCTGCCACGGCCTGCCAGAATTCTTCCACCAGTTCTGTATCGAACTGGCCAATTTTTTCGGTGGGAAATTCGACTCGGTAAATGAATTTGACGCGGCCACTCAGATCGAGCGCCGATGTCACCAGGGATTCCTCCATCGGCAACGTCATCGAGCCGTACCGGGTCAGTCCTCGTTTGTCCCCGACGGCCTGAGCCAGCGCTTTGCCCAGGCAAATTCCGACATCCTCGACCGTGTGGTGTGAGTCGATATGCAGATCTCCCTTTGCCGCGATCTCAAGATCAAACAAGCCGTGTTTGGCGAAGAGTGTCAGCATGTGATCGAAGAAACCCACGCCCGTTTCAATCTTCGCAGTCCCCGCTCCATCCAGATTCAGAGTCAATTGAATCTCGGTTTCGGCGGTCTTTCGAGCGATTGTCGCGGTGCGTGACATGACGTAGTCCTTCCAATGTGATTCACAACCTTCAGACGATTTCTTTCAGCGCTTTCAGCAGGGTATCGATTTCATCGTCTGTTCCAATGGTAATTCGCAAACCATCCAAACGCTTGTCCTGAGCCCAGTCGACGTCGGGAAATGACATGTAACGGACGAGGATTTTTCTCGCTCGCAATGCGTCGTACTGGGCCTTGTGTTGGCCGGTGGGGTGTGTGGCCCACACGAAATTCGCCTGGCTGGGCACCACATGGAATCCCAGTTGGGCCAGCGCGGAAGTCAGTCGTTCACGAGTGGCTCGAATTTTTGCGATGTTGGCGGTCATCCAGGCCTGATCCTGAATGGCAGCGGTCGCTGCCGCCAGCGACAGGGCGTCGCAGTTGTAGCTGTCTTTCATCTTTCGCAGGCCCGCGATGATCGAGGGATGGGCCAGGGCGAATCCAAAGCGAATTCCCGCGAGACTGTAACTTTTACTGAACGTGCGTGTGATGACGATTTGCCGGCCGATCGTACTATTCAGTAGTTCGCCTCGATGCGGATGGTCGGCGAAATCACCATAGGCTTCGTCCAACACCAGGACACCCCGGGGGGGCGTCAAGGAAATCAGATCATCCCAGGTCCAGCGGTTTCCCGACGGGGAATTCGGATTCGGTACGAAGACCAGTTTTGACTGCTCGACGATCGGCATGACTTTGTTGAAGTCCCAAGACCAATCGGGTTCCAACGGCAGTCGGACGTGACGCGTTCCCTGCAAGTCGGCCAGAGTTTCATACAGGATGTAACTGGGATAAGGAAAAGCGACTTGATCTGATGATCCGGCGAACGAACGCGTCAAAATCGTCAAGACTTCGTCGCTTCCGTTACCTGGCAGGATCCAGTCCGGGTCAACACCAGACACTTCAGCCGCCGCCTGGCGAAATTTCGTTCCGAGCGGATCGGGATAAAGGTTCAGCTTCCCTTGTGCGGCAGCGGTAATGGCTTCGACCACGCGCGGTGACGGCGGATAGGGATTTTCGTTGGTGTTTAGCTTGGTCCAACCCGAATCCTGCGGTTGCTCGCCTGGCAAGTAACCGGCAATACGATCGAGTTCAGGGCGAAAGAGACTCATTTGCACTCAGACAGCTGTAATGGTGAGAAACAGGGAAGCCGCGGGAATCATTCCATCGGTGAATGTTCGGCGGAATAGTTGGGTGATTCTTCCACGATCGAAATGTTATGTGGATGGCTCTCGCGCACTGACGCAGGAGTGACTTGGATGAATCGTGCCTCGGTCCGCAATTGGGAAATCGTTGAAACGCCAACATAGCCCATCCCGGCTCGCAGACCGCCGATCAATTGGTACAACACGCTCGGCAGTGACCCGCGATAGGCGACACGTCCCTCGACACCTTCGGGCACCAATTTCGAGGACGCCGGTCCGCGATTCTCGTCCAAATTCGATTGCCGGTACCGTTCGCTGCTGCCTTTGACCATGGCGCCGAGCGAACCCATGCCGCGATAGCGTTTGAACCGTCGGCCTTGATAAAGGATCGTTTCGCCAGGACTTTCGTCCAAACCGGCCAGCAATCCACCCAGCATCACCACATGGGCTCCTGCTGCAAGAGCTTTCGTAATATCGCCGCTGTATCGAATGCCGCCGTCGGCAATGATGGAGACATCGGTCCCTGCAACCGCTTTGGAGGCGTTGGCGATAGCCGTCAGTTGAGGCACACCAATTCCGGCGATAATCCGTGTCGTACAAATGGAGCCCGGGCCAATCCCGACTTTGACCGCGTCGACACCTGCACGAACCAAGTCTTGGGCGCCCTCGGTCGTCGCCACGTTTCCGGCGATTACGTCGATCGTCCAGCGTCGCTTCAGTTCTCTGACCGTTTCCACCACGTTTTTGGAATGACCATGAGCGCTATCGACGCACAGAACATCGACGCCCTTTTCGATCAGTCGCTGTGCCCGTTCGAAGTCGCCAACTCCGATTGCGGCGCCGACTCGCAAACGTCCGCGGGAATCCTTGGCGGCACGAGGATATCGCAAGTTTTTGTCGATATCCTTGATCGTGATCAGTCCCTTCAACTGGTAGTTTTCATCGATCAGCAACAACTTTTCGACTTTGTTTTCCAGCAAAATCCGCTGTGCATCGGCCAGAGTCGTGTCTTCCTTGGCCGTGACGAGATTCTCCTTCGTCATGACTTCCGAAATCGGGGTGTCCTTATCTCCTGACGGCATGAATCGCAGATCGCGCCGTGTCAGAATTCCCATCAGACGACCGTTCCGCGTGACCGGGACCCCGCCGATGTTCCGCTTTTCCATGATGTCCCAGGCTTCCGCTGCGGTCGCCTCGGGAGGCAACGTCACGGGATCCACGATGACGCCATGTTCGGCTCGCTTGACTCGTTCGACTTCCATCGCCTGATGCTCAGCTGACATGTTCTTGTGAACGATGCCGATACCGCCTTCTTGAGCCATCGCGACGGCCATTTCGCTTTCCGTCACGGTGTCCATCGGGCTGCTAATGATCGGAACATTGATGCGAATATTGCGCGTCAACTGCGAGGCGACATCAGCCTCGTTGGGCATGACTTCACTGTAACGAGGCTCTAGCAGAACGTCGTCAAATGTGATTCCCTTGTATGAAATGCGATCTTGCATCATGACTCCCTTGATTTCATTCCCTGCTAAATGTTGTTGACGGGAAGTGTCTCGTCACTGAGGCATCGCTGCAACCGATTCGACAATTCCACCAATTGGTCAACCGACAATTCTTCCGCCCGCGTGTCCTGTGGAAAATTCATCGAGGCGAGCACCGTATCAACCTGTTGTTTCGACAATCGCGGCTTGAAGAGGTTCACGACGACGCCTCTCAAAAGCTTTCGTCGCTGCGTAAAAATGTCTCGCAGGAACGATTGAAACGCGCCGCGGTTCACGATTTTGGAACTGGCCTCTGGCTTCGGGTCGATGCGAACGATGGCCGAATCGACCGTCGGAGGCGGCCAGAACACGCTGGGGCCCAGTTTTCGAATTGTTTTCAAATGACATTGCGCCTGCAGATAGACGGACAGGGCGCTGTATTCGCCGGTGCGGGGCTTGGCCAGCATTCGTTCGGCCAATTCCCATTGAATGGTGACAACCATCAATTCCCACGGCAGATCGCTGGCAATCAGGTTGGCGATCAACGGAGTGGCGATGTGATACGGAAGATTGGCTACTAGCTTCAGACGGCGTTTGGGGTCGACAGCTAGTTCCCGCTGAACCGCCTCGATCACCACCGGAGCGATCTGGCTTTTGCTTTTCAGCGCGTCGGTGTGTAGTAATGTCACGTTCGGGCGATCGGCCACCGCCTGACTGGCCAATGCGTACATGTTCGAATCGTACTCGACAGACACAACAGCTGCCGCTGCCGAAAGATACGTCGTCAGTCCGCCAGTGCCGGCCCCGACTTCCAGCACGACATCGTCTGGGCCTAGCCGCGCTTCCTGGACGATTAATTCCAGCAGATTCAAATCGATCAGAAAGTTTTGCCCCAGATCACCGCGCGGGTGCAACCCCTGTTCTTGAAACAAGGAGATCAAATGCGACCGTGTCTGCCGTTTCGGTGAGTTCATGAAATTCCGTTGGGGTCAAATAACTAGCATAAAGTATAGTCATTTGCTCAACAAGATTCTTCATAAACAAACCATTCTCGGCTGGCAGCGGCCTTTTCGACGAGAATTCTGGCATTTCCCGTCGATTCACGGACCAAACCGGCAGCGGAAACTTAGCGAATTCCGACCAGCCATTCGGTCACATTCAGCCAGAAGCGGTTGTAGTGTTCCCAGAACACGAAATTGCAGCCCCAATGTGGCGCGGGGTCGGAGGTGTAGGCCACTGAACGCCCTTTCCCGACATGAGAAACGGCCAATAGCGGATCCGTCGTTCCCTTCCAGCGGGCAATCACCTCGCCACCCTGTCGCGGCTTGACTTGGTTGTAACCGAGAATCGGGGGCAACGTCGAGAAATCGATCCCACGCAGAATCGGATGCTCAGGATCGAGGACTTCCGCCGTGTATCCCTCTGTGCTTTCGATCAAATCTTCAAAGTCGAGGCAGGTTACCGGCAGCAACTCGCGCAAACGACATCGTCCCCAGCCACCCATCCCATGGTCGCCGCTGAAGCTTTGCCACCCACCCAGAAACATCACTCCCAGGCCTTTGTCGACGGCTTCAATGGTCAAGCGAATTCGGTCCGGGAAGGTCAAAATGCCGTCGCCGAATTTCTCTCGTTTGAAGAAGGCGGGGGCCAGCTGAAAGTTTCTCGCTTCGACATCAGAAAAAATGACGGCGTCGTAGGTCGCCAGGATCGTCTCGTACTCACCCGGTTTGAGCATGTAAAAATCCCAGCTCGGCACGCTGGTCACCTGGTGTTCGCCCGTCGATTCGATGGCTTCAACCAGCCATTTGCCATAGTTGAAGATTTCTGTCCCTTTGACCGCATGGTGAAACGAGGACTCGGCATAAACCGGTCCCAGTTGAATGGCCCAATCACCGACATAATAAATCTTCGCCATGAAGCCAAACCTTGTGAGAACTGTGAAAAAGTGGACAGGTCAATCGTGGGACGAATCAGGATTCTGGAGCATTGGGATCGAATTCACCACTGCTCAGTTTTTTCAGCATGTGCTGAATGTCGAACACGCCTTTGTAGGAAATATAGATGGTCAGGGCCGTGTACCAGATCAGAATGGCAATTGTCAGCAACCACCAAAACCAGCGATAGATTTCCATCATCTGTTTTGTCTCTTTCGTTCTATCTGGCCCTCGAAAACGCCTAGGTCGACCCGTCGCGGGGCTAAGACCTTGTTTTCAAATTCGGATCAGGATTGCGGTATCGGTGTCGGTTTGATGGTCGAAACGAAATTCTTGATGATCGAAAAGATAATCATGGATGCCGCCGACATCGCAAACGCGGCAATCTTGGCTCGGTCCTGCGTCATTCCGTATTTGTCGTGCAGCGTCACCGCTCCACCTGCAATGGTCTTTTCGAGTATCAGATATCCGATGGGAATGGCCGCTCCCACAATGATTGACGCGGCCGCACCCCAGTTGTTCGCACTCTTCCAATAACAGCAAGCGATCAGCAGTACAGACATGCTCGACAGGTAAACCGTTCCCGTTGTCGACAGGTAGTCCCAAAGGCTCGCTTCCAGTTGATAGAACAATCCGTAAAAGAACAAAAAGACGCCGATCAACGCCACGATCATGCGGTTGATCAAAATCCCCGTCGATTCGGAGACGTCTTTCTTGCGGAACGGTCCAAGGATGTCATTATAGATGACGGCTGCCCAGGTAATCATGTAGGACGAATCGGTCGACATATCGGCGGCCAGCATGGCGGCGACCAATAATCCCATCAGGCCGATGGGCACAAATGTCCCCAGATAAACGGGCATGGCGTGCAAGGTCGCTGTGTTGGGGTTGGTCGCCAATTCCGCGAGATGGGCGGGTGTCAGCATGACCATTGCGGCGATACCCCAGAGACCAGGGATCAACCAGTGACAGATGAAGAAGATGCTGGTGCCCATGTAAATCTTCTGGCCGGTCCAGGTGTCTTTGGCCGCCATTAATCGGGCAATGGTCGTCTGCCACGTCAAGGTCGCGGCAACCTGAACCAACGCATGAGCCAGGACATACTCGAAGCCCAGCTTCGGGTTCACGAACGGATTGAATCCCCCGGCCCCATGCGTTTTCTCGACAGCGTCGACAATCGCGGACCAACCCAACTTGCCCAAGATCAAGTAGGTCACGGCCAGCAATCCGACACTCATCACAATGAACTGCAAGAAGTCGGTGACCAGCACTGACAGCATGCCTCCCATGATCGTGTAGATGGCCACCATCAGCAGCAGGGCCGTCATCGTGATCACGAGATATTTTTCGTTCATCCCGCTGACCAGAACCAGAAATTCTCCGCCGATCCTGAGGAAGACGCCCATGTTAAGCAGTCCACCCAACACGATGACGACCCCGGACAACCAGCGAATAAACTTGCCATATCGCGTTTCGAATAGCTCGGGGATCGTCAGCACACCCGAGTCACGCAGCGGTTTGACGCAAAAACCGGTAATGCCGATGACGAACATCGCCACTGCTTGCAAGATGCCGGGTGTCGAACCGGCGAAGCCGTATTCATAACCGGCTTGAGCCGAATACATGCAGGTCACGATCCCGAATTCGGTCGCAGCCAGTGAGGCGATGCCCAGATAGACGTTCATTTCGCGGCCGGCGACGAGGAAATGCTCGACCTTGCCGACGTACTTGCGGACCATCAACCCCGCCATCATCGTGACGACGAGATACAGTCCCACGATGCTACCATCAACCAACCAGGAAAAACTGGACATGCAGTACCCGTTGAGAAGCTCGAATGCACATGGATGAACGACGGAGTGAGAAAACGCGCGGTCACAATTAAACCAGTGTTTATAGCGCACCGAACCGGTTTTCGCTACGTCCAAGACCCGCGTTGATTTCGTAAAATGATGGTTCTTGATTCGCAGTAGGTCGCGACAGTTGCAGCGAATACACCGTCATTACCGCCGATGGTCCTCCTTCGCTGCTCATTCTTGTGGATACCCGTAACGCCGCGTTCGATGGCTCTGCAAAATGCTCCGTTGGTTCTGGCGAGCATGGACGTTTGGGCGAGCCCGTGGTTCAAGAATGATGATCGAGCGGAGACAATTCGACAGGGCAACGTGGAATCGTCAGGCGATTCCCGGGAACCATCGATACCGGACCTTTTGCATGTAGGCCGCGTATTGAGGATCACTCTTCAGGAAGTTCTCTTCCACGAAACTTTTGATCATGAACAATGCGGAAACTGCGAGGACCATGGCCAGATTCAGCGGCGAAAACGCGCGCATCATCAGTCCGGTGTAACCGACGAAAATCCCGGTATAAATCGGATGCCGGACATACCCATAGGCACCCCAGGTGACGAGCTCTCTTTGAGCTGGCACAAAACCAATGTTCTTGCCGAGGCTCATCCGGGCATAGACGATGATCGCTAATGCCAGCAGGGCGACAGTGTTTGAGACCCACGATGGAGTCAACGGAATACCGCGCTGGGAAAACAGCGTGGGGCCCAATGTTCCGTACGTCGCTACAAATGCGAGCAGCCAATACCACGGATTCGGCGTCACTCGTTGGGGCGCTCGTCGTACCACCATCGTGGCAATCAACAGGAAGCTCATAATGATTGCGCTGACACGCGGGATGTTCAGAGCGCCTTCCCGAAATCTCACGTAGGTGGTGTACATGAAAGGAGCAATTGCGATGATGGCAATCATCCGATCAACTTTGGGTGACATCAGGAATTGCAGGATGCTTTCGTTCTTTGGCGTGGGGAGGCTTTCGGCTGGAAGGGCCGGCTCAGTCGCGTCAGTCATCTCAACCTCTCTTCGAAATTGGTTCAGTCTTAAGGAAGTAAAATCAGGTGTTGTCGACATCGATTGGTGTTTGAGCACCATCCGGCGTCCGTCCGTCGGAAATGAGGACTGCTTTGGCGGCCGACTTCGTCAGGCCTTCAGACTTACTGCAACTGAAGCCGACTGCTCATCGCTTTTTGTGTTTGCAATTGTGAATGTTGACGGATTAAGACGGGGCAAACTAGCCGATCAATTCCGGTATGGGGCGGTGATCGCCAACAAGGTATTGCGGCCGGCCAGCTCGGTCAGTGAATTGTGTTGTCGCGACGTCGATACCCAATCGCTGATACAGCGTGGCGAAGACATCACGGAAATGGACGGGGCGAGTCAGTGGCTCCTCCGCCCAGCGGGTTGTCGAGCCGATCACTTGACCAGTTCGCATTCCCCCTCCGGCGACCAGGGCACTACAGACTCGAGGCCAATGATCGCGACCTCCATTGGCATTGATTTTGGGTGTACGACCGAATTCGCCCCAGACCACAACGGCCACATCCTCCAGCAGGCCACGCTGGCTTAAATCTTCGATCAGGGCCGACAGTCCCAGATCGAGTAGTGGCAACGCGCCTCGCGCTTCCGGGAACAGATCCTTGTGCCAGTCCCAATTGTAATCCCCTTTCAGCATCCGCCCGAAGGGCCACCGACAGAAAGCCAGCGTGACGCAACGTGCCCCGGCTTCGATCACTCGGCGGGCCAAGAGAAATTGATCCAGCAATGTTTTGCCGTTCCGTTCCTGAGGATAGGTCTGATCCAGTCCATAGCGGCTACGGGTGACGCTGTCTTCGCGGCTCAGATCGAGAGCCTCGGCCAGTCGTGGCGAGGTCAACACGTCAATTGCTTGTCGCTGAAATTCGTCGATTCCGTCTCTCAATCCAGATTGATCGACTTGTCGACGGAAGCGATCGAAGTGGCTCAGCAGCGTTTGGCGATCGGCAACTCGGCCGAGTGTCATACCATTCAATTGAATATTTCGACGGTCGACCGCTTCCACTTCGAAACCAGCATGAGCGGCGCCTAAATAACCCGGCTGCGTTGGCGGTGTGCGCAGGATGAATCGCGCATCGGGATCGATCGGGGTCAGGTCGACGGCAGAGGGGACACCCGTGATCCGCGGTCCCAGTTGTTTAGAAAGTATGGAACCCATCGATGGCCATCCACCAGGGGGGAAGCCTGCGACCATTGGCGACGAATCGGTTTCGCGGTGCGATTCCCAACCGGTCGAGCACCAATGCGTATTGTGATCATCAAGGAACCCGACCAAAGACCGGATGATCGTCAGTTTGTCAGAGATGGCCGCCAGCCGTGGCAGCAATTGGCAAATATCAATGCCGGGAACATTCGTCGCGATCGGCTGGAACTCGCCGCGGATTTCTGCGGGAGCGTCCGGTTTGAGATCGAAGGTGTCGAGGTGCGTTGGTCCACCGGGCAACAGCACCATGATGATGCCCTTGGCGGGTCGTCTGGCAGTTGATGACTGCTCAATCGCATTCTGGGCTTCAGCTTGAAGAAGCTCTGGCAGTGCCAATCCACCCATCGCCAAGCCGCCGATTTGCAGACATGCGCGACGAGTCAGTGGATGACAGGCGGGAGACTTCGATCCGGAAGTGGTGACCATGGTCGAAGCCTCTTGCGGTCGACGAACGCATCAAACATCGCCAACGTATCGGCGCCGGCGCTATTTTGCAATCAATTGATCGGTGCAAGAGTGGCGACGACAACTCCAGGATTGCCGTTTGGAGTTTGTGATTGTTGGCTGAACATTTGGAAGAAGCGCCTATTACCCACGCTGTCCAGCGAGCTGGGATCCAACAATCTGGAGTTTGATCGGGGATCGTTTCGCGAAGCACGCGACGCCCGAAGGGGGCCTCGCGAGTCCCAGCGGTCGTTGGAAAAGACTGGTGTCGCAGTCAGGCAGACAATTCGAGATCACCGGCGCTGCAACTGACGCTCAATGACCGGCACGCCGTATATTTGGACTGAGTTCCCGAAGCTCTCAAGTGGCATCATTCGTTGCCAGGCTCGGACGGTTTCAGGCGACCCCGACAACATCCATTATTGGGCCGGTGGAGCAACTGTCACAATCACCTTGCTGGGACGAATCACTCGGTCGTGCAGCGTATACCCTCGTTCGACGTCCTGCAGGACCGTCATGGGGAGATGATCGGTCGAAGGGGCTTGGCTGATCGCCTCGTGAAGATTCGGGTCAAATGGTTGCCCCTGTGCGACGATCGGCTTTGCTCCGTGACCGACCAAGGTCGTTTCCAGTTGCTTGATCGTCATTTGCAAGCCATTCAGCAAGTCGTCGAAGTTCTTGGACTGCGAGGCGGCAAACACTGCTCGGTCCAAACCATCGAAAACGGGAAGCAGTGACTTCAACAATGGGACCGATTGATATTTTCGTTCGTCATCAATCTCGCGATAGATCCGCTTACGAAAGTTGTCCAAATCGGCCATCGAGCGCGCCCATTTGTCTTTGTACTGGTCGCGCTCGGTCTGTGCAGCTTGAAGCTGTTCGGCCAACGTTGGGGCAGCGGTTCCGGTTTCGGCATCCGGGTTGGCCTTGGTGTCGGTTTTCTGGTCAGCCATTTTCAGTCACCCCTCGGGTATCACGTAAAATTGTGCAGTTCAATGTTTCTGTAAAGACATCGAATGATTGACGAGTCGCCTTTGCCAGCCGGCCGCGAGCGGCGACGCTGAGTGTGACTACGGCCAATCTTCCACGTCTCGTTTTGTCGCCGGTGTCAGCTCAATATGGATTGGCAATTTTCATTCCGCGTCTTCATCTTTTGAGAAGAATGTCTTCAACGAATCGAAGAAAGTCTTTCGTTGCGGAGAGACGTGCTTTTCGTCGACTTCCGCCAGCTGCCTGAGCAGCTCTTCTTGTTTCTTGTTGAGTTTCTTGGGGACTTCCACATGGAATTGCACGAGCAGGTCGCCACGTGGACCTCCATGCGGATCAGGCATACCCTGGCTCTTCAGTCGGAACACTTCGCCTGGCTGTGTGCCTGGTGGAACGGCAATATGGTGCTTGCCCGTCAAAATCGGGATGTCCAATTCCGTGCCGAGTGCGGCTTGGGCAAATGTGATCGGGACATCGCACATCAAATTGCGAGCATCGCGTTTGAAGAGTGGGTGCGTTTTGACGCGAATGTCGACATAAAGATCGCCGGGTGGGCCGCCGTTTTCACCCACTTCGCCTTCGCCGCGGATGCACAACTGCATCCCGTTGTCGATTCCGGCAGGAACCCTGACTTCCAGCTTACTCGTTTGGCTGACCACGCGATTTCCACGACACTCCGGGCACTTGTCGCGAATGCTGGTTCCACGACCACGGCACGAGGGGCAGGTCGTTTGAACCCGAAAGAAGCCTTGGGATTGAATGACCTGACCTCGACCGTCGCAGTAGTCGCATTTGACTGGTTGCGTTCCCGGTTTCGCACCCGATCCGTTGCAGGTCACGCACGAAACATGCTTATCAATTTGCAGTTCCCGCGTGCACCCGACCGCGGCGTCGAGCAATTCAATCGTCAGCGACGTTTGCAGGCTTTCACCTTTTCGTCCTCGGGGTCCACCGCCGCGACGGCCACCACCGAAGATGTCGCCAAACATATCACCGAACGCTTCGAAGATATCACCGACGTCCTGGAAACCACCTGGTCCGCCGCCTCCCGCTTCGACACCCGCATGTCCAAATCGGTCATAGCGAGCTTTCTTGTCCGGGTTACCCAATACGTCAAACGCTTCTGCAGCCTCTTTGAAAGAGGCCACTGCTGACGAGTCACCAGGATTCCGATCTGGATGAAATTTGCCGGCCAGCTTGCGATAGGCGCGTTTGATTTCATCGTCAGAAGCCGATTTGGCCACGCCCAGCACTTCGTAAAAATCTCGCTTCGTCGCCATCACGGCCTAGCTCCAACATTAACTGGCGTTCGCCCATTCACTATTTGAAATGGCTTCAAAACAAGCGTTGTTTGCCGCGTTGCACCGATCGAATGTCCGTGTCCACATACACAACGAACCGCCGGAGAGTGCTCCGGCGGCTCGATCATTGTCATTCATTTCTCAGTTGAGGCAAGACGAGAAGTCTGGCCGAGATCACCGAACGGATCCTTCAACCTTCGACTTGGCCTTACCATCAGTGTCGTCGCTGCGAGTCACCAGGACCTGCGTCGTCAACATCAACCCGGCGATCGAAGCGGCATTGCGAAGAGCGCTCTTCACAACTTTGGCGGGATCGATAATTCCGGCTTTGTACATGTCGACATACTTGCCGGCATTGGCGTCGTAGCCGGTGTTTGTCGCCATGTTGCGAACTTCGTCAGCGACCACACTGCCGTCGAGACCACAGTTGGCCACGATTTGACGGATAGGGGCTTCCAATGCCTTGCTGATGATGTGCACACCAATCTTTTCGTCGCCCTTGGCCTTCACTTCGTTCACCGCGGCGATCGATCGCAGCAGGGCGACACCACCACCGGGAAGAATTCCTTCTTCAACGGCAGCGCGAGTGGCGTGAAGAGCGTCTTCCATACGGGCTTTGGTCTGCTTCATTTCCGCTTCGGTCGCGGCACCAACCGAGATGATGGCGACGCCGCCGGTCATCTTGGCCAGCCGTTCCTGGAATTTCTCGCGATCGTATTCACTTTCGGTGGCTTCGATCTGTCGGCGGATTTGATCGACACGAGCCTTGATCTGCTCTTTGTCACCAGCTCCATCAATGATCGTGCAAGTGTCCTTGGTGATTTCGACCTTCTTGGCGCGACCCAGATGGCTGAGTTCCACTGATTCCAGCTTGATGCCCAAATCTTCGGAAATCAGTGTCCCACCTGTTTGAGTGGCCATATCGCCCATCATGGCCTTGCGTCGATCGCCGAACCCTGGGGCCTTCACGGCACAGATGTTCAACACGCCACGCAACTTGTTGACGACCAGTGCTGTCAACGCTTCGCTGTCAACGTCTTCCGCAACGACGAGCAGTGGCTTGCTGCGCTGAGCGACCTTTTCGAGCAACGGTACGAAGTCGCGAAGATTGGAAATCTTCTTTTCGAACAACAGGATGTAGCAGTCTTCGAGCACGCACTGCATGGATTCGGGGCTGTTCACGAAGTAAGGAGAGATATACCCCTTGTCGAACTGCAGGCCCTCGGCCAGTTCGAGAGTCGTGGTATTGCCTTTGCCTTCTTCCACGGTGATCACACCGTCGCGGCCGACCTTTTCCATCGCATCGGCAATCAGATCACCAACAACGCGGTCGTTGTTAGCCGAGATCGAACCGACTTGGGCGATTTCTTCCTTCTTCTCAACCGGCTTCGCCATCTTTTCGATGAAGGCGATCGCGGCGTCGACTGCCTTTTCGATCCCCTTGCGAACAACGGTTGGGTTCGCACCGAGGGTCAAGCTACGCAGACCTTCGCTGTAGATGGCCCGGGCCAGAACCGTGGCCGTGGTCGTTCCATCGCCAGCGACGTCACTGGTCTTGGAGGCGACTTCGTTGACCAGTTTCGCTCCCATATTTTCATATGGGTCGTCGAGTTCGACTTCCTTCGACACCGTGACACCGTCTTTGGTGACCACGGGGTTACCGAACGACTTGTCAATGATGACGTTTCGCCCGGTGGGGCCCATCGTTACGGCAACAGCCTTTGCCAGCGTTTCCACGCCATGCAACAACTTGATGCGGGCTCGATCTTCAAACAACAGTTGCTTAGCCACGACGGGGCTCCTGAGGAAAATGAGAAAGCGGAATCCAAAATCCAGAAGTCAAATGTCAAACCGGCTGGTAGATCGAATGGCCGCGGCATGTTTTCGTTGTGCCGCGATCATTCGGATGGCCGTGTCTGACTGCTTCCGTAACTAGGCAGTCACCTTTGCGAGAATATCCGATTCACGGAGAATCTTGATTTCCTTCTTGTCGACTTCGATTTCCGTGCCGCCGTATTTGGCGAACAGAACTTCGTCTCCAATGGCCACCGCAATCGGAGCTCGCTCGCCGCTGTCCAACAATCGGCCGGGGCCGACAGCGAGAACTTTCCCACGTTGTGGCTTTTCCTTGGCTGCATCCGGCAACACGATCCCGCCAGCGGTCTTCTCTTCGGCGGTCAGCGGCTCGATCACAACACGATCATCAAGAGGCTTCAGTTTCATAATTCGCGTCTCCTGCGTTTTTGGAGGAAATCAGTTTCGAAAACTCAATATCTTCGTATTCAAAGTCCCGAGTTGGTTATTTTCACTCGGGAGTTGAGAACTCAAGTTCAAGCGGACAATTCCGCATTGGCAGAGACTCGGTACCAAAGGCTGGTGTAGGTTGTGGTTCGAGCGAGACTTCTTTTAGAAGCCGCCCATGCCACCCATGCCACCCATCCCCATCCCGCCCATGCCACCCATGCCCATCCCGCCCATACCACCACCGTCGTGATGATCATCGTGATGGTGATCGTCTTCTTTTGGCTTCGGAGCTTCGACCACGATCGAGTCAGTCGTCAGCAACAGGCAAGCCACACTGGCGGCGTTCTGCAAGGCTGATCGCACGACCTTGGTCGGGTCGACAACGCCAAATTCGAACATATCGCCATATCGTTCGTTCAACGCATCGTACCCGTACGATTTGTCTTTCGACTTCTTGATATTGTTGGCAACTACGGCTCCGTCGAGTCCCGCGTTCTCGGCGATTGTTCGCAGCGGCATTTCCAGCACGCTCTTGATCAAGGTCACGCCGTGCTGTTCATCGCCTGCCAATTTCAGCTTTTCGATGGCAGGCAGACATCGCATCAGAGCGACACCACCGCCAGGAACGATCCCCTCTTCGATTGCAGCTCGAGTTGCCGCCAGTGCATCGTCGATCAGGTCCTTGCGTTCCTTCATTTCCGTTTCAGTATGAGCCCCGACACTGATCTGAGCGACGCCACCGGCCAGCTTGGCCAATCGTTCTTGCAGCTTTTCGCGATCGTACTCGCTGTCGGTCTTGGCGATTTCGGCACGAATCAACGCGGCACGGCCTTCGATTTCCGGCTTCTTACCAGCGCCTTGGACGATGGTGGTGTTTTCGGAGTCGATGCGAATCTTCTTGGCGACACCCAGGTCACTCAATTCGACGTTCTCAAGCTTCAGACCCAAGTCTTTGAAGACGGCCTTACCATTCGTCAGAACGGCAATGTCTTCGAGCATCGCTTTGCGTCGATCACCATAGCCAGGCGCCTTGACGGCGGCGACCTTCAAAATTCCTCGCATCTTGTTGACGACTAGGGTCGCCAAGGCTTCGCCGTCGACATCTTCGGCGATGATCAACAGTGGAACACCGGCCTTGGATGTCTTTTCGAGCAGAGGAACCAGCGATTTGGCGCTGCTGATTTTTTCTTCGAAAATCAGGATGCGGCAGTTATCAAGCTCGACGGTCTGGCTGTCTTGATCTGTCACGAAGTGCGGCGAGAGATAGCCTCGCTCGAACTGCATGCCCTCGACCAATTCGACTTCCGTCGAGATCTGGCGACCTTCCTCGACGGTGATCACACCGTCTTTGCCAACTTTCATCAGGGCCTCGGACAGAATCTTACCTACTTCGGGATCATTGTTTCCCGCGATGCTGGCAACTTCGGCGACCGCCTTTTTGTCGTTGGCGTTGACCGTCTTGGCCAGCTTCTTCAGCTCTTCCGTCACGGCGTCGACGGCTTTTTGTACGCCGCGGCTGACTGCCATAGGATCTGAACCACTGGCGATAAAGCGAAGACCATTCTTATAGATCGCTTCTGCCAATACGGTTGCCGTCGTGGTTCCATCACCGGCGACATCGCCGGTCTTGGACGCGGCCTCTTTCACCAATTGCACACCCATGTTTTGGAATTTGTCTTCCAAATCAATGTCCTGTGCGACGGTCACACCGTCTTTTGTCACTTTGGGCGAACCCCACCCTTTATCGAGCACGGCATTTCGACCGCGCGGGCCGAGTGTGCTTTTTACGGCTCGTGCCAACTTGGAAACGCCTTCCAGTAGGCTTTTTCGGGCATCTTCATCAAAACTGATCAGCTTGGCCACAGCGACTCCTCAACCAACAAGACAGACTTGGTGGGACGACTCAATATTTACCGGATCACACCCGCGGCCACATTTGCATGCCCCAAGGCACGCCCGCATCACCGAGGTGAAGTGAGCCGAACCATGCCAGCTCCGCCAACACGGCCGACAATTCGACACGAACTCTCACTCAGCAAGCTCTGTGCCGGGGCCTGGCGTTGTTTTGTAACTTCATGTATTTAAAGGGGTTGTGGAAGTGGTGTCGGAAGCGTTGCCAAAGTCCCTGCCATGTTGGCAGCAATTTCGAGTGTCGATCACGATGCCGAGACGACGGGAATCGTAAATCATCCCCTTAATCCGGTTGCTTGAGAACCGATTTGGTCTGTTCGGCAACTTGCAGTTTGAGATAGATAGCCGGCGGCCGATCGGTGGCGGGCGTGACGACTCGACACTTCATCATTGGTTGGTGGCCATCAAGTCTCAAGGTTTTCGCATGTCTTTTCAGTTCCGGCTTCAATCCGTCTTGAAACTTCGCCAGCACGAGCGCGACGTGCAACGGCAATTGTTCGCTGCTGCTTCCGACCTGCGGACGGCGAAAATCGCCGAGCGAAACTGGCTGATGGAAGATCGGATTGCCGTTCTCAATGAGCTCCGCAGCATGAATGATGACCATTCGTGGCCGGTCGCTCAGGTTGTTCATCGTCAGCGGCACGCCGAACAACTCCTGCGCGAGTTGGCCATTGCCGAAGCTGACGTGGTCGAGGCAGATGCTCAGTTGGAAATTTGCCTCAATCGGTTGATCCTTGCCGATCGGGCCGTTCGAGGGCTCGAGCGGTTGGAAGAGCGTCAACTTGCGGACTATCAGATCACGCAAGCGAGAATCGAATCGCAAGAGTTTGATGACATTGCCATGTCGCAATTTCGTCCGTCGAACTAATCGTGTTTTCTCGTAGGCGATTCAATTTTCAAAAAAAACCTCGATGAATTGATCTCTCGCTGTGCGGCAGGCCGCTTGCCAAAAGTGGGGCTCGCGTCGACAATGCCGTGACGGTGCGATCAATGCATACGGGAACCTCTCACATAAATTGCCTTGGCTTTTAGCCATCGGGCGCCATCACGGAGGCTGCAGTGGAACTTCGGCGAAATCCGACTCGTTCGGTCAAAATTGGTTCAGCGACAATTGGTGCCGGGCAGCCCATCGCCGTGCAGAGCATGACTGCAACACATACGCAGGACATCGATGCGACTGTCGCTCAGATTGAAGACTTGTTCGCCGCCGGAGCCGATGTCATTCGCGTCGCAGTCGACAGCACCAAGGACGCGGCGGCTTTGGCAGAAATTCGACGTCAGACGAAAGCCAATTTGGCTGTCGACTTGCAAGAGAACTACCGGCTGGCGGAAATCGTCGCTCCGCATGTCGACAAAATTCGGTACAACCCGGGGCATCTCTACCATCACGAGCGAGAAAAGCCCTGGCAGGAAAAAGTTCGCTATCTGGCCGAGGTGGCCCGGGATAATGACTGCGCCGTGCGCGTCGGCGTGAACTGTGGTTCGGTGGATCCTGCCAAGAAAGAGAAATACGATCCAGAAGACTCGATCACTCCGATGCTTGAGAGCGCCTGGGAGCATTGTGACTTTCTCGATTCTCTCGACTTTACGCGCTACTGCGTTTCGCTAAAAGATTCGGATCCTCGGAAAGTGATCGAGGGAAATCGTCGTTTCGCCGAAAAACGTCCCGATATCCCGCTGCATCTGGGTGTCACCGAAGCCGGCATGCCGCCCGATGGAATCATCAAAACCCGGATCGCGTTCGAACAATTGATCAGTCAGGGAATCGGCGACACGATTCGCGTGTCGTTGACCGTTCCCAATTCACGTAAGCCTGAAGAGATCGTTGCCGGGAAGAAAATTCTCGATGACATTGTCGCCGGGCGTGTCCGTTCGTTTGTCGATTATGGCCTGAAAACCCTCAATATCATTAGTTGCCCCAGTTGTTCACGAGTTGAGAATGAAGCATTCATCGACCTGGCGCAACAGGTCAAAGAGATGACCGCATACGCCGAAGATCATGCGGTGACAATCGCCGTGATGGGCTGTCGGGTGAACGGTCCCGGTGAAACGGACGATGCCGACCTGGGGCTTTGGTGTGGCCCCAATTTCGTGAATCTCAAAAAAGGCCCCTTGGAGCTGGGGGCGTTTCCCTACGACGCGATTTTGCCCCGGTTGAGGGAAGAGTTGGATAAGGTCATTGCCGAAAAGTCGTCTGTCGCGAAAAGTTGACGCGACCCCTTTCAGGAATCGGCAATGGGATCGCTCGTGATATCTCGCCGCGTCCAATTGCGGTGGCTGGTCTGCGGGCTGGGGCTGGTTTGCGCAACTTCCACGGCCATTCGGGCAGAGGAGTTGCCGTCGTTCCAGCATGTCGTCGAGCACCATTACAATCGATGGACTCGTGGCGGGCAGGGGATCCTGACGGAAAAAAGAGTCACGGAACTGGTGGGGCATGCCGAGGTGCGTGGCGCGGAAGCGGCGGCGATCGCTTCGATCCACTGCTATCAACGAAAAGCGGGAGAGAAGGCCCAGCCGCTGACTCGGGCATTTCTGACGGGAGTGCATAAAGAAGATCCGACGCTCCGCCGCGATCACCCCGAATCGGGCGGAAATCTCTCCCTGAACTACAATTCGTTCTTGCGACATATCCAGTCTGCACCGCGATCGGCCTTTGCTGTCGAACGCCCTGAACTGAATGGAATTACCCAAGGTCATTTAGCCGATTGTTATTTCGTTGCGGGAGTGGGTGCCGCGGTTCACCGGAATCCTGACAATCTGAAACAACTGATTCATCACAAGGACGATCACTCGTATGAAGTGCGGTTTCGGAATGGCAAGCAGGTCCATGTTCTTCCGCTCACGGATGCCCAGTTGGCGCTCGGATCGAACGCGGGGCACCAGGGAATCTGGTTGAATATTCTGGAATTGGCGGCTGGCACTGTCCAGGAACAGGATCGAGAACAGGAGAATAAATTCGCCTTGGACACGTTGGGGTCGGGAGGAGACTCGGTGTTCACGATCCAACTGTTGACCGGGCGCAAGGCAATCAAACATGTCATTCGACGTCGCGACACTCAAGGCGTTTATCCCGTACCGGCTGAGCGAGATATTCCGCACCTGGTCAGCAAATTTACCAAGGTGATTCACGAAGGGGTCAGCAATCAGCGGATCGTCTGTTGCGGCGTCGGCCGTTGGTCAGTTCCACCTGGTATGGGGCAATGGCATCAATATGCGATCATCGATCTGAAGCAGGGGCATGTCGACATCTGGAATCCCTGGGGCAGTCATTTTGCACCCAAAGGTGAACCAGGGCTGGTGCACGGCTATCACACACAGGGCGGTCGTTTTTCAATGCCGGTGCACGACTTTGTGTGCGTCTTCGGTGCGGTGAATGTTGAGAGTGATCAGCCGATCAACTGATGAATGTTTCCCGTTGCATGCTAGCCTTCAGGCCGATCGAAGGATGTCGCGGATAACTTTGGCTGGCTGAACACCGGTTAGTTTTTCGCGCAGCCCATGCTGGTCAACATACAATTCGTCGTGATTCAGTCCGAGAAGATGCAGAATCGTGGCGTGCCAGTCGGGTACGCTGACTCGGTTTTCGACCGCGGTAAAACCAAGTTCGTCGGTCGCGCCATATGTCAGTCCGCGTTTGACGCCGCCACCTGCAAACCAACAGCAAGCGGCGTTCTTGTTGTGATCGCGGCCGGATTTGCGTTCATCCTTGTCGGCGGACAGCTGGGCGATCGGCAATCGGCCGAATTCACCTCCCCAGATCACGAGCGTCTCGTCGAGCAACCCGCGTTGTTTCAAATCTTGCAACAGGCCTGCGATCGGCAAGTCCGTGCGGTCACAGGCGGCCTTCATGTCGGTGGCCAATCCGGTGTGATTGTCCCAGATCTGTGCGTTGATAAACAATTGTACGAAACGGACCCCGCGCTCAATCAATCGACGAGCGATCAAACAGCGACGTCCATACGAATCGGTTGTGGGCTGGCCAATGCCGTACTGTTCTTGTGTTGGCTGAGTTTCCTGAGAAAGGTCGAGAGCCTCACTCGCGGAAAGTTGCATCCGGGCGGCTAATTCATAGGTGCCAATTCTTGCTTCCAGATTGGGCTGACCCGGCCGGCGGCCTTTGTGCATCTGATCCAACCGATGCAGCAGATCACGCTGCAGTCGGATGATTTCCGGTGGATCATCGGATTCAGGTCGCAGGTTCAGCACGGGCGAACCAGTGGAACGGAAACGAGTTCCCTGATAGATCGGTGGCAAAAAACCGGAGTGCCAATTCTCGACTCCATTGATCGGCAGCCCCAACGGATCATCTAATACGACGTACGCGGGCAGGTTTTGCGATTCGCTTCCTAACCCATAGGTCACCCACGATCCCAAGGTGGGATAGCCCGAGACCATGCGGTTGGACTGAATCAAATAGAGCGCCGGTTCGTGCGTGATATTCGTGGTGTAAAGCGAACGGATCAGGGTGAGATCGTCGACTTGTTTCGCGATCTGCGGAAGGGCATCGGAAACCCACATGCCACATTCACCTCGTTGGGCAAATTTGAACGGGCTGCGCATCAGGGCACCCGCGTCTTTGACGTTTTCCACTTCGCCGGCGATCTTGTCGAAATAGGCCTCGCCGTGGTGTTTGTCGAGTTCTGGTTTGGGGTCAAACAAGTCCATCTGACTCGGGCCGCCATTCATAAACAGATGAATGACCGATTTGGCCTGGGCCGGCCGACTGGTGCGGCGAGGCAATAAGTTGGGAACTTCACTGGAGGAATCGGCTCGTAGCTCGTCACCCAACAGATGCAACAACGCAGCTCCACAAATTCCCGTCCGCATATCCGAGAAGAAATCGCGACGAGTGATCGTGTGATTTTGTGTCGTGAATTGATCTGCGTCACGCATCATTCAGGGCCTTAATCGATGTACAAGAATTCGGCCGAATTCAAAATGGTGTGACAGAGCGTCGCCAAGGCGCGCCGTGTCGCTTCGTTGGGGGAAGCGTCTCCCGCCGCCTTCGGTTGATTGCGCCAGCCAGCTTTCAATTGGGCCAGTGATTCGACGCAGGTCGTTAGTTCGTTGGGATCAGGAACGCGACCCAGGACGATCCGGTAGACTTGCTCGATTTGCTGCGTGTCTGCTGATCCTGCCCCCGCTGTTTCCTTCTGTCGCTCGACGTCGCGAAGCGCGCGATCGGCCAATTGTCTTGCCAGTTGTCGAATGGCCTCGTCATTCCAAAGATGCAATGCCTGGGTGGGAACCAGCGAATCGGTTCGCTGCAAACAATTCGGATTCATCGCGGGAAGATCGAAGCTTTCGAGCAGTGATGGCGGATGTTTTCGCAGTTGTTCGACATAGATGCTTCGTCGGAGACCGGTCAGCACCAGGCCGTCGCCGCGCACACGAACCGGCTCTGCGGGGCCTCCACAAGTATCATTCAGTTCATCGGCCACCATCAGGATGGTGTCGCGCAGTTCTTCGGCATCCAGTCGCTGAAGTGGCATGCGGGACAGCAGCCAGTTCGCGGAGTCGATCGTTTTGGTTTTTTCGCTGACCAGCGATTCCTGGCGATAGGTTGTGGACACGACCAATTGGCGGTGCAGCGATTTCATGCTCCAGCCGCGGCGTATGAAGTCGATTGCCAATTGATCGAGCAATTCGGGATGTGTTGGCCGGTCACCCATCTTTCCGAAGTTTCCGAGGCTGTGGACGATTCCCTGGCCGAAGTGGTACTTCCAAATTCGATTGACCATCACGCGTGCGGTCAGCGGCTGCTCCGGATCCACCAGCCAATGGGCGAATGCCAGTCGACGACCGGTGGATGTTGCACCCGGTCGTGGCGACGCAATTTCGAACCGTTTATCGGGATTGCTCAGCACAGCAGGAACGCCAGGCGAAACGAGGGAGCCGGGGGTCGCATAGTTTCCGCGTCGATACATGTATGTGGGTGACGGTTCGCCGCGATCCCACAGTGCCATGATCCGTGGTTCGGGTTGCTTCTGCGATTCCAGACTTTGGATCTGCTTGTCCAATTCAGGGGTTTTCGGTTGTGCGTTCAGTGCGTCCAGTTGTCGCTGGATGCTCGCCTGATGTTCTTCCCACTTCTGGCGTTCTGCGGATGTGACTTGCGACAGAAAGCGTTCACCCATACCCGCACTCAGAGCCCCGCCGTAGTTTTTGAGTTGTGGTTTCAGCCAATCGTGTTCGTCATACGCGCCCTTGAACAGGGCCACCAAGCGGTAGTAATCCCGCTGCGGAATCGGATCGAACTTGTGAGTGTGACATCGTGCACATTTGAATGTCAGTCCCATGATGCCTGAGCCCAGGACATCGATGGAATCGGCCGTGACTTCCAAGCGATCGGGAACGAATCCGGTCAAATTTGCCCAGGTTGGATCAGGAGCCAATCGTAAAAACGCCGTGGCGACGAGGTTGTCTTCGAGCTCTTGAGTGACCGTCGTGGCGTGTTCGTAGTCGGCCAATTCATCGCCAGCGATTTGCTCCAGCAAAAAACGGTCATACGGTTTATCGACATTCAGAGATCGAATGACGTAGTCACGGTAACGCCAGGCGAACGGGCGTGGCAGATGTTGTTCGCGTCGTCCTTCGCAATCGGAATACCCCGCCACATCCAACCAGTGACGCCCCCAGCGTTCTCCATAACGAGGCGACGCCAGTAGCCGATCGACAACACGTTCGTACGCGTCAGGCGCCGCGTCCTGCAGAAACTCTTGAGCTTCGGAGGGTGTCGGTGGCAATCCGGTCAGATCAAAAGAGACTCGACGAAGAAGCACCAATCGCTCGGCAGGGTTCGAGAAGGTCAAGCCTTTCTCGAACAGCTTTTGAGCAACGAACGCATCCACGGGGGTGTGTAGTCTGTTTGAATCTTGATTTCGGAACGCCTCGGCGACTTGGGGAATCGGACTCGCTCGCGGCGGTTGGAACGACCAGAATTCCCGATCTTGAGGGCGAACTAAGGGGTCATTGGCTGTCGCCGCCAGATCAGGCTCTTCTTGAGCGATTGGGGCACCTAGTTCAATCCAGCGGGCAAGCGTTTTTGTTTCTTCGGGATCCATCGGTTTGACAGAGACTTCGGTCAACCGCGGGTGCGGTGGCATTTCCTCTGCGTGAATGCGTTTGACCATCAAGCTCTCTTCGGGTTTGCCGAGAACAAATGCGGGCCCCGATTTTCCCCCGCGTATCATCGATTCTCGATTGCGAAGATCGAGTCCGCCTTCTTGCTTGTGCCGTCCATGACAGATGGTACATCGCAACAGCAAGATGGGGACGACGTCGTGCTGAGTGATCTCGCGAGCAGGGTCGGCTGAACCCTTGCCGAACGAGGCACCGTCATCAATCCAGCGGCGAATCAATTCGAGTTCCGCTCCGGTCAATGTCCCCTGTTGATCAGGCGGCATTTCGCCCTGCTTGACCATTTCAAACAGGCGGCTTTCGGCCGAATTGCCGGCAATGATTACCGCCCCGGATTCGCCGCCTTTTTGGATCATTGCCGCAGTATGCAGGGCCAGTTCGCTCTTTTGGACATTCGGACCATGACATTTTCCGCATTTCTCTTTGAGCAGCGGCTGAATATCCGATTCGAATGAAACGGCTTTGGGCTCGGCGGCGGAATTCTCTTCCGACTGGGCCAAGTTGCAGCAAGAGGCCGCGATTCCCAGCCAGCAAATGGTGCTGACCAGCGTCGTTCCGGCAAGTCGAATAGATCTCATCGGCAAGCCACCCTGTTCGACAGCCACGACCCAATCAAAACCGGAATCCAAGCATCGGAACGTCGTCCCCACATGATAATCGATCGCCAGCGAAATAGGCACTGCTTTTCCCCCAGTTCACATTTCGTATCGCTTTTGTCCGTGTCCGTGGGCCAGTACCATGTCGCGATGACTGACAGGAATTCTTACAAGGATTTGATTTGATGTTTGACCGACAGAAGTTGAAAGATCTTTTTCTCGCACGAGCCCTTAAATTTGGCGAATTCACGTTGGCATCTGGCAAAAAGTCCAGCTACTACCTTGATGGGAAGCAGATTTCGCTCCATTCGACCGGCCTGCGGCTTGTCAGCCAGGGATTGCTCGAACTGTTGGCAGATGTCGATTTTGCGGCGATTGGCGGGATGACGATCGGAGCCGATCCGATCGTCGGCGGCGTGCTTGTGGCGGCGGCCGAACAGGGCCGATCACTCGATGGATTTCTGGTGCGGAAAGAGCCCAAGGGGCATGGCACACAGAGGTATATCGAAGGGCCCGTAACACCTGGTACGAAGGTCGTTGTCATTGATGACGTTGTCACGACGGGAGGCAGCGCGCTGCAGGCCGCCGAACGCGTGATCGAGTTCGGCTGTGAAGTGGTCTGCGTTGTCGGGATTATCGATCGCAAAGAGGGCGGGGCGGCGAATTTCGCCAGCAAGAAGATTCCCTTCCGTTCCCTACTATCGATTGAAGACTTTGGGATCGCGCCGCCGGCGGGGAATTGATTGCCGTGGCGGCGTTCAGGCTGCCGTCACGACGGCTCTCAACATCATCAGGAATACCAATGATCGAGAACCTCGCGCCACGCCGCCACGCTGCGTGCTGTCGCGAAGGCGCTGCGGACTTCGGCATGATGCGAATGCATTCTGGCGAACTTGATGCCGAACATTCGCATTGTCGACAGGGTCTGACTTTCTTCGGTTGATTGCAGGCAGAGTTCGCACTGCAGGTTCAGAACTCGGCGTTGTTCCGAAACGTCGGGTTCGAGTTGTGGTAAACCGGCAGCGAGTCGGCGGACCTGCTCGAAAATCCAGGGATTGCCGATTGCCCCGCGCGCGACAGAAACTCCGTCGACGCCAGTGTCACGAAGCATTTCCAGGCAGGCCTGTGCGGTAAACAGATCGCCACTTCCGATGATTGTTTTCGCGCCGGCATGCTGTTTCACTTCGCGCAGGAAGTCCCAATTGCTGGGGCCGACGTACCGCTGCTCGACGGTCCGGCCATGCACGGTGACGGCTGCGACACCACGTGCGAATGCTCCGTCCAGAATGCGAAAGAACCGTTCGCGACTTTCATCGGAATCGTCCAGGCCGCGTCGCATCTTCAGTGTGACCGGTATGTGGTCCGGCACTGCGGCTCGAGTGCGGCTGACGATTTCCAGGGCCACATCGGGCTGGCTAAGATGGTAACCGCCGCGACAGCCACCGACGGCCGTCTTCACCGGACAGCCAAAGTTGATATCGATGATATCGAAGCCGGCTTCGACCAGTTTTTTCGCAGCTGGCCCGAAATCGGCCGGATCCGAGCCCATTAGTTGCCCGCCGACGGGATGTTCTTCGTCCGTGACCAGCAGACGGTGGCGAGTTCGACGTCGCTGTTTCAATTCCAGGACGAATCGATCAATCATGACTTCCGCCAAGGTATAGCTGGCCCCCAGCCGTCTCGCGACAATTCGCATGGGACCATCGCTGTAGCCGCTGAGCGCCGCTTGGACGACAGGAAACCCGATCGGAACGTTGCCGATCGTCAATGGTCGCAAGTCTCCCAAAGCGATCTGTGGGCCGGTGTAACTGCGAATCGGTGGCGGCATGTCGTCAAGCAGAGAAGTCGCGTTCGTCATACCGACAATTCTGTCGATTGCGAGAACGATTGGGAATAGCCGTCAGCCAACTTCCTCAACTGGCCGTCGGGGTAGGTCCGCTTTGTGGTCGAGAGGCGGCCGTCAGTTCGTCGACTGTTCGATTTTGAATGGCTAAATTCCGCATTGCGGGATTAGGCGGATTAGTGGAAATGACAGTCCTGCAAGGGAAAATGACGCCATTATGCGGTGGACTTTCCCGCGTTCCCCTTCCGACAAAGTCCTCGGGAACTTAGAATCCGGGGTGATAAGTTTATGACGAACGGATTGGTTGTGAACGGTCGCGAGATGCTGGCCGTTCCCTTAACGATTCGTTTCACGTTATTTCGGGATATTGCGGTGGCAAAGGCAGGATGCGACATGCAACAGATGAGAATTCTTCGTTGGTCAATGATTTGTGCGTTGGGTTTGTTCGCAGGGGGCATGTCTCCGCGAAATTCCTCGGCAGCGGACGAAGCGAGCGGCACAGGCAAATCCAAGCCGTTCACCAATCGACTGGCGAAAGAGACCAGTCCTTACTTGCTGCTGCACGCCAATAATCCTGTCGATTGGTATCCGTGGGGACCTGAAGCGTTCGAGAAGGCCAAGAAAGAGGGGAAAATGATTTTCCTCTCCGTGGGATACAGTAGTTGCTACTGGTGCCACGTGATGGAACGTAAAGTCTTCATGAACGAAGCCATCGCGAAGACGCTCAATCAGAGTTTTGTCTGCATCAAGGTTGATCGAGAAGAACGACCGGACGTGGACGACATTTATATGACCGCGTTGCAGGTCTACTATCAAGCGATCAAGACACCCTCGAACGGGGGCTGGCCGATGTCCATGTTTTTGACCCCCGAGGGGAAGCCGATCGCCGGGGGAACTTATTTTCCACCCGAAGATACCGAGACCAGCCAGGGCTTCCCAACGATCTTGTCGATGCTGATGGAATCTTGGAAAACACGGCAAAAGCAGGTGCTGGCCAATGCTGAAATGCTGGGGACGGAAACACAACGCTTGATGCGACCGAAAGTGTCGTTGCAAGCGGTCGAGATCAATCAAAAGTTCATCGACACCGTTTTCGTCGCGACGGCATCAAGTTTCGATACGGACTTCGGTGGGATTGATTTTAATTTCAATCGACCAGATGGACCGAAATTCCCCACGCCGACCAAGCTCAATTTCATCCAGCAACATGTTGATCGCAATCCAAATCCCGAGGTTTCGAAACTTCTGGATCTGACCTTGATGCAGATGGCCTGCGGCGGAATTCGCGACCACGTCGGTGGCGGCTTTCACCGCTATTCTGTTGACCGACGTTGGGACGTCCCTCACTTCGAGAAGATGCTCTATGACCAGGCGCAGCTGGCTGATCTTTATGTAGAAGCGTTCCAGAAGACGCAGCGCACGTTCTACAAACAGGTCGTGGAAGAGCTGTTCGAATTCGTCGGCCGCGAAATGACATCACCCGATGGCGGCTTCTACTCGGCCATCGACGCGGAAACCAGCGGCGTGGAAGGGGAATTCTACGTCTGGGACGCCACCGAAATCGACAACGTCCTGAGTGTCGCGGCTGGCACGTTCAAAGAAACCTACCGTGTTAAAGATCTGTCGGACTTTGAACATGGCAACGTGTTGAGGTTGGTCACGCGGCGATTGCCCAAGGCCGATTCTTCCGATGTCATTATTGCCGGAAATACGTTGGCAGGGGCGGAACGAGACGAATTCACGCTGTCGCGACAGAAGTTGCTCGACGTGCGGAACAAGCGTAAGAAGCCATTGCGTGACGAAAAAATCCTGACCTGTTGGAATGGGTTGATGATTGGTGCTTATGCACGAGCCGCATCTACATTGAATCATCCCGAATATGTGAAGACCGCCGAAAAGGCGGCTGATTTCGTCCTCGCGAAGCTGCGTGATTCCAAAGGCAGATTGCTGCATTCGTACACCGCGGGGCAGGCCAAGTTGAATGCCTATCTGGACGATTATGCGTTTCTCATTGATGGTCTGCTGGAATTGCATGAGGCGACGGACGACGCAAAGTGGCTGAAAACAGCCAAGCAATTGCAGGATGATCAGCTGCGACTGTTTCTCGACGAGACCAACGGGGGATTCTTCTTCACCTCGCACCAGCATGAAGAATTGCTGGCGCGGACCAAGAATTGCTTTGATGGGGTTTTGCCTGGGGGCAACAGCGTCAGTGCACGGAATCTGATTAAGCTGGCGAAACGAACCGGGACCAGTGCCTACCTCGACGAAGCCCGTGCAACGATCGAAGTCTTCGCTTCGAATATCGAACAAACACCTCGCGGATTCGCCAACCTGGCACTGGCTGCAATGGAATTGCTGGAAGCGGAAGGCGGCGACAACGTTGCCAAGAACGACGAGTCCAACGAGATCATTCCTGCCTCGGGATCTGACGACAAGGCTGCGGTCAATGAGCCGCTAATTTTGTTGGCGGAACAAAAGGAAGAGAAGAAGGACGAACGTCCCAAGAAGGAACCGCTGGTCAAAGGGAGGGCCTACCTTTCGGCTGACAAGTTGCCCGCCGGCGGCACCTGTCAGTTTATCGTGCTGTTGAATGTGAAAGAGGGTTGGCACATCAACGCGAATCCACCCAGCCTGGAATATCTCCGGCCGACCAGCGTGACGTTCAAGTCGAAGCAGGAAGTCGAATTGTCCGATGTGAAATATCCCAAAGGGCATGGATTTAAATTCGCCGGTGAAGACAAAGAAGTCCTGGTCTACGAAGGGGAAATCGCGATTCGTGGAAAATTGACGATCCCCGAAAAAGCGGGGGGGCAGACGGACGAGATGGAAATCACGATTAAGTATCAGGCCTGCAATGACGTTGGTTGTGATCCGCCAAAAGAAATCAAATTGACAGGCAAACTGGCCGTGGCCAAGAAGGGTGAGGCGGTGAAGTCGATTAACTCACGACTGTTTGCCGCTCCGGCTAATGCCCAGAAGTGAGGATCGAACGAGTCATCTCCGCGAATCGATCGCGATGCGAGCCGTCTGATTTCCTGTTTTGAATTGGTTTCTAAAGAGTCCCCATTGTGAGTCTTGTTCCGCCGCCGAATAAACTGTTGCTCGCCATCGAATCGTCTTGCGATGAAACGGCTGCGGCAGTTATTGATCGCGGCCGCCGAGTTCTTTCCAACGTGGTGTCGACTCAGCACGAACTGCACGAGCGGTTCGGTGGTGTGGTCCCTGAAATCGCTTCGCGAGCCCATCTCGAACGAATTCTGCCCGTGATCGACGAAGCGTTGCGAAAAGCCAATGCGACGAAAGCCGATCTGGGGGCGATTGCTGTCGCGACACATCCCGGTCTGGTGGGATCACTGCTCGTCGGTCTGACCGCCGCGAAGACTCTCGCGTTGGTGCTCGACATTCCTCTGCTGGCCATCAATCACATCGAGGCTCACATCTATGCCTGCCGCATGGCAGCGGGACGTGATGTTTTCCCTGCAGTGGGATTTGTCGTCAGTGGCGGACATTCGAATTTGTACGATTGCCGATCGCCCGTCGAATTTCAGTTGCTCGGGTCGACCACGGATGACGCGGCCGGCGAAGCGTTCGATAAGGTGGCGCAAATTCTTGGCCTGGATTATCCCGGTGGGCCCCAAATCGAAAAGATTGCCAAACTGGGAAATGCCACGGCCGTCGACTTCCCTCGGCCATTTCTGAACGATGCACGGCTTGATTTTAGTTTCAGCGGGCTGAAGACGGCCGTGCTGTACGCCGCCAGGGGCACTCCAGGAGCCCGAGCACAGCCGTTGCCGCTCACACCGCAGCGGATTGCAGATTTGGCTGCGAGCTTTCAAGCGGCCGTCGTCGACGTGCTGATCGGAAAATGCGATCAGACCCTGAAGCAAACCGGTCGCAAGACGTTGCTGGTGGGCGGCGGTGTCGCGGCGAATAGTCTGTTTCGTCAGCGACTGGCTGAATTGGCGATGCGTCGAAAAGTCGAACTCATTATCGCCGAACGCGAACATTGTACGGACAACGCTGCGATGGGCGCACTCGGTTGGGAACTCTGGGAACGCGGTTGGATCTCGCCGCTGGATCTGGACGTCAAACCCGGTCTCGTCCGTAAGCCTGCGGTTTGACGAGACCGCTACTGGGAATTAAGTCGACCTTGTGTACCAGGTCCCGACCGGTTCGATCACCAGAGCAAGCGTGATCACGAATCGCCCGCGGGAAGCAATGTCAAAGTCACCCGACGAACATCCATGACCGACTGCCCAGGAATTTCCAGAGCCCGAAGGGTGAGTGGAGCGACTCCCTGTTTTAACTCGATCGTTCCCAGCTTCAGCGGGCGGAATTCCTTCATCTTCGATTCACCAGCCGGCCGCGGCAACGTGTCCTGGTTCGTGTAAAGAGGGGGATTCCAGCCTGGTATGACACGACCGACCAGACGACCGTCTCCGCAGCTTAACTCCACCAACGAACCTGCGTCCGACACTGGACAGGTGTAGTCGATTTCGATGGCATAGCGGCCGGAGGTATGAACGTCGATTAACCAGTCCATGCGATCATCTTTGGTCGTCCAATTCACGAAGTAAGAACAGTTCGGTGCTGAGGCACTGCGTGCGACGCCGCCGTGCGGTTCACCATCGCGAGCGGGCAACATGGTGATCGGGAATTCACGATAGCCGACTGTGAATGGACGAGGATCAACCGGGTATTTGCGCGGGGTGTCGTGGCTTGTGGCGATCGTCTTGTTTGAGTTGAGATGATCGGCGCTCGCGGTTTCCTGGCTGCCGAAAATTTCTCTTCGCCAAGCGTTCAATGCTTCCGTCAGCCTGGCTGTACTCGTCGGATCTTTCTCATTAGCGGGTAACGTTTGCCCCGGATCGCTCTCCATATCGAACAGTTGGCCTTCGCTATCCAGACGATGCGTTTGTGTCCGCGCACTGAATTTTCCGTTCCAGGCCGAGAAGATCGTTCGATTGGGCCAATCGGTCGTTTGTTTCAAGAGCAATGGGCTGAGGTCCCGACCATCCAGTGGTTTGTCACCAACCCGCGGCACACCCGTCAGCGCCGTTAGTGTCGGCAACAGATCAATCGCGCCTGTGATTTGGGGGACCGTGTGCCCGGCGGGCAATCGAGCGGGCCAGCGCAGATAACAGACGCTACGAACACTTCCTTCATCTGTTCCTCCTTTGGTGCCTTTCATCCCGCCGTTCCAACGCGAGGTGTTGGGGCCATTATCCGAAAAATAGATGACAATCGTATTTCGATCGACCTTCAGTTCGTGCAGTTTCGCCAGGACGCGGCCCACATTTCGATCCTGGTTTTCGATCATGGCCAACGCGCAACGTGTGTGATCGGCATTTTCCTTGGTGGGGTCCGTCGCCGTCTGAGAAATCGGCATCTCTTTAAATCGCTGCCAGTCATTTTCCGGTACGCTCCAAGGTGAATGGGGCGTGGTAAATGGGACGTAACACAGGAATGGACGAGCGGCGTTCTTTTCAATGTATCGAAGGGCGCGATCGGTGCAGACATCGACGATATAGCCCTCTGTTCGAATCATACGACCCTCTTCTTCCAGCGGGGCATCGACGTATTCGCCCCAATGGCCGGCGGTGTAGCCAAAGTATTCATCGAAGCCACGCGCCTTTGGGTGATAGGGCCATTGGCTTCCGTTGTGCCATTTTCCGAACGCGCCGGTGGCGTAGCCCGCCGCTTTGAAGGCTTCGGTCAAAGTTTTTTCGCTGGGATTCAGCCGTTCTTGTCCCGTGGATACACCACAAACCCCACCCCGCGGGTAGTAGCGTCCCGTGAGAAATTCGGCCCGCGTGGGGGCACATACGGGACAAACAAAAAAACGATCCAGTGATACACCGGCCGTCGCGATTGAATCGATATTCGGTGTTAAAACCTGATGATTTCCGGAATGACGGTAGTCGCCCCAACCGGCGTCATCTGCGAGGAAGATCACAATATTGGGGCGTTCCGATGCAGAAGCAGCCGTTCCGCTCATCATCCAGACAAAAAGGAAACACGTCATACTGGCAAGCCGTTTCATCGAGTCATGGCCCTTTGATCCAAGGTATTGTCCGAGGTGATGCAGATGTTCCGAATGGTGTTTTCTGTTCAACTTCCCCAGGAAAGCCGGTTCGACGAATTCTCTCAGATGGCAAGAACGTGATCAGACACTTGACCAGAGACGATTTGAGAGGCCGCACTGGCGATCACAAAATCTCACAACGAGCCGGTACCCAGTTTGGTACGAAGTGTCGCGCGATCCAATCCTAACAATTTAGCGGCGGCACTGCGGTTTTGCTGTGTGTGAGAAAGAACTTCGTTAAATAACGCTGGTTCGGCGACATTCAGAAATCGCCGATACAGATCGTTGACCGATTCGTCCGAGGGTTCGATCAACTGTTGTCGAACCCACTTGGCGATCGCCGTGCCCAGCGGCGGGCGAGACCCCGATTCGCTGGAGCTTAGAGTCATCGGTGGCGGAAGGTGTTCCGAGGCCAAGGGGCCACCGCGGGCGATAACGACCGCATGATCGATGGCATTTCGCAACTCGCGAATATTTCCATTCCACGCTCGTTGCTCGATCGCCGTCCAGAATTCATCAGTCACGTATTGCCCTGCGGTACCTGCCTGTCGGGCGAGGAAATATTCCACCAACGGTCGCAAGTCCTCGCGATGAGTTCGCAAAGGCGGCAACTCGAATGAGAAGACTTTCAATCGATGGTACAAATCTTCGCGGAACGTTCCTTCCGCAATCATTTGTTCCAAATCTCGATTGGTTGCGGCGAGTAGCCGAGCATTCGTCGGCCGTTCGTCACCCGATCCCACTCGAGTGAAACAGTGAGATTCGAGCACTCGTAAAAGTTTCACCTGAATCGCGGGAGGGGTTTCGCCAATTTCGTCGAGAAAGATCGTGCCATTCTCGGCCAACTCAAACAGTCCGGGACGATCGTCCTGTGCACCCGTGAAAGCGCCTTTCACATGGCCGAACAATTCACTTTCCACTACGGTCGGGCTGAGGCTTGCGAGACTGATTCGCACGAAGGGGCCGGTCCTGCGGTCGCTATGGCGATGAATCGCTTCGGCTACCAACTCTTTGCCTGTTCCGGTCTCGCCCGTAATCAGGACGGGGAAAATCGTGGGGGCGACGAGTGCGATTTGTTTGAAGACTGCCTGCATGGCTGGCCCGCGCCCGATCAGTTGTGGACTTTCATCGCTTTTCGGTTCGAGGACGATCACGCGGCTTTTGGATTGCAGCGCGCGAGAGATCACCGATAGAAAATCGGGCAGTTCAAACGGTTTGACCAGGTATTCAAACGCGCCGCGACTCATGGCATCTACGACAGTCTGTAGATCTCCAAAGGCGGTCATCACAACAATCGGTGTGTGCGGGAAACGCTCATGAAAGCCGGGGATTGCAGACAGGCCATCTTGCCCTGGCAATCGAACGTCGAGGACGATGACTTCGGGTGAAAAGTCCGCCAACACCTTTTCGGCTCGCTCCACCGACGCGGCAATCTGAACGTCGTGACCCTGATCGGTCAGTCGTTCTTTCAGGCTCCAGCAGATCGCCGGTTCATCATCAACAATCAGGATCCGACTCATGCAAATTCACCTTTTTCCATTACCGCGGAAAGGGGTAACTTCAATTCAAAACGCGTCCGTTCATGCACTCGGCTCCAAGTCAACGAGCCTTGATGTGCCCGAGCCACGGTGGCCGCCACCGTCAGGCCGAGTCCGATCCCTTCGGGTTTGGAAGTGACGAACGATTCAAAGAGCGATGCTGCCAGTTCTTTGGGAGGACCAGGACCGTCGTCTTCCACGATCAGCATGTTTTGTCCGTCGACAGACTTCAATGTCAACCAGACATGACCACCCGGGCCGGCGGCGTCGATGGCGTTCAACGTCAGGTTCAGGATTGCCGCTCGCAATCCATCACCGAAGCCAATCATCGGAGAAATCGGCCCTGCTGTCTGGACGCTCAGCTGCACGCCACGGTGATCACAAGACAGCGAAACGAGATTGGCGACGGTCTTTACGATTTGGCTTAAGTCGGCTTCCGCTGGCGGCCGGGCATCACCTTTTCCTAATGAGAGCAAGCCTTGGACTTCTTCTTCCACCAGGGCTAGTTGATTCCGTGCGACGCACAAACTCGTGTCAGACGACGAATTGCATCGACTTTCGTGCAGCTGAATTGCCAGTTTGGCTCCCGCCAGCCCATTGCGTAGCTGATGCGCGAATCCCGCCGTCAGCTGTGCGACCAATCGGGTACGTTCGCCCTGAATCAGTTGTTCCCGCATCGCCAACAGTTGGCGACTCATCGAATTGATGCTCTCGACCAGCCGGGTCAATTCGTCATCAATGCGACCTGCCGGAAGTTCCAATCCAAATTGGCCGGCGGCGATGGTTTCGACATGGTGCTCCAAAGAATGGATCCGACGAGCCCAACTCGATACGAGCAGCAGCGTCAATGGAATCGCCAAAGCAATCGTCGCTGCACCGACAGCCAAGGGGGGCCAGATCGCTTCGCGGCTAGACTTTCTCAACGTGTCATCGGACGTCATGACTAGCAAAATGAAGGATGGCATACCACGAATCCGGCCGGCGCGGATCAGATAGGTCGTACCCTGAATTGTCCGTCGTCGTGGTTCCGCATGAGGTGTCGATTCGAAATCCTCCGCGATGGCCGAAGCGGAAATCTCTTTGAGAGGTAATGTACCCACGACGATTCGTCGGTTGGCGGAATCCCAGACGGCGAATTCGTCGCCGGTCAATCGCTGCAGCTTTTCCATGACGTTCGTTGACAGAGGAAAACTGGATTCTTCGAGGACTCCGATGATTTGCCGCTGCCGCGCGTCGAGCGCGTGGAGATTGAGGTTTGACATCCACCAAGCCGAAAATGCCGCGTTCGCGGCCACCGCGATCAGCAGCATTCCCATCAAGGGCCAGAGAATCTGATCGCGAATGGGCAGTTTCACGAAGCGGACCTCTGAAGGCGGCAAGGGCTTCGGCGTTGGTCAGCAATCGAAGTCGCGATCATTTCAGATCTTCAGGAGGTTGCAGGTACTGGCATTTCATCGGCATGATCATCAGCTGCGCCGGCAACGGGTATTGTATTCTACGGAGCGAGGGAATGGTCATCGACCTTGATGTTTTTTGACGTGAATTCCCCCATAGTCTACGTCTTGATTGTGAGGATGTGGTTCGATAGCATCGCTGATGAACCCTTCGGGGTTCGAGAGACCTCTGCGGTGTTCGATACGGGGCTTGTGCGTTGACCCTACAACTTCTTCATGCGGGAGTTATCTCATTCGGCCGCGTGTAAATCCGCGATATCGCTTCGGTGGTATCCCGGCTCACACAACCCGGATGTGAGGCTCCCCCCTGAATCCTTTGGGTTCAGAACCTCAGCGTTCCAACGGCACAGGCGGAGGTTTCTCTTTTATTATGACGCTGTTTGATCGGCTCGAAACCGTGAATCGCGAATCTGTTCGTCCGCTCGCGGCCCGGATGCGGCCTCGGACGCTGGACGAATTCGTCGGCCAGTCGCACATCCTCGCACCAGGAAAACTGTTGCGGAGAATGCTGGAAGCCGATCGAATCTCGTCTGTGGTTTTCTATGGGCCACCGGGTACCGGCAAAACGTCCCTCGCGGAATTGATTGCCAAGCATACGAAGCGGATTTTCCGTTCGCTGAACGCGGCGGCTTCAGGGGTCAAGGAACTGCGTGAGGTCTTGGACAAAGCCCGCGAAGACGTGTCGACAGGCGGTCAGCGAACCGTCCTCTTCATCGATGAATTACATCATTTCAACAAGCAACAGCAAAATGTGCTTTTGCCCGACGTCGAAGAAGGGATTGTCGCCCTTGTGGCGGCGACGACGGCCAATCCCTTTTTCTCACTGATCGCACCGCTTCTCAGTCGTAGCCAAATCTTCGAATTGCAACCGTTGCCTGTGGGCGATGTGGTCAAGTTGTTAGAGCGTTCATTGACTGATTCGGTCCGTGGTCTTGGTTCACGTAAGGTTACTGCGACACCGGAATCGCTTCAATTCCTGGCGACAATTTGCGATGGCGACGCCCGTCGAGCCTTGTCCGCCTTGGAAATTGGCGTTCTCTCGTTGGAGGCAAATCAAAAGTTGTTTGATCTGCCCGCCGCGGAAGAGTCGATTCAGAAGAAACAGATTCGGTACGATGCCGATGGCGACGATCACTATGATGCGGCCAGCGCTTTGATAAAAAGTATTCGTGGTAGTGATCCTGATGCAGCGATTTATTGGATGGCACGGATGCTGGCTGCGGGAGAAGAACCGAGATTTGTGGCGCGGCGACTGGTGATCGCGGCCTCAGAAGACATCGGAAATGCCGACCCACAAGGCTTGATTTTGGCGCAATCAGCGGCGGCGGCCACCGAATTCATTGGTATGCCGGAATGTCGTATTATCCTCGCGCAGGCCGTGACCTACCTGGCGCTCGCACCCAAATCGAATGCCTCGTACAAAGCGATTGATGCGGCATTGACGGATGTTCGCGAAGGCCGATTGCTCCCCGTACCAATGCATCTGCGCGATCGGCATTACAAGGGCGCTGAGCGGTTAGGGCATGGTGAGGGTTACGAATACCCGCATGAAGCGAAAGAAGGCTGGGTGCCTCAAGAATACCTGGGAGTCGAACGCCGCTATTACGAGCCGGTCGATCGTGGTACCGAAGCCGAAATGAAGCAGCGCCTCGACGAACTACGAGAACGGCGCCAGCCAGGCAAAGATCCCTCATCTTCGAATCAGGAAATCAGTTCCAAGTAATTCGACCAAGCAAGTAGAGATAGCAACGACGACCGAAATCAAGTCAGGTGGAACAAAACCATCCGAGTAGCTTGAGATTTGCCAAAGGCGGCGTCAGTTTGGTTGTCACTGGCACCAATGGCCGTGGTATGATTCGCTTGCGAGAGTCTGGCACGATTCATGCGGCTCAATTTTGGCGAAGACATCATTGTCCCACCAATTTCGAGTTGTAGTGTGCCAATCCTAATCCCGCTCGAATCCTTTTCACGCATCAAATTCAGGAGATCGCGGACATGACCACTAATATGCCGGAATCGCTCGTACCGATCTATTCCACACCGGTTGCGTTCGATGCCGAAATCGTCAAAGCCATGTTGGCTGATGAGGATATTTCGAGTACGGTCGAAAATTCCAACGCACCATTTCCTGGTCTGGTAACAATTCCCTGCCAGGTGCTGGTGGCTCCGGAGCATGAAGCCGTGGCACGACGATTGATTGAGGAGCACGTCGCTCGTCAGCGAGAACGCGCCGACACCGATACCGCGGAATATGAAATTGCTCCCGGGTCTGAAGAGGTCTGATTGTCCGCGATCGGTCATTCTTCGGCGTGGGGCGTCACGCGAAAATGTCGCGAACAGGTTGACCGTCAGACAAGCGATGCGGTCGGCCGGTCAGGTCGTGAACTTCGGTTGCGGGATTGATGCCGAATCGCCAGAAGATTGTCGCCGCTAAGTCGGCCGGTGTGACCGGATCCGAGGCTGGATAAGCACCCATTCGGTCGCTTGATCCGTAGACTGTTCCGCCGCGTATGCCGCCACCTGCCAACAGCACTGAATAGCAATCGGGCCAGTGATCGCGTCCGCCTTCTTTATTGATCTTTGGCGTCCGACCGAATTCGCCCATGGCCACGACCAGCGTTGATTCCAGCAGGCCACGGTCATCAAGGTCTTCAATCAACGTGCTTAAGCTTTGGTCGGCGAGTGGCAGCAGATGGGTCTTGTGCTGGTTGAAGTTCTTAAAATGCGCATCCCAATTCTGACCTTGCTGGCGGAAATCATAGACATTGACGAAGGGAACGCCGGCTTCGACCATTCGTCGCGCGAGCAGTAGATTCTGACCTCGCATTTGCCGACCGTACCCCATTTCCGACCCGTTACCGCCCCCGCCACCTTCTCCGACACTCAAGGGTTCGGGGCCGAATCCGTATCGATCCCTCATTTGGGGCGACTCGTGAGACAGATCGAGAGCTTGGCGTAACGTTTCCGAGCCAAGCAATTGAAATGCCTTGTCGCAGAACATGCGCCACTGTTCGCCGACAGCAGTGGAAGCGGGGGCCGTAGCGGCAATTTCCAGTGTCTCAAGCAGTCGGCGTCGGTCACTCATCATCGACACCGTGTGCCCCGAAGGCAGCGCTAAGGCTCCCGCACGATAGCTTCTGGATTCGATGTCGAGTGAGATTTGGAGTGGATCGAATTTCGTTCCGAGAAATCCTCCGCCCTGGCACGGCGTGTCGACGACGTTGTGAAAGACAAATGGCAACGCCGCATGAGGAATTTCAATGTTTCTGTGCTGCCACAGATAATTCAAGCAAGCCCCAAAGCAGGGGTAAAACTGATTGATCGGTGCGAACTCTTCGCGATCGCCCGTTGGCGACTGTCGCCCGGTCAACGCTTCGGTGGACGCTGAATCGTGTAGCCGATTCTGATGATGCATGCTACGAATCAAGGCGACTTTGTGCATCACGCGAGACATCTTCGGCAAATGTTCGCTGACGAAAATGCCCGGCGCCGACGACGCAATGGGCTGGAATTCGCCGCGAATATCCAAAGGCGCATCCGGCTTCATATCGTAAGTATCGATATGACTGGGACCGCCATAGTAGAAGACGACAATACATGACTTGATCTGCGAAGTCGGTCGCGCGATCGTCATTGTCGGCTGGGCTTGCAATGACTGAGCTCGCCACAACCCGGCCAAATTCAATCCGATTGTGCCTCCAGCTAATTGAAGAACACTTCGGCGATCAACGGGGCCGGACGAACTGAGGTCGAGAAGGCTGTCATGCATCAAGGGGCTCACCAATGTGAAGATCAATTTTCAGATCAACAATGTGACATGTCTTCTCGCGGACTCCAAGCGCAAAACCCGAATGTGACGATAAAATTGGTCATGTCAGGTCGGATCAAATCACGAATTCAGGTTCAATTTGGCTGCCGGCGTAGCCGTGACCACGAATGCGACAGTGACTGCATTACTCAGAGCCGAGTTGCTGGAGACGACGCTGGCATTCGCGTTTTTTGTTCCGAGCACAGCAAGCGTCTGCGAGGCGAACGTGGCGATTCCGTTCACGACCGTCTGTGTTCCGAGATTTGCGCCGGCAAAAGTGAATGATACCTGCGTCGAATTGTCATTGACTACGTTGCCATAAGAATCTTCCACTAACACCGTGGGTGTCACGACAGTCCCGACGGTGACTGATGTCGAAGCAGGAAGATTTTGCGGATCACCAATTGCCAACTTGTTGGCCATACCTGGAGTGATGGTGACATTTCCTGAGATACTGCTACCCAGTGTTCCGTCGCTGGCACTCAGTGTGTAGGTGCCACTCTTTCGCAAAATCAGTGCTGAGAATGTGGCAATACCGTTCACTGCGACGGCAGTGTTCGTGCTGCTGTTGGCAAATTGACCTGGTCCACTCGCCACGGCGAGTGTCACGGTGGACGTGTCGCCTGTCACTAGGTTGCCGAATTGATCTTCGATGGCGACTTTCACCGGCGAAAGATAGCCGCTTGCCGAGCCACCGCCGTTCACAAGGAACCCCACTTTGGCGGCGCTGCCATGACCGATGCTGACATTGGCGGATCTGGCACTCGTTAACGTCCCATCTGCGGCGTTCAAGATGTACGTCCCTGCGATGTTCAGAATCAGATTGCTGAACGTCGCGATTCCATTGACGGCAGCCATGCTGACTGAGCTGCCAGCCGCTAGGCCATTGGGGCCGTTGGCGACGGACAAGGTCACCGTTGAGGTACTGCTGGTGACGAGATTACCAAACTGATCTTCCACGGCCACGGTGACCGCAGGAGACAAGGTGACTCCCGCAACGGCGCTAATCGGACCCGTCTGAAAAGCCAGCATGGCCGCGGCACCGGGACTGACGGTCAGGTTCGCCGAAGTTGCCGCGGTTAAGCTTCCGTCGCTGGCTTGCAGAGTGTAGGTGCCACTGGTATTCAGGACCAGATTAGTGAACGTGGCGATTCCGTTGCTGGCAGCTACGCTCGTCGTACTTCCCGCTGCGAAAGAACCGGAGCCAGTGCCGACGGACAGGGTCACACTGGAGTTATTTCCCGTGACGATGTTGCCGTACAGATCTTCGACGGCCACTTTCACGGTTCCCAACGTCGTGCCTGCCTGACCTGTTGTTGGGGCCTGAGTAATCACGAGCTTAGCGGGCGCTGCTGGGGTAATGACGATCGATACGGTCGACGCATTGCTGAGCGTCGAACTGCTGGAGATGACCGCAGCATTGATATTCTTCGTGGTGGGTACGGTAAGTGTTTGCGCGGGAAACGAAGCGACCCCGCTCACGACTGTCTGCGTACCAAGATTGACTCCGGCGAAGGTCAGTGAAACTTGTGTCGAATTGTCGTTGACCACATTCCCGAAATTGTCCTCTACCAGCACTACAGGAGTAATCGGAGTTCCGGCAGCCACGTTGGTCGATGCGGAGAGATTCTGTGGATCTCCAATCGCCAGTTTGCTCGCAGGACCTGGAACAATCACGACATTTCCTGAGAGGCCTTTGCTGAGCGCCCCGTCATTGGCGGCCAGGACATATGTGCCACTCGTCCTGAGAATCAAGGCCGAGAATGTCGCCATCCCGTTTATGACGGCGACGCCGTTTGTGCTGTTATTGGCAAACGCTCCGGGACCTGCAGCCACCGAGAGAGTGACCGTAGAGGTGTCGCCCGTCATGATATTCCCGAACTGATCTTCCACAGCCACTTTCACCGGCGAGAGATAACCGCTCGCGGTACCACCTCCACTGACTTGGACGCTCAGTTTCGCGGCGCTGCCATGATTGATAATGACGTTGGCCGATGTGGCACCGACTAAAGCTCCGTCGCTGGCGCCCAGTGTATAGGTGCCGGACGTGTTAAGGATCACGTTGGTGAATGTTGCGATGCCATTCACCGCTTTAACGCTATTGGTGCTGCTTACGGCCAGAACGCCCGGGCCTGTGGCGACTAAGAGCGTGATCGTTGAAACGTTACCCGCCACGATGTTGCCAAACTGGTCCTCGACGGCCACAGTAATTGCGGGAGCGAATGCGACTCCTGCCGACGCGCTTACGGTGCCGGTTTGAAAAGCGAGTTTGGCGGCGGTGCCGGGATTGATCAACATGTTCGCCGACGTTGTGCTGGGTAGCGTGCCTTGGCTGACTTGCAGGGTGTAGATCCCACTCGTATTCAGAATCAGGTTGTTAAACGTTGCAATTCCATTCGTGGCCGCCACGCTGGTCGTACTTCCTCCCGCCAACGCGGCGGGGCCATTGCCTGTCGCAACGGTCACCGTCGCAGTACTTCCTTTCAGAATGTTGCCGAACTGATCTTCGATGGCCACCTTGAGAGGCCCCAGTACCGTTCCGGCTGTTCCCGCGGTCGGTGATTGCGTAATGACCAACTGTGCGGCCGTTGCGGGGGTGACCACGAGTGCAACAGTCGGCGCATTGCTGAGCGTCGAATTGCTGGAAATCACTGCGGCGTTCAGGTTTTTGGTTCCTGCCAATGTCAGCGTCTGGGCTGCAAAAGTCGCGACCCCATTCAATACGGTATGCATGCCGAGATTCACGCCGCCGAAGGTGAGCGAGACCTGTGAAGAATTGTCATTCACCACATTGCCGTAGCTATCTTCCACGAGTACGGTCGGCGTGATGATGGTTCCCGCGGTGACCGTTGTTGTCGCGGCCAGGTTCTCCGGATCCCCGATTGCCAATTTGGTGGCGGGACCGGGAGTGACGACAATCAGACCAGAGGTCGTGCCGATTAACGTGCCGGAAGTGGCGCTCAGCGTGTAGAGGCCGTTCGTTCTGAGAATCAGTCCCGTGAAGGTGGCGATACCGTTCACGGCAGTCACGCTGGTGATGCTACCATTGGCGAATCCGCCAGGACCGCTCGCGACGGACACTGTCACGATCGATGTACTTCCGGACACGACATTGCCGAATTGGTCCTCGATTGCCACCTTCACTGGCGACAGATAGCCACTCGCGGTTCCACCACCGATGAGTTGGAACGAGACTTTCGATGCGGTGCCGTATCCCACGGTGATGGCCACGTTTGCGGTACCTGTCAGGCCGTCGCTGAGATCTTTATTCGAAAGACTCAGCGAATCCATTCCGCTATAGTGAACTGTCGGGGCATAGCTGAGCGTCCCTAAGGCGGTGTCGAGCGACGAAAGAGAGCCCGTTACGGAGAGGGTGTTCGAATCGTTTCCAGTAACGCTCAAACCGGTTGTGGTGCCCAGTGTGAGGGATCCATGTTGCACAGTCAGGGACAACTGTTCGCTCGTTGCTCCGACGTCCGTCACACTGATCGCATTAGCTGCTGTGAAGGCCAGGAATCCGTTCTCCGGAACGCTGACCGCGGCTGGTGCCGTCAACTTCGGTGCTATCGGCGAAATATTGATGGTCAATGTTTTTGGATTGGGGTCGGTATCAATGCCTCCATTGGCCGTACCGCCGTTGTCCTGAACTTGGAGTGTGAAGCTGGCATATGACGAACCACTTCCGTTGGTCGCCGGAGTAAACTTCAGCTTGCCGGCGGTGATGTCAGTCACGGAAATAAATGTTCCCGCGTTGACTGTCGCGCCATTGTCGGTCAGTCTGCCAACCAGGGGGAGCGTCGTGAACTCGACCGCCAGGAACAAATTCGGCGGTGAATCATTCGGATCAGTGAATCCAAAGTCGTTCACGCCGAAGATGTAGGGACTGTTTTCCACACTAGTGACGGTTCCCGATGTTCCCACCGGAGCGTGATTGACCGATGAGGTCACCGTGAAAGTGAAGGGACTGGCTGTGGTATCATTGTCGGCGATTGTTACTGTGCCATTAGGTGTGCCGATCGTTGCCACATTCAATTGAATGGTGAAGTTGGCACTGGATCCGGCGGCAATCGATTGATTGGTGGTGAAGTTGTGGAGCACGCTGAAACCGGTCGGTACGGTCACTGGCTGAACCATCAGTGCCGTGTTGCCGGCATTCGTGACCGTGATCATCTGTGTCGCGGGCGTCCCCGCGGTCGCGCTGTGCAAATTGATCGTGCTCGTGCCATTGGTCAGGATGGTTGAACCGCTCTGAACCACAATTTTTGGCGCATTCACGATACCGAGAACCGTGAACGTGAATGGGCTGGATGTTGTCGTATCGTTTTCGGCGAATGAAACTGTTCCGGTGAAAGTTCCGAACGCTGCGGCAGTCAGCTGAATGGTAAAGCTGACACTTGCTCCGACCGCGATCGATTGATTTACTGTAAAATTGTCGGTGACGCTGAAGCCTGTCGGTACGGTCACCGGTTGAACGGTCAGTGCCGCACTGCCCGAATTCGTTACTGTGATGACCTGTGTCAGCGGTATTCCAGGGGTCGTGGTGCCGAGATTGACCGTACTCGATCCGTCGTTCAGCGTCGTTTTGCCGTTCTGCACGACGATCTGAGGTGCATTGACGATCAACGTGGCTGAGGTTGTGTTGACACTTCCATCAGCGTTCGTAAAAACAGCGCGATATTCATTATTGTTTTGATTGGCGGCGGCCGTGAATGAGTAAGTAGTCGAAGTCGCGCCAGAGATGTTGGTAAACGTTACTCCGCCATCAGTACTGACCTGCCACAGGATTGTCGGTGTGGGAGTTCCAGACGCATTGGCTGTGAAGCTCGCCGTCTGGCCAGCGGTCACTGTTGTTCCCGTTGGATTGAGAGTCACGATGGGAGACGATGCGGGTTCGATGACGAACATCGTTACGCTTTCCATCGGTACGTTGATGGTGAAGCTGTTACCGATGAAATGAATGTTGGCCAGATTCGTGATTGCGGCTCGAGTTTGATCGCTGGGGTTGATGGCGGCCAATTGCCAATCTTGAGCCACTCCGTTGCTGGCGAAACCACTCAGATCTACCGTCACTTGAGTCGTGGCAGTCGGATCGCTTGCGCTGTAAAGATTCTTGTTGATGACCGCGACAGTCAGGGCGCCGTCAGAGGATCGAATTGCGGAAAACGCATCTGTCTGATCGGGGTTGGCGACCGTCGCACCGACACTCGTATTTCCAAAGCCTGAATCGTGACCGTCATAATTGCGCCAAAGTTGCATGCCGAGATAGGTTGGCGTGCCGATGGCGGGCGTTTCCCACCGAGTGGCCAGATCGAGTCCTTGCTGACCGAAAATGCCATAAACATCCGCTTGTGTCGTTGCGCCATTCATGTCGCCTTCGGCGCCGAAATTGTATTCGGTAATACCCGTCTGTGTTCCCGGGTAATATTGATTGACCCAGCTTTGCATCGTTGGGATCAGGTCCACGACGCCGTTATTGATCCCAGTAGTGCCGATCCAACTGGGGTCGACGTAAGTCGGATCCCATAGAGCCCGAGTAACCTGGTTACGCAACAGTTCCGTGGTCGAATCAACAGCATTGCTGCCTACATTCCCTTCCTGCGGGTAATAGTGCAGGGTGTAGTAATCCAACAGTCGAACTCCAGACTGCTGCTGGTATTGATCCAATTGTTGTAGCAGCCATTGTTGAGCGTTCAATTGCTGGCCGCCCAGACCGGTGTATGTGGCGCCGTAGTTGCCGGCAGCCGCGTCCGCACCGTCGACGAAGTAGTTGGTCCAACCCCATTCCTCGGGCCCCAGAATCTGCGCGGTGGGATCGATGGATTTGATCATGCTGCCATAGGCGATCAGGTCATTCAGCAGTTCGGAATTCGTTTCACCATTCGGATGAATGTCCTTATTGGTGGAATTCCACAGACCGGGTTCGTTCCCCAGGGTGAAGTACTGGACGCCGCCATTTCCTGGGGTTCCGAAGGTACTGAGCAGGTGCTGAATCCAGCCTTGCTCAAATGCAGGACTGTTGGCAACGTAGTTGTAGAGGTTGGTATCGAGGATGTTCTGGCCGCCACTGGTCACACCATTACCGAAGTTGGGATAGTACGGATCGGTGGATTGCTGCTGTCCATAGACAGAGACCGGATAACTTCCCGCGACAGTGCCGTTGGGACCCAGGCTTGCCACGTATGGCATGATGGGAATTGTCAAGTCGGGCTGTGCACCGCCAGCCTGCGTCTGGCTGACAAAAGCATCCATGGACTGGCCATTGCCGGAACCCTGGGGGTAGCTTTCAAAGTAATAGTCATTGTCGAGGTTATTGGCGTCCTGTTGCCAGTTGTAGGTGTCTGCATTGTTGCCCCCTTCACGGTTGACGCTCAAATTCAGGCCAGACAGTTGGGCCGTGGTGGCAAAAGCGGCGCCGTAAATATTGGGGTTGATGAGGTGCACGTCAGCGGCGGCGTTGACGTTGATGGCCGCGGTGCTGCCGCCGGTCGCTAAGGCTGTGACACTCAGCAAACGACGAAATTCCAGTGTTTCGCCAGTAATCGGTAGCAGAGGCTGGCGGCGTCGACTTGCGAGAAGTTTTGCTTTCAGTCGTTCCCGTAGAGCTGGGCTAAATGCACCAATCCGCTTGCCAATCTCCTGAACGAAGGAGATGCCGCGAAGCAGGCCTCGAAGTCGCACCATTGGACCAGTCCGCCGAGATTTCGGATTGAAGGTGGGAAAGGTCGTCCTCAATGGCGCTCCGGTCGGTAAACCTTCGCATTTTTTGCCTCCAAAGACAACGTCGCTCTGATTGGCACAATGCCAAATCTACTCCGTGAAGTCCATCCAAATTCTCCCCAGCTGGGAATAGGTGAAAATTACGGATCGTGCTTTTTCGAAAAAGCAGTCGCGGAGTAAGTCGCCTCCAGCCCGCAGAGGAAATAACCAATCTCGCGTGGTTGGACTGCTGTTCTGATGAACCAGCCGAAGCCTTTCTTCAAATGAGCGTGTGGGGCTCTTCCCCGATCCAGATGTGGATTCTGGTTCCGAAAGGGAATTGGCAACACCGCTTCACAGGGCAAAATGATCAACGGATGCCGGGACCTGAAGCAATTCTGCGGCCGGATTCTGGGAAACAGATCGAAGCCTCGTTCTTTCTCGCCGTTGTCAATCGGACGTGTCAGAATTCGCTGGAATTGTTGTTCGGCAATTGCGGACAACAAATGTCCTGAAAAAATCGTTGGTTTTGTGCTTGAAAATCGGTATTTCCCACTCGGAAATCCAGAATTGAAGAACAACAGTTGTCGCTCATCCTTGAATCTCTTGGAACGTATGGTAGTCTCGGGCGGTTTCGCGCGATTTCGGCCAAGGTTTGGAGTAGCCTTGTCACCGAGTCGCCGTTGATTGCCCCGCCATCTGCTCCACATCAAGGTCAGCCGCCGTGCCTCGTCGCGACGACATTCACAAGATTCTCATTATCGGTTCTGGTCCTATTGTCATTGGGCAAGCTTGCGAATTTGATTATTCAGGAACGCAAGCCTGTAAAGCACTTCGCGAAGAAGGCTACGTCGTGGTGCTGGTGAATTCGAATCCCGCTACGATCATGACAGATCCCGAAATGGCCGATCGAACTTACATCGAGCCGATCAATTGGGAGTATGTTGCCAAAATCATCGAAATCGAGCGGCCAGATGCCCTGCTGCCGACGTTGGGAGGCCAAACCGGCCTGAATGTCGCCATGGATCTGGTGCGGCATGGCGTGCTCGAGAAATTCGATGTCGAAATGCTCGGTGCCCGGGTCGACGTGATTAAAAAGGCCGAGGAACGAGACACGTTCAAGCAGGCCATGCTCAAAATCGGGCTGGATGTCTGCAACAGCCGCATTGTGCACAACATGGAGGAAGCCCGGGCAGCGCTCGAGGAAATCGGTCTGCCAGCGATCATTCGTGCCAGCTTCACCTTGGGCGGTGTCGGTGGCGGCATTGCGTATAACCGCGATGAATTCGAGGAAAAGGTCCGCAAAGGCCTGGAACTTTCCCCCGTCCACGAAGTGTTGCTCGACGAGAGCATCATCGGGTGGAAAGAGTATGAGATGGAGGTGATGCGCGACAACGCCGACAATGTCGTGATCATCTGTGCTATCGAAAATTTCGATCCGATGGGCGTGCATACGGGGGATTCGATTACCGTGGCCCCCGCGCAAACGCTATCCGACAAGGAATACCAGCGGATGCGCGATGCGACGATCGCTGTCATGCGCGAGATCGGTGTCGAAACTGGCGGCTCGAACGTCCAGTTTGCCATCAATCCGAAAACAGGACGGATGGTGGTCATCGAAATGAATCCGCGGGTCAGTCGTTCGAGCGCTCTGGCGTCGAAGGCGACCGGATTTCCGATCGCGAAAATTGCGGCCAAGCTGGCGGTCGGATACCGGCTGGACGAAATTCAAAACGACATCACGCGAGAAACCCTCGCCTGTTTTGAACCGACGATCGACTATGTCGTGACGAAAATCCCCCGCTGGACGTTTGAAAAATTCCCCGATGCCGATCCGGAACTCACGGTACAGATGAAATCCGTGGGTGAGACGATGGCCATCGGGCGAACGTTCCAAGAATCGCTGCAAAAAGCCTTGCGTGGTCTGGAAATCGGTCATTTCGGACTGGGGGGCGGCAAGAAAGATTTGTGGGGCACGCCCAAGCAGCCGGGCATTGATGTGATCAAGAGCATGCTGTCAAAGCCCAACGAACACCGGATGTTTTACATCCGTTATGCGTTTAAGGCCGGTTTGACGGTCGATCAGGTTTTTGAACTGACCAACATCGATCCCTGGTTCCTGAACCAAATCCGCAACCTGATTGAGGTGGAAGACGAAATTCGTCAGGTCAATCACCTTGATCAAGCCTCGCCGGAACTGGTGTGGAAGGCCAAACGCCACGGTTATTCGGATCAACAACTCGCCTTCTGGTGGGACTCGACCGAAATGGAAGTCCGTACACATCGGAAGCGGTTGGGTATTGTCGCGACGTTCAAACAGGTCGATACGTGTGCCGCCGAATTCGAGGCCTATACCCCCTATTACTATTCGACTTACGAATCCGAAGACGAAACACCCGCGAAGGGTGACAAGAAGCGGGTGATCATTCTCGGGGGCGGTCCGAACCGGATCGGCCAGGGGATTGAGTTCGACTATTGCTGTTGTCAGGCTTCGTTTGCCCTGCGGGAACTGGGGATCGAAAGCATTATGGTCAATTCGAATCCGGAGACGGTTTCGACAGACTATGACACTTCCGATTTGTTGTTCTTCGAGCCGTTGACCACAGAAGACGTGCTGAATATCTGCGATCGAATGCAGCCAGATGGCGTGATTGTCCAATTCGGTGGACAGACGCCGTTGAATTTGGCGCGCGGCTTGGAAGCGGCTGGTGTGAAGATCATCGGGACGAGTCCCGACATGATCGATGCCGCCGAGGATCGCAAGCGGTTCCAGGGAATTCTGGAGCGGATCGGCCTTCGTCAACCGCCGAACGGAACGGCGTTCGATGCTGCCGGTGCGCGGCGTGTCGCAAATGAGATTGGCTATCCCGTGCTGATCCGCCCCAGCTTCGTGCTGGGTGGACGAGCCATGGAGATTTGCTACGACGAAGAGACCGTCACCAAGTACATGAACGAAGCGATCAACGTTTCGCCTGATCGACCTGTGCTTGTCGACAAGTTCCTGGAAGATGCCGTCGAGGTCGACGTTGATGCGATTTCCGATGGCAAATTGACCTTGGTCGGCGGGGTCATGGAACATATTGAGGAAGCAGGGGTGCACTCTGGCGACTCGGCCAGCGTGCTTCCGCCGTACTCATTGCCCGATTCGGTCATCGAAGAGATTAAACAAGCCACATACGCCTTGGCCCGGGAGCTCAAAGTACGTGGGCTGATGAACATTCAGTTCGCAGTCAAGCGGGCCGCGGACGATACGAAAGTTTCCGCAGCGGCCGGCGAGGACTCGTTGGCCCCGGTTCAATCGACCGGCAACGCATCGTCGACGGAGTTCGTCGTCTACATTTTGGAAGTGAATCCGCGTGCCAGCCGTACGTCACCCTTCGTTTCGAAGGCGACGAACGTGTCATTGGCCAAAATTGCGGCAAAGATCATGGTCGGTGTCTCGCTTGAAGAGCAGGGGGTCACTCGCGAAGTCGTACCTTCCTACACCTCGGTGAAAGAGAGCGTCTTCCCATTCAACCGGTTCCTGGGAGTGGACATCATTCTCGGGCCCGAGATGAAGTCGACCGGCGAAGTGATGGGGATTTCCAACGAATTTCCGATTGCCTTCGCGAAAAGCCAGATCGCGGCCGGAAACAAATTACCCCAGTCAGGCACGGTCTTCATCAGCTTGGCCGGTCGCCACAAACATGCGATTATTCCTCAGGTGCGTCGATTGCAGGAATTGGGATTCCGCATCATGTGTACCAGTGGAACGGCGCGCGTGTTCCGCGATTATGGACTGGAAGTTGACACGGTGAAAAAACTGCAGGAAGGACGTCCTAACCTGCTGGATCATATGGCGAACAAACAGATTTCGCTGATTTTCAATACCCCGAATGGCAAAGGTGCTCGCACCGACGAAGGTCGAATTCGATCGGCCTCGGTCGTGAATGGCATTCCGTGCGTAACAACACTACCGGGATGTATTGCCGTGGTTCAGGCTCTGGAAGCACTTCGCGAACATCCGGTGCCGGAGGTGAAAGCGATTCAGGACTGGGCCGCTGAACAGGCTGCGATGTCGAAATGAGTTCTTGAGATTGGTCGATTGCGGATCTCTGCAACCGGAATGTCGTGGGGTGACACTGAGGGCGGATGTCCTCGATCGTTGAGTTCCGATCGCTAACAACGTTCTGTTTCCTGATTGAGACGAGGAGCTTGGCGACGATGGCGGTTTCCTCCGCAAAGGTGCGATTTGCTTTGATCGGCTGCGGTCGAATGGGGCGGCACCATAGCAGCAAGCTGGTTGCGGATGGACGCGGCGAAGTGGTCGCTCTGTTCGATGCGTATCTTTCTACCGCCCAACAATTACAGCAGGACCTGTGGCCGTCGGCAGTTGTGTCCGTGAGCTTTGAGGATTTGCTCGCGCGGGGTGATATCGACGCCGTAATTATCTGTACGCCGACTGCTGAGCACTATTTGCAGGCCAAAGCCTGTCTGACGCGCGGCTGGCATGTCATGTGCGAAAAACCGTTAGCCTCAGATCGAACTCAGATTCTTGAGTTGATCACGTGGGCCGATAAATGTCGAACGCGTCGGCAGGCCTTTTCCCTGGGTTATCAACGCCGTTATTCGTCGATCTTCCGGACGTTGCGTCGCGAGATCTTGTCTGGAAAATGGGGCGCCGTTCGAGCAATCGCCTCTCATAATGTTGAAAACTGGCAGCCCACGATCGCAGGCACTTGGCGCGATGATCCGCAGCAGAACCCGGGCGGATTCGTCACTGATGCGGGAAGCCACAAGATTGACTTGCTGTTTTACGTTACGGGGCTCAAGCCCGTGGAAGTGTTTGCTCGCAGCCAGAAATGGGGCAGTCACGTCGAAATTGTGGCCAGCGTCTCTGCGTTATTGAGCGAAAACGTGTCGTTGACCATGGATTTTATCGGCCATGCCCAATACCTCGGCGAAGATTTGCATGTTCACTGTGAGCAGGCTGATTTGATGCTGCGCCACGAAGAGCTTTGGATCGGTCGAGGAGGGCGCCGTGAACGGCTCGCCGTGGACGAACCCGATTCCAACCCGGTTTCCGGATTGCTGAATATGGTGTTGCAGGGGCAGCCGGACTTGTCTCCGCCCGAAGCCGCCTTGCCGGTCTACGATATGACCCAGGCAATACTTCGTTCGGGCAGAACAGGGCTGCCAGAGAAGCTCGTTTAGTTGCCGTGCGATTTCACTGCGTATGAGCAAATCTGCTCAGTTTTTTGGGGGGCTGATCGTCAGGATCAGATGATTCCTCGAATGAACCGACTGAAGCAATGCGGGCATTGCCAAGGTTTCATCAACAGGAAGATCCAAAAATGTTCGTACCAAGCCACTTGATTTGCAGGAACAAGAGTTTGCTGTATGCAGTGCGGACAACGATAAAGACCCAAGTTACCCTCGCGCCGCCGTAGCACCCTACGTTTCTTAAATCGAGTCATACTCATACGATTTTCTTTCGGTGATGGATTTTGATTGTCGGTCAACTTAGTTGTCAGTCATTTCAAAAAAACCATCATTCGTCAGTGGCCATTTCCACGGGATCGATTATCGGCATAGCTGCTTATTTCGCGACGATCTCAGTTCATTGCCTTCTCGAAGTGGCAGGTCTCGAAAAACTGGAGCAAATCGCGGGCCGGATCTGCGTAGTAGTGGTGTTCAAGTGTATCGTATTGCGTGGGATGGCGATAGATGTTCTTTCGTTTTCCGAAATTTTACCTAAGGGGGGGGCGGGGGCAACTTCTTCGGTAGATCCTTTCGTGGGCAGGTATGCGTTGGAGTATTTGGGGGGGGCATTGCAGGGGAAGATAAGTCACTTCTCACGGCATTCGGATTTCGAATTCAGGTGATCTGGTTGTTTTCAGATCCTTGAGGGATGGTCATCGGCGTGCACTTTTGACAACAGGGGCGACACAAAGTGGTCTCGACGTTGCGAAGCGTCAACACCCGGCTTCCATTGGAATCACGTTTGAATCTCTTGCTGTCCTTCGAGTGAGAGGTGGTCGCTTTTTGTCAGCGGTGACGGATGGCGGTTCACACTGATTGTGTCGTTGCCAGTCTGGTCGAACGGTAAAGAGATCGGTGATGTTTTCAACACACGCCAATGGCGTTGGAGCCAGTGCGATTCGGGTGCCCGATCCGGAGGTGAAGAGGGCTGATTGCTCCATGGCGTCTTCCGCTTCGGCGGCTTGACAAGATGTCTCCTTGCCCAGGAAGAGACACGCTACTAGAATTCGGCACGGCCTGGGATGGCCCGAAGCGAATGCAGCGCTTGGTTCAGTTGTAGGGATTTTTCAACTCGTGACGGTTTTTGACTCGCGATCGAATTCTTCCGTACAACTCCCATCGCGTCTGAGTCACCGATCTGACCTATGATTCGAGTTATACAACGACCGAGATCTGGCAGGATTTCCTGTCTCTCAAAAATTTGGAGGCTTCGTGATGTACGAGCGATTCACTGATCGCGCCCGCAAAGTCATGCAACTGGCCAATCAAGAAGCCCAGCGATTCAATCACGAATACATTGGCACCGAGCATATTTTGCTGGGCCTGGTCAAAGAAGGATCAGGTGTAGCGGCGAATGTTCTGAAGAATCTGGAAGTGGATTTGCGGAAGATCCGCCTGGAAGTCGAAAAGATTGTTCAATCGGGGCCCGACATGGTCACGATGGGCAAGCTGCCGCAAACTCCGCGGGCCAAAAAGGTCGTCGAGTATGCGATGGAAGAAGCTCGCAATCTCAATCACAACTATGTCGGTACCGAGCACCTGTTGCTGGGGCTGATTCGTGAGCAAGAAGGCGTCGCTGCCCAGGTTCTGATGAATTTGGGGCTGAAGTTGGAAGATGTTCGCGAAGAGGTTTTGAATCTCCTGGGGCATGGAGTGGAAGGTGCTGGCGAAGGTTCATCCGAACGCGCTGGGGCCGGACAGGCCGGTCCTTCGGGCAAGACACCCAAAAGCAAGACTCCGGCACTGGACAGCTTCGGCCGCGATCTGACTGAGCTGGCTCGCCAATCGAAACTTGATCCAGTCATTGGTCGGTCCAACGAGATCGAGCGAGTGATTCAGATCCTTTGCCGACGCCAGAAGAATAACCCGGTGCTGCTGGGTGAAGCAGGCGTTGGTAAGACTGCCATCGTCGAAGGCTTCGCTCAGATGGTGGTGAATGGCGAAGTTCCCGAATTGCTGCGGGATAAGCGGATCGTTGTGCTCGATCTGGCCATGATGGTCGCCGGTACGAAGTATCGCGGGCAGTTCGAAGAACGAATCAAGGCCGTGATGAATGAAGTGAAGCGGGCGAAGAACACAATTCTGTTCATCGACGAATTGCACACATTGGTGGGTGCCGGCGGTGCGGAGGGGGCGATCGATGCTTCCAACGTTTTGAAGCCAGCGCTCAGTCGTGGCGAAATCCAATGTATTGGAGCGACGACGCTCGACGAATTCCGTAAGTACATCGAGAAGGACGGTGCCCTGGAACGCCGCTTCCAGACCGTGATCGTCGAACCCCCGTCACCGGCGCAAACGATCGAAATCCTGAAGGGGCTTCGCGATCGTTACGAGCAACATCACCGTGTACAAATCACGGACGATGCTTTGGCCAAGGCGGTCGAATTGTCGACTCGGTATATCACCGCCCGATGTCTTCCGGACAAGGCGATCGATGTGATCGACGAATCCGGCGCGCGAATTCGCTTGAAATCGATGGTCCGTCCGCCCGATCTGAAAGAGCTGGAAGAAGAAGTCGAACGGTTGAATGCTGCAAAAGAAGAAGCGGTTGCCAATCAAGACTTTGAAAAGGCCGCGTCGCTGCGCGATCAGGCCGACAAGCTCAAGAAGAAGAAGGAAAACATCAACAAGGACTGGCGAGAAAAATCCAAAGAGAAGGAAGGGGTTGTCGACGCCGAAGTCATCGCCGAAGTCGTTGCGAAGATGACCGGAATTCCGCTGACCCGGCTGTCGAGTGAAGACGCTGTTCGTCTTCTCAAGATGGAAGAAGAGCTGCATCGCCGTGTTGTCAGTCAAAATGAAGCGATCAAGCAGGTCGCGAAATGTGTGCGACGAAGTCGTAGCGGTCTGAAGGATCCACGTCGTCCGACGGGCGTGTTCTTGTTCGCCGGTCCGACGGGGGTTGGTAAGACGCTGACGGCCAAGACGCTGGCTGAGTTCATGTTTGGTGACCAGGACGCGCTCATTCAAATCGACATGAGCGAGTACATGGAAAAGCATAATGTCAGCCGTTTGATCGGTGCTCCTCCAGGCTACGTCGGTTTCGAAGACGGTGGCCAGTTGACCGAAAAGATTCGGCGGCGTCCTTACGCGGTTGTGCTGCTCGACGAAATCGAGAAGGCGCATCCGGACGTGTTCAATATGTTGTTGCAGATCATGGAAGAAGGCCATCTGACCGATAGTTTCGGTCGGAAGGTGGACTTCAAGAATACGATTTTGATCATGACGACCAATGCCGGCGCCATGGCCATCAATAACGAATTCGGGTTTGCTCCGAAGGATTCCGACACCAGCTATGATCGTATGAAGGAACGGCTGCAGCACGAACTCGAACGCGAGTTCAAGCCGGAATTCATCGGTCGTCTGGACGAAGTCGTGGTCTTCCGATCGTTGACCGAAGAAAACCTGAAGCAGATCGTCGTCATCGAATTGGCGAAGGTTCGTGAGCGATTGGGAGAGAAGGGGCTGGCTCTGGTCCTGACCGACGAAGCGAAGCAGTTTATTATCGACAAGGGAAATGCCACCGAATACGGGGCTCGCCCACTGCGTCGTGCTGTGGAGACCTACATCGAGGATCCGTTGTCCGAAAACCTGCTGCAAGGGTTGTTCGAAGGTTCGAACACGATCACGGTGAAAGTGAAAGAAGTCGGCGATCAAAAGCAACTCGATTTCGAGGCTTCAACTCAGGAAGCCGCTGCGAGTACGGAGTTGGTCGAGGCAGAATCGACTTAACGAAAGTTGGATCTTGTCTGCTGTGAAATGGAAGTGATCAGCCCGATCGATTTTTCGATCGGGCTGTTTTTTTGTTAATCGTCGGTGAATTGAGCATTCGATTTCTCTCTCTTCAAGTCATTCGAACGCGACGGGAGTCCGGGCGGCTGTGGTGAACCCACGGCCTGGTGTGGTTTTTTCAAAGCGGGAAATTTACAGAAATCGTTGTGGGTCGCCGAAGTAAGGAGCAGAGTCCGTGTTGTTGGCGATTTCAGGTTTGACAAAACAGGAAATTCAGCCAAGTCGATTTCCGGTACTGTCACGGCCAATTGGTCTGGTCAGTGCAACTGACGACAATACGGGGATCTGGCGATGTCAATGTGATGACATCTGTCGTTGGGGGAAGATGCTTCACGGAGTTTGAGCGAAAGGCAGAAGGTGTTGCCGCCCTTAACGAGTCCCAGTCGATGGCTGGTACTTATGTCTGTCGCGGCTTCCCCAATTTGCCCTGCGTAGTTAGAATCCCACGCGATCCATCGTGATACAGCACCCCGAGTAAGTCTCAGTGACGATGGATCATCTGGTGGTTGTGTCTGTGAGTAGTCGGTGTTAACGACGCGTCTTCGAACTCGATGTAAGTCGTGATTTCTGACTGATATTATCGCCGACCGATGGGTAAAGGAGTCAACAGTGGTCGCTCGAAAGCTCGCTCTGTTTCTGGTCTGTTTATTGGGGATGGCTGTTGGGTCCGCCAGCGCTCAATCGGAAGCTCGAATCCGAGTCGTATTGCCCAGCATTGAGCATGACGAAAATGCGCTGAAGTGGTTGATCGAACAAAGCCCCTCTGCAGACCTCAAGAAGCAGTGGAAGAAGCTGAAGTCCGACGTGATCAATGCGTTCACTCAGGGAGTGGATCTCAGTAAGCCCATTGAAGTTGATATCGTCTTTCGCAAAGACGACATGGCCTACGAATTTCGGGTTCCACTGGCGAAGTTGAATGGACCGGATGGGTTTATCGAGTTCATGGAAGGGTTGGGTTACAAGGTAAAGCCGGTCGTTCCCGGCGTGCTCACTTTTTTTGAAATCGCCGAGAAGGGCAAGAAGCCCGTCTACTTGCGCTTCGACAAAGACTATGCCTGGGTCTCGCCGCTCAAAGCGGCCGTGCCGCCCAATCCGCCTGCAGCCACCGGTGACATGGAACCGCTACTGGGGCTGAAGAAGGACGTTGTCGCCGATTTGAAGAACGACGCGGAAGGCCTGGAAGGTCGACGAGAAAACTTCCGTGAACTTCGCAAGCAGTTTGAGGCGTTGATCAAGTTTCATCGGAATGAAGACAAGAATGCATTTGAACTGCGTAAGCTGGCGCTAACGCAGCAGCTCGACGAAGCCGAGCGTTTTGTCGTGGAATCGGAAACATTCCAGGTCAATTGGATCACCTCGATTTCCGAGGCTTCTCCGACGGGTCGGGGTGAGATTTCGTTGACCGCTTTGGCCGGGACCGATCTGCTGAAGAGTCTGCAGGAATTTGCGGTCAAACCAAGCTATTTTGCCAATGTCCAACTTCATCCCGCGCCCCTCGTCGTAGGGAAGTTGACCTTTCCACTGGATGCGTTGCGCGTGCAGCATGTGAAGGATTTCTACAAAGCGGTTCGACCGACTTTGGAAACCGAGATTGATGCACGTGCTGGCAAGACGGACGCTCAGAAGACCGCCACCAAGCAGGCGATGAACAAGTTTCTGGATATGTTGGACGCAGGAGCATCTTTGGGGGTGGTTGACAGCTTCATTGATACCCACGCCGTGGAGCCCGGTAAAAATGTGATGGTCTGCGGAATTCGAGCAGCCGATGGCAAGGTTGCCGATGAGATCATCAAGCTGCTGCCTGCGATCAAAGCAGAATGGCAAGTCAAACCCCACTCCGAACATGGTGGGGTCAGCATTCACGAATTGACCGTTCCGAAGGCTCGTTTGGAGTCTTTCCAACGTATTTTCGCTGGTGAAACGGCGCTTTATGTCGGCACCAGCAAAGATGCCGTCTGGGGAGCAGCCGGCGTCGATGCCTTGAAGCATTTGGCGACCGCCATCGACCAGGTGGCTCAACCAGCACCAGAGAAGGTTGATCCCGTTGTGATCAGCTACCAGGTTCAGGTCGCGAAGCTCGTCACATTGTTGGAGATCCTGCAGAAGGAAGCTCCCGCACTGAATGCTCCGAAAACGAAAGAGCAAATCAAGGAACAAAAAGACATCGAGAAATATCGCAAGCTGGCTCAGGATGCGATGGGAGACTGCAATTCTCTGCTGCGAGGCGAACTCCGGCGAACCGACAACAAAATCGAAGGCTTTTTGGAACTAAACGAATGCGTGCTCCGTTACATCGGGTCGATGATCGCCGATGGAGTGAAAGTCACGTTGCAATAGTGGCTGCGGTCGAATGGCAAACAAGGACAAGCGTTCGTGACGAATCCCGGTGGTTTCTTCAGTGATCTGAAAATCCTGTGGCATATGGCAGTGACCGGAGGTCGGGGCCGGACGCATGAGGAACGGCTTGAGAACTTCTATTCCGGGCAAGCGTCCGGGTATGATTCGTTTCGCAAGCGGTTGCTCCACGGGCGAGAAGAGATGTTTGCCTCGCTTCCCTCTGTGCCCGGCGGTGTCTGGGTCGATCTTGGAGCGGGGACGGGTGAGAATGCGGAGAATTGGGGGCCGCGGCTGGCCGAATTCTCGCAGGCTTATTTGGTGGATCTGTCCTCGTCGCTGCTCAAGATCGCTGATGAACGCATTCAGGCACGGAAATGGCAAAACGTCCGAACGGTTCACGGTGACGCGACGCAGTTCGTTCCTCCGGAAGGAGCTGCGGATATCGTCACTTGCTCGTATTCATTGACGATGATCCCCGATTGGTTTCTGGCCGTTGATCAGGCCTTACGAATGTTGAAGCCCGGTGGCACATTTGGTGTGGTCGACTTTTTTGTCGCCCGAAAATGGCCGGCGGAAGGGTTAACCAAACATCCCTGGTCGACGCGAACCCTCTGGCAAGCCTGGTTCGCAAATGACAACGTGTTTCTAAACCCGGATCATATTCCCTATTTGCAAAGTCGATTCGAAACCATCTCGTTGAATCAGGATCGCGGCACAGTGCCTTACCTGCCCCTGGTTCGCGCACCGTACTATCGATTTGTCGGTCGCAAGCCCCTGAATTCGTAGTGTGGCGAGGTTTCTCGTCCCAAAGGTGCCAGGTGAAATCGTCGTTTCGGCCGTTGTTGTCCCTACGACAAATCGCCCTTCAGGCGTTAAACTTGGCGCTCTTGTGCATATCGCGGCCCGCGCAAGAATTCGGAATCGGGAATGAATCGGCCGCAATTAGAAAGTCATTCGGGTGAATGAACACGATGCATGTTGAACCTCTCAATTTGAGTAAGCTGAAAGTTTTTCCCTTAGCCGAGCGGAAAAGCCTGACGAGAGCCGACGAGATCGTCATCGATCCCGATCAGGCCCCCAAACCGTGTCCCGTCAAGATTGCCCCGTTGGTACGCGACTGTGCCAACCGCATTCTCGAGGCTCGTAAACGGGGTGCTGCAGTGATGCTCATTTACGGAGCTCACCTTCTGCGCAACGGTGCCGCCAAGATTCTCGATCGCATGATGGGGCAGCAGTGGATTACCCATTTGGCGACCAATGGTGCAGGTACGATTCACGACTGGGAATATGCCTGGTTTGGCGCATCGACCGAAAGCGTCGAAATGAACGTGGGCAACGGAACGTTTGGAACCTGGCACGAAACTGCGACGAATATTCATCTGGCACTGATGGCAGGCGCATTGGATGGCCTGGGGTATGGTCGATCGTTGGGGAAGATGATCCACGACGATGGTGTGACGCTTCCGACCAAGGAAGAGCTGACTCGCGCGATCTCTGCTGATCCTGCGCATCCACTGACGGCAGCGAGGGCGGACTTGCTGCGAGCGATGAATGAGCAGGGGTGGCCCTCCGGTCACATTCGTGTCGAGCACCGTTGGAAATTTGCGTCGATTATCGCTCAAGCCTACAAGCACGGTGTACCGGTGACGGTTCATCCGGGGATTGGTTACGACATTATTTCGAACCATCCGGTGTTCAATGGCGGCGTGATCGGTCGAGCGGCCGAATGGGACTTCAAACTCTTTGGCGGGTCGGTCGAGAATCTCGACGGAGGTGTCGTTTTGTCGGTCGGCTCTGCCATCATGGGGCCGCAGGTGTTCGAAAAGAGTGCCAGTTGCGTCAATAACCTGCGGCTGCAAGCCGGTCGTGCGGTGGTGAATGGCCACTCGATCTATGTTGTGGACCTTCAGGACGGAGGTGGTTGGGACTGGACGCAGGGCGAACCGCCGAAGACGAATGCCGCTTATTATTTGCGGTTCTGCAAAAGCTATTCTCGAATGGGCGGCGCGATGCAATACTTGCAGTGCGACAACGCCCTGTTCATCCACAATCTGTACGACGAACTCAAAAATCTCGCTCAGTGATCACTCTGGCCTGCCGCAGCGCATTTCGTCTCCGGCGACGGACCAAGAAAATAACACGTCTGATTTTCTCAGACACAATCGTCCCCTTCACGCCAAGTAAAAGTTTTTGCTTCCATGACGCCCGATCGACGACATGATGTTTTGGATCGCATGAAAACACTGGTCGTGAAGGTGGGTACAAACGTCTTGTCGACGGACGACGATCGGCTCGACGCCGACCGGATCGCAGCGTTGGCCGAACAGGTCCACGAGATCTGTCAGCGCGGGATCAATCTGGTCCTGGTATCGAGTGGTGCGATTGGTGCTGGAATGGGGCTGTTGGGTTTGAAAGAGCGTCCCAAAGACCTGTCTCACCTGCAGGCGGCAGCGGCAACCGGGCAGGCCCATCTGATTCATATTTACGATAAAGCACTTCGGCCGCACGGTTATCACGCGGCTCAATTGCTGCTGACCGCGAACGATTTCAAAAACCGTTCTCGCTATCTCAATGTTCGCAACACTCTGCGGACACTGGCGGAATACAAAGTTGTTCCGATCATTAACGAGAACGACACGGTCAGCACCGAGGAAATCAAGCTGGGCGACAATGATCGTCTGGCCGCCATGGTGGCCGGCCTGATCCAGGCTGACCTGTTGATCGTACTTTCCGTGGTCGACGGCTTACTGACCGCAGACCCGACGAATCCTCTCAGCCAGCGAATCCCGTTGGTCGAACGATTTGATGACGAACTGCTGAACCTTGTCGGTGCTTCGAAAAGCTCTCGAGGGACCGGAGGGATGAAAACAAAACTGGAAGCCGTCCGGACAGCAACCGCCGTCGGCGTCAATGTGATTATCGCGAATGGCAAACGGCCCAATGTTTTGCGAGAGATACTGACCGGAGCGGATATTGGAACACTCTTCTTGGCCGAAGGCGATGGTCTGTCGGCTTGGAAACGCTGGATCGGATATACCCTGCCGCCGAAAGGCCGCCTGGTCCTCGACGCAGGGGCCCGCCGTGCCGTGACACAACAAGGCAAATCGCTGTTGGCGATTGGTGTTGTTCGTGTAGAAGGTGATTTTGCGAAGGGGGAAGTCGTCTCGCTGGTCGATCTTCATGGCGACGAATTCGCACGTGGTCTGACCAATTACGACACGATCGGCGCGCAGTCCATTGCCGGCAAACGAACCGACGAGATTGCGCGCGAACTCGGTTCCGTCCCGTATGACGAAGTCATCCATCGGGACAATCTCGTCGTGACCAGTCTCTCGAAATAGCTTACGCCTTTCCTTTTCGGTCCGAGGGCGGCTGCTTCCACTGCTTGAGTTGTTGACGAAGCTCTTTCAAGCTGAGCGCCGGAATTGGCAGATGCAGTTGTGGTTCCGCATCGGGAGGAGCGGTTTCGCCGGACTCGTGGACCCGGTTCAGCTCTTCTTCCAGTGTCTTCAGCCAGGACGGGACGTCGATGCCCGATCCGGATGTGGTTTTCAGGTATTCTTCAACGGAAACTTGAAGCGCCTGAAATGCGGGCGATTCCTCATGTCCCGACTCGGCATCTTCACAGGCTGGGCGAATGCGAGCCAGCATGTGATTGACCGACAACGGCTTCACAAATCGCTCTTCCAAGTGGTTGGCGACCGAAGGCATTCGCATGCCATATTTCTTCTGCAACGTTTCCAGTTGTTGCAGGTGGCCGTCCGCCATCTCTTCAGTTTTGAGCGAGAAGACATCTTCCCAAATCGTCGCGGCTTCCGGTTTGCCCAGCCGCGCCAAGACTTCGTGGGCAACGGTCACCGGTAACATATTCCAGGCGTCGCGGTCGTACGAGGTTTCCAATCTCAAAAAGTCGAGCAGCGAATAGAAGTGTTCGCCGTAGTCCGACTGCGTCGTCGTCGTGTTGTATTCCAGAAATCGGTCAAATTTCTCGACGACAACCTGATAGATCAGATTCAATTGTTCCGCTGCGTCGTCCCGATCGATTTTCCCACTGCGCAGATCGTCCAGCAGCTTGATGGGATGCATCGGATCTTCATTTTCTTCGAGATGGTCGAGGAAATGTTCAACGCCGCTGTGCAGGATGGCGCGGACATTGCCCAGTGTGAGCAGCCGGGCGTTGAGGATGTAGGATCCATAGGTCTTCACGAACTCGGCGGTTTCTTCCCATAGCGGTTCGACTTTCAATGCTTCGACCGTCGACAACCGCATCGTGTTGCTGTGTTCGAGCCACTGGTCGAGATAGTTCTCGACGATCGTTCCGACAACTTCGATCAGGTCTTCGTCGCTGAAGCGGCCACCCTTCCAATCGCCTGACGCTTTGACCACGCATTCCAGGGTGTGCCGAAGTGCAATGCGAAACAGTCGATCGAATTCGGTAACGGCCATGCCCTTTGGCCGCGAAGCTCGCTCCATTTGACGTGCCGTTCGCAGCAGGTGCCAGGTTTCACGCAACATACCCAACTGCGGCAGATGAGCCAGCAGGAACCGAATTACCATTTGCATGGATCGAGCGGTAATGATCTGCCGGGGTTCGCCCCCATGTTCGAGAGGAACATACAGCAACGGCTTGCTTTGCAGGGACCGCAGCAACCCAGGAAGGACTCGTCGAACTTCTTCTTCGTTTCGCTGCATGACGCCGCGATAGATGTCGATGATTCGAACATCGTCTGCTGTCGTTTTGACGGTGTCATCAGCTGGGGATAGGGCACATGCGAGGCACCATTGAGCCGACCGACAGCTGAGTGCCGTTTGAATCGTTGTTTGAACCAGGAACAGTTTTGTCTGAAGCTGGGTGTCGTATTCGATGTTCACGTCGTGCTCGGCCGACGCTTCGCCAATCTCTTGTTTCCAGAGATGGTCGATCAGATTCCCCAAATCGGCTTGGACGTCGATGGAATGTCGCAACCAGTGGCGCAGCGATTCCGCCTGGGCAAGCTTCATTTCCTTGACCGCGTTGGACTGGTTATCGACCGGAACAGCTTCGCGTTCGACCGCCAGTGTGGCTCCCATTTGCCAGAGTTGAGCGATCGTTCGCAGGAATTTCAGCCGTGGTTCCAGTTCCCGCTCGATCAGTTCGAACTCAGTTTCGCGTTGAAAAGCAGGACGGCTATCCATCGTTTCGCCTTCTTGCCCGTCGTCCGCGCTGTCGCGGTAAACGACACCTTCGTAGGCGGCGCCGAACAATTCGCTTTCTTCGTCAGGTTCCTCGTTGGCAATCTCGCCAGCGGTTTCTTCTTCCTTTTCCGGCTCCTTGCGCTTGGATGATTCGTTTACCACCGACGTACCGGGGGCGGACCACAATTCTCCGGCATTCGCTTCCAGGTAGTCGAACATCCTTCGAATCAATGGCCAAGGGTCTTCTTTGGCGGTCGAACCCTTCTCGACGACGATGCCCATCCACCAGAGCAACAAGTCCTCAAACGACATGTGCCCCGCTTCCAGCCCCACTTCTTCCTGTTGGCTCAGCCACTGCATGAGCAGGCCGAGTGCAGCAACGGTGTCCCGTCGCTCGAGCAACGCCGATACGACTTGGGCATAGGCTTTGGCCGTATCAAACTGCGCGACATGCTCACGCCAGAATTGAATGTCGCCGGCCGATTCGCCGGCGGTTCGCCATTCAGCCAGCGCTTGGGCGACATGCGAAGCGGAATCCAGGCTTTCCCTCGCGGCGATTCGTGGTAGATCATTGACTGTGGACGAACCGAACTTGTCCCAAAATTCTGCCAGTGCCTCGTAACGGACGGAAATCATTCCGGCCATCTTGGATTCTCCGCGTGCCGCCGCTTCCTCCCATGTCCGCGTATAGGCATCCAACAACGCGTCCATGATGTGCAACAAGATCTCCACTCGTTGATCGGGGACACTGTCTTCGCGGGACGAGAACAACGGGAATAGTCCCTGAAATCCCAGGATGTTCCACGGGTCCACCAGAGCGCCGCATTCGATCCCGCGATGCAGGAACTCTTCGGCTTCGCCGAGTAGTCGTGATGCTTCCGCGATTCTGCCCAGTTCGACGACCCGACGGGCACCATGGACTCGGCATAACACTTCACATTCAAATCGTGCCGACGCACAGGGGATGATTGCCGCTTGACGAAGGCTGGCTTCGGCATATCCCATCCGAGCGAACAGGTGGGCCAACTGACGCCGCTGGACTTGCTGGGTTCCGTAATTTGCCAGATACATATTGAGCGACTGCCGCACATGTCCGAACGGTTGTCGCGTCGCCTTGGCATGCTTCTTCAGACGTTTGGCACGGGGCCCCGTTGCACCATCCAGCAGCCAGGCATAAAACCGATCCCGCTGGCGCGCGACGCGCGGCAGCAGCGAGGTGAGTGTGACACTCGAATCGTGACATTCGGGTCCATCACCGCTGATTGCCGACGCCATCAAGATCGTTCCGCATAGGACGGCCGACATATCAAACAACACTTCGTCGGCGGGAACTCGCTTCTGCTTTTTCTGCCAGTCCAGCAGCGAATCGATAATGACGCGTCGAATCACAAATCGGCGGTAGCGGCCACGAATGTCGATCTGGTGCGGATCCCATTCACCGAACAAGTAGTTTGTCCGTTTATTGACGGGATGCGAATGATCATGGGCGCGAGGATCCAGCGACAACTCGTCGAGTTGAGCGAAATCAAAATAGGCGTCCGACAACATCTCTTCTGGAACTTCGGCCAGCAGCTCCAATGCGCGTTTGATCAGCGTCTGGTAAGGACCGTGAGCGACCCCGGCGTTTCGCAGATACAGCGGCCATGGTCTGACCCGCTCGTGCGAATAAACTTCCATCTTTCGGCCGTTCTCGAGGACCGCAATGGGGCGATAGCCGACGAAGTCGTTTAATCGTTGAATGGTTCGCCGAACGACGCGATCTCGGTCATCCCAAGAACCCTGCTCGAGTACGATTTCGAAGACCTTCGCGAGAAAAAACGGTTGTTCGAATTCGGCTTCGCTCAGGTGGGCCAACAGATCTCGATGATGCAGTCGGTAAGCGGGTAGGACGTCATCGAACACCAGATTCAATACGGCGCGAGCTTGCGCGACATCGCTGAAAGCCGGAGTCGCCTCATGCAGTTGAGACAAAACCTGCTGCAGAGCCTCGGGAGTTTTGGCCCATGTCACGCTGGAAATGAATTCATTCAGCTGCCGTTCGAACGAAGGGTCCGGACGCCCGCCAGAAAAATTCAAGTAACCGAGCAATTCTTGCGCGGTTGTCAGTTCAAACTGGGAAAGATTCAAAATCCCGGTCTCCCGGCCACAAATGTCCTTGGCTCACTTCGGCAATCTTTGCCGAACGCGAGAAGTCTTCTCGCCGCTGTAAGATACGGAACTAGACATCCCGTAAGCAAACCCGCGCCGGGTCCAGATCATGAACAAATTTGATTCTGTTGTCCGCCGAGTTGCTTTTGTCTCATTCCTGGTATCGACTCTGCCGATTGTTCCGAAGACGATGTCTGCAACTATTTTGCCTCTTACCTTGAGATTGTCGGCGTAATCCGGGTGTTTTGCCCAATGGGGCTACTGGCTGGCCAGCATTTGACAGACAAAACCGCAAGGTGAGAAGTGGGGCTAGCCTCCCGATGATTCTGAAAAGTTTCTTGGCATCAATTAAGTACCTCTGATGAGCGGCGGAGCAAAGAAATCCCTGACCGTTGAAGTCTTTCCGTTTCTCGCCGTGCTTGTCTGCACGATGGGCTCGCTGATCTTTTTGCTGTTGATCACCGCACGGCAGGTTCGAGTCCGTGCCGTTGCCTATGCCGCCCACCAAGAGGCTTTACGGGAAATTGCCGCCGTTGAAGCCGCGGCCTTGGCCACAGCGCTGCCCTCCTTTCCCGAGCCTGAAGAAAAACCGGCAGCGCCCGTCATCGTTCTGCCCCCACAGCCGAAGCGCGAGCCAAAGCCGATCAAATTGCCCGATCAGACCCGCGCGTTTGCACTTGCCGAGCGGGAGCGCGAGTTGAGCGATCTGAAGGCCAAATGGCGATTGAAAGTGAATCAATTGTCTTCTGAACGTGATCGTCAGAAGGCATTACTTTCCAAACACAAAAAGATGGTCGATGGGGTGCTGGAGCAAGCAAATTCGTTGAAGTCCGAGGTCGGTACGTTAGAGACCCAGCTGGAAAAGCTCAGCGACGATTCGACATTGCAGCCCACCGACGATGCCGAACGGCTGTCAGTGCAGCGTCAAATCACCGAGATGAAAAGGCGCTTGCGAGCGGCAAAGGTCGCAGCGGCCACGGCCGAAAACGACAAGTTCCAGGTGGTTCCGTTCGACCCGCAGACTGGCACGACGCGTCGTCCAATTTTGATCGAATGCACCGGGAACGGAATCCGCTTTCTCCCGGAAGATATTATGATCACGGCGGAGGACTTGAATGGGTTTACCCCACGAACAAACCCTCTCGCGGCCGGAACCGGAGCATTGATTAACTACTGGACCGCCTGGAATGCCAAGCAGAGCAATCCGCGAGCGGAACCAGAACCTTATGTCTTGATCCTGGTGCGACCCGATGGGGTCGTGGCCTACTATGTCGCCATGCGGATGTTGGAAAATATTCGTACGGCGCATGGATACGAATTGATCGATGAATCGACTTCATTGCAGCTTCCTGAGTTGGATCAAGGAGCACAGTCGGCCTGCTTGACAGCGGTTCGCCGACTATTGGGCGAGAGAGAGAACGTCTACCGCCATGCGGTCGCCAGCGGTTCTGGCAGTTCCGTCTTTGGTGGTCCCCCGCGACGCGGCGGTAGTGGCGGCGGCCCCGGCGGTGGATCGGGTGGAGGGGCTGGAGCAGGTCTCGGCGGAGGATCGGCTGGAGGCTCTGGACTAGGCCCCGGCGGAGGAATGGGTCGCAGGCCAGGCGGTGGACCAGAGGGGATCCCGAGCGGCGGCTATGGTGGCGGATCCGGTTCCGGAACAGGCAATCGAAGTGGGACCGGTACGAAGATGTTTGGTCCTGGAGAAGACGGCGTTGCTGGGAGCGGTCCCGGTGGCAACGGAGTCCCAGGTGGTACTGATGGAGAAGCCAGTGGGGCGGGACGTCCTGGCGGCGGTAACGTCTTCACAATGTCGGACATCACTGGTGGTGATAGCTCCGTCGGAACTCGAAGTTGGGAACGAGTCGAGAACTTTGAGGGACGACCACGACGTCGAGGCAGCGACGGCGGCGCGACAGCCCAGGATGGTTCTTCAGGTGCAGGCGGCTCCGGTACGAGTGGCGATCTGCCGAACGGAACAAGAGCCGGATCGGGCACGAGAACTGGCAAAAGGAATGGGACTGGTTCAGCAGTCGGATCGGCGACAGGAACTGGATCAGGCGGCGGCGTTGCCGCAGGAACTGGAAAAGAAGGTAACCCGGATTCCGACACAGAGGCAGCAGGCACTGGAACCGCGGGTGGAGAATCCACCGCTCGTTCATCGTCCGCTGCTGGTACAAGAACCTCATCCGGTGACGACGACGATTCGACCACTGCCTCAAATTCGCAACGCGGAACGTCGGCGTCAGGGGACGATAGCGGGGACGCTCAGGGCTCAACGAGCGGCGGTTCGGGCGGATCGCAGCGTCGTAGTCGAGGGCCGCAGGGGCGATGGTCCTCCAATCCGGCGAACTCAACCGGTGGGGCAACAGGCGATTCGTCGGGGGGCGACAGCGAGCCAGAGCCGGGAATGCCCATCGGTCAACGCCCAGGGAAAAAAGGGGCTCAACCAAAATCAGGTGCCGACGTGGCCGCAGACGAACAGGGCGATGACGCCGACGGTGATGCCAGCGGGGGATCTGGTTCACGTTCGGGTTCCCGGGCGAGCAATCAATCCAGTCGGCTGTCGTTGTCAGACAACGATTCTTCGGCGCCACGGTACTCTAACGGATCTCGTTCTGGCCGGTCGGATGCCCGACCGAAATCGACGGACAAAGATGCCAAACAACTCGAGCCAGAAATGCTGGCTGGTCGTCGATGGGGATATGCCGAGCCCGGAGCCAGTATCGGGTTCGAACGCGAAGTTCGCGTCAATGTGTCAGCCAATTTGATTGTGATCGCCGAAAAATACGAAATCCCGATCGAACAAGGCGAAGGCCGGCAGGAAACGTTCGAGTCGTTCGTCACATCGCTCGACCGGCATTCGCACGAATGGGGTAGACCGCCGCAAGGGTTCTTCTGGACACCTCGTCTTCAGTTCGTCGTGAAACCTGATGGGGATGCCCAGTACGAACAACTCAATTCCATGATGAAACGAGCCGGACTGGCGACTTCCCACGAGTTCTTCAAGGATTCGGAAATTCGCAAATACGGTCGCGATCCGCGTTTGGCCAAACCAACTACAACAAAAACAGCCAGTAGCATTAATACCGGAGGCACACGATGAGCCGTCGTCGTCCCCGACCTGAAATGCAATTCGGTTCGGATTCATTTCTGGATGTTGTCGCTAACATCGTCGGCATCCTGATCATTTTGATCGTGATTACCGGATTGCGCATCAGCAAAACGCCGCTCGTCAAGAACCCCGCGGTGAAGCCCGAGACACCCGTTTCGAATCCGATGCCGTTTGCGTCGTCCGTGCCCGATCTTCCCAACGCCAAGGATGTTCCTGAGGATGTTCCGCGTGTGGTTGTTGTGGAGCAAGTCGAAGAGTCCGCCGAAGAACCGGAGCCCGAACCCGAGCCGGAGTTACCCCCGCTGCCGCTTTTGGTCCCACCTCGAGAATTGGTCGATTTGACGGAAAAGCTGCAATCCGAAGTTGCCGTGCTTCGCGAGGAAGAAAGTCGACTTGCCGAACGATTTCAGCAATCGAATGAACTTCAATCGTCCTTGATCGAGCGACAGCAGGCGATCCGGGAACAACTGACTGCCAAGACCGAGCAAATCGACGCGTCGCGAAAGCAGGCGGCCGTTGCCGAAGCTGACTTGGAACTCGCTCGTGAAACACTGACCCGGCTCATCCGACAGGTTCGTGAAATCGAATCCGAACCGGTTCATGTCGAAACGTTGCAACACAAAATCACACCGATCAGTCGCGTCGTCAACGGCAGCGAAAAGCATTATCGTCTGGAAAAGAACCGTGTGATTGAAGTACCTGTCGACGAGCTTTGTGCGCGATTCCGCGAACAGATCGAACGACGGAAGGACTGGCTGGCCAAAACGCGGCAGCACCAAGGCCAAGTCGGGCCGATCAGAGGCTTCAGCATGCAGTATCTGGTTCGAATTGAATCGATGTCTGAATTGGAGGCGGCACGAGCGGGGCAAAGTGGCATCCGGATCAGCCTGGGTAATTGGGAAATCATTCCCGAGCCCGATGCGAAAGGGGAGCCGGAAGAAGTCGCCTTACGCCGAGGCTCGATGTTCTATCAGTCAATTCTCGGAACGCCCGCTGACACCACGTTGACATTTTGGGTCTACCCGGACAGTTATGCTCTCTATCGCAAATTGCAGAAATTCACCCACGATCACGGCTTCTCTGTTGCCGCCCGTCCGCTTCCCCACGGCGTTGCCATCGCAGGTTCGCCCAGCGGTTCAAAGTCAGCCAGCCAGTGAGTAGCCCACTTGCGGCTGATCGCTCGATCCTGTCCCGGCGATCTTGTTCGACGAGGCATTCTCGATCGTTTCATGTATTTCGAACGGCCTGCTTCTGGCGAGAACTGCCACCAATTCACGCAACGTCATGCGCCGGGAAAAACTTGAGTGAATTTGTCGACCGGGACCGCGATGTTTGACCTTATGGTCCAACGTTCACCGGATTAATTCCTACCTCGTGATGATCCGATACAACCGTCGCTTTGCGGCGCTTCGGACAATCTCTTTTAGAAGAGCGAGATGACGATCAGACGGTCTCAGATGGAAACGTGCATAGCTTGGCGAGACTTTTCCGTTTGATGATGTTCGAAGCATTGAGGGATTCGCACGAATTCACGAATAGCCTCCCATTTGCGGATGCTTTGGGGAGGTCTCCGAAAGGGGGACGTCCTTCGTAATCCAGGCGATGACCGCTGCACGCGGCGTGATTTGACGAACTCAACGACTCGTAGCTTGGCATTTGCATGAGTAGTTTAATCTGCTGGTCCATTCGATTTGCAGCAGTTCCCTCCCCGGGCATAGGCAACGAAATCGAATTTCAACGTCGAGGCAGGTGGATTCGTGGCGGAGTCCTTTTAGCGGCCTTGGCTTTTGTTCAGCTCGTATGCAACTCGAGCACCTGTTGCGCCGAGGATCTTGCGACACCTGGTCAAGTGTTTGCCGATGTGGATTTGGATGACAACGAGGCTGATGAATCATCGCTGGCCAGTGGGTTTGCCAGACGGTTGAAAGAGAAGTCAATAATCGAGGAGACCGATGATTCTCCCTCGAATGAAGTGAGACTGTCGAACTATCAGGACGGAGACGATCCCCCGACGGCGAGTCTGGTTGCCGATCTGGTGAAGAGATTGACTGACGTCGAAAAGCAGCTGAGAAAACGAGACGAGGCTGATGCCAAAAAGGCGGGAACGTTTCCGACCCACAAAATCACCGGCTTTTTGCAGGTGGATACCGGATACTACACGCAAAGCCCCAAGAACGAGAGCATCGTTGGCGACGCGCAAGACGGTACCGGCTTTCGCCGAGCTCGATTTGCGGTGAACGGTTATGTGGCCGAATTTACGACGTATCAGATGGAAGTCGACTTCGCCGCTGCGGGCCGGCCCAGCTTCTTCGACAACTACGTCGAACAACTAAACCTGCCCTTCCTGGGGGAAGTCCGCGCTGGTCAGTATCTGCAACCGTTTAGCGTGGACGCCATGAGCGGTTTTCGCAACTTGCCATTTTTGGAGCGATCGTTACCGTTCCTCGCGTTCGTTCCCTTCCGCCGTGTCGGAATCATGGCGGCCAATCAGACCGAAGACGATCTGACCCACTGGGCCTATAGCGTCTTTCGAACTGGCGGCTTCAATAATGCCCCGCTCGGCGATTCGCAGTTCGCGACCGATACGGGGAATGTCGGCGGTTATTCGTTCTCGACCCGCATCACAAAACTGTTGTTCTACGATGAGTTCGCTGAAGATCGGTACCTGTGGCACGTCGGGGCGTCATACGACTATAGTCAGTTGGGAGCGAACGATGCATTGGGCGCACTCAGTGGTACCGGTGGCAACGCAGGAACTCCGGCTCCCTTTTACCAGGCGAAAGTGCTTCCCGAATTTGGTGCTTTAGGTTACCCGCAAAACTCGCAAACTTTCGGCGCCGGTGGAACCAGTGCACTGAACGGTACGCCGTTGTTCCTCGATACGGGAAAATATCAGGCGAACAATTTCCAACTGCTGGGACTCGAAACGGTCTATCAATCGGGCGCGTTTAGCTTTCAGTCGGAATGGATGGGCACGGCCGTCGAAAGCGTGGTCGGACCAGTGTTTTACCAGGGTGCCTATGCCGAAGTGATGTACCGATTGACCGGTGAGAATCGCCTCTATGACAAAAGACTTGCCGCATTGAAGAATCCCGTTCCGTTCACTGACTTTATTCCGTTGAAACACGACGGCATTCGGGGGTGGGGGGCGTGGGAAGTCTGTGCCCGTTGGTCTGAAGTGGATCTGACGAACCCCGCGAAACTGAACGGTCATTACTACAACAGTGCTACCAATACATTCAACAGCACCGCGGCCTCAAATACCGCCGGCAATGGTGTGCTGAACGATGTGACTCTTGGTCTCACCTGGTTTATGAACGCGCATACCAAGGTCCAGTTCAACTGGATTCATGCCATGCTGGACAACAGTGCCAAAGGTTTCAGTGCGGCGGAACTGTTCGTCAGCCGTGTTCAGGTTGACTTCTAAACCGCTAAGCCACTCCAGGAACCTGACCGACGTCGTGACGTCATGATTCTTTCGGTGGCTCTGGTTTCGGAGCGGGCTTGGGGCGGATTTTTCCCGCCTGAATGTCAGTCACCACTTCAGCAACCTGTGCGGGATCGCCCGTATTTAATACGTGCGCGACTCGCGAAGGGGGCGTCCCGAGTCGCTCCATCAACTCCTTGGCCGATTCCCAGAGCTTCGGTTTCTTCTTATCACTGGCGAGATACAACTCCGTCGCCAACTCGGCCAATCGCTGCTGATCGAGTGCCGGCCGATTGTCGTAGTAACGCTGAATGACTTTTTTCTGGAATTTCGAATAATCACGGTCGGCCACGAAAGTCTCCTCGGAAGTTGTCTGGCACTGTGAGAATAATTGGCGGCAGCCGAACGATGCAATAGACTTCCCGCTGCCAACGAACATGAAAACGCAGGGCGTTTTCTCGATGTGACCGGCGCAGGCACGCGGCCTGAAGAAGTCTCGATCAGACGCCTATTCCGTACTGATGTGCGTCTTCCCCATCGCGTGATCATCAGCAACAGGTGTTACCGATGCGCCAGCATCCTGATGATCCAGGTCGGCCCACCATTCGACTGCGTCCGACGAACTCCACGATTGTGCTGACCGACATTGCCCCAGTCGATTGTAAAGGTCCTGGGCGTTTGACGGGCGGCGGTCTCGTGACTTTTTCAGGCATTGCAAGATGACATTCTCAATGTCTCGATCGATCGGTTTCCCCAGTCGAATCGATGGACGTTCCGGGATGGCCGAAACCTGGGCTTTGAGCACCGTCGCCAGATCTTTTCCGGGGAATACGGGTTGACCAGTCAAGAGGTAGTAACCGACTGCCCCCAGTGAATAGAGGTCGCTGCGTGCGTCGAGTGATTCTCCGGGGATGATGGCTTCCGGAGGCATGTAACGCGGTGTCCCCGCCAGACCATTGGCTGAGGTGGTTTGATCCAGGTGTTTGGAAACGACCCGGGCCAATCCAAAGTCCAATACCTTGACCGTGTCGGGAACGCCGCCGCGACGGCAAATCATCAGGTTTTCCGGCTTCAGATCTCGATGAATCAATCCCGTCGCGTGAGCTTCGGTCAACGAGAGACAAGCCTGTCGCAGAAAATGAATCACACGGCCAGGTGGCTGTGGGCCTTGTTGTTGGACAAGTTGCGCCAAAGTCATACCTTCGAGGTATTCCATGACGTAATAGAACAAGCCTTCTGCCGTCACTCCATAGTCGTAAACGGCGACGGTATGAGGGCTGGTGAGTCCGCAAGTCAACTGCACTTCGCGTTCAAACCGAGCCAGCGAATCGGGGCTGACTTTGGTTGAATGCAAGAGCTTGATGGCGGCTTGCCGCTTCAGCATGCAATGTTTCGCTCGATAGACGACCCCCATGCCGCCTTCGCCGATTTGATCTTCCAGCGTGTAATTGCCCAGGATTCGATATCGATGGATTCTGTCGAATCGACGTTGCTCCAGGTTTTCCATCGCCAACTGGTTCAAGCGATCGGACGAATTCGGTTCCAAGCCTTGTCGAGTCAGTTCTTCATCGACGGCCACGGCCACCTCCAGAGCACGGAACTCTGGCTTGACGTCTTGAAACACCAGCAGGGCTTCAAAGCCGCCCGGTGATTGATTTAAGCTTTCGGGAAGACAGCTGGCAGCGACGACGGCCATCAGCGGTGTGTCCTGCATCTCCGCATTGATCAAGACTTGTTCGGGATCGTGATGTAACAGGATGCAGGCGACCAATTCATCTGGCAAGCCCCAATCTCGCATGAGTTGAGCGGCGGCACTGGCATGATCCCAGCCGAACAGTTCTCGTTCTTTCTCAATGAGTTCCGCACCCTGACCCACGATCTCGACGTACTCTGAATAAAAGGCCTCGGTGAGCAGTGGCAGCAGAAAATCCTGCAGCAATCCCGCGATGTAGGCGATTTCCGGATCCGTACCAATGACGCGAGCGGCTTCTCGCGCGAACAAGGCCCGAACGTAATTCTCACGTTGGAACCGCAGGGTGTGGACCAACCGCGACGTCGTATCTTTCGTGGCCCGTTGCAGGGCCGACGTCAGCACCAGCGTTTTTGTGCGACGCGGGCCCAGCAAGCCGATGGCTTGAGCGACAGAGCCCACTTTCTGTTTCAGTCCCATCGCCACCGAATTGATCTGCTTGAGCACTTCGGAAGTCAGCGAAGAATCCACTTCCAGTGTCGCGGCGAGTTCGTGGGGGCCGGCGTCGGGATCTTCCGCAATCTCGGTAAAGGCAATGACCGCTTGGGGCAAGACAGGCAGCTTCAGGAATCGCGGCATGGTCAGCTGAGGACGCGCTTTCAGGGAACGATCAACAATTTGAGTCCAGTCCACAGACATTTTGACGATTCACCTCCGTCAAGAGAAAGATTCGGGATCAACTCGGCTGCGAATTCTTTCTCTCGCGACCTGTACCGGAGCGTTCGTAGCCGCCCCATTTTCGACTTGGACTTGGACCTGATGTTTCTCCTTCGCCGGTGAAAAATCACCAGCCCTTTCAACTATTACAACATCGGCGATTGGTCCGGGGATTGATCGGATAATCAACCGTGCCGGAACAACCGGTATTCCAATCGAAATCCGAGTCGAACAGGCTTCTTAAACGAATTGCCGGGGCTGCTTTACCCGGTTGCGATGCACGCTTGTCCCGTGGTTTTCCGAGAAAGTCTCGGCGGTTTCCCATCAGGCTCAATAATCACCGTCTCAGAACGCAGTCAGACATTCGTCTTGCGGCAAAAGTCGCCGGTCTAGTAAAACCCCGCATTGATCGGGGGAAGGTTTCCGGATTATTCCGCTTCACCTGGATTATCGGCTGACATTTCGACGAAGATTTTCCGTGTCTTCGTTCCTGAAACCAATCGACGGTCGCTCATAACCCTATGGACTATCACCTCAAACCGCTTGGAAAGACCTGTGCGGCGACCGGAAAACCGCTCGCACCAGGATCGGTTTGTCATTCGGTGCTGGTCGAAAAGGAGGGCGGCCTCGTTCGACTCGATTTTTCCGATGAGGGATGGACAGGCCCGCCGCAGGGGCATTTCGGACATTGGACGGTCGATGTTCCGGCCGCTCCTGATCCTCACCAACAGCGGATCGATCCCGAAGTCGCACTGAGGTATTTCGAACAACTGAGTGAAGAGGCGAGTCCCGTCCATGAAAAGACGCGGTACGCGCTCGCTCTGGTGCTGCTTCAACAGCGAAAATTGAAGCTCGAAAACGTTCGCTTTGACGACGATGACGAAGTGTTGGAACTGAGTGGTGTCCACGGCGAAGGCAACTTCGAAGTCCGTAACTACCATCTGGACGATACCGAATCTCAGCGAATGCAGGCCGAGCTGAAAGCACAACTCGCGTTGGAGTGGCAGTCATGATCAACCAGATCGCTGCGACTCGCCTGGCGAGCAACCCCTCTTTCCGTCGCGGCAGCCTGCTGATGCTGGCCCTGTTGTTGGCCACCGTTCAAACCGGATGTATCTCGGTGCGAACGATGATGGTCGGCCGACAACCCGATCCGATGGCCGGGGCACCTCGGCTGCAGAACTGCAACAATCCCCGGATTGAGGAAGTCGTTGCGCATCTCAATCAAAATACCGATCGCATTCAAAGCTGGAGATCCAACAGCGTCAAAATCCACGCCAATCAGTGGTCGCTGTCAGGTACGCTGGCTGTCGAAAAAGGGCGACATGTGCGCCTCGTTGTCAGTTCACCGCTCGGGAACGAAGTGGATCTGGGATCCAACGACGAGCGATTTTGGGTCTGGTCACGACGAATGGATCCTGCGTTTGTGACCTGCAAACACGAGAATATGGACGTGGCCCGTCAGGCGTTGGGGGTTCCCTTTGAGCCCGATTGGCTGATGGAGGCGCTGGGAGTGGCTCCGCTGCCGACGACCGGCGTGACCATGGAGGCCGATCCCTCGAATAGGCAAGCACGACTTGTTCAGCAGGTCACTACTGCTCATGGACGACCACTTCGCCGAGTTGTCCTTGTTGATCTCAAGCGTGGGATCGTGGTGGAGCACAGTCTTTACGACTACGACGGCAAACGCGTCGCGCTCGCCAAACTCGGCGGGCACCGGCTCGATAAGGCTTCTGGTGTGGTCTTGCCGCATCGCGTGATGCTCGATTGGCCGCAAACTCAAATGTCGATGACGATGGAAATTAACAAAATCCAAATCAATCCGTCGTCGATTCCCAATCAAGTCTGGAAGATGCCCGATTTGCCGGGATTCGAGGTGGTCCAACTGGACGAGGGCGTTCCCGCGGCCCGAATCGCGATTCATTCCGAATCCGGAGTGAGTCTCGACTCCATCGAAATGAGCGACGCCGACGAATCAGAAGCCGAAGGAGAGCCTCGAGACGCCGATCTCGCCGGCCACTCCACTCTTTCAGACGATTCCGATGAACCTGATTCCGACTGGGCGAAGTAACCGCCCTGGACTTCGGTCATCTGAGAAGCCCCCGTTGCGGGCGGTCAAGTCTGTCCGGGTTCTCTCCCAATCCCGTTGTGACGAGGGGCCCATTTGAACAAGCGGAATTTCCCGCAAAGTCCAAGACAAACTGCGCAGTCTCCCAACCCGTCTTGTTAAAACGGGAAGTCTGCGCAGCATCAGAATTCCTCCTCTTGTCATTGTCCGCAGAGTCTCGCTGACCGGGTTAAGCAGAACGAGAGACACAACCGATCCGATTGGGAGTCGGTGTGTTGAATGACATCCCGGGACGTCGGAGTGTTCGCGTTCGCCAAAGGATGCGCGAATGATTGATCTCAGCAGAATCAAAAAATGGAATGCACTCCGCTGGGGGTGTGCGCCCCTGATGGGTATGGCTTCCGTGATGAGTATCGCGGTCGAAGTCGACGAAGTGCATGCCGGCTGGTTTGCGCTTCCCGGTGCACAAAAACCGGCCAGTACACAAAAGCCGAAAGAAGGTGCCCCGCCGCAATCAACTACCGGCTTCAGTGTGGCCATCCGAAAGCTGATGCTGGAAGCGAAGGCTCAGGAAGAGCAGGGCAATCTTGATCGAGCGATGACTCTGGCGGATCGCGCCCACAAACTGTCCGAGAATCCCGCGAATGGCAAGAAGCCTGCTTTGGATGTCTCGCCCGCGACGACACGGGGCTATCTGAACGAGCTTCGACAAAAGAACGCGGAACGAATTGCCCGCCGACAAGGGCAGATACCAACGCTGGCCCAATCGCGAGGTGGGGTTCAGGAGCCGTCCGAATCGAAGTCCGTGGCAGCGAAAGAGGCCACCGCGACTCGTAAGAAATTTGCGATCACGAAAATCGACGTGTCCGATGTCGGTACGCAAAACGCCGTTCCTCGAACGGGAAAAGCCCCGACTATTGCGGCGGCCCAGTCTGTCAAACGACCGGCGATCGTGACACGCCCTGTTCAAAAGCTCGCTACCGACGATCTGGGGCTGACGGAGGGGATTGCGCCTCAATCAAAGGCGCCGACCCCGCCAGCGTCAGTCTCGGATGATCCATTCGCCGATGACCTGCCGGAACAGGCGACGAGTGCTCAGACGACAAGTGCCTCGCCGTCCGCGGAATCCCACTTAGTGGCCCAAGCCGACTCCAACGTGAATTCTGCCGACGTGAATTCTGCCGACCTGGACGTCGCTGAAGTGACCGTCGCTGACTTGAAAGTCGCTCATACAGAAGTTGCGGACGAGAATTGGACCGTTCAGGTAACACCCATGCCGCCTCGCCCTTCGAAAGAAGAAGTGGCTCGGATGAGAACCGTCGGCAGTTCGGCACGCTTTAAACTGCGGGCCAGTTATGTCGACCACGATCAGACGAAACTCGTCCATTCGGCAGTGGCTACCACAATCGCCCCGGCCCTGGTTGATGGTCCCCTGATCAATCCGATGAACAAGACCGCGGAACCTCTTCCAGTGGCCGCTCCGCTGGCGCTCAGCACGGATGCGGAACCCAATCGGATCCAGCCCGCCGCTGCCGAACAACCGGCGATCGAAAAGCCGGCTGTCGAACGATCGTCAGCTGGTCAAGAACCGGGCATTGTTCATCTTTCCTCGGAACCAGATGCGTCCGACATCGCAGCCAGTCTGGATGAGGAAGTGAAGCAAGGTACTCAATGGGCCGATGCAGTCTCCGAACCGGAAACCGAATCCCTATCGAAGCCCGCGAGCAAGCCCCCAGAAGTCGCGGAAGTGTCTGAAGATTGGGCGGGCTCCCTCTCCGAAATCCCATCGGAGGACGACTTCGATTCCGACAAGGTCCTGCAGCTCAAACGGCGTCTGGATTCGGTGACGTCGCTTCAACCCGGTGAAATCGCTTCCGTGCTCTCTGTGGACCTGCTCAGCGATTCGTTCAACGAGCCGTCCGATGACTGGGCCGAACTGGAACTTCCCATCATCCACACACGCCGAACACGTCATACCACGACCGAATCATCCGCTTCTGATGCTGCTCCCCGTATGGCGGAAACGGCTCGACCGCCGGTCATTGGACACTTGTCGATGATCAAATGGCGAGTTGCGAAAGATGATCCCGCCGCCTCGTCATCAGAGGGAAAATCCAGTTCGAAGTCGGCCTCGTTACCCAGCGATCTGCGTCAGCAATTGCGAGACGTACCGACGAGCACTTCCGAATCTCGATCTCGATCGGCGACGGTGTCTCGCACGAAGACCACGAGTGAGAAATCGGCGACAACGGCACAACAGGAATCTCCGATTTCCTGGGGATCTTCGTCGTCCCATCACGAAACGCCGGTTCGCCCTCTACTGAGGGGTTCATTGTGGGACAACGCCACCGCCCCTTCGATCGAGGGGTATTCGGGGTCGATCGCCGGTGCTCTGGCCCCCTCCGCAGAAGACTCCACGGCTGCCACCACCGCACCGCTACCACCGCCCACCACGGCGGTCGAGCAAACCTCGTTCGATACACCTGACGAACTTTTCAAACGTCGACGTCAATCGAAGTTCGCGACGGAAACGAAGTCCTCTTCCGAACAGATTGCCTTTGTCATTCCGTTGCCACCGCCAGAAGAGCGATCTCATTACGGTCAGGAATTAGGTGGTACCGGCGAATCCGCAGCCACTGCGACACCCGTCGAAGCGATCAATGAGCCGACCGAATCGCTGCAGGTGGATCTGGCGAAGGGACCGGTCGACCGACTGGCGTATCTCTTCGGGATCTCTAAAACGACCGCAGCGACCATGTTGGGCGCGTTGATGATGTTGGCGTTGCTCGGCGGGATGGGAGTTGTGCGAGCCCTGGTTCGCGACGAGAATTCCCAAGCGGCTGGAAGCTGACGAATCCAACGACCGGACCAGCGACTGACGAGTGGATTGATCCGACCGTTTGACTTGCTTGCAGCCGACCGCTTGTTGCTGCATCCCGTGTCTCTGAAGAGGAGCTTTTCCAATGCGTATTGGTGTCCCTCGTGAAGTGAAATCCGACGAATACCGAGTGGCGATGCTGCCCGTCGGGGTCGAAGAATTAACCCGCGCCGGTCATGAAGTGCTGATCGAAGCTGGCGCGGGGCTGGGTAGCGGCTTGACGGATGAGATGTATACCGTCAACGGAGCTCGCATCGTGCCGACGGCGGCCGAAGTCTGGGCCGGCGCCGATCTGATCGTCAAAGTGAAGGAACCGCAGTCGACCGAATGGCCACACCTGCGCCAGGGTCAGTTGGTCTTCACTTATTTTCATCTCGCCGCCAGCGAGGAATTAACAAAGAATCTTCTGGCTACGGGCATCACCGCCGTCGCTTATGAAACTCTGCGAGGTCCCAAAGGGGATCTGCCTTGCCTGACGCCGATGAGCGAAGTGGCGGGGCGAATGAGTATTCAAGAAGGAGCCAAATATCTGGAGCGGCCTCAGTTGGGACGTGGCATCCTGTTGGCCGGCGTCCCTGGCGTCGCGCCGGCTCATATCGCGATTCTGGGCGGTGGCGTGGTGGGCAAGAATGCGGCCCGGATCGCTGCGGGTTTTCAGGCCGACGTCGTGATCCTCGATGTCAACGTCGAACGGCTGCGGTACCTCGAAGATGTCATGCCGCCCAACGTGAACACCCTCTTCAGCGATCGTCATAATATCCGTGAGCAACTGCAACTGGCGGATCTGGTGATTGGAGCCGTTCTGGTCGAAGGGGCACGTGCGCCCCGATTGATCGCGCGGGACGATTTGAAGCTGATGAAGCACGGTGCGGTCATTATCGACGTCGCCGTCGATCAGGGCGGTTGTGTGGAGACGACGCGACCGACAACACATTCCCGTCCCACTTATGTCGTCGACGGCATCGTCCATTACTGCGTCACGAACATGCCGGGAGCCGTCGGTCGAACGAGTACCCACGCCCTCTGTAATGTGACGTTGCCGTATGTCTTGCGGCTGGCCAATCAAGGCTTGGCGGGGGCCGCAGCGGCCGACCCGGGATTCGCCAATGCCATCAACCTTCATCAAGGCCGCGTGACAAACAAGCCCGTCGCCGACACCTTTCACCTGGCCTATTCGCCGTTCTCACCATGATCGGCGACGTCGTGCTGTGACCCGAAAAGCCATTGTCGCGAGCGCATCCACGATCCGCGTGGCGTCTGGCGGGCCTTAATTCGCGACTTTAGCCCCTGCTTCAACGCGACACAGAGGTACGACCCGCACTCAGGTGTCTGCGCCACGGAATCCGTGGCGTTTTTCAATTCGCATTCGAATTGTCAAAGAGCCGGTTCCGGGCTCAATCGTCGGCCAGATCGGTGCCGAGGATTTCGTCTTCAAAATCGTCCAGATCGATACCACGTTCCAGGGCTGTGGAGATCGCTTCCTCGCGTTCGGCCTTCGTGTGATCATCGGCCTTCGACCGGAAGTACAATTTGATTGGCACTTCTTTGAACGGCAGTCGTTCACGCAGCACGCCCAGCAGATAACGCTTGTAGTCTTCGTCAAACAGCTCCGCTGCATTGCATTTGATCACAATCGTCGGCGGCTCGGTCGAAACCTGGGTCGCAAACAGAATCCGCGCCATGCGATTCATGCGAGTCGGTGGCGGTGCGTTCTTGATGGCCGCGCGAATCAATTTGTTCAATTCGCCCGTCTTGGCCCGGAAGCGCGATTGCTTGTAAACCGATTGAGCCAGATTAATCAGCCGCTTGGTATTGCGACCGTCTTTGGCGGTGACCACGCACACCGGAACATGCCGCATGTGGGAAAAGTTCTTGAACAGGTATTCGGCCCAATCCGTGGTGGACGTTTCCGCGGGAGCCAAATCCCATTTGTTGACGACGAAAATACACGGCTTGTGTTCGTCGAAGATTTCGCCCACGAGCTGCTTGTCGACCTTGGAGACTGTTTCCAGGCAATCAAAGAACATCAGCACCACGTTCGCTCGACGAATACTGCGTTTGGCGCGCGCCAAACCGTACCACTCGACGTTGTTGGCGAGGCTCTTTCGCTTGCGGACACCGGGTGTGTCGATCGCGACGAACGCCTTACCGTCCATCTGAAATCGCACGTCGATACTGTCGCGCGTGGTCCCCGGAATTTCGCTGACGATGACGCGATCGTCGTCTGCCAGCTGATTGATGAACGTGCTTTTACCCACGTTGCGGCGGCCGACGATCGCCAGTTTTAATTCCGGAACTTCGTCCAGACATTCGCCTTCTTCCGCTTCCGATTCATCCGGTTCCGGCAACGTCTGCAAAATGGCCTGCAGCAATTCGTCCTGGTTGCGGTTCCCTTTCACGCTGATCGTGATCATCGGCGCGTCGGCCATGCGATGGAATTCGGCGATGTCACGATCGACTTTGGGTGAGTCGCATTTGTTGACGACCAGCAGCTTGGGCTTGTCGATTTTCCACAAACGTCGACTGACTTCCTGGTCGAGCGCGGTGATCCCGGCGGGACCTTCGACGACGAACATGATGACGTCGGCCTGTTCGAGCGCGATCCGGATTTGCGTATCGACTTCCTCGGTCAATTCACCGACGTCGACGATCCCGATTCCTCCGGTATCGATCAATTCGAAATAGCGATCATCGACATGCATCAGGTACGTGACCCGATCGCGAGTGACTCCCGCCATGGGATCGACAACCGAGACTCGCTTGTGAGCGAGCCAATTCATGATCGAACTTTTGCCAACGTTGGGACGTCCCACGATGGCAACCTTGGGCACAGACATTCTGCAAATCTCGAAACGAGCCTGGAATTTCAGAACCGCGCATTGTAGCAAACTTCCCGACAGACTTCAGCCCCTCGCCCTTTTCTCATTCGTTTCCGCGTGTTTATCGAATCCAGGGGAAGTCCGGAACGCTTGTCCAATCGCAGCGAGAGGTTGACGCCAACGGCTGAGCAATCCCGTCGGCAATCGATTCTCGGCTCGAGTCGTGCCAATCGGACAGGAAGGGATCGCGCGGCAATGGGAAGTTGACCCGCTGCCGGACGATTTGGTGAAAAAACGTTGGCCAAGTTGGCAAACATCCCTGTTTTGTAGCGTTTGAGCCACTTTTGCGTTTGGCAAAGTTGGCCAAGTTCCCTATTTCGTAGAGTCTGGCGATTCGCCGTCACGGCCGGACCTTCAGCCAGGGCCTGAACGGATATTCCGTCGGCGTCGACAAAGAACACTTTCGCAGACAGCAGATTGTCTCGGCGATCAAGCAGACATGCCTGCGGCAGCCGGCTCCAAGACCATCCTCCGCCGCTGTCGGTCAGGATGCGGACCTTGTGCAAGCCACACCGGGTGCCAGACCGGCGGACCTCCGTACTCATTTGCGACCTGACCGCGGCCGACAACCACCACACGATTCGTTCACCGACCATGGCCAGCACGGTCGCCCAGTTGGGATCGGTGATCCCTCGCAGCGGTTCCCTTCGCCGTAGAGTCCGTTCCTCAATCCGACCACATCGATCTCCCAGTTCCACATCCACCGGCCAAGCAAGTCCTAACATCCCTGATCCCCCCCCCAATTGATTCGTACTCAAATCACCCCGAGTCCCCTCGCCATCAAAGCGACGTCCCGACAATCCCCCTCGAATTCCCTTGCCGCTGCAGACGGCAACTGACGCCACGACAGGTTAACAGGAGATAACATACGCAAAAAAAGCCGCAGGCCAAGACCAAAATGCGTCTTGTTTCCAAACGTTTGGAAGACTGGTCACAAGACGCATTGTTCCAATCACTTACGCGACATCGTCTGGTCGTAGAGCGCGACCTTCGCTGGCCGCTCTGGCTTCGCGGAGTAGCCCTTTTCCCGGGCGGCCCCTTTTTCCCGGGTGGCCCCTTTTTCAGGGTGGCCCAGTGTTGCTCCGCAACCTGGGGGCCGCAGGCCAAGGAGGCCGAAATCGACCTTTCGCCCCGTGTCCGACCCAGAAATCTCTCAGACAATCCGCCACTGAGTTGGCCAATCAGCCGGCACGCAGGAAGCCTCCTCGCTCATTGCCGGCTCAAGATTCGACTGTTCCCATTTTCTATTTCGCATGGCACGCAGCAGGTGGAAACGGCAATCGAAAAGGGAACCACTTCGGCAGCCGAAAAGGGAACCAGGTCGGCAATCGAAAAGGGAACCAC